>MFRN01000045.1 GCA_001784585.1 Candidatus Melainabacteria bacterium RIFCSPLOWO2_02_FULL_35_15 | reverse complement strand
TGGACTTTAACAGACTTTCAGAAACTGAAATTATATATAGAGTTTATTGGGAATTTAAAAATATTGCCAGCCTGACTGATGAAGACGCCCTTAAAATCGGAAAAATTCAAAGCGGTCTTAGAATTGGACCGTTACTTGAAAGAGTCGGAGGTGTTTGCAGGCATAAGTCAGTGGCAATAGCAGCAATCCTTGAAAAATTAATAAAAGAAAATTATTTACAAGGTAAAATCTTCTATGCAACTGGTGTTGGTCATGCATGGGCTGTTTACAAAGCAGCAAACAATAATATTTATATAATCGATTGTGCTCAAAACAACTTTACTGATTTAGCTTATGAACCTGATGCATATTACGAAGGAGCTAATGATCAGCTGTTTTTATACATAGACGCAATCCCGGATGAAGTATTAGGTTAATTTTTCAAAAATCTTTTTAGTAACAGCCAGTGTCATTTCAATATCCCTGTCACTTACAAAACCCAGATGTCCTATTCTGAAAATTTTATCTTTTAAAATATCCTGCCCGTTTGCTACAGTAATATCCCAGTCTTTTTTATAAGCTGATCTTATGTCAGAAACTAAAATACCATCTGGCGGGTAAATAGCAGTTATTGCAGCACTGGCATCTTTATCTTCACATAAAAGTTTTAAGCCAAGTTCTTTAAGCCCGGCTCTTAGTCTGGTTTTTAATCGATCGTGTCTTTTAATAATATTTTCAAATCCTTCTTTTTGCATCATTTCAAACGATTTTTTTAATGCATAAACAAATGAAACATTTGGAGTAAATGGGGTAGTCTCTTCATCCAGTGATTTTTTATGTTTACCAAAATCCCAGTAAAACTTTGGACATTTGGATTTTTTATAATATTCCCAGGCTTTCGGACTGACATAAATAAAACTTAGTCCCGGCGGAATCATAAAACCTTTTTGTGAACCTGAAATAACCACATCCAGTCCCCAGTTATCAATCTCTATATTCATACAGCCAAGACTGGTTACTGCATCTGCAAGTAATAATGCTCCGTGGCTTCTTACTGCCTTTGCAACTTTTTCCAGATCACTTGCAGCACCAGTAGATGTCTCACTGTGAGTAATAGTTACTACTTTTATTTCTTTGTTTTTATCCAGTGATAATTTTTGTTCTAAAATTTTTAAATCTATAACTTTCCCGGGATCAGCTGTTATCATTTCCACAGTTGCCCCAAAAGCCTGTGCAATCTGCCCAAATCTTTTTCCAAAAACACCAGTTACTAAAGATAAGACTTTATCCCCCGGAGACAAAACATTACTAATAGCTGCTTCCATTGCTCCGGTACCACTGGCAGTATAGATAAATGCATCTGAGTTTTTAGTTTTTCCAAGCCATTTTAAACTTTCTATGCAGGACATAAAAATATCTGAAAACTCTTTTGATCTGTGCCCGACAGGGTGCCTGGCGAGCTCCACAAGTACCGATTCGGGAACTGGTGTAGGGCCTGGGATCATTAAAAAAGATTTATCGCGCATAATACGGGTATAATTTAGCATATGAGCAGTAAAATTACAAATCAACGCACATCAAGAATAGAAAGAAAAACTAATGAGACAAGCATTACTTGTAATTTAAATATTGATGGTACTGGTCAGGGTGTTATTGCTACAGGAATTCCATTTTTTGATCATATGTTAAGTCAGCTAACGAGACACAGTTTTATTGATCTGGATTTAAGTGCCAGCGGAGATCTGGAAATTGACTTACATCATACTGTTGAAGATGCAGGAATGGTTTTAGGTATAGCAGTCAAAGAAGCGCTTGGAGATCGTCAGGGAATAGTTCGCTATGCTGATACTAAAGTGCCTCTTGATGAAGCATGTATAGAATGTGTTTTAGATCTTTGTACAAGACCATTTATTTACTACGATCTTAAATTCAACAAAGAAAAAATAAACAATTTTGAACTTGAATTAAATCTTGAGTTCTGGAGAGCATTTGCATTTAATGCACCATTTACACTTCACTTAAGACAAATATCAGGAATAAACTCACATCACATTATTGAAGCTGGTTTTAAAGCCTTTGCAATTTCTTTTGATCATGCAAAACAAGTTGATCCAAGGATTAAAGGAGCCAGATCTACAAAAGGAACAATTTAGGTTATTTCCCCAATTTTTGATTTTGAAATTTTATCAGCTGTTAATGGCAATCCCAGTATTGTTTTTACAAAACCTATAAACAACGGATGTGATTTCTCAGGCCTGGATTTAAACTCAGGATGAAACTGGCTGGCTACAAACCAGGGATGATTTTTTAATTCAATAAGTTCTACCAAAGAATTATCCGGTGAAACTCCGGAAAATACCATTCCGCCAAGATTTAATTTTTCTCTGTAAAAATTATTTAACTCATACCTGTGCCTGTGTCTTTCATAAATTAACTCTTCACCATATACTGCGAATGCTCTTGTGCTTGGCAATAAATTACAGGGATATCTGCCTAGTCTCATAGTTCCGCCTTTTTGGGTAACACTTTCTTGCTCAGGCATTAAATCAATTACAGGATATAAAGTATCCCTGGCAAACTCTGTGCTGTTTGCACCTGTTAAACCACAGACATTTCTGGCAAATTCAATTACTGCACACTGCATTCCAAGACAAAGTCCTAAAAATGGGATTTTATTTTCTCTGGCAAACTGAATAGCATTAACTTTTCCTTCAATACCACGATCCCCAAAACCACCAGGCACAATAATTCCATCTATATCATTAAAAACTCCTTTTAAATCTGCGGAATTTTCAAGATCATCAGATAAAATCCATTTTATTTCTACTTCTACCCCCAGATATGCACTGGCATGATTAACAGCTTCTACTACACTAATATATGAATCTGAAAGTTTAATATATTTTCCTACAATTGCAATTTTTACTAATTTCTTACCATTAACACCTTCAGGTTTTTTTAATTTGTTTACCAGCTCCTGCCAGCTTGTTAAATCAGGCAGAGAACTAACCAGACAAAGTTTATCCAGAATCCTTTCTGCCAGTCCTTCTTTTTCAAGAGCAAGCGGCACCTCGTAAATCGATTTTTGATCTTTACATTCAATGACTGATTCAATCTGCACATCAGTATATAGAGATAATTTTTCTTTTATAGACTTTGGAACTGATTTTTCAGTCCTGCAAACCAAAATATCAGGCTGAATACCTTTTCCTCTTAAGATTTCAACACTGTGCTGAGTAGGCTTTGTCTTAAGCTCGCTGGTTGCTTTTAAATTTGGCAGTAATGTAACATGTACATTTGCTACATTTTCTTTTCCTACATCATTTCTAAACTGACGAATAGCTTCTAAAAATATTAAACCTTCTATGTCACCAACTGTTCCCCCAACCTCTACAATTACAATATCAGCGCCGGAATTTGTAGCTGCTCTTCGTATTCTTTCTTTTATTTCATTTGAAACATGTGGAACCATCTGAACAGTTCCACCCAGGTAATCTCCTGCTCTTTCACGGTTAATAACAGACTGGTAAATGCTTCCCGCAGTAACATTATTTATCTGACTTAAATCAACACCTACAAATCTTTCATAGTGACCAAGATCAAGATCAGTTTCAGCTCCGTCTTCTGTAACAAAAACCTCTCCATGCTGGTACGGAGACATTGTACCGGGATCAACATTTAAATATGGATCAAGCTTTTGAATGGTAACTGAAAATTTTCTTGCTCTTAAAAGACAACCAAGCGATGCTGCCAGAATTCCCTTTCCCAGGGAGCTTACTACACCACCAGTTACAAAAATATACTTCGTCATTTCTTATTCCACATTCCTACATTCTACATTCTACATTCTACATTTCCCCTCATTCCCCTATCTTCGGTACTCTAAAAAACCCATACTCCTCATATGGAGCGTTCCTTAGAACTTCACTTCTGTCAAACTGTTTTTTTACAATATCTTCCCTCATTACATTAACAGTAGGAATTGGCTGGGTCATTGGTTCAATCCCTTTTGTATTAACTTCATTTAGCTGATCAATATAATCAAGGATTTTGGAAAGCTGTTTTGTATATAGCTCAACTTCATCTTCAGTTAAACTTAATCTTGCTAATTTTGCTACATGTTCTACTTGTTGTTTTGATAACATAAGATATATTGTAACAAATACCATGAAACCCCTAAAGCGATCATTCTTTGAAAGACCAACCTTAAAAGTAGCACCGGAACTGCTGGGTAAAACTATTTTATTAAGACAAAGCAGACAAAAACACAAAGCTGGAATAATTGTAGAAGTTGAAGCTTATACAAAAGATGATCCTGCCTGTCATGCTGCAAGAGGTAAGACTACACGAAATGAAGTTATGTTCGGGCCTGGTGGATTTTCTTATGTGTATTTTATTTATGGTATGTATCATTGTCTGAATTTTGTAACTGAAAAAAAAGAAATTCCCGGAGCTGTTTTAATCAGAGCACTTGAAATCCCAAATGAAGATCCCGGAATTGCAAGCGGACCGGGAAAACTTTGTAAGTATTTAAAGATTACAAAAGAACACAATGCAACAGACTGCTGTAACGAAGACAGTATGCTAATTGTTACAGACAATAAATCACCAGGACATTTCATAATCATTCAGTCTGCCAGAGTAGGAATATCCAAGGCTGCTGAATATCCCTGGAGGTGGTACATAAAAGATAGCTGTTCAGTATCAAAAAAATAAAGGCACTGTACAATATAATTTGTGGAAACTTTAAACAAAGAACAAATATATATTAGTTTTCTTGAGGCTATAAATAATGCGTCGGATCCTGAAGCACTTTTAATAAAATCTCTTCAGATTATTTATAAAAGCTTTAAAAGCAGTGGCATTAACAGAGTCCAGTTATGGAAATCCATTGCTAATTTAGCTGAAATGTCTGTTTACTTTGAGTATTGTGAAGCCAATGCAAAGCCAATGATTAAATACAGGGTTCACTCATTGCCCGACGAGACAAAAAATATATTTGAACAACGAAACTGCTGGGAATATTTAAATATCAAAGATGAGCTTCTTAATAATTTTAATATTTACTCGCTGATTGGTATTGAGTTTAAATTTTCAGAACAGGATAATGTAATATTAGTACTGACTTCAAAAGAAAAAAACATAGAATTCAGTAACGAAGAAAAAACATTTTTATCTAAACTAACTCAAAAATTTGAAACAGCCACTATTAAAATTAAAAAATTCTACAATAATAATGACGAAATAAAAAGACTAAAAAATCAAAATCTGACTTTAAGAGAGCAGGATCAATTAAGAACAAATTTAATAAACAATATAAGTCATGAATTCAGGACTCCGCTGTCCAGCATTTTAGGATTTAGCAATTTACTCTTAAGCAAAAAACATTCTGAAGAAACCATAAAAGAAATTGTTGAACAAATTCAACATTCGGCAGGCAGGCTTTCATCTTTATTAAGTGACTTTTTACAAATCAGTAAAAATACCATTGATTTATGGGTACCAAAAATTGAACCCTGCGATCCGGGAGAAATAATTAAAACTATAGTTGAAGAATTTGCAATCTTAAACAAAGGGCATAAGCTTTGCTATAACATCTCAGATAATTACCCTGTTATAAACACTGATCAGAAATTAGTACATCTTGTTCTGGACAATTTAATTTTAAATGCAATAAAATACTCACCAAATGGAGGAACGATTACTGTTTCTTTGGAATTGCTTAAAAAAGAAATTGCAATTTCAGTATCAGACAAGGGAATCGGGATTAGCAAAGAAGAGCAATCAAAAATCTTTGACCGGTTTTACCGTTCATCAAATCCAAATATTAAAGGCATAGCCGGATCCGGTTTAGGGTTAGCAATTTGTAAAGAAATAATTACTGCTTTAAACGGAAAGATAAGTGTAATAAGTGAGCTAAATAAAGGGAGCACATTTCGTTTTACATTACCTGTTAATTGATTGTTTTATATTTCAGGGGATCTTTTACTCCGGCCAAAGCAAATCCCTTTAGCCTAAGCTGACAGCTGTCGCAAATTCCACAGGCCAGCTTTTTCCCTAAATAACAGCTCCATGTACTGCCCCAGGGTACACCTAGCTTTTCACCCAGCTTTACAATTTCAGCCTTAGTCATGTTCATTAATGGGGTTTTAATCTTTATTGACTTACCCTGCACACCTGTTACAGTAGCTACCCTGATTAGCTCCTGAAATTTATTTATAAAAGCCGGCCTGCAGTCTACATAGCCTGAGTAATCAATTGAATTGACACCTATGTATATTTCATCTGCTTTTATAGCTTCAGCATAAGCCAGGGCAAAGGTAAGAAATATAGTGTTTCTTGCAGGTACATAGGTGTTAGGAATTGATTTTGGTGTCAATTTCCTTTGATTGTTTTTAGAAATTTTTCTATTCAGCGGGATTTTTATTTTATTGTCAGTTAAGGAAGAGCCTCCCCATAAAGTTAAATCAAACTTAACAACTTTGTGTTCAACAGCTCTGGTGTTTTTAGCTATCTTCTTAGCACTCTCCAATTCCTTTTTATGTCTCTGTCCATAATCAAAAGTTAATGAGTAAACCCTATTCTGTAAGTAAGGGGGTGACTTTTTTGCTGCGAGATATGCCAGTGTAGAAGAATCAAGCCCGCCGGAAAGTAAGACAACAATATTTTTATACTTTTTCTTTTTCATTGTTTCTCTCATAAAAAAGTCACCGATTCAAAACCCTTAAAGCCTGCTGTTATAACAATCTATTTTAGGGTATGAAGATAACAAAGGCAATTATGTTCAATAAAGGAGGTAGCCAATTCAAAAGGGGGCAATTTTTTTAACAAACTACTTATCTAATTAAAGGACCAGGGAGTCTATGCCAAAATCAATTTTATACTTTTTTTTAAGCCTCATTTTTATAACAAGCAGTATTGTATTGCCTGCAAAATCAAATGACAACCCGGAAGAAAATTTGATAGCAGATGAGCAAACTACCTTAAAAGGAAGTGCTAGTTATAGTGATCTTATTCCAAAATATACAAAGTTAAAAGTTTCAGTAAATAAGGAAATCGACTCACTGCAAAATCAAATCGGGGATGAATTTAGTGCAACTGTTTTAAATGATTTAAATATAAATGATATTAATTTAATTCCTGTTGGAAGTATTGTCATTGGTCATGTAATGGATATTAAACATGCAGGAAGAGCAAGTATGCAAGGTTCAATTGATATTGCATTTGACAAAATTGTTTTACCTTCAGGAAAATATATTCCACTGAGCGGGGCAAAGTTTGCAGCCAATAAAAAATACACAAATAAAAATCGTAACTTAAAAGGAGAAGAAGATGGGATTGCAAGAGGTATTGGACTTGGTGTATTAAAAGGTGCAACTCTTACTTTTATACCTGGAAGTAAAGCAGTAAAAACTGCTGCAATTGGTGCTGCTGCAACAGGAGCTGTACTTAGCGGTGGCTGGAGTATAACCTCTACTGCAGTAATAGGCGGGCTTACAGGATTAGCTTACGGAATAAAAAAACACGGACAGGAAGTTATGATTGCATCGGGTCAGGAGCTGGAAATAGAACTGGGCGAAATTCAGGATTTAAACCCTCTTGAAATAGCAGTCGATGATTTAATGAATCAGGCAATAGAAACAACAAATTCAAACGAAATAATTATTAAATAGCGCATAAATTATTATTAACCACATAGAGACGTTGCATGCAATGTCTTTTATAATGTAACCTAATGCAAATCATCACTCTTACGACAGATTTTGGCGGCACTGATCCCTATGCAGGAATTTTAAAAGGTGTGATTTTAAATATTTTTCCATATGCAAAAATTGTAAATATTACACACAGTATTTCACCTCAGGATATATGGCAGGCAAGCTGGACACTTGAAAGTTCTTACTATTATTTTCCTCATGGAACAATACATTTATGTGTAGTAGATCCAGGAGTAGGTGGTCTAAGAAAACCAATATTAATTGAAACAAAAAATTACTTTTTTATCGGTCCTGACAATGGTATTTTTACAGGTATTTTAGAAAAAGAGCACCTTATAAATGTGATTGAATTGACAGAAAAAAAATACTGGTTAGCTGATATAAGCCAGACATTTCATGCCCGGGATGTTTTTGCTCCGGTAGCTGCACATCTTTCAAAAGGTACCACACCAAAAGATTTCGGGAAAATACTACAAAAAGAAGAACTGGTCAAATTGCCGCAAAGTAATTTCTCCAAAAATGAAAAAGGTTGTATCGGTATAGTAAAGCATATAGATCGCTTTGGAAACATAATTACTAATATTCCTGATTCGAGTCTTCCAGATAAAGTTTGTGGAAAATTTAAAACTATGGATTTTAAAGGATTTGTGTCAAGTTATTCTGAAGCAGAGCCAAATAAACTTTTTGCCATTAAAGGCAGCAGCGGTTATCTAGAATTGTTTATTAACAGGGGAAATGTGTCAAAAGTAACAAATGCAAAGGTTGGCGATAAGATAGAGGTTAAGTTTGAAAGCGTTGTTGTAAAATAACCTTATGTATTATAAAAATGAAAGGTAAATAACCATGTCAAATAAACAAAAAGTTTTAACTGCACTGAAAAATAAAAATTTCATAAAAATAATTTCAGGAATCAGGAATTATGACAAACAAAAAACTATAAGTATTGCATTAGCTGCTGAATCAGGCGGAGCTTCTGCACTGGATATTTGTGATGATTCGGAAATTATTAAAGCTGTAAGATCATCTGTAGAGTTACCTGTTTTTGTTTCCAGCATTGATCCTCTTAAATTAATTGCAGCACAGTTACTTGGAGCTGATGTATTGGAAATCGGGAACTATGAAAGCTTTTACAAAGAAGGGAAAATGTTTACACCTTCAGCAATTCTTGAGATTCTACAGTTTGTCAGAAAGTCAGTTCCAAAAGATGTAGTTATATGCTGTACAATACCTGCCACACTTGAAGTTGGAAACCAGCTTAAACTTGGAAAAGATCTGATTAATGCTGGTGCTGACATTATTCAAACAGAAGGTTTTTCGCCAGAGATTCCTGATACAGAGAGAAAAGAGCAAAGCTATCTGGATATCCTAAAAGCTGCATCAACCTTGACAAACACAATAGAACTTAGAAAAGTTCTGCCAGAT
The DNA here is from genome assembly GCA_001784585.1 of Candidatus Melainabacteria bacterium RIFCSPLOWO2_02_FULL_35_15. GTDB lineage: Bacteria > Cyanobacteriota > Vampirovibrionia > 2-02-FULL-35-15 > 2-02-FULL-35-15 > 2-02-FULL-35-15. The sequence continues at coordinate 2,046 of MFRN01000045.1, read as the reverse complement.
GTAAACATTATTACTGCAAGCGGTATAACTCCTACTACTGCACCACTGGCTATTTCCCTGGGTGCAAACGGAGTTGGTGTAGGAACGTACATTAATTCATTTTCAACACAATTTGAAATAACAAAGAGAGTTAAAGAAGTGGTAGGCAGTGTAAACAGGTTTGCTCCTCAATTTATAGAATATTTAAAAACACCTGTTCTGCGTAAATAATGTCTCAAATCCTACCTGAACACGAATCATCTCCCCGCCTAAGAGAACAACGCATTCAAAAACTTGAAAAAATTAAAAGTCTTGGAATAGATCCGTATCCTTATAAATTCTCCCGCACACATAAAGCAATTGAACTTCAAACCAAATACAAAGATCTTCAAAACAGCCAGGAAACAAATGACAAGGTTACAGTTTCAGGGAGAATTCATAATGAAAGAAATGACTGGATGTTTATTGATCTTTATGATGACTCTGGGAAAATTCAGCTGTATTGTGACAAGGAAAAACTGGATAAAAAAAATACTGAGCTTTTGCCGCTTTTAGACAAAGGTGATTTTATCGGTGCAACAGGTACTGTAAGAAGAACCCCGCGCGGAGAACTCTCTATAAAAGTAAATGAGGTAACGTTGCTTTGTAAATCTCTTCTTCCACTCCCTGAAATTATCGAAGGAAAGAAAAGACACTTAGGTATTCACGATATTGAAACCAGGTACCGTCAGAGATATCTGGATTTAATTGTTACACCTGCCACAAAAGAAACTTTTAAAAAACGTGCACAGATTATTTCTGAAATAAGAAACTATTTAGACAGTAAAGGTTATCTTGAAATAGACACTCCTGTTTTACAGGTGGAGGCCGGTGGTGCTGAAGCCAGACCATTTGTTACCCATCACAATGCGCTTGGAATGGATCTTTATCTTAGAATTGCTACAGAATTGCATTTAAAAAGACTTATAGTAGGCGGATTTGAAAAAGTTTATGAGCTTGGAAGAGTTTTTAGAAATGAAGGTATATCTACTAAACACAATCCAGAGTTTACTTCTATAGAGCTTTACGAAGCATATGCTGACTACAATGGCATGATGGATCTAACTGAAGATTTAATTAAAAGTACTTGTTTAAAAGTTAACGGCAAATTGCAGACAGAATACCGGGGAAAAATAATTGACTTTGAAAAGCCCTGGACCAGGGTATCAATGCTTGAGCTGATTAAAGAATACACAAAACTAGATCTTTCACGATATATAAATCATGAAGAGTCTGTAAAGGCAATTCATGAATTGCCTCAACTGTTGAAAAACACTGGTATCAACGTTTCAGACTGCACTTCTGTTGGTGAAATAATTATAGAGATCTTCGAAGAACGGGTAGAATCAAAATTAATCCAGCCGGTATTTGTAACAGATTTTCCGCTTGAAGTATCACCACTGGCTAAAAAGCACAGAAGTAAAAACGGACTTGTAGAAAGATTTGAACTTTATATAAATGGCTGGGAGCTGGCAAATAGTTTTTCAGAATTAACCGATCCTCTCGATCAAAGAAAAAGATTAGAAGAGCAGGCAAAGAAAAAAGCCGCCGGAGATCATGAAGCTCACCCGCTCGATATAGATTTTATAACTGCGCTTGAATACGGACTGCCACCAACAGGCGGGCTTGGCATTGGAATTGACAGATTAATTATGATACTTACAAACTCAGCCAGTATAAGAGATGTAATTGCATTTCCGACTATGAAACCACTTTAATTAGGGTCTACTAAAAAAAATCCTTTTGACGAATTTGAGCCGGGTAAAAGTAAATATGTCTCCAAGACTAAAAACGTAAAAAAGAGTTTAACTGTTTCTGGAATGTATCTGGCTCATGGAAAAAAATCAAAGACGCTTAGCTTTTTCTCTTTCTCTTTTTACGTCCAGCATCTTACAATATAGCCTTGTCATAAAGGAAAAAATAGGAGCGAATAGTCCTTGTGATAGTCTGTACCCCCGTGCTTTCCAGAGTGCTTTTTCATGATCCTGGGCAAACCATACTGGGATAGGGGTGACAACATTTACTCCT
>MFRN01000044.1 GCA_001784585.1 Candidatus Melainabacteria bacterium RIFCSPLOWO2_02_FULL_35_15 | reverse complement strand
ATTTTCTTCAGAGATATCTGTATTTTTTACTTCAATGTCCGTTCCTTCTATTTTTATTTGTGTCAGGGTGTTTAAACCTTTGCCCGAAACTGAAATTATCTTTTCACTATCACATTCAATAGCGTTTGGATTAATAAAATCTGCTCTAAATTCAGGCTTAGTAAGAATATTTGTAGTGCAAGTCTCCTTATCATTAACGGTAGCTTTGACTGTGTAAGAACCAGGCAAAACTGCTTCTACAGGGATTTTGTAAATTTTGTAATCTATTGCGTTAATTGTTTGAGCTTTGTTTTCTATTCTTCTTAGATCAAAAACTGCTTTCCTTCTAGATACCATGGACTCAATAAGAACTTCTCTTTTACTAATGTTATTTCTTGGTCTTTTTGGTTTAATTATTCTTAATCCATTTTGAATTAATAGATTGCTGTCAATTGTAAAACCAATTCCCTCTGCACCAATAACTTCTACTTTTATGTTCTTAGTACCTGGTTTAATAATGAGATCAATGTCTGTTTTTTCATTAAGTTCTACATAGTATTTATGAAATCTGAATGCCGGCAGTAATTTAGTAGTTAAATGCTCTTCCAGTAAGGTTTTATTGATTTTTTTGTAAATACTTTTATTTTGCAAAGCATAACCGTTAATGTATGGGAAAGAGGTTAAAAGTGCAAAAGCAAGCACTGCAAGTGCAATAATAAAATATACTCCTAATAAATTTGGATGAAATAATTTTTTAAATTTATTGTACATTTTTACACACCCCTTTACTTAATACATACCTTTAAATAAGTAAAATTGGCTTACTCCTAAGGCTGAAATATTTAGTAATAGCCGCAGGTTATAAAAAAGTAAAATCATCCTTTCGATTAGCCTCAAGAAGGATTTTATTTCCATAACTGAGGAGTAGCATTATATCTGTAAGTGAAAAATGATTAGAGGCTCAAGGTCAATTAATTAGCAAACTCCATATTTTATTAGTAAAAGAGGTGTTAGATAATGAAAAGCTTAAAAATCGTTTTCTTTATTACATTAACTTCAATAAGTTTTTCGGCTTTAAGCTACTGGGTACCATTACTTGCAGAAGAGATATCTGTACCGTCTCTAACAACAGGCATAATTAATCCTTATGTACCTACACAAACCTGGATTGATGCTTACACTACTGAGGAAGACAAAATCAAAGCTCTGGCAGATATTCAGCCAGGTTCAGCAATATTTATGAGAGAGCTCGCAAGCAGATTTACTGCTATATTTTATGCAGTAAGAAGTGGTAACTGGAAGCTTGCAGATTATCAGTTAGATTATGCTCGCAAAAATATGCAGTTTAATCGTGTAACAAGACCTAAAAGAAAAGAATTGTTTGATGCTTTCTTAGCTAACTCTTTAGGAGATAAAACAAATCCTGCTAGTGGATCTCTGCAGGAAGCAATTAATGCAAAAAATGTTGTTGCTTTTAATCGAGCTTTTAAATCTGCACAAAACAGTTGTAATGCATGTCATGTAGCTACAGAGCATGCTTACATCATATATAAGCTGCCTAAGGGTGGTTCCGAGCAACATCTCTTATTTGCTCCAGTTGAATAGTTGGTTTATTATTATGTGTATGAAGTTACAAAAGTTGATATTTGTGTTGTTTGTTTTAATTTTTTCTTTTATCTTTGCAAATATATGCTTTGCACAGACTGACTTAACTGGCAAAGACATTTTTTATAAAGTAAAAGGTCCTTTAGGTTCATGCAGTACCTGTCATCCGGGTGGAGGTTCTGCCGGCAGATGGGATAGTGAAGCAAAAGAAATAAATAATGATGGAGACAGACTAATTCCTTCTCTAAAAGGCATTGGAAAGAAAAAGTCATCCGAACAAATAGAAAAAATTATCAGGTTTGTAAGCACCAGGTATAAGGTTCCTGTTAACGATAAGCAAATAAAAGCTCTGGTTAATTATGTTTCAGGATTATAGAAAGGATAAAAAGGTAAAAATGAAAAGTAAAGCTTTTATATTTCTGCTTATCTTGTTTATTATTCCATTAAGAGTAAACGCTTCCCCGCAGTATATGAATATATTCAACAAAGATAAATTTGCCAGGCCGGAGATGAAAAATATGTGCAGTGTCTGTCATGTAAATTCCAATGGTGGCGGTCCTGTTAACAATTTTGGAATGGTATTTGATACAAACGGTTTCAAAATAACAAATGATCTCAGACAAAAATTTCCTGAGCTATTTAAGGTAGTGCAGTCCCTGGTACCTAAAATTACACGTGTTAAACCAGTAACTGTTCCTGTTGGGCAAGAAGTAAAAATTATGATTGTAGGTAATAATTTTGCAAATGACAGCACTGTAAAAATTGATGGCAGTAGTGAAAACATCCAGGCAACTTTTGTTAATCCAAAAAATATTGATGTAACAATTACTTTTAGTAATACCGGAGTACATACTGTTCAAGTTGTAAACACAACCGGGCAAGCTTCAAATGTTTTCAAGGTTAAGGCAAAACCCCGGAAGCAATAATTATATAAAGAAGGATTTTGTCCGACTTGTTTAACAAAACCTGACTGGTGTTATATTAAAGTATGCTGAGTTTTATTGAACAGGTGCAAAATGCTTGACTTAAAAGACACTAAAACCACACAAGCTAACCTTCTTAAGCTCATTGAAATAATTCCCGATGCAATTGTAATTGTTGATAATGAAGGAAAGATTAGGTATATAAATTCCCAAACTATAAGTACCTTCGGGTATAGCTCTTATGAATTAACAGGACAGGTTGTTGAAGTATTACTGCCTCATCGTTTTAAAAGTAAACACGTAGACCATAGAACTAATTATTTTAAACATCCGGTAAGAAGACCAATGGGAAGTGGAATAGATCTTTATGGAAGGAAAAAAAACGGTGTTGAATTTTCAGTAGATATAACAATAGCGCCCATTGAAACAGAAAATGGCACATTTGTAATCAGTGTAATTCGGGACATTAGTGAGCGAAAGGCACAGGAAGAAGGAGCAAAAAGGCGAGCCAGGCAATTAGAAGATTTAGTCAGTACAATGACACACGATTTGAAAACCCCATTAATTGCTACTGAGACAAGTTACAGGCATTTGCAAGAGGATTATTTCGGCAAATTAACTGAAGATCAAAAACAAATTATAAACCTGCTAACACAAAGTAATGCACACACTTTAAGACTGGTAAATAACCTGCTGTCTGTTTTTAAATATGAATCACAGTCATACAAACTTCTTCTGGAACAAATTGAGGTCTCTAAACTTTTAAATGGGGCACAGGATGAAGTGAAATTATTTCTGCAGGATAAAAAAATTAATCTAAAGGTCACAAAGACAAATTTTCAGTTTATGTGTGATCCATTTGAAATTGAGAGAGTTGTAGTAAATCTGCTTACAAATGCAATTAAATATACTTCGGATGGTGGAAGCATAGAGCTTCAGGCAGTTAAAGATGAAGACGGCAACGTAATAATTAGTGTTAAAGATACAGGCATTGGAATATCCGGAGAAGATCTGCCAAATCTTTTTGAAAGATTCTGGCAATCTAAAAGATCTAACTTAAATTCCGGTGGTACTGGTCTTGGATTATATTTAAGCAGGCAAATTGTAGAAGCTCATGGAGGTAAGATCTGGGCAGAAAGTATACTTGGGAAAGGAGCAACTATAAGCTTTAAAATACCTGAGATAAGGTAAATATTGCTCTAATCTAAGCCCTGGGAGTGATGTTTTGGATTGAAAATCTGTGTAAGGTTGAAATAAATGGCAGAAGATGAATCAAAAAAAACCAGGCTAATGTTAGTGGAAGACCACGTACTGGCAAGAATTGGTCTTAAAGTTTCACTTGAAAAGTATCCAAACCTTGAAATTATTGCTGAGACAGCAAGTGGAAAAGAAGCTATTGAGCTTGCAAATACTAAAAAACCTGACCTGATAATAATGGATATAGGTTTAATTGAACTGGATGGTATTGAAGCTACAAAAAAAATAAAAGAAGCTAATCCAAACATAAAAGTAATAATGCTTACAAGCCATGAGTCTGAGCGTGAAATAATAGCCAGCCTGGCAAGTGGTGCAGATGGCTACTGTTTAAAAGATACTGCTCCTGAACAGCTTTATACAGCAATCCAGTCAGTCTATGAAGGTAATGCATGGCTAAGCAGCCATGTAGCAGAAAAAGTTTTAAGAAACTTTTATGGGAAAGAAATTAGTCAAATTAAACAATCTGACTTTGCTAAAGGACTTACTGCAGTGGATGAAAAAAAGACAACACAATCCACATCTCAAATACCCATAGTTCCTTTGTCAGATCGTGAGCTTGAAGTATTAAAGCTGATTGTCGACGGTAAAAGTAATCAGGAAATTGGTGAAAAACTTTTTGTAACCTTAGCAACTGTAAAAACTCATGTTAGAAGTATTTTAAATAAGTTAAGCGTTGATGACAGAACTCAGGCAGCTGTTAAAGCTATGCGTGAAGGACTGGTTACGTTCTAATCCCCCCCCCCTTTTTTTTAAGCATTGCTTGAAACATTTATAATTAATTGAATTTCTTTTGGGGTAGTTAGTCCATATATACGGGGCTCTAACTCCTGATACAATTCTTTATCTTTTGGTTTTACAAATTTTTCCATGTACTCCAGGAATTCCATCGGTTCTTTATTTTCACCCATATACACCAGTATTTTTTTATCAGGATCAACCCGTGAGTAACCACAGTAAGCATCTTCTCCACCGGTTGTATGTCTTTGTTTAAACTGAAAATTAGAATATTTTAACTTTTTAAGTCCTCTTCGTGCAGCATCATCCACTTCTTTTTCCCTCTTCATACTCTTAATCTCTTTTTCTGAAACATCTGCAGCATCCAAGCCTAAAAGATACGGTTGCTCATCTGCACATGCAATCGGGAAATAATTAAAAGAATCATTAAATACTTTTCTGTCAAAAAGTATTATAAAAGTCAGTATTGCACCTTCTTCTGTAAAACATGTTTTTATTTTGCCGTCTTTGCCTTTGTATAATCTCAGCATATCAGCATATTCTTTAATATCATCAGTAGTCCATTTAGGAAATCCATCTATGCAGGTAAAATCCCCGCATCTTAGATATTCTACATAATCACAAATTTTGTATGCTTTATAGAGTGGGCTATGTATGCCAATAATATCCCGTACCTGCTTTAGAATTTTTTCACCTTTTTCTTTTCCGTAGTGAGAACAGACTGTATCGTGTATGTCCTTAGGAACGCTTTCTTTAGTACCTTCTAAAATATCCAGGGTATACTCATCGTTATCATGCCCTTTTACAGCCTTTTCAGCTAAATGACTTCTGACTATGTGTCCAACGTCGTGAAGCAGTCCGGCAATCTTAAAGGCTTCTTTATTTTCAAGTAAAAGACTTCTGAGATTTTCATCAACTGTATTTTTCAAAAGAGCATTGTAAACCAAAATATCAATCCCGCATACCCTTTTACCATGAGTAAATCTTTCCAGGTATGGTCTTCCGTTTGTCGGGGGATTTAAAGGTGTAGGTAAACCAATCTGGGTTTTATACATTCCGGATTGATAAGTGGGTGTATCAATCAGTTTGCGAAGAATATCTTTTTGTTCATCGCTATCAATGATGTTATCAAATTTATCCCTCTGATGAGGACTGGGTCTGTTTTTTTCCAGATTTTCAAGGTGTCTAAAAACCACTTCTGCTTCTTTTTGCACATTTAAATTTAGTTCTATTTTTTCTTTATATTTTGGACCAAACAGATCAGGTTTAAAAAATTTCAGAAGGGACTGGGATTTAAAAGCCAAAAATGCAAGTCCTGCGCCCCATGAGCGAGCAGACATTGCTAAGTTATAAAGGAGTCCGCCTTCACTATCTATTCCTATTCCTTTAAGTGCAAGCAAAAAATTATTTAAAGCCAGAAATGGTGTAGAAAGTTTCTTAAAGTATCCTTCAGTACGCATGGAATAAGATTCTCCGGGTCTTTTTGCAAATTTTTTTAATCTGTTAAGCTGGACTTCTCCGTCTCTATAAAATGCAAGCAGATTCAATGAAGAAAATAAACTATATGGCAAATAAAAAAATGACTGCATTGCTTCAGACAATTTTTCTTTAAATAAGCTACCAATTCCTAAGAGCCCCCCGCCTGCAATTAATCCGCCGCCAGCTGTCTGAAACACTGAATATGGCTCTTCATCTTTAAACCGCTTCCAGTTTTTTGGAGAAAAGATTTTTTTTACAAATGTAAGAATTGCCTGCTCAATTGGCATCAGAAATCTTAGTTGTGAAAGTGCAGGATTGTTGAAAATCGAATTTCGTACAGCATAAACATTACGCTTATCCCTGTATCGAACCTTACCCATTCCGATTGAAGCAAGTCCCTCTGAAATTGAAAAACATGCCAGCCCCCAAAGATTATTTAGCTTTCTGCTAAAAAATCCCATTCCAATATTTCCAATAGCCCACTCCGGGCTTTCATGAGCAGCACCAGTGAGAGTTCCGGCAACTGCTGATGCTGAATAGGCATTTCCAAGGCTATTATAAGATTCATCTACATCGCGGTTAAGTATGGAATTAAAAAACAATTTTGCTCCGTAATAAAATAAACCCAGAGCTGAAGCTAAATTTAAGACAACTGCACCGCCTGTAGCACCCATACGTCCATATCTTTGAAGCTTAAGTGTATTTTCAGGAATTTTTGTATGCTTTATAACTTCAATACCATCTGTTTTAAATCCACTTAAATCTTTATAGTCTGGTATGCCCTTTGTTCTTAAAATCTCTTTGTTTAAAGTCGAATATTTTTCTAACTCCCAATTCCTAAAGTCCAGGCATTTATTTAGTATCTGACTTTTAGTGACAGCATTTTGCTCTAAAGAATCTTCAACTCTGGCAATAGCAGGCATAAATACTCCCCAATGCCGCCTTCAGAGGCAATAAAACCCTAATCTGCCCTGTAGAAACAGCTTTGGTATTAGTTGTTTAGTAACCTTGTTGATCTGATCTTCACACAAACTACATAAGTTGTAAATATTTTTTCATTACAAAATACAAAGTTTGTTATAGGAAAAATATTTGTTGAAAATTATTTTTCTTCAATTCAATACAACGGGCATACAAAAGCAGAGTAAAAAAATTACATGCAGCATAAAAAAGCAGAAGCAAAATTTATTTAAATGAATTTTTTTCTTTTTTTTCAAAAAGATACATTGACAAAAGAAAAAATAATGAAAAAATTTCCATACAAAGATTTAACAAAGAACCTCACTCTTCTTACAGTATTCTTTCCTTTCTATTTACATATTTAAGTTATAGTAGATAACAAGGTAAACATATTGCAGAAGAATTATGGTTAACAAACAGGTTACAAATATCCTGTTTGTTAGTTACTGTCTGGATTAATCAGCTAACTAAAACAATAGTTGAGGGAGAAGAAAATATGACTATGAAGGTACAGGCACCAGTCAACTCAGTAACTAAAAAAACAACAGCAGAAAAACCCCCAACCCTTCGCTCTATCATAACTACGGAACATATTAAAGGATTAAAAGAGACAGATAATGCACATGAAAAATTTAATAAACAACGTACAGTTGACAAGCTGCATGTAAATATAGACGGAAAAAGTGCAAGAGTAATGCATCTGACGGAATTACTTTATGGACATAAAGATGCAGATTTAAATTTTGCAGAGAAGGCTCTTTCACATCTGGAATCGCTCTTGCCAAAGGAAAGACCAGATGTAGTAGTAGTTTCAGGCCTTATATATGGAGGCTATCAACATAGAGAAAAGAATAACCGTAGAACAAAGACAATGAGTGTTAATGAGCAGTTTAGCAAAGCTAAAGGATTTATAGAGAGATTACAAAAAATGGGAATGACTGTTGTCTATAATAAATCTGACAATGACCAGAAAATTATTGAAGATTACACTTATGATGCAGTAAAGCTTTTAGAGGGTGTGGCGAGAGAGAGAGACTCAGATCGGCCTACAAGTTTTGCAGCATTTGACAGAGTAAAGCAATCTAACCTTTGGCAGAAGAACTATGAATTTCAATGGGATGTAGTATTTGAGTATATGCTGCGCTCAGGTCGCAATCTTCTTACAAAAGAAGAGGTCAGAAGAAAGGGAGAGGAAGAAGGGATTGAAGAATATCTTCTGCTATTGGATGCACATAAAAAGCTTGAGAAAGGGGAGCAGTTAACTCCCCTGCAAAAAAAAGTTCTGGAAGTCGGAAATATTCCTTATAAAGGAAGAACCCAGGACAAACTAATAGTGACTGATGACTATAATTTAGAGCTTGAAACTGAAGGAAAAATAACTAATTTAGCCGGACGACATGAGTTTAAGCAAACTGCCACCAGCATGACAAGCAATCCTACAAAAGTTCCATCACGAGTATTGTCTCAAATGGAAGCATCCGGAAAAGAAGTCCCGGATGCTTTAATTGTTGAAAATCAGCAGCGATCAGTAAGTGTAATGCATGGAAAAACACTTATTATGTCTACTCCTGGCATGACTACATATAATTTTGACTCCAGCTCTTTTGCCAGAGTGCCAAGCGATAAAGCAGAACGCATGGCTAAGACCAGAGGTGAGCTAAATATTGCCGGTATACAAGAAGTAGAATTTCATGATGACGGGCGTATATCTATTCATCTTATGAATGATGCTTTAATGAACATTGCAGCAAAAACCGAAGAACCGCATGCTGCAATATTTTTTTCCGACTGGCAAACAGGATCCACAACAGCGAGACCAGACCTTGCTGTTAAAGCTCTGGACTATGCTTTACATTCAGTTTTAACAAAGCAAAAAGGCATGCTGTTTACAAATGGCGACATAATTGAAGGAAGAAACTATCCTGAAATGCCTAATCAAAATGCACATATGGGACTGGTTAATATAGATGATCAGGAAGTGTTTGTATACACCATGGTACGGGAAATTTTAGACAAAATGCCGGATGAAGTCAGGAGTAACCTGCAGGGAGTACATATTACTGCAGGAAATCATGAATGGAATTCCGGGCGTAAATTTTTTGGAACAACTCACTCCATGTTCTTAAAAGCATTGTTTAGTGAAGCTTCTAAAAAGAGCTTTCCGACTGCTCTTCATGCTTATGACATCATGAGGGCCGGAACAAGTTACTTTAAGTCTAATACAGCTATTGCAGAGTTAGCTGAACATAAAGTTTTAGCGCAGCATTATATGTTAGATGGAGGAAGCGGATTACCGATAAACCAGTTTGTACAAATGCTTAGCTCTTCTGCTGGACCTCTTATGAAAAATATTAACTTAGTAGGTGCCGGACACTGGCATCATTTTCAGCACATGATGACAAGCAATAAGGTTGGCTTTATCAGTGGTTCTTTGGCCGGGCTTGGAAGCTATGAATGGTGGAAAGGAATTAATCCTGTTATAGGAACTACTATTGTTCATTTGGGAGGAAACAGGCCTGTTAGAATAGAGCTTTTAACTCCGGAGTTTCTCTGCAATTATCAATGTAAAGGTGCGTATTCAGATAGCAATCTGGAGAGGGCAGGATATAAAACTGACAGAAACTTTGATCCAAATAAGCACGGGTTTGGAAAAATTCTTGTTGCTACAGGTGATCGCTCTGAAAGAATGCCGCAAAGCGCTATTCAGAAAAGATTGTGGGATATAGTAGAGCGTATTCAATGGAATTCTTCCGTCTCGCTGTAAAATATTGGATATTTCTCCGGACTTTCAATACTAATAACTAGCACCACCCGCTCAGTATGTTAGGTTAATTCTTAGGGTTGGTATAATACAGTAAAACCTTCTATACCATAAAAAATGAGCGAGTCTAAAAAAGTATTAGTTTTAAATGCCTCTTATGAACCATTAAATATATGTAATTGGAAAAGAGCTGTTATTTTAGTGTTTAAGGGAAAAGCTGAACAGGTAGAACACAATGGAAAAGTAATTTATGCAAACTTTAATATTCCTACAGTCATACGCTTAAGAAAATACATAAAAATTCCATACAAAGAAATCCCGCTTACAAGAAAAAATTTAATATACAGGGATCATTTTTCATGTCAGTATTGCGGTGTTAAAACCAACGACTTAACAATCGATCATGTTATTCCAAAAAGCCGCGGTGGAACTGACAGCTGGGAAAATGTAGTTGCATCATGCCAGAAATGTAATGTAAAAAAAGGAAATCGAACACCAAAGGAATCTAACATGCACCTTTTAAGACACCCGAGGGTGCCACTGGGACATTTGTATTTTGAAGTAACCAGGCTGGCAGCATCATACTTCCCAAACTGGCAGAAGTACATTATCGGAATGAGTGCGTAATAATTAAGCCCATGAAACCCTTACTGTTTGGTATTGCAAAAATCTTTTTAACTACTTTTTTAGTAGCATCAATTACATTTATTTTGCTTCATTTAATTCCCGGAAACCCTTTTACCGGAAATAAATCACTTCCACCTGAAATAATTGCAAACCTGGAAAAAAAATATCACTTAAATGAATCTGTTTATGCTCAATATTTTCTTTATATAAAAGGACTGGCTCACGGTGATTTGGGTCCATCATTAAAATATGTAAACCGCTCTGTAAGTGAAATTTTATTTTCAGCATTGCCGATTTCATTAACACTTGGGATATTAGCTCTCTTTATTTCAATCCCTGTAGGATTAATCTTTGGAATTTCATCTGCAGTTTACAGCAAAAAATTAACAGGCTCACTTTTAATTACTCTCATAACAATCGGAATTTCAATACCAAATTTTTTAATCGGAGCCTTGTTAATAAACATTTTTGGATTGAAATTAAAAATTCTTCCTGTGGCATTATATGAAAGTCCTTTACACTTAATTCTTCCGGTAATTACACTTTCATTTTTACCGGCAGCATATATAGCACGAATAGTCAGAGCGCAGATGCTTGAGCAGCTTTCAGAAGAATATGTTAAAACAGCTCTTGGCAAAGGACTTCCAAAATGGCAAATTATTTTTAAGCATGCATTTAAAAACTGTTTAATCTCTTTAATTACTGTCCTTGGGCCCATAATAGCCATTTTAATTACAGGCTCATTTGTGATAGAATATATTTTTTCTATTCCAGGAATGGGAAGATATTTTATAACTGCTTTTACAAACAGGGATTATTTTTTAATTACAGGAACCGCCATTATCTTTTCATTTATTTTGACTACATTAAATGTAGTTATTGATTTCTTGTATAGAAAGATTGATCCCAGAATTACAATATAGTATTATTTAGTTTAAGTAGAAAATATGATCTCAAAAGTCACGCCACTAAGTGCTTTAAAAAGTACCTTTAATTGCATCAGTAGTTTTCAGGATACTGATAGTGCGATATTTACACCAGCAAATACTATAACCGATTCACAAAACACGCCAGCACCAAAACCTCGGGACAGTAATCAAACAGTTGAAAAGAAGAGGGTGGGTTTTTTTGTCTGGATATTTAATTCACTATTTAAGCGGGATAAAAAGTCGGAAGATTATCCGGAATTAGTCAAATATAAGAAGTTTGTAGAAAAACAAATATGTAAACTAACAGTTGAAAAAGAAAAAAAATCAAATACGAATCTTTTTAAATTTGAATTTAGACTAAAAACAATTAATAAAATACTGCATCCGGCAAAAACGCAAAAAAATTCATTACAAAGCTATTCTTTTCAGGAGCCGGGGGAATTAATTTATTTCAATCTTCAGGCAGGTGAAGAAATGAGATTAATTACTTTAAATAATGAATACATTTTCCGCAAAACTGATGATTCTAATTACAAACTTTTCAGAGTACAAGGTGAAGAAAATATCCAAATCCTTCCAAGTGGAGGAGATATTTTTGATATTGATACTGCAAAAATCCAGACCAAACAGAAGTCTGTAAAATATGAAGGGCCTGAGGATTTATCAGTCTGTGGCAATAATATAATTGAATTAATTAAAGCTCAAAAAGGGGAAGTACATAAATTTGATTTACAGAAAGGACATGTAATCGGTTCACTGTATGATCCTTCTTCCGGTCACATAATAGGAGGAGGAAAATATCCGCGCAATCCAAAGATATACAATCCACAAACTGAGACCATTATTGT
>MFRN01000043.1:71492-155324 GCA_001784585.1 Candidatus Melainabacteria bacterium RIFCSPLOWO2_02_FULL_35_15 | reverse complement strand
ATGAAACTCAAAAAAATATTTTTAACTTTAATATTGGTTACTCCATTTTTGTTTATTCCTGCACTTGCTGAAAACAATGCAGAAAGCTCAGAAGAAGATACTTATAATTCAATACCGGAAATAATTAAGACTTTAAAGGCTTATCCTGATGAGAAAAGCTGCCTAGAAAAAGTTAATCTTGCACCCGTTACGAAAGAAGAAATAGATCAGACTGCCATATGTATACTGGCTGAAATTGTAAAAATGGGATATCCGCTTTGTAATCAGGAATGTCTCGATCAATTAACGGAGGATCAACTTAATAAGTATTTTGATATGAGGGCACAACAAATGAAATATCTACTTGACAAAGAACTTACAAGAAGGATTGCAGAACAGATTAAGAGGTAGTTTTTAGTAGGTAGAATTATGAGCCACAAGAAAAACAATAAACATTGACCTTAAAAAAATGCAAGACATGGGATTAATACACCAAGTAGGTGAATCAGTAAAAACCCATTATGAAGCTAACTTTTAATACTAGACTTTTTAGGAGCAATTAGGAGCAAGGAAGAATATAAGGTTAAAAAATGGATAAGAAAATTAGAGTATTAAGCAGCAATTTTATTATATCGAGCAAACCCGCTGTTTCTATTTAGTAGCCTCAGTAATTGGGGCTATTTTTATTTCTTCAATAAGATTTCCAGCAGCTTTAACCCCTTCTTTAGTTAGATGCATTTGTCTTTTCAAATCTTCAGGAAATGATTCTTTTTCTTGTTGTAATTTATCCATATATTTTTGATCTTGCATGTGTCTCCGCCATTCATACCTATAATAAGTATCTAATTGATGATAATGAACTATCTTTTTTCTGTGCGAATTTAAATATCCCTTATAATCCATATAAAGGATATTTTTCAATATGTGGAAATTATTAGACTGACTTGTAACTTTTGAAAGCTTATCAATTACAACTGGGAAGTAAACTTTATTTTCAGGAATATCCAGCTCAAAACATAAATGCAATAAATCACCAATTCTATCCCAAAAGTTATAAAGCTTCTCAAAACAAATACTTACATAGAGCATATACCTCATCTCACCAAATTTTTCTGCGTAATTTGGGATATATTCTCCTGTTACATCTTCTATTTTTTCACGTGAAAAATCATTGAGACCGAACTCTTTAAATAAATATACGTTGCCCAGTGCAAACTTTATGTTTCTAGAAGTAGAAACAATTATTTCATCAGTGAGTATGTCTATAATATTGTTTTTATTTAACTTTTGCCTCAGATGACCCGTCTTAGTTGACAAAAAATGTAACGGATTCATACCATCAATTTCAACACTTTTGTCATTATAGTCTGATAGGCAAAAGAGCTTTTCATGCTCATATATTTCGCCTAATTTTCTTTGATACGCTTCTAAAAATTCCATTATCATTTATTATAATAGAGTGATAGTAACATATTTGCAACCAACTCAGATATAGTGAGTAGCACTGTGGGGTAAACTTATTAATATGCAAAAAGTCAAAGAGAAGGAACTAATCAAAACTGCTAAAAAGTTCACTAAGAAATTAAAATCTTGGAATAAAGAAGCAAAGTTAGCTTTAGAAAAAAGCAAAAAGTTTACTAGGAAGCTTAAAAGAAAAAGTATGAAATGAATATGAGAATTGGGGTTTTACAAATATGTTCCAAGTCTGTTAACTTTTTAAATTAAAACCAAGTAAAATGCTGATAAAATAGAGTGGAAAAAATGGAAGATAAAGAAATTATAGAATTGCTCTTGGATCAAGAAGAATGGCAAACATTTGAATGTAAAAGAGCTGCCATATCACCATCTAAGTTGCTTGAGACATTAACAGCATTTGCAAATACTGAAGGTGGGCTTATCGTAATTGGTTTGGAGGACCCGGAAAAAGCACCTAGGGAAAAAAGACTTATAGGGATTTCTGAAAATCCTGATAATCTTTCTGAGTTTTTAAAACTTTATGAAAAAGATATTTATCCACCATTAAATATAATTTTTAAATCTTATATTGATATTAAAAATATTCAAGGGGAAAACGATCAAATATTTGTAATTAAAATTGGTAAAAGCAATGACGTTCACTCTTTAAAAAATGGAGACACCTTTGTTAGAAAAGGAAGACAAAACGTAAAAATTGGCTCATCAGAAATAATTAGACTAAAATATGAAAAGGGAGCAATTAAATTTGAAGATGAAAAATCAGGTATATCTTCTTTTGACGATATAGACTTACAATTACTAAATCAGTATAGAAAAGACACTTCTAGCGAAGAAAATGACTATTGGCAATTCTTAAAAGATAATGGACTTGCAGTTAAATCACAAAATAGTTTTGAAATGACAAAAGGAGGAATATTGTTATTCGGTAACAATCCTTCTGTTCTACTTAGTAGTAAATGTGGAATAAAAGTCTCTCACTATTATGGTACCCAACCAACATATTCTGGAGATCCCAATTTTGTTACTCGACCATTTACAATTGAAGGGCCATTAATAAGACAAATTGAGAAAGCAGTAGAATATTTTAGAAATATTGTTAAAACCTCTCCTCCAAAACTTTCTGGAGCATCATTTAACCCTACATTGTTAGTTCCAGAGTGGGCATTTCAAGAAGCTATAACTAATGCTGTTATTCATAGAAATTATTCTATTCAAAATGATATTCAAGTTAGATTTTTTGATGATAGAGTTGAAGTAGAAAGTCCAGGCACATATCCAGGTCATATTACAGTTTCAAATATTAGATCTGAAAGATTTGCCAGAAATCCAATAATTCTAAGAACATTAAATAGATTTCAATCTGCTCCTAACTTAGATATAGGTGAGGGTGTAAATCGTATGTTTACCGTAATGAAAGAAAGTAATCTTTATGAGCCGCTATTCTTCCCACCAAGCATTAATCCCAATTCAGTCCTTTTAATATTGTTAAATATAAAAAAAATCGAGTATTGGGATACTGTTAGTAAGTTCTTAGATAAAAACTATCAAATAACTAATGAATCTGCTAGAAAAATTACCGGAGTTTCTGATACTTTAAAAATGTCCAGGTTGTTAAAAGAATGGTGTGAAAATGGGTTATTAGAAAAGATTGGGAAAGCAAAAAAAGACAGTTCTTACAGAAAACCAGGGCAGGAATTACCAAAAGATTTTATTTTCAAGGGGAGTGAAAATAAAAAAGAGATATTATAATTTTCCCTATGAAAATGGCTTGTATGACAAGATGTTTTATTTTCATTAACCAGCTCTTAACCTATTATCTAGACTTTTTATTACGAGAAATAAATAAAAACTGAGCCTCAGGTGTCTATTCACTATTTATTTGGCATTTTTAGATTAACAAAATCCGACGCTGTGCGATCAAGCTACTTTCTTAAAAATATAAGGTTTTTCCTCGATAATACAAGTTCGAACTTCCTTAACTAGGGGGAGTTTTTCCAAACACGAACTGTATACAAAATGGTTACTTTGCTTTTCTGTTTTAAAGATCTAAATAATATCTAGTACTTTTAAGTTGACCTTTTTTATTTAAAATCTTTTTATCAACTAAGTCTTGCAAGTCTCTAGTTGCTGTAGCTCTTGATGTACTTGTGATAGATAAATAGTTTTCAGCACTCAGTCCACCTTTAAATCCTTCATGTCCTTCTTGAAATATACGAGCAATAACTTTTTCCTGTCTAGAGTTTAGAAGAGTCTTATTTTTTTCATAAAACCTAGCCTTCTTAACTAAAAACTCAATCATGTTCTGACTATAATTTTGTGCTTCTAAAATTGTCTTTGAAAAATATTCTAACCATCCTGTTATTTCTAAATCCTTATTTGAAGCATCTAGTGCAGAATAATAGTTTTTCTTTTGTTTTTCAATTATCTTGGAAAGGCTAATTAGACTTGGCTGCCCAATACATTGTGATAATGATTTTTCAGCAAGTGCCCTAGCAATTCTTCCATTTCCATCTTCAAATGGATGTATGCAAACAAAATATAGATGTGCAACTCCTGCTCGCATAAGGGGTGGTAAAGGAGCTTTACCTTTAGGATTTGAGGTATTAAACCACTCTATAAAAATATTCATTTCCTTATGTAATCTGTCAGAAGGAGGGGCTTCAAAATGAATTCTAGGATTATAAATAGAACCAGAAACTACTTGCATAGGTTCTTTACTGCTTCTATAATTACCATCATTGGTTATCATAGAATTCCAATTACACAAAGCTTTATGACTTAAAGGCTTAGTAAAATTTTGATAAAGATCTAACATCATTTTAGCTATCCCTTGTTCTGCTGGTGGGATTTTTCTGTTATCAGCTTTAAGCCCAAAATTTCTAAGAATTGAAGAATGTAGACTATCTCGATTTAAAATTTCTCCTTCTATTGCAGATGTTTTAAATGCTTCTTCACAAATTATTTCTACACTTACAAGTTTCTTTTCTTCCCCAATTATGTGCTTTAATGTACCCAGGAAAATTCCTGAATTATAAAGAAAAGTAGACTCATATTTCTTTAGTATATTTTCGTCGTATTTAAACTTGGGCCACTCTTTTTTTTGCCAATTCCAGCTCATGAGTTATAAATCCTACTTTTATAACTCATATTATACCCATTGTTGAGTTATAAATAAGAGCTTTATAGCTCAAATTAAGATGTTTTTTTCAGTAAACTATTAAATCACTTTAAAGATTAAAGACATCAAAAAGCCCTAAATACCTGTGATTTAGCTGTTTTTAGGCAAATTAGCCTCAGGTCTTGTGGCCTTAACCTCTATTAGTTAAGATTGGGTTAAAGGCTTATTTAAAATTATATTTTAGGATTTCTTATGAAAGTAATGTCAAATACAATCTCAAGTTGGTTTACTCCTTTCTGGTACAGTGCGGCCAGCGGTGAAAGTACTACACCAGAAATGATAAATAAAAAACGTGAAGAATTAAAAGCTAGAAATGAGCTGCCATCTTTGCCCAATCCTAAAGCTTTAACCCCTGCAAAAGCTACAGCAGGAGGGGTTGGAATATTTGGGATACTTCTTGCTGTGTATGGATTTTTTAAAGACAATAGTCGAGGGAAAATGCTTGGAGTTGGAGCTGCTATTTTAGCTGGAGTTGGATGGTTTGTTGATAAGTTTTTTGTGAAAACTTCTTCTACTGACCAAGGTAATCAAACTCAACCAGAAGATTCCAACAAGACCGAAGCAAATCTTCCATACATTTTTGTTGAACCTACAGTTACTAATTCTTCATTTCCATCCTCTTCTATAGAAGCTGTTGCAAGTAAAAACAGATTAAACGCTAGAGATTTTACCAGGCTTGCCAAAGAAATGAATGTTGAACATATAGGTAATCCACCTAACGTACTTTTAGAATGTGGTCTAAGTAAAGAAGATACGTTTCAAAGGATAGATGAAATCGTAAAAAATATCAGGGAAACTAAATGTTTAGATAACTATGATTTCAAACTAAACGATGAAAATATTTCAATGGAAAAAATAAAAGGCGGTATGCAAGGTCTTGTATATAAACTTAAAATAAAAGGTAAAGAGTTTGCAGTCAAAATATATAGGCATTCCGCATATGCATCGCAAGATATTGCTATGGGTGCACATTACTTATCGTATCAACCATTTAAAGACCATGTTAATTTTTATTGTGGAAGTTTACAAGGATGTTGGGTGCTGGATGAGTTTATACCTACAGATGCTTCTGCAAGTAACAGAGCAGGTATGTCATGGTTTGAACATGTAAAATATTTTGGAATTATAAATGGGGACCTGGGTCTTGATGGATACAATTGTTTAGGAAAAGATAAAAGCATAGTAATCGATAGAGGGGAAGAAATATTTGATATTAAAGGTAGTATAAATATAAGTACTGTTGAAGACTATAAAGCAGTTCTGCAACATCCAATAAGTTCTATTAGGGCTGAAGCACCAGGACTAATATTTCGGTTAGGAGACAAAGGGCTTGAAATATTTAAGCTATCTATGGCGGTACCAGAATCTAGACTTAAAGCCCTTGATATATTGATAGACCTTGAAGAACATGAAATGTCTGAGGCCATATCTATTGCAGCTAAATATCCTGAATTAAAGGAAGAATTAATTAAAGTCTTAAATGAACTACCTGGTGATGATAAGAAAAAAAGGTGGTTGGAATATTACCAAAATTTATAAAGTTTTTCCCAATATTTGTCCAAATACCTAAAAGCCTCATCAGTATTTCCTTTTGAGGATTTACATTCATCAGCTAACTTTTCATAAACTTTTCCCCAGTCAGCAGGTGGTGATTCTAATTTCTCTGGCAAATGATGCGTTCCACGGTTCTGAAATGTTTTCTCTATAGACTGTTTCAGGATTGCTTTTCTGAGTTTGCAATGCTGTATAAGTAAAACCAGGTCAAGCAAATCTTTAACCCTGGAATTATTTCTTTTATCTTTTGGAAAAGTATAAGAATGTATTTTTTCTGCAAACTGTTGTTCTCTTGGAATTACAGCTACCTTTGCAGGTAATATACCAGCAAAGTTCAAAAGGTTATGTCCTTTTTGCCAGATTGGTTTTGAAATTATTTCATCCCCAATTCCTACATCAAGATGAAACTTAGTAAAAGTCCTATTATCAAGTTTTGCTTCCACTGGATATCGCCAGCCGCCATAAACTGGCTGGTGAAGGTCTTGATATGAAGCACCGATTAAAAATTGAAAATAATCTTTTATATCTTTCTCAGCTTCTTCCTGAAGCAACTCTCTGATTTTTTCTTTGTTTATCTTTTTCTTTTCCGGGATTGAAAGGTCTATATCTTTAGTGGTTCTTGCAATATCACGCAAATAAAGTTCAAGAGCATAGCCACCTTTTAGTAGCCATTTGTTTTGTTTGTTTTTAAAAAGCCTTGCGAGTAGTCTATCAAAAGCTATTTTTTTTCTTAGCCTATCAAGTGCAATACCTTCTTTCTTGGAAAGATTATTAAGTCTATCTTCAAGTGCACGTCTAAAAGCATAAGCACTTTCATATTTTTTATTTTGTTCTTTTACCATAAATTAAAATGGATTCTTTTTAATGTTTTTAAGTGCTGTAGATATTTTACTTCTTATTTTCATAATCATATGTATTTTTTGTAGTTGTACAGGTCTTATTAGTCCTTTATCAAGTCCGTCTCTTATAATTTGTTCAAGCTGTTCCAGTTCTATATCTTTAGCAACATCAGTTATAGTTTTAATTGGTGTAGTTACAGAAAAATCATCTCTAACTTCTACTTCTTCAGGTTTTACATTTCCTTTATGATAAATAACTCCATCAGGGATTTCTTTTCTAAACTTTGTTGGAACAGTAAGATGTACTTTGGCTGGCATTACATCACCCAGCTCATGTACGACGAGTGCACTTTCATGTGAAATTACAGCCTGTGGGTTACCTTTTTTGTCTCTGCTCCAGAGCGACCATCTTATTAGGTCATCAAACTGAGAAGGAGTAAAGTTAGCTATTCTAAAAAGTCCTCTTTCTATTTCAGCCCAGTGCTTCTGTTCTTTGTGGTAATTTTGTAGTCTATAGCTATACCCGGCTTTAAGTGCTTGCCCAGATGTAAAATATCCGCCCTGCTTCCCGGCAATTTCAAGAAGTTTTTTCTCTGTTTTCTTATTAGTCCACATAGTGTATAAACCTTACATAATATGTAAGTATTATACACAATTACAGGTAAGCTATAAACGCATAAACCTTACATAATATGTAATGTTAGCTTATTCTGCTTATAAAACTGAAAATACAGCTTTATATTTAAGCAACCATTTCCAAAAACTCATTTACTTTTAACTTCTTAAAATCTACTGTTGAGGTTCTAAGAGCGTCAACCAGCGGGAGCCATTGTGATTGAAATAGAATTATACAAGTGGGCAGGCAAATGGGGACCATTCAAAATAAATTCTGAATGTGAAGAATGCACATCTTTTGTGCATTTATGGCTTTTATCAGACTTGAGTTAAGGAGGTCTGAAGATGGTATTACATGGTATCAACAGAAATGGGATATCGTTAGAGGTTCAGTAAGAAATCGTCTTGCTATGTCAACTGCGTAAGATCTGCAAATAACTCGATCTGTACTTGTACATATTCTTCACTATTTTTAAGCATGTGATAAATTAACCTGGCCATTTTATGTGCTGTGTACAAAATATATAAGAACTGTTACATCAATAACTGAATTAAATTGGCTCCAATAATTCCAAGTACAACAAAAATGACATATAAGCCAAGTGCTAGTTTCTTAGATACTTCTTTCCAAAGGTAAATCATCGGTAGCATGCTGTAGGTTCCTAATGTAAAAAGAAAAAGCATTACATAAGGGGCTGGTACATGAGTAATAAACAAATGATGAGCCACGATTACTTCAAGTGCAATTGGAACAGGGAGTAATACTGTTACCAGTGCTGTTATAAACAGCCCAATAAAACTAACATGACCAAAGATAGACTGAAAAGGAATAAGTTCAACTGCAACAGAACTTATAATAGCAGCTACTAACATCATTGGTACTGCAAACTTAAAAAGAGACATTAGATTCTTGCCATATGTTTTTAATACACTGATTAAACTTTCTAATATTGTTTCTTTACAAAATGAATCCCTAAGGTTAACTGCACATGTTCCTGCTTCTTCAATATAAGGAGATTGCTTACGATAAAGCCAAGCTAATAATGGCACTATTCCTAGTAACACTACAGCAATAAGACTGTAATGAATAATTCCAAATACTAAAGGAAGTGATGCAAATACCATTGACACAACTAAGAAGTTTAAAGTTGGTGAGCTGAACATGAAACCAAGAGCTGTTTCAATTTTGTTCTTACTACGAGTAATTCCGCACGCAACTGGAACTGCACAATTTACACATATTCCTGCTGGTGCTCCCATTACAATGCCTTTAAGAGTATTGAGATAAATATTGCCTGTTAATTTTGGTGGATAAAACTCAAAAAGAGTATGAAGCAATGCTCCCATAGTTAAACCCAATGTCATTCCTATTTTCATTGACCATATCCAGTTAACAAATGATGCAAAAACACGTGATAAAAAACTATGTTGTTCTGCCATAGGAATTAACTCCATTGAGTTAATAAAAGAATGTGGGGTTAATGTAGTTATATGAGCAGCTTTTTCAAGTAATTGAGGATAACGTGAACCAAACCAGAACAACCCTAGTATTATCGCTGCAAAAATGATTAGAAAAAACAAACGAACATAGCACCGCCATTGGATATCCTGATTCTTTTTTTCCATGTTACACTTCCTTTATTATGCTCACGACAAGCGTGAGCTTCCATTGGTCAATCTTTTCTGTTTGATCGGATTTGTTCCGCTCGGGCGGAACAAATCCTTTATGTTGCTTTGCAAATTATACCTCCTTCTTTCAATATGGAGACGCATGACTACCTGATTTTATTCGATATTGAAGTGGACTGGTATAATTTATCGATCTAAATCCAGGTTAAGCGTAAGCACATTGACTCCCGGGTGCCTGAAAATTTTTAATCTTGGCGGTTCTGTATTTTTGTAAATCAGCTCCTGCACTTTTTCTACGCTAATGTTTCGTGCTCTTGCAATTCTGGACGCTTGTAAGAGAGCCGCTTTTTTACTTATATGAGGATCAAGTCCGCTGCCTGAAGAAAGGACAATGTCAGCAGGTAAAAGTAAACCATTTTGCAATTTGTTTTCTTCTCTTACTTTATTTATTTGATTCTGTACTTCCTTTAAAAAATTTTTGCTTGTAGGTCCTGCATTACTAGCGCCGGAAATATTTCCTTTATAGCTGACGCCCGATGGACGACCGTGAAAATATTTAGGACTTGAAAACATTTGTCCGATTAGTTTTGAACCTACTATATGATCATCCTTTGTAATTAAACTTCCGTTTGCCTGATGTGGCCATATTAATTGTGCAACTCCTGTAATAAATAAAGGATAAATTAATCCTGTTAAAATGGTAAAAAGCAAAAATATTATTAATCCTCTTTTTATTTCCTGCATTTTTGTTTTCTTGTCTCCTCTTATACTAAATGTAAAAACACCACTAACAAATCTAATAATTTTACTCCTATAAATGGCAGCAGCAATCCACCAATACCATAAATCAATAAATTGTGATATAAAAGCTGTTCTGCTTTTAGTGCTTTATACTCGACACCTCTAAGTGCCAGTGGAATAAGTGCTGGAATTATAATAGCGTTAAATATAATCGCTGAGAGGATTGCACTGTGTGGAGTAGTTAAGTGCATAATGTTTAATGAATTTAACATGGGATATTGAATAGAAAACATTGCAGGTATTATTGCAAAATATTTTGATACATCATTGGCAATGCTGAATGTAGTCAGTGAACCCCGTGTAATGAGAATTTGTTTTCCGATTTCAACAATGCTTATTACCTTTGTAGGATTAGAATCCAAATCAACCATATTTGATGCTTCCCTGGCTGCCTGTGTACCTGCATTCATTGCAATGCCTACATCTGCCTGTGCAAGTGCCGGTGCATCGTTTGTTCCATCCCCAATCATTGCCACAAGATATCCTTTGCTTTGATATTCTCTTATTAGCTGTAACTTGATTTCAGGTTTAGCTTCAGCAATAAAATCATCAACACCGGATTCTCTTGCAATTGTAGATGCAGTAAGCGGATTGTCCCCTGTAATCATTACTGAACGGATTCCTAACTTCCGCAGCTCAGACAATCTCTCTTTAATCCCATGCTTAATAATATCTTTCAGGTATATCACTCCTATTGCTTTCCCGCCTCTTGCCACAACAAGCGGTGTCCCGCCTTCTTTAGCAATAATTTCTACATATCCTTTTAATTTTTCTGAAATAACACCCTGGCGTTCAGCAATAAATTTTTCTATTGCATCATATGCACCTTTTCGGATTTCACCATCAGGACAAGTAAGTCCGCTCATCCTGGTATGAACACTAAAAGGCACAAAAATAGCTTCTTCCGGAACCTGAATATCTTTTCCTCTTACACCAAGTTTATTTTTGGCCAGAGTTACTATACTTCTACCTTCAGGTGTTTCATCTGCTATAGAAGACAGTAATGCTGTCTCAGCTAAAAGCTGCTCATCTATACCGTCATCAGGAATAAAATCAGAGGCAATTCTGTTTCCAAGAGTAATTGTTCCTGTCTTATCAAGCAGAACAATATCAACATCACCTGATGCTTCAATAGCTCTTCCACTAATTGCAATTACATTATTTCTAACCAGTCGTTCCATTCCTGCTATTCCAATAGCAGGCAGTAATCCGCCAATTGTTGTCGGCATAAGACATACTAAAAGTGAAATGAGGACAGTTACGCTGATAAATATATTCAAATAGCCGGCAAACCCAATCAGCGTAATTGTTACAACTAAAAATACAACTGTTAATCCAATGAGCAAAATTTCAAGCGCAACCTCACTGGGTGTCTTTTGCCTGTGAGCACTTTCTACCATTGCAATCATATGGTCAAGAAAAGTATTGCCAGGGTCAGCAGTAATTTTAACTTTTATTTTACCTGAAATTATTCTTGTCCCTATTGTTACAGCATCCCTGTCACTGCCTGCTTCCCTTAAAACAGCAGCTGATTCACCTGTAATTGCTGATTCATCAATAAGCCCTGCTCCATGAACAATTTCACCGTCCCCTGGTATTATTTCATTTTCACAAACCAAGACTATATCTCCTTTTCTTAGAGACATGGCAGAAACACGCTCACAAGTTCCATCTGCTGATAATCTGTTTCCAAAAGTCTCGATACGGGTCTGCTGAAGCGATCTTGCCTGTGCTTTACTTCTCCCTTCAGCAAGCGACTCTGCAAAATTAGCAAATAAGATAGTAAACCAGAGCCACAAAGTTATTTGAAGATTAAAAGAAAAACTTTCATGATTAATTATGTTTTGCACAGTTACAACAGTTGTAATTATTGAGCCTATTTCAACTACAAGCATTACAATATTTCTTCTTAGGCTAAACGGATTTAGCTTAATGAAAGACTCTTTAAAAGCCTCCCAAAATAATTTTGATTCCCAGATTGTTGTTTTTTCAGTGTCCATAAATTTCTTTTAAAAAGTAGAACCAAGATGCATTAGCATGTGCTCCAGTATTGGTCCTAATGCCAAAACCGGGAAATAAGTTAATCCTCCCATAATAATAACTACCACAACCAATAGCCATACAAAAATAGGGACATGGGTAGTGAATGTAGCGGAACCTTTTGGTATAAAACGTTTTTGTGAAAGTGAGCCGGCAATTGCAAGTGCCGGAATAAGAGTGGTAAATCTTCCTATAAGCATAGCAAGTGAGGTTGCAAAATTATAAAACAAAGTGTTTGCATTTACCCCCCCAAATGCTGAACCATTATTTCCACTGGCAGAAGCAAATGTATAAAGGATCTCAGATAAACCATGTGGTCCAAAATTATTTAATGCTGATAGCCCTGCACTAATTGAAATAGCAATTCCTCCAAATATAAGTACCGACAAGGGTGGTGATAAAAGGCAGATAACTGACATTAACATTTCAAATGGCTCCAGCTTTTTCCCCAGAAACTCCGGGCTTCTTCCTATCATCAGACCGACTATAAACATTGTCAGAATTGCATAAATAAGTAACCCAATAAGTCCAACACCAACACCGCCAAAAATAACTTCACCAATTCCCATGTTAAATAAAAGAATCAATCCGGGAATAGGTGTAAAGCTATCATGCATACTACATACTCCTCCGCATGAAGTTGCTGTAGTACTGTGGGCAAAAAGAACTGAAGAAATTATCCCAAACCTTACTTCTTTTCCTTCCATATTAGTTCCACCAGCTATGCCTAACTGTTTAAGCAGAGGATTTCCTTTTAATTCAAAGCAAGTTGCTGTAAGAAATTCCACAAAAAACAAAATAGCCATTGTGGCAAAAATTGACCATCCTTGTTTTCTGGAATTTATCATTGCACCAAAAGCAAATGGCAATGCTACCGGTATAAGTAACATTGCCAGGATTTCAAAAAAATTTGTAATTAGAGTAGGATTTTCAAACGGGTGAGCTGAGTTTGCATGAAAAAAACCACCGCCGTTAGTACCTAAAAACTTTATTGCAACCTGTGATGCGACCGGACCAAGGGGTATTATTTGGCTGTTTTTTTCAAGAGTTTGTACAATAACATAAGGTTTAAGCGACTGAATTATTCCTTCTGAAATAAAAATAAAAGCTAATATTATTGATAATGGTAAGAGAAGATAGACAATTGAACGTGTTAAATCTACCCAGAAATTTCCAATGGTATTTGTAGCAGCCCTTGTAAAACCACGAATAAATGCCATACAAACAGCAATCCCAGTTGCAGCAGAAACAAAATTTTGTACTGCAAGACCAAGCATCTGCGTAAGGTAACTCATTGTTTCTTCACCACTATAAGACTGCCAGTTTGTGTTAGTGGCAAAAGATATAGCTGTGTTTAAAGCAGTATCCCATCTTACAGGGCCAAAGTGTTCATGATTTAATGGTAAATGGCCCTGTAGTTCCTGCAGTAAAAAAAGCCCAAAGATACTGAAAATACTAAAGATTAAAACAGAAAACACATAAGTTTTCCACGACATTTCTTTATTTTCATCAATGCCAGATATCTTATAAATTAATTTTTCCAGCCATTGAAATAAAGATTTGACAGTTGTATCTTTGCCATTAAATACTTTTGCAATGTATTCACCAAGCGGCACAGCCAGGACTAAAGTGAGAAGCAGAAGCAAGGAAATAAATAAAAATTCATTAAACATAAAAGCTTTTAAACTCATCCCGGTATTTATTTTATTAATTTTTTCAAGACCTGCACCTCTGATAAAACTTTGACATCTTAATATGATATCTTATTCAAACAATTCCTGAACACCAATAAAATGGCGATAAATTGATATAATAATGCACTATGATTGATCTAACAAAGGCAACACAAAAACATATAGTTCTCGTAGGAAATCCAAATGTAGGTAAGTCTGTTTTTTTTCATTATCTAAGCAGTGTTTATGTAGATGTAAGTAATTATCCTGGTACAACAGTGGAAATAACTTCTGCTTTACTAAACAAAGATTTTATTGTAAAAGACACTCCGGGTATATATGGTGTTAGCAGCTTTAATGATGAAGAAAAAGTAGCTCGGGATGTAATTTTATATTCAGATGAAATATTAAATGTAGTATCTGCAATAAGCCTTGAGAGAGATTTGTTTCTTACTAAACAATTAATTGACATGGGAAAACCATTAATTGTAGCTGTTAATCAAATGGACGAAGCCAGGGAAATTGGTTTGGAAATAAATATTAAAAAGCTAAGTGAAATACTTGAAGTTCCTGTTTATTTTACTGTTGCAACAACCGGCGAAGGCATGGCAGATGTTAAAAATGCATTGCTGAGCGGAAAAGCAAAAACAGGAAGTGTGGATCCTGTTTTACAAAGAGAGCTTACAGAGTTACTTCCAGAGGTAACAAATCAGGCAGAAGCATTATTACTTCTGGAAGGAGATTTAGTAATTTCAGAAAGACATAAAATAAAACCAAGAAATAAAAGAAATGAGATTTACAGCCAAAGACGGAAAAATGTAAATGAAATAATTTCAAATGTAATCAGCATAAAAAACAAAAAAGAAAGATTTTTAACAAAGATTTCAAATGTTCTGACTGAGCCTGTCTGGGGTTCGATCATTGCACTGTTTATAGGATTTTTGTTTTTATATCAATTTCTTGGAATCTGGATTGGGAGTGATTTAATAAGCTTTACTGAAAAAAAGATAATGAATGCTTATTATGAACCTGTGGTAAGAGAGATTACCGGGCAATTTTTTCCTGTAGAAGTTCTTGCAAATAATAACCTATACAGCTTTCCTAAAGGCTTTATGGCTGAAAAAGAAAAATATAATAAATTAAAACAATATCAGACAGAAAAGAAAGAGTTCTTTTTTGGACCAAGTGACTATATAGAAGAGCAGAGTTTAGAACTCCGACCTCAGAGCTCTCAGCTCAAAAATAATTTTTTAAGTGCAGTCGGCACAATACTTGCAGGAAAATACGGTGTTCTGACTCTTACAGTTACCTATCTGTTAGGCTTGTTATTACCGCTGGTTATTGCATTTTATACTGCACTGGCAATTTTAGAAGATACAGGTTATTTGCCACGACTTGCTGTTTTAGTAGATGGCTTGTTAACAAGAATCGGAATGAATGGTCGCGCCATAATTCCATTAATACTCGGGCTTGGCTGCGTAACCATGGCTACAGTTACCACCAGACTCTTAACGACAAAAAGAGAAAAAATAATTGCAATAACTATTTTAGGCTTTGCAATACCGTGTTCTGCTCAGCTGGGTGTCATCCAGTCTTTGCTTGCTAAATCAGGTGGAATAGCATTCTGGTTAATCTGGCTCTCAATTATAAGTATGGTTTTAGTTTTAACCGGGTTCATTATGAATAAGTTTCTTCCGGGCAAAGCAACACCTCTTCTTATAGATCTTCCGCCATTAAGGTTTCCAAGAATTTCAAATGTTTTTTACAAAGCAAGAACAAAAATAATGTTTTTTATGACTGAAGCAGTGCCTGCCTTTTTTATAGCTGCATTTATAGTTTCTCTTATGCAGGTGACAGGTTTATTAAACAGGGTAATTGATATTTTTAGACCAGTATCAAAAAATCTATTACATCTGCCTGAAGAAGTCTCTGTATCATTTATTTTAGGAATGGTAAGAAGAGATTTCGGGGCATTTGGTTTAACTGAACTTCATATGACAGCAGCTCAGGTTACAGTAGCCAGCATAGTTTTAACACTATTTGTTCCATGTATTGCTACTGTAGCTGTGATGGCTAAAGAACAAAACTGGAAGATTGCTGCCGGAATATGGCTTTCTTCAATGGTTTTAGCTATTAGTGTAGGGAGTATTCTTGCTAGAATATTAGGTGCATGAGCAAATGCAAAACTATTAACTGTCCTACTTGTAGCTTTGAAGTCAGCGAGACGTTTGTAGAACAAAAATGCCCTCGCTGTCAGACACTCATTGAATCAAAATTTATTTGTGGAAGCTGTCATCATTGTGGAGAGATGCTTTCAGAAGAATCTCACTTAAAACCAAAAAGTGGTTTTTTAAATAAGTTAATGTCGTTTTTTAATCCACCCAAATAACCCTTGAGCTAAATTTATCCCCATCTAATTCAATCAGTCTATAGCCAGCGTTAAGTTTTTCAATAGTAAAGGTCTCTGTTTTTGGCAAAACCTGATAGCAACAGGCAGGAGCACTTCCGTAAAATATTCCATTAATATCTTTTTCAAAAACCTGGTGTATGTGTCCAAATAAAACTGCTTTTATCTGAAGATTTGATTTTATTACAGCATTGAACTTATCAGCATTTTTTAAAATCATTTTATCCAGCCACCTGCTATTAACCAGGACAGGATGATGATGCATAAAAATAATTGTTGGTTTATTCTTGTTTTGTTTTAAGTTCTCTTCAAGAGTTTTTAATTGCTTATCTGATAATTCACCACCGACTTCAGGATAAACAGATGTGTCTATAACATTTACCGACCATCCATTTAAATCAAAGGAATAATCAGCTTTATCCTGCATCCAGTTCATATCAAAAACTTTATTTATAACATTAACATCATCATGGTTTCCCGGGAAAAAATAATATTTAATTTTGCATCTGTTAAGCAGATTTGCCAGATGCTGATAAGATTCAAAAGTACAGTCCTGTGAAAGATCTCCACTTACTACAATTAAATCCGGGTTTTTCTCCAGAGAAATTAAATGATTTATAACATTTTTTAAGTTCTGATATGAATTTGAACCATTAATTTTCTGATTTTTATCCCCAAAAAGATGGGTATCTGAGATTTGAACTATATGATATTTTTCCATTAATTAAGGAAGATTTTTTTATTAATTCTTTGAAATGAGTTACGGCTTTTTAGTAAACGGAGAGGTAATTGCAGCCAGAAAACCTCTTGAAAAATCTCTTACATCAACTGTTATGCCTTTCATTAATCTTTCAAAGATAAATCCTTTTCTTCTTTCAGCATAAGCAAGTCTTTGTTCATGTTCTTGTAGTTTTGCTGTATGCTGGGCAACCTGGCCTTCTAATATCATGGTCTTAGCTTCCAGGGCAGTAGTCTTGCCTTCAACTACAGTAACTTTTGTTTCCAGTTGTTCAACTCTTCCCTGAATTGCCTTAATGTCACTTGAAAATTCATCCAGAAGCTTTGCAAGCTTAGCTAAGTCATCACGATCCAAAGCAACTTGATCGCTAAAATATGTAGCCAGATCATAAACGGCTGCTGCCAGCTCAAATCTGGTAGATGGTTTTTTACCTTTAAAAGTACCATCAGGATAACCTTCCAGGACATCATATTTTTCAACAAGCTCTTGTATTGCTTTATATGCCCATTCATCTCCCTGGATATCAGACAGCTCATTTACAGAAACGACAGAAGCATCTTTTTGTTGTGCTGCCTGAGCATAAACACTCTGTGAGATAAAAAAAGTAAAACTTAAAACCAACAAACATTGAATAAAATTTTTAAATGTCATCTGTACGTCTCCTGAGTTCAAGCTACTAAAGTAACTAAGTTTAATTATAGAAGCATAATTACCAGACCCGCACAAATATTTAAAAACATGTAACTGAGCTATTATTTGGGTCGTAAAGAAAGCATAAGGTCATTACCTATTGATTTGTAGTCAAATAGCCTGAATTCGTAAGAATTTTCAATATTATCCAGTGGTTTCATTTGTACGCTGGAAAGAGCTGTACTGTCACCAAATATTTTTGGTGCAATAAACAAAATATATTCATCTACCAATCCACCTGAAATAAGCTCACCGGCAAGGTTAGGCCCTGCTTCTACTAAAATACTTAAGATATCTTTTTTTCCGAGCTCTTCAAACAAATGTTTAAAATTAATTTTACCTTTGGTTACTTCCGGGAACTGGATAAATTTCAGGTTATTGTTTAATCTTAAATAGTTATCTAATTTATCCCTGGAGTGATCTGCTCTTGTCACCAAATAAATAACCGAGTCATTTTTGTAAATATTGGAGTCAGGTTTTGTAATCAAATTTAAATCAATAATTACTCTGGCTGGGTTTCTTGAATTTTTAATACCTCTCACGGTAAGTTCCGGATTATCAATTTCTACTGTTCTTGCTCCTGCTAAAACAGCATCGTAAATATTGCGTAGATTATGGACTTCTTTTCCGGAGAACTCTCCACTAATCCATTTGCTTTGTTTATTACTGAGAGCAACTTTTCCATCCAGTGTCTGAGCCTGCTTTAAAGTAACCCATGGAAGTTTTGATTTAACCCATTTAAAGAAAAATTTATTAAGTTCAATACCTTCAGATTCCAGTACGCATGAATAAACTTTTATATTATTTTTTAAAAGAATCCCTTCTCCTTTCTTATGCACCAGGGGATTTGCATCATGACAGCTAAAAATCACCTCACGTATTTGACTTTGAATTATTAGTTCTGTGCAGGGTGGAGTTCTGCCTTCATGACAGCAGGGCTCCAGGTTAACGATCAAAGTCCCGCCTTTTGTTTTTTCCCCGGCTTCTCTAATAGCAATTACTTCTGCATGTTCAGCGCCAGCAGCTTTATGATAGCCTTTCCCTGAAGGAAAACCATTTTTATCCAAAATTATTGCTCCAACAACTGGATTTGGCGATGTCCTGCCTAATGATTTTTTAGCAAGCTCAAAACACTCACGCATATAATATTCTGCCTGAGTAATATCATTAAATTGTTCTTGATTGATTTGCATGTATAGTTTTTCCTGCTGCTGGCAAAAAGCCATTAACCCTGACTGTTCTCCTGCTTATTACAATCGGGAAATTAACTCCGGGCAGTTCAGCTAAAACACTAACATAATAAAGTCCTCCCCTCCCTTCATAATTTAATTCAATTTCTCCCGAAAATTCCCCTTTTTTATTAACTTTTATCCCGCCTCTTAAAGGTATTTCTCTCGGGGGAGCATTTTGAATTGAAGATATAAGTGCAGGAGCTAAAATGGCACTGGCACCGCCTGTAAATGGTGCTGCTCCTATTGCTCCTATTACACCAATTCCTTTTATTACCTTTATAAAGGTACTTTTTGCAGTATTGCTGTAAGCAATATAATCCTGAGGAGGGAAATATGGTTTAAGACTTTCACTTGTAAAATATCCTGGATTATTATTTTCATCTTCAAAATTTAGTCTGGCAGAATCATAATATGCCACTGATATTGCTTTAAATTTATAAGGAAGATTAATTTTGCCAAGAACTTTTAATTTTTCATTAAGACTTATTTGTGGTTTAACAGGTTCGAATTCTCCTCCCTTTGTTACAAACTCAACTACAGAAACAAATTTTTTCTTGTCTTTCGACAGAGCAAATCCAAGTCCAAAATGATTTATATAAGGACTATATAAAATCTGAGCATCATCCGGATTTGCTTCTATAGCCTGTACCAGTTGTTTAGCTAAAAGTTCTGTCAGTTTAATCTGTTTTTTATTTGAGTCATTTTCAAAACCTTTTATAACTTCTATTATGGCACCGGTACCGCCAGAGAGAGTATATCTTTCGTCCGGATACTGGTTTTTTAAATTTTTATATGAAACATATCCTTTAGCTAATATTTCTTTTGCCTGTTCAAAAGCAACACTAAGAGCTGTTTCATCTTTTACAAGCGGAAGCAAGCCCTTAAAACTTCTCTCTTCATTTATAAACTCATAGAGAATATCCTGGAATTTTTCACTGTTTATTTCTGCTGTTTGCAAATTTTCATAATTATTATTGTCCTGAAACTCTTGATTTGTATTTAACGGTGTTTCAACAGTCTCACTGTTCTCATTCGGCAAATTATCAGAGATGCCAAGAACATTGGTTTTTAAGCGTTTAGTTCTTATATCCAAGGAATCATTCGGATAAGTCTTGCCAAAAACATTTTTTTCAATTGCACCAATCCTGTTTGAGATTTTTAAATTTGGAAATGATTTCCCGAATATAATGTTTTCAATTTTTTCTATAACCGGATAATTCTCTTGGGCAAAAGAGGCAGAGAAGCAAAGAAACAAGGAAACAAGGAAACAAGGAAACATGAGGCAAACTGCTTTCCACTTTGTACAGACGCCCCGGCGAGGCGTCTGTAACTTATTCTGTCGGATACATATCATCAATTATTTTTTTATACTTCTCCTCAATAAATTTTCTTTTGATTTTTAAAGTAGGTGTAATCTCGCCTGATTCAATACTAAAATCCTGAGGAAAAACAGTAAACTTTCTGATTTGTTCATAATCAGCAAATTCCGCAGTTCTGATTTTAATTTCTTTATCTATTAACTTAATAACATTTGGCTCTTTTGCCAAGCTCTCCATTCCATTATCCAAAAATAAATTATACTCCTTTGCGTAATTTAATATTGAAGATGGCTCCAGGGTTACCAGTGCCGATAAATATTTTTTCTTGTCTCCTATTACTACCACATTGCTAATGTATGGTGAGTTTCTTATGGCATTTTCAATATTTTGAGGAGCAATATTTTTTCCGGCAGAGTTTACAATTATATCTTTCTTTCTTCCTGTAATTTTTAAAAATCCATCATTGTCAATACTTCCTATATCACCGGTAAGAAACCAGTTGTCTGCAAAAGAGTCTTTTGTTGCCTTTTCATCCTTGTAATAACCACAAAACACATTTGGACCCTTAATTAATATTTCACCATCATCAGCAATTTTAATTTGTACATTTGGCAGTGGTTTTCCGACAGTGCCAATTTTCATTTGTTTTAAAGTGTTTACTGTAGCAGGAGCACTGGTCTCAGTTAAACCATAACCTTCAAGTACCGGTATTCCAATAATACAAAAAAACTCTGCAATTTCTTTTGCAAGGGGTGCACCGCCAGATACAAAACGTTTTAATTCTGGTGCAAGCTTTTTACGAACTGAAGAAAAAACAAATTTGTCAGCAAAAAAATATTTAACTGAATTAATGAAAAAATCAAATGTACATTTTTTTTTATTTTCTTTTAACTCTAATAATTTCCTGCCGCAGGATATTGCCTGGGCAAACAGATTTTTTTTAAAAGGAGGCAGAGCTTCAAGTTCATGGTTTATTTTTGTTATGATTTTTTCAAGTATCCTCGGAACGACTAACATTATTGTTGCACCGGAATCTTTAAGAGCAGGTCCTATTTGATCAATACTTGAGCAGTAACAGATGGTAACAGCTGTTGAAACAGCATAATGAAGGCCTCCTACTCTCTCAAAAACATGAGAAAGAGGTAAAAAAGAAAGAAACTTGTCAGATGGTTTCATAGGCAACACCTCAGGAAGAACAGATATAACACTTAAAATATTTTTATGGGTAAGCATTACTCCTTTTGGCGGGCCTGTAGTACCGGATGTATAAATTATTGAAGCGAGATCGTTTTCACGTATATCAGCAAGATGCCTTTCAAACAAATCCGGATCACCTGCAAAATTTAATTTGCCCTTGTCTTTTAAATTTTTAAAACTTATTATTCTGGGATCATATTGAGGCAGATCTCCAAGATCTTCAATTACAATTGCATATCGAACTTGTGGTACACTATCCCACTGTGATCTGATTTTTTGAAGCTGTCCTTTGTCTTCGAGGATTATAATCTTACTCATTGAATCATTTAAAATATAATTTACACTGTGCTCAGGTAAGCTGGGATATATAGGTACAACAACAGCACCAATAGACAAAAGTGCTAAATCAAAAACAGACCATTCATATCTTGTGCCGGATAAAATCGCAACATTGTCACCTTTTTTAACTCCAAGCTCAATTAACCCATATGCTACCTCCTGCACGATAGTACTTAAATGTGTCCAGGAAATACTTTTATATGGCTGATTACGCCTTAATCTGTACTCAACTGCTGTTTTTTCACTGTACTTATTGGCCTGTTCTATAAAAAGATTCGGTATGTTCTTTGGTATCATTTTTTTAATGCTGCAGACAAGCTGCAGCTTCCGTCGGTCAATTCCGATAATTACAAGTACAAAATCATATATTAGTGATCAGTTTTATTACACAAAACATCATAATGATTATATAATTCTAGCTGATTAGTTGCTAAATTAGGCTACAAAATGAACGTATTACTGGACAGTAACGAACTAACAAAAACCTTAAGAAGATTAGCTCATGAGGTAATAGAAAACTATGTAGATTTAAATAACCTTGTAATTGTAGGTATTGTAACCAGAGGAGAATTCCTGGCAAAAAGACTGCACGATATCATCCTGCAAATAGAAAAAGTAGATATACCATTTGGTTATTTAGATGTAACTCTTTACAGAGATGATTTAGATCACAGAAAGTCTCTAAAACAAAGTAAACCTAGCACTGTTCCTAATATAGATAATAAAAATGTACTAATAGTCGATGATGTCTTATATGAAGGCAGAACTGTAAGGGCTGCCCTGGATGCTATAAAAGATTTTGGCAGACCGACAAGTGTAAAATTACTTGTTCTTGTGGACAGAGGGCACAGAAGGCTGCCTATCAGTGCAGATTTTACCGGTAAAAATATTTCCACCACACCAAAACAATCAATAAGGGTTTGCCTTTCAGAAGTCGATAATAAAGACTCAATCGAGATTCAGTAATGAGTAACGAGCCACAAGTAACGGATCACGATTTTCTTGTCCAAGTTAAAAATCTGACAAAATTTTTCCCCATTCAAAGAGGTTTCTGGTCAAAAACAGTAGGTTATGTACAGGCATTAAAAGATATAAATCTGGGAATAAAAAAAAGGCAGATAATTGGAATTGTCGGAGAATCCGGATCGGGAAAATCAACCCTGGGCAAGCTCATTTTAAAACTATTAGAACCTACCGATGGAGAGATTCTCTATAAGGAAAGAAATATTTTCTCCCTGTCAAACAAAGAAATGCGTTCAATTCGCCAAAGGCTACAAATTGTTTTTCAGAATCCGTATTCAAGTCTTAGTCCGAGGATGAAAATTAAAGATATCATCGCAGAACCAATAATTGTACATAAAATTATTCAGGATAAAGAAGGAATAATGAAAAGAGTTAATGAGTTATTAAACCTTGCAGGACTTGAAGAACAACATGGAAATAAATATCCTCATGAACTGTCAGGGGGGCAAAGACAGAGAGTAGCTATTGCACGGGCACTGTCATTAAGTCCGGAGTTTTTAATTTTAGATGAACCTGTAAGTGCTCTTGATGTGTCTGTTCAGGCTCAAATACTAAATCTTTTAATTGATTTACAGAAAAAATTAAATTTAACTTATCTGTTTATTTCACACAATTTATCTGTAGTTAGCTATATCTCCACACAAATTGCTGTAATGTACCTGGGACGTATAGTTGAATTCGGACATAAGGAAGACATAATAAAATCTCCTAAACACCCGTATACAATAGCTTTGTTAAGTGCTAATCCAGAGATTGGAGATCTGAGATCAAAGCTCAGGAAAGAAAAAAGAATTATACTAAGCGGAGAGATTCCCGATCCTTCAAATCCACCCAGCGGTTGTGTTTTTAGAACAAGATGTCCAATAGCAAAGGAAAGGTGTACGAGCGAAATTCCTAAATTAGAGTTATATAATAATCAACAGGTTGCATGTCATTATGCCGGAGAACTTAAATTAAACTAATTATTTGTTTTCTATTTCTGAAGCTGCTTCATGGGTAAGATGCTCTAGCTGATTAAGATATTCCAATCTTTTTCTTTCTGCTTCAGCAAAATTAGATGACTCAACCATAAACATTTTTATAAAGCTTAACGGGATAATATTTTTTGCATAATTTCTGGCATGTGGCAGGTCATCATATCCATAACTTTCCAGCTCTACATAGTCCTGACCAACCCTTATAACTTTTCCAATAAGTCCACTGCCATCATGGAAATAAACTTTTATCCACTGTTTATTTTCTGCTGCTCTTTCTAACCTGCTCTTTACATTCATTTTTTTTATTTGAAAACATTTAGGCTTAAATATTTTCTCTTCTTCTTGGCGCTCAAAATATTGCTCCTCGCAATATTTTTCGCTTATATTTTTTATAACAGTTTTATTTTAATGTAATTATCGTTAAATTGCAACTTGCCAAATCTTTAAAAATTCACAAACAAATGAGAGTTTTGAGTAATAGCACTTAAAATTAAATTTTTAGTATTTTTTAATGATTCCTCTAAAGATAAGTTTTCCGGCTTTATTTCAATTACATGCTCAATATAGTGTTCTCTCCAGTTAATATTCTTATCATAGTCACCACATAAAGCAATTACTTTTTTACCATGCTTTTTGGCCAATTTAGCAAGTTCAATTACTCCTTTACCCATTAAACTTTGAGCATCAAGATTACCTTCACCTGTAACTACCAGATCAACATTTTTTATTTTTTCTTCTAATGAAATCAAATTAGCCAGATACGAAAAACCACCAAATAATTTTGTACCTAAAAAAGTCTTAAGTGAGAATGCTACTCCGCCTGCAGCTCCTACCATTGGAGCTGATTCAAAATCATTTCCAGTATATTGCTTTGCTACTTTTGCTAAGTGCTTCATCCCATTTTCTAAAATAATTTTTTCTCCTTCCCTGGCACCTTTTTGAGTTCCAAATCTTTGTATAGTTCCTTTCTCTCCTGTAAGCGGAATACTAACGTCACAAAGCATATGAAACTCACAATCCTTTATTCTTTTATCAAGATGGTGTAAATCTATTTTCTCTATTGAGCCTAAAAATCCTCCTCCTGATTTAACTTTGTTTCTTTTCTTATCTTCAAATCTGACTCCAAGCGCTTCTAATATTCCTGCTCCTGCATCAATAGTGGCACTGCCACCCAAAGCAATAATTATCTTTTTACAGCTTTTGTCTAATGCAGAAAGAATTAATTCACCGGTACCATAAGTATTTGCCCAGAAAGGATTTAGTTCATCTTTAGACAAAAGTGCAACTCCGGAAGCCTTTGCAAGCTCTATTACAGCAGTATTTTCATCCCATAGTAGCCATAACGATTCAATCTCACGCATTAACGGATCATGTACCCTGACTTTAATAAATTTAGATTTTGGAAAACTAAAATTCAAAATATCAATTGTGCCATCGCCACCATCAGCTATTGGTAAAAGTTCATATTTCAAATTCAAATCCGGAGAGTCTAAAGCTTGTTTAATTGTTTTAGCTGCTTCTACAGCGCTGAGAGAATATTTAAATGCATTGGGAGCAATGAGGATTTTTTGGGACATAAATTAAATATAACATTGGTTGTCATCATAAAATGGTAATATTATGTTTGTCATGAAAACCAGACAAAAAGGCTACTTTGGCAAATACGGCGGACAATTTGTTCCTGAAACCATAATGCCTGCGCTGGAAGAATTAGAAATTACATTTAATAAATATAAAAATGATAAAAGCTTTAAAGCTGAATTAGATTTACTTTTAAAAACCTATGTAGGCAGACCTACACCATTATATTTTGCTAAAAGACTTACAGAGCATTACAGAAAAGCAAAAATATTTCTAAAACGAGAGGATCTTTGTCATACCGGTGCACATAAAATAAACAATTGTATTGGTCAGGCATTATTAGCTAAAAAACTTGGTAAAAAAAGAATAATTGCAGAAACCGGTGCCGGCCAGCATGGTCTGGCTACAGCTACAGTTTGTGCTTTGTTTGGACTTGAATGTGAGATTTATATGGGAGCAGTCGATATTAAACGACAAGAGCTTAATGTCTTTAAAATGCAATTACTTGGTGCACAAGTTATCCCTGTCAAAAGCGGCTCCCGGACATTAAAAGATGCTACCAGTGAAGCTATAAGAGACTGGATTACAAATATAAAAACTACTCATTATATTATCGGTTCTACTGTTGGTCCGCATCCGTATCCTGCAATAGTTAGCTATTTTCAGTCAGTAATCGGAGATGAATTAAAAAAACAATTAAAAAAAGATCCAGACTATATTGTGGCATGTGTAGGCGGCGGATCAAATTCCATGGGAATTTTTTATCCATACCTAAATTTTGAAAACACCAGATTGATCGGTGTTGAAGCCGGTGGCGTATCATTGAAAAACGGTCACCATGCTGCTACATTAACCCTTGGAAAACCAGGCGTATTGCACGGTTCATATAGTTATCTTCTTCAGGATAAGAATGGAATTATTAAAGAAGCTCACAGTATTTCAGCAGGTTTGGATTATCCTGGTGTCGGGCCACAACATGCATATTTAAAGGACAAAAATATTGTTCAATATAAAAACATCTCAGACAAAGAAGCTCTTCAGGCTTTTAATTTCCTTTCAAAGATGGAAGGAATCATTCCAGCCCTGGAATCATCACATGCAGTTGCTTATTTAAAATATTTAATGCCAAAGACAAAGAAAAACGAGGTGGTGGTGGTAAATCTTTCGGGGCGGGGAGATAAGGATATTAATACGGTAAAATCTTCAGGGCTTAATTCCAATTCTTAAAAAATTCTAAATCTCTATCTTAATGGTTAAGAAATTATAGACAACGGTATTTCAATATTAATAGAATCAGGCTGTACACATAAAATTACAGAGGCTTTTTAATTTTTAAAAAGTCTTTGTTATTTTGTTTGGCTTGTATTTTTTTTGAAAAAATTATTATAGAAATCAATAAATGACAATAAATATCACAAAAATTGGACTCGGTGAAATATCTCCACCAGATGACTATTCAAAACCGGAGTCATCTGGGAAACAAGAAGTGTTTGCAGGTTATCTAAATGAGTCCCCTGCTAGAACAGAAGACACTAAGAAAAATTGGGCCGTTGATACTGATAACCTAGCTAAAAATAGTATAAGAACTTATATTTTAGAAGCAATATTAAAAATACCATCTTATTTTTTAACACATTCTGAACTCAGTGATACCTGGGTAGCAAAAGCGGTTTTTACCATAGAAAGAATTACTGGTACTTTTGGAGATATGTTTAGAAACATGATTTATGGACACAAAGATAGCAATGGAAACAGAGATGATAACGTAGGTGCAGAAGAATTTACAAGAAGCGAAGAAGATAAAAAATCATGGATACCCTCTCTTGCTTTATTTAATAATGAACTCCAAACAAAAGGGAAATTTTTAATTTCTGCCCTAGGTTTAGTAAGCCCTGCTATAGCTAATGATCTTGAATGGGTTTGTATAAGACTGTTTGACGGTATGTGGTGGAGAAATATGGGGATAAATATAGCTTATGGTCCTAATTTCTCAAATAAACTTTACAAAACAATTTGGAATAAGCTTTTTAAAGGTAACGAAGATGAAAATAAAGTTACTAAGAATGATGACACAATAAACTGGAATTTTATCAAAAATAGATTCTCCAGTCATATAGGCAAATTAAAAAATGCTTGGAATAAATACAAAACATCAAAAAGCTTAAGCTGTGAAGAAAAATTAAACATCTCGCAGCATCTAGATAAAACGATTTCATGTTTTACACCAATCGTAAACTGGCTTAGTGTCTTTGGAGGTATAACAAGACCATTAGCCCGTAGGTTTGATATTCAAGGCTTACCAAGAACTATAATCCGTATACTTAGCGTAATAGATAGACCTTTAATTTGGTTAACTAATATTTTTAGATTTTATATCCCGGAAAAATTAACGCATGGACCTGAAGACAGAAACAAGCTGTTTCCATCAGTTACTCTTTCTGATTTATTGTTAGCCTCAACAATTGCAGATATATTTGACTTTGGATTGATTGTTGGTGAAAACAAAATTAAAGAATCTAGCGGCAGCTTACAACATTTGGTAGAAATCGGAAGAAAGCTCAAAGCTAGTGCAAGTGACGTGTATTTTTCTGCAAGAAGAAGAAAAGGATTAGAAGAAATTAAAAAAACAAATGCTAATTCAGACTAGGTTCAGCAGCAAATCCTTCAGAAGTTAACTGTCCATAGTCAGGAATGTTTGACTCTAAAGCCCTGGAATATAAATAACCAGTACCAGCCGGTATTAAACGTCCGATAATAACATTTTCTTTTAACCCTCTGAGCCAGTCTTTCTTTCCCTGAATAGCAGCTTCAGAAAGTATTCTGGTAGTTTCCTGGAAGCTTGCAGCAGAAATAAAGCTTTCAGTATTTAAGCTTGCCTTTGTAATACCCAATAATATTGGTTTATAAGCAGGAGGTCTTGCATCCTTGGAAATTAACTTTCTTGCTTTTTCTGTTTCTTTTTTTATGTCAGCTAATTCAACAAGCTCACCAGGCAGAAGTATGGTATCACCTGCATCTTCAATTCTTACCTTGCGTGTCATTTGTCTTATAATCGTTTCAACGTGTTTGTCTGCAATTTCAACGCCCTGACTTCTGTATACTTTTTGAACTTCATCCAAAAGATATTGCTGGACAGCTTCAATGCCAAGCAGGTTTAAAATATCGTGTGGGTTTGCAGGACCATCTGTTAA
Organism: Candidatus Melainabacteria bacterium RIFCSPLOWO2_02_FULL_35_15; assembly: GCA_001784585.1. GTDB lineage: Bacteria > Cyanobacteriota > Vampirovibrionia > 2-02-FULL-35-15 > 2-02-FULL-35-15 > 2-02-FULL-35-15. The sequence continues at coordinate 126,845 of MFRN01000043.1, read as the reverse complement.
AGGTTCTCCGATTTTTACTGCCTGTCCATTTTCTACAATTACATTTAAACCAGGCGGAATAGATACTTCCTGCTCTGTCTCTCCTGAAGCTAAAATTAATCTTCTTGCATCATCTTCTTCAATGATTTTTACTTTTGCATTGAACTCGGATAAAATTGCTGCATCTTTTGGTTTTCTGCCTTCTAATAATTCTTCTACACGCGGTAAACCCTGCACTATATCTGCAGTTTTTACTCTTTCATAAATTAGTGCAGCTAACTGATCGCCTCTTTGAACTAAATGTCCCTGATCACACTGAAGTTGCGCGCCAGCATTAACAAGATATGGTCTTCCTTTTCTGATTATTACTGACTTATTTTCTGCAGATACAATCTGACCGGAGCATGCAGACTCTGTTCCACCAGCTAATTTATCTCCCAGTTTAACAAAATCACCAACTTTTACAGCAGGTTTTATGGTAGTTTCCTGTTTAATTAAATCATTAATGGTAATTAAGAGCAGTCTTTTTTCCTGCTGTGTACTTAAGCTTACCTCACCATTTGATCTGGCTAAAACCTGAGTCTTCGCTAATGCAACTCCAGGTGCAATGTGATCATTATTATTTATTAATAACTGGGTAACATTTGTATCCTGCTCTCTTCTTAAAACAATATTTTCCTGAACTATAATTTGTAATTCCTGCTTTGAATCAACTATTTTCCCGATTTCAACCTTCCCTTTTAAGGCAGATAAATCACCACCCATTGTAAGCACCAGACTGGTTTTTGAAAGCGGCCCACCGTTAAAATTTCTTACTCTCTCTCCATCACGATAGAGCATTTGTGTAACAGCTAATAAAGCAATATTGTTATCAGTGGAATATCCCTGGAAAAATACTTTCTTGGGTTCAATTGCAAATGTTTGAACAGGCCTTAAAAGAAGTTTTACAGTTCCTTTTTCTTCGTTTTCAATAAGGGTTACAACTTTTGTATCATTTATTTTTATACCGGGGTAAATTTCCATACCTTCTTTAACGATTTCCTCATCTTCACACTTTAATAAAGATGGTTCCGGAATATCAAATAATTCGCCAGGTCTTACAATAACCTCATGGATAATATCATTATCAACTTTAATCTCAATAAATCCGTCCAGGTGAGTAAACACATCTTTTACAATTTCCTGTCCAGCCTTAACGCGATCTTCATTTTCAACAAGCTTTAAACTTACATCCTTACTTAAATAATGAACTTCTTCAGGAATAAAAATAATTTTCCCCGGCTGAGTAATAATTCTGGACTCATCCACTTCAAGTCCGTCATATCTGATTTCTCCTGCAGTGGTAACAGCCATAACTCCGTCATCCACAAGCTCTGCAATAACACTCTTGTTTTCAATGGTTTCACCAGGAACTACTTTAATGGTATAAAGTTCTTCAGGATTAGTTTTTGTAGCTTTTACTTTCCATGAGTTACCTTGCTTTGTGCTTTCCAGTTTTGCGTTTTCTGCACCAACCCTGGCTATAACAATACTAACTTCACGCCCCTGAATTAATCTTTTGATTTTTTCTTTCCCGACTTTTACTTCTTCAATTACAAGATCATTATTAAAACGTACTTCACCACCACGCTCTGAAATAATTAATGTTTCTGCAAGTATATCGCTTACCTTTACATGCTGACCGTCCTCCGGGATAAGCTTGCTGCCTGCTGGGAGATTGTAAACATCACCTTCCATAATCCAGATAATTCCGTTTTTGTTTGCAGTTTTGGAAATATTTCCCTGGCGATCTCTTCTTTCATCAACACTAAATCCTTCAAACAAAATTTGTCCTGAATGATCTGAAATAATATCTTTTGTTGCTTTTTCAATAAGACCCTTTTGTTGAATTTCCGTATACTCTGCAACAACTGTATCTTTTTCTATTTTGGCTCCACTCTTAAATCTAATCTGTGAACCTGCAGGTAAGAAAAAGTCATCTTTTCCAATTTTAATTTTTCCTTCCTTTGTGGTTTGTAAAACGGTATCTCCATATCTTGTCCTGATTTCTTTTACAGGAATATCAAATTTTAAAATGTCACTTAGTGGAGACCTGATTTGTTTTCTTTTTGCAGCACCTGCCACTACTCCACCGGTATGAAATGTTCTCATTGTGAGCTGAGTCCCGGGTTCACCAATTGACTGAGCAGCAATTATGCCTATTGCCTCACCAATGTCTACAATGGTATTTGTAGTTAAGCTCCAGCCGTAACATGTTTGACAAATCCCATATGGTAAATCACAGACAAGCGGAGATCTGACTTTAGCTGAAGCTACCCCATGTTCTTCAATTAGTTTGGATTTTTGCCTGTCAATTAATTCATTTCTTTTAACAATAACTTCTTTGGTTTTTAAACTTATAATATCTTCTACAGCGACACGTCCGATTACTCTCTCAACGATCCCTACAGTTAATTTTTCCCCTTCAAACAAGGCATGAACAACAACGCCTCTCTTGCTTCCACAGTCATGAGCACGAATAGTTACATCCTGGGCAACATCCACAAGCCGCCTGGTCAAATAACCTGAGTCTGCTGTTTTTAAAGCAGTATCAACCAGTCCTTTTCTTGCACCGTAACTTGAAATAATATACTCAGTAACATTTAAACCCTCTTTAAAGTTTGTTTTAATCGGCAGGTCAATAATCTGTCCCTGAGAGTCAGCCATCAAACCTCTCATACCGACCAGCTGACGTACCTGACTGATGTTACCTCTGGCACCTGAAAATGCCATCATATAAACAGGATTAAGTCTGTTAAATCTTTCTACGACCTTTTCAGTTAATTTTTCTGTAGTCTCAGACCATGTATCAATAACTTTGTTATATCTTTCTACTTCAGTAATATCTCCCCTTTCAAATTTTTTCTGGGCATCTTCAATCTGCTCTTCTGCAGAACTAATTAAATCTTTTTTATCTTCCGGAACTGTCAGATCTTCAATACTTATAGTTACACCAGCTTTAGTAGCAAAATGAAACCCTAAATTTTTTAGTGCATCTGCAACATCGCTTGCTCTGGCAGAACCATATTTTTCATAAATTTCCAGCATGAGCCCTGACAGCTTCTTTTTATCAATAGTAGAATTCTGGAATTCGTATGTTTCTTTGGTTTTAACTGTCTGAGGCATTTTTATTTATCTCCACTTTCAAATTTACCTGATATCAAATGTATCCTTAATAGTCTGATTAAAAATAATTCGTCCTGCTGTTGTACTTATCCTCTTATTATTTTCATCCCTGACATTAATGTTTGCATGTAAATCAACAACATCAGCTTCATATGCTGCGATTGCATCTTTAAAATTATAAAAGTTCATTCCTGCGCCTTTGCAAATCTTCTGATCGTCTGCGCCTGGTTTTTCAACTGTTAAATAATAAATCCCTAACACCATATCCTGTGTAGGAGTAATAGTAGGCTTACCGCTTGCCGGTAAAAGAATATTATTAAATGCCATCATAAGCATTCTTGCTTCTGACTGAGCTTCAACTGATAACGGGATATGAACTGCCATCTGATCTCCGTCAAAGTCTGCATTAAATGCTGCACAAACAAGCGGATGAAGCTGAATTGCTCTTCCTTCTACCAGTACCGGTTCAAAAGACTGTATACCCAGCCTGTGTAAAGTAGGCGCACGATTTAAAAGAACCGGGTGTCCCTGGATAACCTGTTCAAGAATTTCCCAGATAATTGAAGAACCTTTTTCAATTTGTTTTTTAGCTGATTTAATATTCTGACAAATCTGACGTTCAATTAGCTTATTAATAACAAATGGTTTAAATAATTCAATGGCCATTTCCCTTGGCAAACCACACTGGTGAATTTTTAACTGAGGACCAACAACAATTACAGATCTGCCTGAATAGTCAACTCTTTTTCCGAGTAAATTTTGACGGAACCTGCCTTGTTTACCTTCAATAATATTTGAAAGGGATTTTAGCGGTCTTCCGTTTGATCCGGTAACCACCCTGCCTCTTCTTCCATTATCAATCAATGCATCTACTGCTTCCTGAAGCATTCTTTTTTCATTCCGGACAATAATTTCAGGAGCACCCATATCAAGCAGTCTGGCAAGTCTGTTATTTCTATTAATAACTCTCCTGTATAAATCGTTTAAATCACTGGTTGCAAACCTGCCGCCATCCAGCTGGACCATTGGACGTAAATCAGGCGGGGTAACAGGCAAAACCTCTAATACCATTGAAGTTGGATCTGTTTTTGAAAGAATTAAACTTTCTGCCAATCTAAGTCTTTTAATAATTTTTGCTCTTCTTTGCTGACTTCCACTGCTAAGTGCTAATTCCTGTCTTAGCTTTTGAGCAAGCTCTTCCAGTCCGGGTGTAGATTTTAGTTCTCCTCTTTCATCTCTTGTCTTAGCATCAGGAAATTCATAAACAGGTTTGGAAATTTCTTCTAAGATAAGTTTTAGTGCTTCTGCCCCAATTGCAACTTCAAACTGAGCATTTTCGTCACTGCTTAAAAGTTCATATTCTTCTTCAGTTAATAACTGGTGTTTTACAATTGTTTCAACATTGCCGGGGTTTAAAACTATGTACTGGTTAAAGTAAATAACCTGTTCAAGATCTCTTAGCGGAATATCACTCAGCAAACTTAAATAACTTGGAATTCCTTTTAAAAACCATATATGACAAACCGGTGCAGCCAGCTTAATATGCCCCATTCTGTGTCTTCTGACTTTTGATTCAGTTACTTCAACACCGCAACGTTCGCAGATAATACCTTTATGTCTGACTCTTTTATACTTTCCACAATAACATTCCCAGTCTTTTGTGGGTCCAAAAATTCTTTCACAAAACAAGCCATCTTTTTCAGGTTTTAAAGTTCTATAGTTAATGGTTTCAGGTTTTGTAACTTCACCAAATGACCATCCCATGATCCTTACAGGTGAAGCAATTTTAATCTGAAGGTGATTAAATCGATCAAAGATTGAAAGATCACTAAAGCTTCCATTTGATTTTACTGTATTTTCCTGAATTGCCATTTTCCCTAAGAATGCAAAGTTAGCTAGCTTCGCTTTCTCCTTCCCCCTCTCCCTCAATCTCATCAAGAGACACTTCTTCAAAAAGCTCTTCTTTTACTGCTTCTGCTACTGCTTCTGCACTACCTGTCTCTTTTTCAGAAACTAATTCTTTAGTCTGAATGGCAACTCCTGCCAGAGGCTCAGCTTTAGAACGTAGCCCCTGTAATTCCTCTTCAAGTCCAATATCACGACTGGATAATGAAATATTGGGCTGAGTTCTTCTTTGTTCTGACTCATCACTTGTCAAATCAATTTCTTCGTCATTTCCTTCACGTGTTCTTCTCAAGACTGTTACATCCAGACCAAGAGATTGCAGTTCTCTAACCAACACCTTAAATGATTCAGGAACGCCAGGTCTTGGTATATTTTCACCTTTTACAATTGATTCATAAGCACGACTTCTGCCAGAGACATCATCAGATTTTACTGTTAGCATTTCCTGAAGTGTATATGCTGCACCATATGCTTCAAGTGCCCAGCACTCCATTTCTCCAAGTCTTTGACCGCCAAACTGAGCTTTCCCGCCAAGAGGTTGTTGTGTTACCAGGCTGTAAGGCCCTGTACTTCTTGCATGAATCTTATCGTCTACAAGGTGAACAAGTTTCATCATGTAGATTTTTCCAACAGAGCACGGATTATCAAAAGGTTCACCGGTCCTGCCATCAATTAATTTAACTTTGCCGTTATCATCAATCCATTCAACATTTTTATTTTTCTTTGCATTGTTAATTTCGTTAAGAACAAGTGTTTTACTGGCTTCTGATCCATACATTTCATCAAAAGGCGGAACTTCATAGTGAGTATTATTTAACATGGAAGCCAGACCAAGCATTGTTTCATAGGTTTGCCCGATATTCATACGACTTGGCACACCAAGCGGATTTAAAACAATATCCACCGGCGTACCATCAGATAAAAATGGCATATCTTCAACAGGCAGAATCTTTGCAATTATACCTTTGTTACCATGTCGTCCTGCCACCTTGTCACCTACTGAAATCTTTCTTTTCTGAGCAATAAAAACACGCACTACTTTATTTGCTACAGGAGGCAATTCATCTCCTTTTTCACGATCAAATACTTTTACATCTACAACCCTTCCACCTTCACCATGCGGAACCCTTAAGGAATTATCCCTTACATCACGGGCCTTTTCACCAAAGATTGCTCTTAAAAGCCTTTCCTCAGGAGGATGATCAGACTCTCCTTTTGGAGTAATCTTTCCAACCAGAACATCATCCGGAAAAACTCTGGCCCCGATTCTTACAATTCCATTTTCATCCAAATGTCTTAAAGCTTCTTCGGAAACATTTGGAACTTCTCTTGTTATTTCTTCAGGTCCAAGTTTTGTAGATCTGGCATCAATCTCTAATTTTTCTATGTGAATAGATGTAAAAACATCATCCATTACCAGTCTTTCACTGACTAAAATAGCATCTTCAAAGTTATATCCTTCCCATGGCATAAATGCAACAAGAATATTTTTCCCAAGCGCAAGCTCTCCACAATCTGTAGCTGGTCCGTCAGCCAGCACCTGACCCGGAATAACTTTATCACCAGTGCTTACAATTGGTTTTTGATTTAAGCAGGTATCCTGGTTACTTCTGTTAAATTTGGTAAGAGAATATTCAACCTCATGATTAAATGATTTATATTTAATTCTGATTCTTTGTGAGCTGACATAAGTAACCTCACCAAAGTCACCTGCTACAATAACCATTCCGGAGTCTCTTGCTGTCTGCTTTTCAATACCAGTACCGACGTAAGGTCTCTCAGTGGTAATAAGTGGTACTGACTGACGCTGCATATTTGAACCCATTAAAGCTCTGTTTGCATCATCATGTTCAAGGAACGGAATGAGTGCTGTACCTACAGAAACTATCTGAATAGGACTTACACCTACAAAGTCTACTTCTTCAGGCGGCACTACAATAAACTCACTTTTATATCTGGCAGGTATAAACTCTGCTTTAAAAGATCCATCTTCATTTAAAGGTACATCACCGGGAGCTACTCTGAAATTATCTTCCTCATCAGCAGACAAATACTGAACTTCGCTGGCCACAGTACCGTTTATAACTTTTCTGTACGGTGTTTCTATAAAACCATACTGGTTAACACGAGCATGAGTAGCAAGCGAACCAATCAATCCTGCATTTGGACCTTCCGGAGTTTCTACAGGACATATTCTTCCATAATGACTAGGATGAATATCCCGAACTGCAAAACCCGCACGCTCTCTTGATAAACCACCAGGACCTAATGCTGACAATCTTCTTTTATGTGTTAATTCAGCAAGTGCATTTGTCTGATCCATGAACTGACTTAACTGGGATGAGCCAAAGAATTCTCTGATAGCTGCAATCAATGGTTTTGGATTTAAAAGATTTGCCGGAGTTAAGGTATCTGCATCCTGCAAAGTCATTCTTTCTTTAATAATTCTTTCCAGGCGTGAAAGACCTACCCTGAACTGGTTTTGCAAAAGCTCACCAACTGATCTGATTCTTCTGTTTCCCAAATGATCAATATCATCAATTTGCCCTTCATCATAATGAAGATTTATTAAATAATCTATTGATGCCACGATATCGTCCCTGGTTAATACTCTTACATCTTCAGGAACAGATAAGCTAAGTTTTTTGTTTATTTTATAACGGCCTACTTTACCAAGGTTATATCTTTTATCATCAAAAAATCTGGATTCTAATATTTGTCTTCCGCCTTCCACACTGGTAGGATCTCCAGGTCTTAATTTTTTATAGACTTCAATTAACGCTTGTTCTCTGTTTTCAGCAGGATCTTTTTCCAGTGTTTTGTGCAGGAAATCAAAGTGATGGAAAAGTGTTTCCATTTCATTTGCTGTATAGCCAAGTGCTTTTAGCAGGGTAGTAGCATATAATTTTCTGTTCTTATCAATCTTTACATGAACAATGTCATTATTATCAGATTCAAGTTTTAACCATGCACCTCTGTTTGGGATAAGAGTGGCATTAAATGTTCTTTTCCCATTTGGATCAACATCACGTTTATAGTAAATACCAGGTGATCTGACAATCTGAGAAACTACTACTCTCTCTGCGCCATTAATAATAAATGTACCGCGATCAGTCATCATGGGAATTTCACCCACAAACATTTTATTTTCTTTTATTTCACCAGTGTCACGATTAACAAGGCGCATCTGGATATAAAGTTTTTTTGTATAGCTCTGATCGTTATCCCGGGCTTCTTGTGGAGTTTTAGCTTTTTTAGGTTCTGTATGATCTTCAAAAGAATAATTATCGTGTAAAAAATATAATTCAAGCCGGCCCGTATAATCTCTAATGGGTGAGAATGACTTTAACTCCTCTGAAAGCCCTTCTCTCAGGAACCATTCAAAGGAGGCTTTTTGAATTTCAGCGAGATCTGGAAGGACAGCAGTCCTTTGGCCAGCCTTTGCGTAGGGTTGCACCCGCTCAGGCGCTTTAACTGTCATTTATTACCTCAATATCTTTATCAAATAAAACAATTTATTTTTTTCAAAAAATTACAGCAAGTAAGGGTAAAATTATATTTTCCCTTGCCTCTTATGTCAACTTGTATATGAGTATATTATGTTTCTTTTTGTTATTATCTAACACTATATAGTCTTACCTAATAGATTGTCAAGATGGCAAAGACAACTCTGAAACAAAGATGCTTTACATAATTGCCGGTGGAGGGACTTGAACCCACAAGAGCTTACGCTCGGCTGATTTTGAGTCAGCTACGTTTGCCATTTCGTCACACCGGCATGTGAAATATTATACAGGACAAAAAAGTTTTAAGTTTTATACAAAATTACTATCAGCCAATAAGTCAGCGACTTCATGAGTTGGTTTTGGCTTTGTAACAGAGTCAGGGACAAGAGATGCAACCTTACTAATACTGCTATTTATATGAAGCGACTGCTCATAAATATTTCTTAGCATGTATTCTTTTTCAGCTTCACTGTGTTCTCTCTTCATTAAGAGTTCTGAAAATCCGATAATAACTGATAGTGCACTGTTTACTTCCCTGACTAACCAGCTTAAATCCTTATTATTTATAAAACATGGGGTTCTTTCTGCAAAAGGACTGTATGTAATTGAAGCAGATGCTTCTTCCTGTTTTTTAATGCGTTCAGGATCCCTGATATAAGCTATTGACAGGAAAAAGATATATGAACTCATAAAAAATATAAGCCCAAACCCTTGTAATAAAGCAATACTGGAAACTCCATAAATCAAAAGATAAGCAAAAAGCAGAACTGTACCAAAAATTTGATTAAATAAAATCCCCTTTTTGATTTTCTTCTTTTGGGCTTCAGGGTCCCGGATATAAAATATTAATGCAGCAAACCCGATTGAACTTAGAAAATAAATAAACTCTAAACCATACAATGCAGCCTGAGCAGTAATTCCATATACTGCAAAGTAAGAAAACAAAAGAACTGCCCCAAGTATCTGATTACTTAAAAGACTGTTGTTAACAAGAGATTTATGTACAAAGTTATTCATAATTTAGTTAATCGGTATATCATTTTAATTGTACAAAATAATTAACAGTGAGTTAGACTGGTTATCCCTACAAAAATTTTTTTCAAGGGTCATTCATGCTAAGGCAGAAGATGTGCTGAGCTAAAAAGATAAATTTTTATTTAATAATCTGAGAGATAACTCTATACTACTTTTGATTCCCCAGGCATAACAGGGATAACCAGCTTTTTATTATTTCTTGCCACCAACAGCATTTAATGCAACTCCACCATATATCGCATTTTTCCCCAGCTGTTCTTCTATACGCAATAATTGATTATACTTTGCTATCCTGTCTGTTCTGGCAGGAGCACCTGTTTTAATCTGTCCGCATGAAGCAGCTACAGCTAAATCACTAATAAAAGTATCTTCAGTCTCTCCGCTTCTATGACTTACTACACACCTGTAATTTTTTAATTTTGCATATGCCATAGTTTCAAGAGTTTCTGTAAGAGTTCCAATTTGATTTAATTTTATTAAAATAGAATTTGCACACTTTTCACTGATACCTCTTTTAAATCTTTCAATGTTTGTTACAAATAAATCATCTCCAACTATCTGAACTTTATTTCCCAATACCTTTGTTATATTTGTCCATCCTTCCCAGTCATCCTCGCTTAATGGATCTTCTATGGAAAATATAGGATATTCACCGATCCACTTGGAATAAAAATCAATCATCTCCTCAGAAGTTAATATCTTTCCTTCTTTTGAAAGCACATATTTCCCTTCTTTATATAACTCTGTAGATGCTGCATCAATAGTTATATAAAAATCCTTGCCTGCCTTATACCCGGCTTTATCAATTGCCTGGAGGATTATTTCTATGGCTTCTTTATTTGTCTTAAGTGACGGGGCAAATCCTCCTTCGTCACCTATTGAAGTATTCATTCCTTTAGAGTGAAGATTTGATTTTAATGTGTGGTAAACCTCTGCACAAGAGCGCAAAGCCTCACTAAAGGAGGTAGCCCCAGTTGGCATAATCATAAATTCCTGAAGATCTACAGAATCCAGCGCATGTTTACCGCCATTTAAGATGTTCATCATAGGAACAGGGAGAACATAACGTTGCTCGTCGTTCGTTGTTCGTCGTTCGTTTAAAAATTCATACAATGGCAAATGTAATGCAGTTGCCATGGCCCGTGCCAGTGCCAAACTAACTCCTAAAATTGCATTTGCACCAAGCTTACTTTTATTTTCAGTTCTATCCAGTTCAATTAGCAAATTGTCAATTTCTTTCTGACCTTCTAAATTTAATTTAACCTCTTTATTAATTAATTTTTTTGCAATTATTTCATTTACATTCTGAACTGCTTTTAATACACCTTTTCCTGAATATCTTTTTTTATCCCCATCACGCAGTTCAACTGCTTCAAAAGCACCAGTGCTGGCACCGGATGGAACAGCAGCCCTTCCAATATTACAATTTGATAGCTCTACTTCTACCTCAATAGTAGGATTACCACGTGAATCTAAAATCTCTCTGGCATGGATGTTTTGTATTTTTAATGTTTCCATTACATATTAAATGCTCGATCCCCGGCATCTCCTAATCCTGGAACTATGTAACCATTTTGATTTAAAATCGGATCAATATCTGCTACATGAAAACTTATCATTGGAAACTTTTGCTCCAGCTTTTTCTTGGCTGATTCTGAAATTAATCCACTAATTATAAAAATCTTTACAGAACCTAAAATAACAATTCTTTGTATAACCTGAGTAATTGTTCCGGCAGTTGCAATCATTGGTTCAAGAACAAAAAAAGTAGAGCGCTTTGTGATTTTTTTAGGAAGCTTGTCCAGATACCAGTGTGCTTCAAGTGTATTCTCATTTCTATACAAACCCACATGTGCTACCTTCGCTTCAGGTACCAGTTTTCTTATTCCGGGCAGCATTGAAAGGCCGGCACGTAAAACCGGAATTATATAAATGTGTTTTTGATCAAGGTATCGAACCTGTGTTTTTTTAAGAGGAGTTTTTATATGTTGTTTTGCTGTTAAACCTTTTGCATCATTTATAGCTTCTGAAAACAATAAAAGCCCGATATTTTCCATAGCAGCGCGAAACTGTTCAGAATTTGTCTTCTTGTCCCGGGCTATACTTAACCAGCTTTCGATTAAATCATTTTTTGTTTTTATTACTGGCATATTAGGTTTTAACCTTACATCTTAACCTTTTTTCTTAATGTAGGTAAACAAAAAGCAATTACAATTCACATACAAACGTTAACACCAAATTTCATATTCTTTTAACAATTTAGTATTGCATTTTAAGATTCGGTTATGTCATAATCAAAATAGATTATGTTAGAAGAAAGTAATTGATTTATTTAATATAATATTTAAGAAGGATTTTTGAGGAGAAAATATTATGGCAGGAACAGGAGCAGTAGGTGGAGCAGCGAGTGCAGCAGGTGCAAATCCAGCTAGTGGCGCACCACAACAAAGGCAAAGAACTCCATATAAAGAATCAGATTTAGAAGTTACAGCTGTAGAACTTGATAAGGTTTTGAAATTTAGACCACCAGAAGGTTTCATAAAACCTTTAGATAAAAGGCAAAAACTAATTGCAGCTGGAGAATTTAATATGAGTGGAAAAACTTCTAATCTTGCCATGGAGGGCAAAGCACAGCTAGATAAAGCTAGAACTATACCAAAAGGAACTAAAAAGTCAATGACTGAAGCTAAAGCTCAAATAAAAGATGCTGTTGGTAGAGCTCAGGTTCTTATAGCAAATAGTGGATACTCTCCAGATAGGGCTTTTTATAAAACCAGTGGCGTTCTTGCAAAGGGAATTAAAACTATGGTAGCAACTGCTTATGATGATGATTCAACCAGATTCGTAAGAGAACTTATAAGAGACTTAGAAACAGTTTCACCTTCTACTGTTAAATATTATCAAAAAGACTTTACGAAAGCGAAAGAAGCCTGTAGAGAAGAAGCAAAAGAAACACAACAAGCCGCATAACCTAAAATAAATAAACGACTAAAATAAAAAACCCTCCACTATTAACGGAGGGTTTTTTATAAATCCCTGGCGAATGGTTATCTTCTCAAGACCTTGCGATCTAAATATTGTCACTGCTAGCTGTCTTTACTGTCGTGTTCGGAATGGGAACGAGTGTGATCCAGCCGCATCCTCACCAAGGACTACTAATTATACACAAGCATATGACTCAATGCAATATATTACACATAGAAGATTGTAAAGACGTTGCATGCAAGATATGGAGACGTTGCATGCAACGTCTCCACGCTAAAATTAGTTTTACAGATTTTTAAGAAAGGATAATACGAAACAAATGAAGATAACTCTAAAAAATCAAAAGCTGGAAAACATTTCATGTGATGTATTGATTTTAAATTTATTCGAAGTAGAGACGCGTCGTAGCACGTCTCTATGGGGAGGGACAGGAGCAGTCGATTTTGCGTTGAATGGATTAATAAAAAAAATAATAAAGGAAGAAAATTTCAAAGGGAAAGCCGGGACTACTCTGGTAATAAGAACAAATGGTTTGATCCCAGCAAAGAAAGTTATTGTAATAGGATTGGGTGAAAAAGAAAAATTTGATTTAAATAGTATAAGGAAGATATCTGCGTCTGCTATAAGATGTGCTAAAAAAGAAAAAGCAAAAACAGTCTGCACCATTTTACATGGTGCAGGAGCAGGAAAAATTGATATAAAAAATGCAGCACAGGCTATAACTGAGGTTTCTCAGCTTGCGCTTTATGAGTTTGACAGACTTAAATCAAAAGATAAAAAAGAACCTAAAATGGAAATTAAAACTTTAATCATTGCTGAAACTGATAAGTCAAAGCTAAAAGATATTGAATCTGGAATAAAAAGAGGAAATATTGTAGCAAGAGCACAGGCCCTTGCCCGTGACATGGTTGCTGAATCAGCTATAACCATGACTCCCACAAAGATTGCAAATATAGCCAGAAAAGTAGCAAAAGAAAATAAATTAAAAATAAAAGTTTTAGATAGTGCTGCATGTAAAAAACTTGGAATGGGGGCATTTTTAGCTGTAGCTCAGGGAAGTGATGAACCGCCAAAATTTATTGAAATAAAATATACGCCAAAAAGAAAACCTAAGAAACATGTTGTAATTGTAGGAAAAGGAATTACATTTGACTCAGGTGGTCTTTCACTTAAGCCAGCCAACTCCATGGAAACCATGAAAGACGATATGTCAGGTTCTGCTGCAACAATAAGCACAATGAGTGCTATGAAAGAACTTCAGCCTGATGTAGCAATTACTATGATAGTAGCTGCTGCTGAAAATATGCCAAGCGGAAAAGCGTACAGACCAGGCGATGTAATCCGTGCCATGAACGGAAAAACAATTGAGGTTTTAAACACTGATGCGGAAGGACGTGTAACACTGGCAGATGCAGTATCTTATGCAGCAAAACAAAAGCCGGATGAAATTATTGATCTGGCTACATTAACCGGCGCATGTGTAGTAGCTTTAGGCGATACTGCAAACGGAGTTATGACAAATAATCAAAAACTTGCAGATAAAATTATTAAAGCAGGAAATGAAGCTGGTGAAAGAATGTGGCAGTTACCTTTATATGATGAAGATAGGGAAAAAATAAAGAGCGATATTGCCGATATGATAAACACTGGTTCAAAAGGAAAATCAGGTGCACAAAATGGTGCTGTGTTTATAGAAAAATTTGTTTCTGATATTCCCTGGGTTCACATAGATATAGCTGGTCCTTCATGGATCGATAAAGAAAATGAATATGGACCAAAAGGACCGACAGGCGTTGGAGTAAGAACATTAATCAATTATCTAACCAACTACGCCTCTACACAAAATCATCATGCCTAAAATATCATCAAAATGGACATGTCAGGAATGCGGATATATTTCACCAAGTTATATTGGTAAATGTCCTGAATGTAATTCATGGAGCAGCTTAATAGAAGAAGTAGTTTATAAGAAATTGCCAAAATCAAATTTAAACTCTTCAGAAAATTTATTTAGCTCTGCTGCTACTATAGACGTTCAAAGCGTTCAAAGAATTAAATCATTTGATAAAGAGCTGGATAACGTTCTTGGCGGTGGTTTTGTGCATGGATCTTTAGTCTTGCTTGCAGGAGAACCTGGCATTGGAAAATCTACGATTTTATTACAGGTAGCAGATTATTTGTCAAACAAATTAAAAGTAGCTTACATTACCGCCGAAGAATCTATTTACCAGATAAAACTCCGTGCCCAGAGATTAAATTTGGACAGTGAAAATTTACTTTTACTTGCAGAAAATAATCTTGAAACCATAATAAATTTAATTGAAAAAGAAAAGCCGGAATTTTTAATCATTGATTCTATCCAGGCCATATATCATCCTGAGCTTGAATCATCAGCCGGAAATGTAAGCCAGGTCAGAGAATGCGCAAATAAAATTTTACATCTTGCAAAAAGCAAAAACATAACCACAATTTTAGTCGGGCATGTAAACAAAGAAGGGCTAATTGCCGGGCCAAAAGTTTTAGAACACATAGTAGATACAGTCTTATATTTTGAAGGAGAAAAATTTCATAATTTCAGGATTTTGCGTGCTACAAAAAACCGATATGGCTGTACGAATGAAATTTCAGTTTTTGAAATGAAAGATACCGGGTTAAAACCTATATCAAATCCCAGCTTCCTTTTTATGTCTCAAAATAAAGACCCGGTGCCTGGAAGCACTTATTCAGCTATAGTAGAAGGAAGCAAAACAATTATTGCAGAAGTTCAGGCACTGGTTGGCGGGACGGCGTATACTACCCCGCGAAGAGTTGTTAACGGACTTGATTATAATAGGGTTCTTCAGATTATTGCAATTTTAGAGAGAAGGGTTGGGTTTAATTTTTCAAAGCATGATTTATTTGTAAATCTTGTAGGTGGATTAAGCAGCTGTGAACCTGCTCTTGATTTATCAATAGCCATGTCAATAGTTAGCTGCAAGCAGGATGTAATCCCGTCTAAAAAAACAGTTTTTATTGGGGAAATAGGTTTAACGGGTGAAATTAGGCAGGTAAATCAAATTGAAAACAGGATAAAAGAATGTATAAAATTAGGTTTTGAGCAGGTTGTAATTCCTGATATAGATACAAAAATACAAAACAGCAGAATTGAAATTTTTCAGGCTAAGAAAATTTTAGATGTGATAAGGCACAGTTTAACAACAGCACAAACTATTTCAAAACCCAAACATAACTGTTGTCCATAGGATCAACATCTAATTCAAATCCAAGTCTCTGTAGTTCAAAATTATTTGGCAAAATAACTTTTATTTTTTGCTCAGGATTAATAGCAATTTTTTCACCGCTAAGAACAAGTGGTTGTGGTTTTTGAGCTGGTGGTGCAAGAGGAATAACCCAGTTATTTCCAATTGGCTGACCGTCAATCCCTTCAACTATAATTGTAAGTTGGGAATATTTTGTATTTAAAAATTTGATTGACATTCCATTTTCAGCAAAAGCATTACTTTGAATAATTTGTTGTTCAGGAATAATTGCCTGTTGTACTGGTGGCGGTAACTGGGGAAGTGGTGCTGGAATTTGATTTTGTTCTTGTACTGCTTCCTGCTGTGGCTGGCTGCTTTCCTGCAATGCTTTATTTATAAGCAAACTGCCAACACCAGCAGCACCTAGTGCTCCGGCAGTAATAGCTACTTTTTGACCTGTTGTTAGACCTGTGATTTTATCTGAATCAGAGACAGTATCTTTATTTAAAACAAACTTGTTTTTGTAATCAATACTTCTGGTTAAGTTATCTACAAACTCACCTTTTTTATTATAAACAGTTAAAGTATATTTCCCTGGTTTCCTTTGCCCAAGGGTAATTGATTCATGCGGGCCAATCGGGTATTCTCTGTTTGTGTCCAGTTTAACTTTAATCTCTTCATCAAAATCATTTTTTACAAATACCTGCACTAACTCTTCTGGTGTCCTGGAATCTTCCGCTCCAAACGAAATATCCGGTACAACAGGTTTCTTTTTTTCAATCTTATTAAATTGTTTTTGCCCTGGTTTATTTTTATTTAAATTATCTTCTTTAGCATAAACAACAAAATAATTATTCAAAATAATCATTAAAACAATCAGAAGATTTATTACTTTATTCATAACCTGGAATCTGCCATTGTTATTTTGTATCAAGTCTCATTAATACTTGTCCATATTCAACAGTTTGGTTGTCTTTCACAAGAATCTCCTTAACTGTACCGCTTACTTCAGCAGGCAGCTCATTCATTATTTTCATAGCTTCTATAATACACAAGACATCTCCTGTTTTTATCTTTGATCCGGTTTTTACAAATGGTTCTGCTCCGGGGCTTGAAGATACATAAAAAGTACCAACCATTGGAGAAGTTACCTCATAGTATTTTGATTTTTGTGTCTCTGGTTCTGCAGTGTTATGTTTCTGAGAACTTTCCTGCGAAGATATGGCAGATGATTTTATTACTCCCTGTGCATCTTTTTTAACGGTAATTTTTCCATCTTTTGTTTCAATGGTAATCTCACTAAGACCTTTTTCTCTAAGGTATTTGGTTAATTCTTCTATCTCTTCCCATGGCAATTTCATTTTTTATTTCGCTCCAGACAAGCTGCCTCCATTTCATGCCTTTACCCGATCGATATATTGGTTAGTCCTGGTATCGATTCTGACAATATCGCCAATATTAACAAAGAACGGTACCTGAACCTGAGCACCTGTTTCAAGTGTAGCAGGTTTATTGTTTCCTGCAGCAGTATCACCGCGAACACCGGGAGGTGTTTCTGCAACTTTAAGTTCAACATGTGCAGGAAGATCAATTCCTATAATCTTTTCATCAAAGAATACGACCATAACATTTGTGCCTTCTTTTAAAAATTTAACCGGTTCACCAATCTGACTTTCTCCTACTTCTAACTGCTCATAGGTCTGATTATCCATAAATGTGATTCTATCGCCGGTCTTAAAAAGATATTGCATTTCACGCTTTTCTACATTTGCAACCGGAACCTTTTCACCACCTCTAAAAGTAGTTTCGATGACATTACCCTTTTCCACATTTTTAAGTTTGGCCCGGACAAATGCAGCTCCTTTGCCAGGCTTTACATGCAGGAATTCAATAACTGTCCAGATACCGTTATTCCAGAGAATTGTTTGACCTGTTCTAAAATCATTAGAAGATATCATTTGAATCTGTATTTTTTACTTCTCTATGTTAACTTATAACAAAAGGATTTTAACAGATAATGACACCAGAGGGAATTATAAATTCATACAAAGAAATCGAAGAGATATTAAATAGCTCAAATTTGTCATTTGATAACTTAAAATACTTAGCAAAAGAGGTATCAGCAAATTCGTGGTCTCCATACAGCCATTTTCCTGTAGGAGCTGTCGTGGTGGGTATTGACCAGAGCAAAAAACCAAAAATTTTCTCAGGTACAAATGTAGAACCAACTGTTTCACAAAGTATCTGTGCTGAAAGGAATGCAATCTTTAATGGTATTTCAGCCGGCTATAAAAAATTTATTGCACTTGCGATCAGTGCTCCAAAAGCACTTGAAAAACAGACAGATAAAGCAGAGCTTAATTTTTTGACTCCCTGCGGTGCATGCAGAGAAGTTATTTCTCAAAAACTAGATACAAAGGGAATTATTTTACTTGACGGACATGAAAGGACTTTTACACCAAAAGAATTGTTACCACATCCATTGCTTGATCAAAATAAACTGAAAACTTTAACCATAGAAGAAATGGATACTTTGGATTTAGCCAGAGCTGCTCTTCACCATGCTCATGTACCATATTCAAAAGAAAAATATGGTATTGCAATGCTTACAGAAAATACAAATGAAAAATATTCAGCATGTACTTTAGACAGCAGCTCATTTGGATGCTCTGCAGAACCGTTAAAAGCTGTCTTTGGAGCATACACGGCAAGCGGCTCGATAAAAAATTTAAAGAATAAGATTAAAGCTATTATATTTGCATTTCCATTTGTAAAATATCCACCTGGTGATGCACTTCAGTTAATATCGGATTATTGTGATCCAAAAACAAAAATTATTATTGACAATATGGGCATAACGACTATCGAAGAGCTTTTGCCATGGGCGTTTAAATTGTAGAGACTTGCCGAGGTAAGTCTCTACATGTAACCCCAGGTTACATCTCACGAATATGAGAAAAATTTAATCTTTTCATGTAACCGTAGGTTACATGAATTTAATCACCTTGATGATTAAATAATCTAAATGACTGCAACGCAAGAAATTGAAATTATAGAAACAGATACAAAAAGCTCATTTGCAAAAATTAGTTCTTGCGGACTTATCGGTGTAAATGGATATGCTGTAGAAATTGAAACAGATATTGCAGGTGGACTGCCAAATTTTATTTTAGTAGGGCTTCCTGATACAGCCATAAATGAATCAAGAGAAAGAGTCAGATCTGCCATAAGATCAAGCGGGTTGGAATTTCCAAGTAAAAAAATTGTAGTAAATCTTGCCCCTGCAGATACAAAAAAAGCAGGGCCTACTTATGATCTGCCAATTGCAATTGGAATACTCACCTGTTATGAACCTGAAGTTATAAATAAAACAAATCTGGAAAGTTTATATGTGGTTGGCGAACTGGGACTTTCCGGAAAGGTCAGACCAATAAACGGTGTTCTTTCATTTGTAATACTTGCAAAAAAGAAAGGCGCAAAAGGCATAATTATTCCAAAAGATAATTCACTTGAAGCATCATTAATAGAAGAGATTAACATTTATCCTGTATCTGATTTAGCAGAAGCTATAAATGTAATAAATAATCTTAAAAACATTTCCCCGTTTAAAAATACAACTTTATCTGATACAAAAAATATAAACAAGTTGAGCATTGACTTTAGCGATGTAAAGGGTCAGGCATTAGCTAAAAGAGCTTTGGAAATTTCTGCAGGTGGACAGCATCATGTTCTAATGATCGGACCGCCTGGCAGCGGGAAGTCTATGCTGGCTCAGAGACTTACTACAATACTTCCACCGCTGGCTTATGAAGAAAAAATTGAAACCACACAAGTTTACTCTGCTGCAGGAAAATTAAATAAAGAAAACAGTTTAGTTTCCCTGAGACCTTTTCGCTCTCCGCATCACAATATAAGCCCTGCAGGATTAATAGGAGGAGGATCAATTCCTCAGCCTGGAGAAATATCACTGGCTCATAATGGAATTTTATTTTTGGATGAGTTTACGGAATTTCCAAAACAGGTTTTAGATAGTTTAAGACAAGCCATTGAAGCCAAAGAAGTTACAATATCCCGTTCCAGAAAAAGCTGTACTTTTCCCTGTGATTTTACTTTGATAGCTGCATGTAACCCGTGTCCATGCGGATATTTTGGAGATAATATTAAAAAATGCAAATGTAATTTAAATAATATAAAAAAATATCAGGGCAAAATCTCAGGACCCATAATAGACAGAATAGATTTACAAATAGAAGTAAAACGTCTTAATGAAAATGAAATAATGAGCACTAAAAGCTCAGAAAATTCAGAAAGTGTTAAAGAAAGGGTTTTAAAAGTAAGAAAAATTCAGTTAAACAGATATAAGAAATTAAACATTCCATCAAATTCACACTTGTCCTCAAAAGAAATAAAATATTTCTGTAAGACTGACAAAAACGGAGAACTTATCCTCAGAGAAGCCATTAAAACCTTTTCACTAACAGCCAGAAGTTTTGATCGGGTTTTAAAAGTAGCAAGAACAATTGCTGATTTAGGAAATTCAGATATCATTAGGGATGAACATATTCTGGAAGCTCTGCAGTTTAGATTAAATACATTTACTAATATTTAAAATGAAGAAATTTCTGATTTTACTAATAGCATTAATTATTACAGGCTGTATTGTGAACCAAAAGCAGGGCAGGATTTATCCTGCCCCTACAGGCGGAGGAAAAATTACAGAAATTACTTACTGGCAATACTGGACAGGCTTTGAAGGAAAGGCCATAGAAAAACTTGTAGATAAATTTAACGAAACACATTCAGATATAAAAATAAAAATGTTAACTGTTTCGGAGCCCAGAAAAAAAACTTTGCTATCTATAATAGGCGGAACACCTCCCGATGTCATAAGTTCAATTGCAGCATGGGTACCAGAGTTAGCATCGCGTGGAGCAATAATTCCACTGGATACTTACTGCAAAGAAAACATGATTAGCAAAGATCTTTTTATACCAGTATATTGGAAGATGCTAAACCTTTATGGACACACATGGGCTCTGCCTACTACACCTTCAGCTGTGGCACTTTACTGGAATAAAAATTTGTTTAAAGAATCTGGTTTAAATCCAGAAATACCGCCAAGAACACTTAAAGAATTAGAAATATTTTCAGAAAGATTAACTAAAAAAGATAAAAACGGAAAAATTATCCGAATAGGTTTCTTGCCGAGCTGGCCTTCATGGGCATTTGGATTTTACGGGGTATTGTTTGGTGGTAAATGGGGAGCAACTGATGGGAAAGCCATTACCGCAAATAATCCTAAAAACATTGAAGCGTGGAAGTGGACACAAAGCTTTATAAAAAAACTTGGCGGGAAAAATATTCAGATTTTTCAGGAAGAGTTTGGAAATTATCAGGGGCCAAACAACCCTTTTTACACAGAAAAAATTGCACTGGAAATAAACGGTGTTTGGGAAGGGAATTTTATTCCTCGTTTCGCTCCACATCTAAAATATGGAGTAGCTCCAATGCCAGGAAAAGACGGAAGATTAATAACTATCGTAGATGAAGACTGCATTCTAATTCCAAGGGGATCTAAACATCCTAAAGAAGCATTTGAATTTATAAGCTGGCTTATGAAGCCGGAAAATATTGAAGAACTCTGCATAGGACAGTACAAATTTTCTCCTCTTGTCTATTCAGACAGAGATGAGTTTATAAAAAAACACCCTCATCCTTACATAAAGACATTTATAGATCTTGCCAGATCAAAAGATGCTGTATTTTTTCCTCAAGCTACATTTTATGAGTTTTACAGAAGGGAATTAAAAAGAGCATTTGAGTCTGTTGTGAGACTAAATAAAACACCCGAGGAAGCTTTGAATGAAGTTCAAAGAAAAGTAGAAATAGAATTAAAGAGACAGATAAAGTATGAAAAGTTAAGAAACAAATAAATTACTTAATATTTTAACAATTCTCTTACTCGCTCTCCCGTCCCCATAAGGATTTTTTATCTTTGACATTTTATTGTAGGCTTTTTTATCTGTTAAAAGTTTCGAAGTTTCATTAAATATTTTTTTTGAATCTATTCCTACCAGTTTTGCTGAACCTGCTTTTATTCCCTCCGGACGCTCAGTAGTGGTACGCAGCACCAGAGCTGGTTTTCCAAGACTTGGAGCCTCTTCCTGTACTCCACCAGAATCAGTCAAAATTAAATAGCTGTTTTTCATAGCATACACAAACGGTACATAACCCAGTGGCCCGGTTAAAAAAACTCTTTTATGATTTTTTAAAATAGGCCTTATTACATCTCTGACTTTTGGATTTTTATGAAGCGGTAAAAGAATGGCAGTATCCGGAAATTTATTTAAAATTTTAATTAAAGTTTTTGCAATGTTTTTATGGGCTTTTCCGAAATTTTCCCTGCGGTGCATTGTAACCAGAATAATCCGATATTTTTTAAAATCAGGACGCAGGGATGTGGCATGCAATGTCTTTGCGGAATTTTTAATTTTCCTAACCGTATACATCAAAGAATCAATCACCGTATTTCCTGCCAGATAAACATTTTTTTTAATGTTTTCTTTTCTCAAATTTATAACAGCCTGCTTCGTAGGTGCAAAATGAATATTGGTAAGCTGCGAGACTATTCTCCTGGCCATTTCTTCAGGAAATGGATTATAAATATTATTTGTTCTTAAACCTGCTTCTACATGAGCTAAAGGAATCTTTAAATAAAAGGCAGCCAGGCCTGCTGCCATTACTGATACAGTATCGCCTTCTACCATTACTAAGTCCGGTTTAATTTTTGAAAATAAATTATAAGTAGCTTCAATTACTCTTGCAGTAATGCATTGCAAAGATTGATTTTTTTGCATTAGTTTTAAATTGTGATCTTCTTTAATACCAAACCACTGAAACATCTCATTTACCATTTCTTTGTGTTGACCAGTGCTGATTAATACTGGTTTTAATTTTTTAGATTTTTTTAATTCAAGATATACAGGAGCAAGTTTAATAACTTCAGGGCGGGTACCTACAACAACAGCTATCTTCATACCCCTATACGTAATCTTTCTTCCAGTTCTTTGATTTTAATTTCTAATTGTTTAACCTGTTCTTCTAATTTTTCCTGCTTCTTTGGAAGTCTTCGCATTGCTTTTTCATTTTTAAAATATTCCTGATAAGGTACAGCAGGCATTCCCATATAAACACTATTTGAAGGTATCTCACCATGAACACCAGCTTTAGCCAGAAAAATCACATCAGAGCCAATATTTATATTATCTGCAAAACCTGCCTGACCACCTGCTACTACTCTGTCACCTATACTTACACTTCCTGCAAAACCTGCCTGACCTACTATTAAACAATCTTTTCCAATTTTACAATTATGTGCTATCTGAACCAGATTATCTATCTTTGTGCCAGCTCCGATAACCGTAGAACCAATAGTTCCGCGATCGATACAAGTGTTTGCACCGATTTCTACATCATCTTCTATGACTACATTTCCAATTGATTGGATCTTGTGTTGTATTTGTCTTTCCGTCTTAAAATTAAAATCTCCTTTCCTGGCTTTTTCTAAATTGCTTTCTTCTTCTGTCACATAACTGTATCCATCTGAACCTATAACACATCCGGGATGAAGAGTAACATTATTTCCAATCTCCGAATTATCTAAAATAGTAACATTTGGGTATATTAAACAATTTTTTCCGATAGAAACATGTGCACCGATAAAAACATTTGCACCGATTACACACGTTTTATCAATCTTGCTGGATGGATCAATAACAGCAGCCGGATGAATCTCCTCTTTAAACTTTTTAGTATTAAAAATATCTAAAAGTTTTTTTAAAACAATTCTTGGTCTTTTAACCCATATAATGGGAACATCCAAAGACGGGATTTGGCTCTTAACTGAATCAGGCAGCACAATTGCTTTTGCTTTTATGCCTGTAATATTTTTAATATATTTTTGATCAAAAACAAGGGCAAGATCGTTTTGGGTGGAATGTTCAGGAGATACAGCCAGATTTGTAATTTGAAGATCTAAATGAACCGGATTACTAACTTCACCGTCAATCGTTTTTGCAATTTCACTTAATTTCTTTGTCAGGACCCGGGGCATTTTTTAATTTGTACCTTTAGTGTCTTTTTTATTTTCAGGCTGATTGGCAATTGGAACCTTTTTCTTTAAAACTTCCAAAACCGGCTGTGTGACATCTGTACCGCCATGCAATACTGCTCTCTTATCAAAGACTACATCAAGTCCCTTTTCACCGGCTACAGTTTTTATAGACTGTAAAATATCCTGTTCGATCTTACCGGACAGACTCTCAATCATTTTTTTTGTATCTTTTGCTTTTGTATCAATTTTTGCCTGAAGTTCTTTTTGTTTGGTTAATTTTTCAGCTTCTGATTTTTTTTGTTTTTCAAATTCAGTATAAATTCTTTCTGACTCAGAAATAGCTTCTTTTAGCTCATCCTGAGCATCTGCAATTTTTTTAGTCGCTTCCTGAGCATTTGGATATTCATCAAAAAGCTTTTCTCCGTCTACAACACCAATTTTTGAGCTTCCTTCAGCATAAGAACTGACAGGCCAAAAACTAATACCTAACACAAGAACTAAAAGTAAAATTCTATACATTTTTAATATCTCCTCTTAAGATTTCCTTATTAATATTAACCTAAAATTATTAAAATCTGTCACTAAACCCAAAATTAAATCTGCCTAAGATGTTTTTATTATTCCATAAGGACTTAATGAATGGTATACCATAATCAATTCTAATGGCACCTAACATAGGTATGTTTGCTCTGATTCCAATACCTGCTGAAGCTGCTGTATCAAGTCTGTTAAATAAGCGGTTGATTTTATTGTTACCACCGACGTAGCCAAAGTCACCAAAAAATACTAATCTTAAATCTTTTCCAAGAGGTGTTTTTTGAATCCCTGGTATTGTATCTAACAGTGGTGTTCTGACTTCAAGAGATGCCAGTAAACTTCTTGAACCTATTCCTAAATCAGAAAAAGGCCTGTAACCTCTTACACCATAATAACCACCTGCTTTAAACTGATTGTACATGGGCAGGTCTCCTATTAATTTTGAAGCACCCTGTAAATTAAATGCAAGTGTAGTTTTTTGGCCAATTGGTATATATCTTCTTAAATCAATTCCAAGCTTAGTAAAGCTATCATTTCCGATTCCTATTCCCTGTCCAATATTTACCTTATTATTCCAGCCATTTCTTGGATTTAGAGGATTATCGCGTGTATCAAATGCAAGTGATGGATTAAAGTTTAAATATTTTCCGCCTTTTAGCTGTTCTTCTCTGATTAATTTAGCTGTATCTGCTGCTGCTGCTTTTTTAATGGCATCTTCATGCTCACTAAAAGTTTGCCCGGGTTTAAATACGCCCTTTTCAGTAAAATCATTAATAAACTTTCCACCACCAATATTAACCAGCTGTTCTGTTAAAAAGTCTGTAGCACTAGAACCAAACTCTTTTATCTGAACTGCTTCACCACTCAAATCCAGCCCACCAAACAAATTCATTCCAAGCGGCCTTGTAATGGATGCACCTAATCCAATATTTTTTTCCTGAGCCAAATCTACCAGATAACTATTAAATGTATAACCATGTGTAAAAAGTGTTACTGAATTTTTTGTATTTAAAAAATTTGGATCTGAGTATTTTGCTTCTACTTGAATAGTTTTACGATCAGCCAAAAATCTTTGATCTACAAAAGTGTTAGCTAAAATTCCTGTTCCAAACTGTGTATTAAAAGATGCCTGTTTACCTTCTCCGAAAAGATTACTGTTGCTGTATCCAAGATTTGCAAAGACCCCGTTTAATGTGTTTACCCCCCCTCCAAATCCAAATGAGCTGCTTCTTTTTTCTTCAAGCTCAATATTCAGGTCATACTTATCCGGATTTTCTTTTGAAGGAGTTAAATTTCGTTTAATATCTTCAAAGAGTCCGGTTCCCTGAAGAGCTCTAAAATCCTGAACAAGTAAAATTTCATTATAAGGTTCATTTGGAAGCAGATCTGGCAAAAATCTTTTTATATACTTTTCTTTTGTCTTTGTATTTCCTTTAATTACTACTTTGTCTATGACTCCTTCATTCAGCTTAATGGTCAGGGTTCCGTCAGGATCCAGTCCTATATCAGTTACCCTGGCAAGAATAAAACCTCTTTCTTGATATTTTTTTTCTATCCGATCTAAAACTTCTGAAATTTTTATAAGGCTTTCAGGTTTTCCGACCAAATCCTGAGATATTAACAAAAGCTCGTCAGTGCTTACTAAGCTGTTTCCTATAATCTGCACACTTGAAATTGGATTATTTTCCTCAATTCTTATCTTAAGCAAAATACCTTCTTCAGTCTGTTCTGGATTAGCTTGAATACTGTCATGAACAAAATATCCAAGTTTGTCAATTGCTTCAAGATCTTTCAGAACATTATCCTTATCAAATTTAATACCAACTTTAGAATTAATTACATCCAAAATACTCTCTTCAGAGATTAATCTATTACCCTCAATTAGTATTTCTTTTATAGTAAGTGCATTATCAAAATTGCTTTCCTGGTTTTGCTGATGCTTGTTTTTATTAAAAAACGAACCTATGTTTGAAAACCCGGATTGTGCAGAAGCAGGAAGAATAAAATTAAATAAAACCAAAAAAGAAAACAGCAAGCTAATATGCCTGGAGCATGCTTTATAAACACATCTATTCTTTTGCAAACTATTTCCCTTTTACTTGTTAGCTTTGCTAAGTAGCTGATCTTAACATAGTATTATGACGGATAGCTTGGCTCCTAGAGCCAACCCTGTCCATAATATACTTCAAAATTCACCTTTTTAAACACTTAAAATAGTATTTATGTCTAATTCCAGGAGGGTTTTTTTATGTTGTATTTCTGATTCATCCTTATAGACTAGGACAAACTACTCAATAGATACTTTCTAAAACCTATCTTCAGTATATTTAAAACAAAAGACCTTTTCAAGGAATTATTTTCTAGTGTAGAATATTAAAGCTCGATTTAGCAATAGATTTTTTAATTAAGGAGTCAACTAAAATGGCAAGGCAAAAGTTTGAAAGAACAAAACCAAATGTAAATATTGGAACAATTGGACACGTAGATCATGGTAAGACAACTTTAACTGCAGCTATAACAATGGCACTAGCTGCTGAAGGACTTGCCAAACCAAGAAAATACGATGAAATTGATTCAGCGCCGGAAGAAAAAGCACGTGGGATTACTATAAACACATCTCACCAGGAATATGAAACAAAAAGCAGACACTATGCACACGTAGACTGCCCAGGGCATGCTGACTATATTAAAAATATGATTACAGGTGCAGCACAGATGGACGGAGCAATCCTGGTTATTTCTGCTGCAGATGGTCCTATGCCACAGACTAGAGAACATATTTTATTGGCAAGACAAGTAGGTGTTCCAAATATTGTTGTCTTTTTAAATAAAGTAGATATGGTTGACGACAAAGAGTTAGTTGACCTTGTTGAGGTTGAAACCAGAGAACTTTTAACAAAGTATGGATTTAAAGGAGCTGAGATCCCCATTGTTAAAGGCTCTGCTCTAAAAGCAATGGAAGCTTTGCTAAAAAACCCTGCAATAAAAAAAGGTGAAAATAAAGATGTAGACTGTATTCATGAACTTATGGATGTTATAGATAAATCCATACCAACCCCGCAAAGAGATGTAGACAAACCATTTCTTATGGCAGTTGAAGATGTCTTTTCTATTACCGGTCGTGGAACAGTTGCAACCGGTCGTGTAGAAAGAGGTAAATTAAAAGTACAGGAAGAAATTGAAATTATTGGTATTAAAGATACTACTAAGACAATAGCAACCGGCCTTGAAATGTTCAGAAAAACACTTGATGAAATTCAAGCAGGTGATAATGCAGGTGTGCTTTTAAGAGGTATTGAAAAAGAAGGTATTGAACGCGGTCAGGTAATTGCAAAGCCAGGCAGCATAAAGCCTCACACAAAGTTTAATGCTGAGGTTTATATATTAACCAAAGAAGAAGGTGGCAGACATACTCCATTTTTCCCGGGTTACAGACCTCAGTTTTATGTCAGAACTACTGATGTAACCGGTTCAGTAATACTTCCAGCCGGGGTTGAAATGGTAATGCCTGGAGATAATATTGCCATGGAAGTAGAACTTATTCAGCCAGTTGCAATTGAAGAAGGCATGAGATTTGCAATCCGTGAAGGCGGTAGAACTGTAGGAGCTGGTGTAGTAAGTAAAATTTTAAGCTAATATGCTTATTAAAGAGAGAGCATTTGTCCGATTCATTCGGCAAATGTGATCAATCACAAAGGAAGATCGAGAGGAAAGCTCCAGCTTGTCTGGAGCTATAAAAAATGTCAAAAACAGCACAACAATCTCTGAAAAACAGGATTCGTATTCGCTTAAAAGGATACGATCATAGAGCATTAGATGCTTCATGTGATCAGATTGTAGATGCAGCTAACCGTACAGGTGCATCTATAACAGGTCCTATTTATCTACCGACAGATCGTCATATCTATTGTGTAAACAGATCTCCACATGTAGATAAAAAATCCAGAGAACATTTTGAAATCAGGATTCATAAGAGACTTGTTGACATTGAAAATCCGACAAATGAAACTACAGATGCTCTGACCAGATTAGACTTACCTGCCGGAGTAGATATAGAACTAAAATTATGACGCAGCTATCCAGATTCAGAATAGAGATATTAGGTAAAAAGCTTGGCATGACACAGTTTTTTAACCAGGATGGAGATGCTGTTCCTGTAACAGTTATAGAACTGGCTGAAAATATTATTACTGATATTAAAATACCTGTAAGAGACGGTTATTCAGCAGTACAGATCGGGGCAAATGTAAAAAAAGATAAACACTTAAATAAACCAAAACTTGGAAACTTAAAAAAGAAAAATCTTCCAAATCTTAGCTATTTAAAGGAGTTTAGAGTAAAACCTGAAGAATTAGATTCATACAAAGTTGGACAAGTTTTAGATCATTCAAAAATAATTGTTTTAAAAGAAAAAGTAGATGTCTCCGGGATATCTATAGGAAAAGGTTTCCAGGGTATGGTTAAACTGCATAACAAACACAGAGGGCCTGAAACGCATGGCTCTAAGTCACACAGACTTCCAGGTTCTATCGGTGCACATACTTTTCCGGGAAGAGTATTGCCAGGGAAAAACATGCCGTCCCGTATGGGAAATGAAGAAGTAACAGTTAGAAATCTGGAAGTTATAGATTTTGATAAAGAAAAAAATCTTTTATTAGTTAAAGGAGCTGTTCCTGGTGCAGAAGGGACAATGCTTATAATTAAGCCATCGATTAAGAAATGGAATGTAGCATAGCATAACTATAACCACAACGCTGTAATTATATAATCCAGAATTACTACTAAAATAAAATTAATCACTACTGAGAGCCTGGTAGAATTTCCAACTGCTTTAGCTCCGCCCTGAGTAAGAATGCCACAAATATAACTTATTAAAGCAATAAAAAATCCGAACATGGATGCTTTAATCAATGCAAGGAAAATATCCTTCATAACTACAGCTCTTAAAATTGATGAAAAATAAAGATGATAACTGATATCAATTAATACATTTGAAACCAGATAATTTATAAATATCCCTACTAAAATACAAATCATGATTACAATCGGAAAACCAATTAAGCCTGCTAACAACATAGGTACAAGCAAGTATGCACTGGGATAAACTTTTAAAACTTTCATGGCATCTAATTGTTCGGTTACCTTCATAGAACCTATCTGAGCAGTCATACCAGATGAATACTGGGAAACAATTGCCAGTGCTGCCATAACAGGGACACTTTCACGAATTAACGCCAGTGCCACAAGCCCGCCTAAATAATCAGTTAAACCTCTTTTTGACATTTCAGGAGCACCATGAATAGAGTAAATAAAAGCACTTGCAGATATAGTAAGCGTAGCAATGGGCAGACAGTTCCAGGCGATTTTTCTTAAGCTCTCAAGAAAATTTTCATAATAAAACTTACCCCGCGGCAAATCTCTAAAAATTATAAAAAATGCATCCAGCAAATTTACTACCAGGGTATAAATAAAATTATTAATTTGAAACAGTTTGTCGGAAAATCTACTATTTATTTTTTCAACAAAACTCATAAGGTTTTCTTAGACGAAAAACTTAAAATGCTCCTTGTTTGATATCTGTGAGTTTGAGCATATGCAATAATCTGGTTTCTGGTATCTATAGCAACCCCTACAAGAATTATAAGTGAAGTGCTTCCCAAACCACCAAGAGTTGCTACCTGGCATAATTGTTCTACATGGATTGGAATTACAGCCACAAGTCCAATCGCAATGGCACCGACAAAAACTATCCGGTTAATTACAATATCGAGGTAATCACTGGTTGCTTTCCCTGGTTTAACACCCTGAATGGCAGATCCGTTTTTTTTCAGGTTTTCTGCTACTTCACGCGGATTTAAAATTATCGAAGCATAAAAATATGAAAATAAAAGAATTAAAAAGAAATAAACCAGTGAATGTTGCCAGTGCCCGGTTCTAAAGAGATATTCAACCTGGAGTGACAGCCAGTTTCCAAAATCAGCAAAAATATAACTCTCTCCTACTTTGATCTGCGAGAGTGCAAATGAAAGCTGACCAAGTCCCGGGGTATTTGTAAAGAGATCTCGTAAAGTAATTGAAACAGATTTATCCTGAAGACCTGCAAAAGCAAGAAGCTGTAATGGAAGGAACATTAAAGAGCTTGCAAAAATAATAGGCAAAACACCTGCAGGATTAATTCTAAATGGCATATAGTGATCCGGTGCTGCAGTTACTCTCCCGCCAGCTGCTTGCCTCCTGGCACCTAATACTAAAATCTTTCTCGCACCCTCCTGAATATAAATTATTAAAAATACAAGCAAACAGAACACAAGCAACAATGTGGCAACGCCCCAGGCAGGAGACGAACCTGTATTCATAGCAGTAATTGTATCTCTAATCATAATAGGCATTCTCGAGGCAATCCCTATAAAAATCAATATAGAAGCACCGTTCCCGATACCACGCTCAGTAATGACTTCTCCGAGCCACATAACAAAAACACTTGAGCAGGTAAGTATAACAATAGTATTTAAATAAAATGCCGGTGTTCCAGCCGGGGCAACACCTGCTACATCCAGGAATCTGGCTAAAGCAAGTGACTGAATAATTGCCAGTGCTACTGTAGTTCTCCGTGTAATTTGCTGAAATTGTTTTCTTCCCTGCTCACCCTGTTCTCTCTGTATATTTTTTAGAGCTGGAATTACTTCAGTCATTAACTGCATAATAATGGAAGATGTAATATAAGGGCCAATACCAAGTGCGAATATAGACAGTGCACTAAGAGCACCACCGGCAAATAAATCTACCAGTCCTAAAAGACCACTTGTTAAAACATTTGATCTCTTTAAAAGCTCATGGTTAACACCTATTAAAGGTATGTGAACACCAAGTCTGTAAATAGCCAGCATAGAAATAGTAAAAACTATTCTTTTCATTAAGCCAGCAGACTGGAACATTTCTAAAAATGTCGAAAGATCTGCTTCTTTACCTGATTTACTTGCCTGATTTGCCATTGTCCTTAGTGTTATTTATTAATTCACATTTACCGCCAGCTGCTTCAATCTTTTCTTTTGCTGAATGTGAAAAATAATGTGCTTTTATAGTAGCAGAAAAATTTATATTACCGTCTCCCAGGACTCTTAAGCCAGCATTTAAATTATCTATTATGCTTTTTTCTAAAAGCAATTCCGGAGTTATAACCTTAGAACCTGAAAGATCTTCCAAATCCTTTAGATTTACAACTGCCCATATTAATCTGTTTGGTCTCTCATTTACCTGATATTTTGGAAGTCTTCTGTAGATTGGGGTTTGACCACCTTCAAAACCAGCTCTGTGACCTTTTCCTGCTCTTTGCCCCTGACCATTATTTCCTCTGCAGGAAGTCTTACCATGACCAGAACCCGGACCACGACCTACAGTTTTTCTTTTTCTTCTTGAACCCTTAGCTGATTTTAATTCACTTAACTGCATAATCCCTACCACCTGTTATATCTAATTTGCTGCTATCATTTCTTTTAAAGTCATTCCTCTAAGCTGTGCAACACCTCCAAATTGTCTAAGCTTGGTTAAACCATTAAGTGTTGCTCTGGCTACATTCAATGGTGAACGTGAACCTAATGACTTTGAAAGAATGTCACCTACTCCACCTAACTCAAGAACTGTTCTGGCAGCTCCACCTGCTTTTATACCAGTACCTTCTCTGGCAGGTTTTAAGAGAACTTTTGCAGCACCTGCTCTACCAAGAATCTGATGAGGAATAGTGGAATTTATAAGTGGAATTGGAATTAAATTTTTCTTTGCATCAACAACAGCTTTTTGAATAGCACTTATAACTTCAAGTGCTTTACCAACTCCTACGCCTACCTGCCCTTTAGCATTCCCAACTACAACAACTGCTCTAAAACTTAATTTTTTACCCCCCTTTACAACCTTGGTAACTCTTCTAATCTGAACAACTTTTTCAATCCATTCAGAGGCTTCTTTACCTTTATCCTGACCTCTTTCACTACGCTTTTTTCTTTTTTTTCTGGTTTCTTTTTTTGTAACTTTTTGGAATATTTCCTGTTCAGAAGCCTCTTCAATACCAGTTAGTTCATCGACTTCATCTTCCTCAGCTTCAGCTGAAGCAGGAACATCAGTAGCATCAGCAACTTTCACTGGTTCTGAAGTTTCTGGAACAGTTATCTGTTCTGTACTTTCTGAAGAAATCTGTTTTTCTTCATTAATATTAACTTCTTTTTTTTCTTCTTCTTCTTCTGACATATTTCCCTCTCTAATAAGTTTCTAAAATTTTAAACCCGCACCTCTTGCTCCTTCTGCAAAAGCTATAACTTTACCATGATATCTGTTACCGCCGCGATCGAATACAACATCTTTAATTCCTTTCTCTGTAGCACTTTTAGCAATCATTTCTCCAACTATCTTAGCTGCTTCTTTTGTCCAGGTTGATTTAATCTTTGACCTTAAAGATGGTTGAACTGTAGAGCAGAACAGCAAAGTCTTTGCTTCAACATCATCAATTAACTGAGCATAAATATGCTTATTAGATTTATAAATACAAAGTCTTGGGCGTTCCTTGGTTCCCATAATCTTATTTCTAATTCTCTGGTGTCTTTTCCTTGTTCTTTCTTTTTTTAAAGTTTGATTTATCATTGATTTATCCTTAGCCTATTTTTTGGCAGCAGATTTTCCAACCTTTCTTCTGATTTTTTCATCAGAATACTTAATGCCTTTACCTTTATACGGTTCAGGAAATCTAACAGATCTGATATAAGCAGCTAAGTCCCCGACAGTCTGCTTGCTGATTCCAGTAATGGTAAGGTGAGTCTGGGTTTTATCTACTTCAATTTTTGTTTCTTTGTTTGGAGGAGTAACTTCAACCGGATGACTGTACCCCATTTGTAAAACCAGTTTTGTCCCCTGAAGCTGAGCTTTATAACCTACACCTACAATATCTAATTCTTTTTTAAATCCTTCTGTAACGCCAAGAATCATATTTTGTACTAATGATCTGATTAAACCATGAAGACTTCTTACTAATTTTTCATCATTTTCCCTGTTAAAAATAATTTTTTTGTCTTCTTTAGTAATTTTAATTTCTTTTCTAAACTTGCTTTCGAGCTCACCCTTAGGGCCTTTAACTCTAACGATTTGTCCGCCAAGAGTATCAGTAATAGTAATTTCTACTTTATCCGGTATGTTTATTGGATTTTTTCCTATTCTCGACATATTTTATTTCCTCTGATCTCTAACTTACCAGACCTTACAAAGAACTTCTCCTCCAACTTTTTCTTTCCTGGCCTGTCGATCAGTCATTAGGCCCCTGCTTGTACTAATAATATAAATTCCCAGACCATCCAGAACTCTTTTTGCATCTTTTGATTTTGTATAAACTCTTAAACCCGGCTTGGAAACTTTTTGAATTCCTGTAATTAACTTTTCACCTCGTGGACCATATTTTAAAAATACTTTAATATTCTTTTTTACAGGATCTGATTCAAAAAGTTCATAAGAACTAATGTATCCTTCTTTTTTCAAAACTTCTGCAATCTGTATTTTTAATTTGGATAATGGAATTTCAACACTTTCATGTGTTGCATGAACTGCATTTCTAATCCTTGTTAACATATCACTTATTGAATCTGTATGAGACATTTTTTGTTTCCTTACCTCTTCTTTTTTCTCTACCAGCTGGCTTTTGTTACACCAGGCAATAATCCCATGTGTGCCATTTTTCTTAGACATAGTCTGCAAAGCCCAAAGTCTCTATAATAACCACGTGATCTGCCACAGCTCCTGCAACGGTTATGAAGTCCTATTTTAGGATATTTACCTTTTGCGACTAATATTCTTTTTTTCCTTTCTCTCTCAATCATGCATAATTTAGCCATATTTTTATTTAACTTATCTCCTTGTTTCCTTCTAACTTCTGACCACTAACCACTGACTCTGGATAGCGGGTCGCTCAGCTATGCTGAGCGGACCTCGCTCATTTTGCTCCGCAAAAATGAGCGGGCGACGGGATTTGAACCCGCGACGTCAAGCTTGGGAAGCTTGCATTCTACCACTGAATTACACCCGCAGGTGATAAATTTATTACTTCCCATAAACTACTTCCTAAAAGGCATTCCTAAAGCTTTTAAAAGCTCCAGCCCCTCTTTATTTGTCCTTGCAGTTGTAACAATTGCAATATCCATTCCTCTTACATTATCGACCTTATCATATTTAATTTCAGGAAAAACAATTTGTTCCTTCAATCCTAAATTATAACTTCCTCTCCCGTCAAAGCTTTTTGGAGAAACTCCTTTAAAATCCCTAAGTCTGGGTAGTACCAAATTCACAAGTTTACTGAAGAAATCATACATTCTTTGGCCTCTTAAAGTAACAATACATCCAACCGGGCCACCTTCCCTGATTTTATAGGTTGCAATAGATTTTTTTGCTCTTGTAATTAGCGGCTTTTGACCAGTAATTGTTTTCATGTCATTAAGCCCACTATCTAAATACTTAGAATCGGACATTGCTTCGCCCATACCCATATTTACAACAATCTTTTTTAGCATAGGAACTTCAAGCTGATTTTTATAACCTAATGTGCTCATTAGGTCTTTTGCAATTTTCGTTTTAAATTCTTTTCTTAAATTTTTTGCCATATTTAACCTCAAAAGACTTAGTCAATTTGTTCCCCGCTAGCTTTTGAAACCCTGACCTTTTTCCCATCTTTTAAAATTTTATATCCAATTCTCGTTGGTTTTTTTTTCGTCGTATCATAGTACATTACTTTTGATGCAAATATCGGAGCTTCTTTTTCAATAATTTCACCAGCTTGTCCAACTCCTCTTGGTTTCTGGTGTTTTTTAATTATATTTACTCCTTCTATAATTACTTTAGATTCACGAGGAAATGCAGCAATTACTTTACCTGTTTTTCCTTTGTCCTGACCGGAAATAATCATTACAGTATCACCTCTTTTAATATGTAATTTTGGTCTTGGGTTGGATGCATCTTTCTTAAGGAATGCACCTGAGACAATATAAAAGCCACCTTTCTTAGGATGTCCTTTAATAGGTGCTTTGGAGAAAATAACTCTGCGTTTTTTATTTTTACTATTTATTTTTATATACTGCTCGCTCATTTTTTAATTTTCTATAAAACCTCCGGTGCTAAAGAAAGAATTTTCATAAATTGTTTTTCTCTTAATTCACGTGCTACCGGACCAAATACACGTGTGCCTCTAGGGTTGTTTTGTTTATCAATAATTACCACTGCATTTTCATCAAACCTGATTTTACTTCCGTCATTTCTGCTTAAAGTCTTTTTAGTCCTTACTATTACGCATCTTACAATTTCATGCTCTTTTACAGGCATATTTGGAAGAGCATCTTTTACCACACCAATAATCAAATCCCCAATTCCTGCATAGCGGGAATTACCACCTTTCAATACTCTGATACATCGCACTGCTTTAGCGCCTGTATTGTCTGCTACTTCTAAATTTGATTCTTGTTGTATCATTTTTTATAGCTTCAGACAAGCTGAAGCTTCCTTCGTCCTTACTTTACGTTTGATCGGATTTGGTGGATAAACCACTCAAATCCTTTAATTATGAAAGCATAATAAATCTTGTTTAGTCAGCTTTCACCAATACCTCCTTCAGTAACCATCTTTTTGTTTTGCTCATGGGTACATGTTCTATGATTTCGACCACATCACCTGTTTTACACTGGTTTGATTCATCATGTGCTTTAAACTTTCTTGTTTTTAAAACAAGTTTTTTATACCTGGGATGAAGTCGTTTGTTTTCAATGGCAACAACAATGGTTTTATCCATTTTGTCACTTACTACCTTTCCCTTTAAAACTTTCTTTGGCATTTTATGTCTCCGGTTTTCCCCTTTTCTTTGTCTGACGTTTTGGCTTTTCAGATTTAGAAAAAGTTTCAGTTACTACTTTCTTTTTTACTTTTTTAACCTTTTCAGTCTTAGGTTCGCTGATAACTTCATGTAATTTTTGGGTTTTTATAGTATGTAGCCTTGCAATTTCCTTTCTTTTTTTTCTTATTTGAGAAGGATCTTCCAGCTGCCTGCTTGCAAATTTCATTTTTAGGTTAACAAGCTCTAGTTGTGATTTTTTTAGCTGATCGCTAATCTCATCAACTGGCAGTTCTTTAATTTCAACTAATTTCATCATAACTTATCCTTTAATATGCTCTCCCTTTTCTATAATTCGACACTTAATAGGAAGCTTATGAGATGCCAGTCTCAAAGATTCAACAGCAATATCTTTAGGAACACCTGTCATTTCAAATAAGATTCGGCCTGGTCTTACAACAGTTACCCAGAATTCAGGGTTACCTTTACCAGAACCCATTCTTACCTCGGCAGGTTTTTTAGTAACCGGTTTATCCGGAAAAACCATTATCCAAATTTTCCCACCTCTTTTAATACTCCTAACCATAGCTTTTCTGGCTGCTTCCAGCTGTTTTGAAGAAATCCAGGCTGGAGCCAGGGCCTGAAGTCCATATTCACCATAGTGAAGTCTTACACCACGTGACTCTTTTCCGGTCATTCTGCCGCGCATTTGCTTCCTGAATTTTGTCTGTCTTGGCACTAACATTTTTCTTTACTGTTCGCCTCTCTTTTTCCTTCTTCTTCTTTGCTGAGTATCATCTTCTTCGCCATCAAGATTCGAAACCAATTTAACATTTCTTTGAGCTACTTCACCGGGTGCAAGAATCCCTTTATAAATCCATGTTTTCACTCCAATAATTCCAAATATTGTTTTTGCAGTTGCAAGTCCATAATCAATATCTGCTCTTAAAGTATGAAGAGGTATAGCTCCTTCTCTAAGCCATTCTGTCCTGGCAATGTCATTTCCACCAAGGCGCCCGGAAACCATTACCTTTACACCCTTTGCACCTGAGCGCATTGCTCTTTGCATTGCCTGTTTCATTGCTTTTCTAAAAGCTACCCGTCTTTCTAGCTGTTGTGCAATGGCTTCTGCGGTTAACTGTGCATCAAGATCAGCTTTTGCAACTTCAATTACATTAATCTGAACAATAATATCTTTTCTGTTTATTAATTCTGTAACCTGATTCTTTAGTGTTTCTAAACCTTGTCCACCTTTACCAACTACAATACCTGGTCTTACTGAATGAATATTGACTTGAATTAATTGTGCTTTTCTCCATATTTCAATCTTACTGATGCCAGCATTAAAAAGTTTTCCCTTTATAAAATCACGAATAAGTTTGTCTTCATAAACAAGATTTGCATAATCTTTAGGTGCTGCAAACCATTGCGAATCCCATGTTTGGATAACACCTAATCTAAATCCTCTGGGATGTGTCTTCTGACCCATTGCTTATTCCTCTTTCTTCTTTTTATCTTTCTTTGTTTTTTCTTTTACTTGTTTCTTTTCTTTCTTGACAGCTTCATCTTTAGACTTTTCATCGTGATCATGTTTGTGATCGTGGTCATGATCATGCTTAACTTGTTTTTTAGCCGGAGTATGTTTGATGTTATTAATAAGATTTTCATCTACACCAACTTCTAAAGTCACATGGCTTGTTCTTTTTAAAATCGGATATCCCCTGCCACGCGACATTGGTCTCCATCTTCTAAGAGTAGTAGACTGATCTACAAAAGCTTTAGTAATTCTTAATTCGTCAGGATTTAATTTTTCATTTTCTTTTGCATTTGAAACTGCAGACTTTAGTACTTTTTCAACTACCCTTGCTCCGGCATAAGGCATAAACTTAAGTATTACCTGTGCAGAGTTAGTATCCTTACCACGAATTTCATTTACTACACGGCGTAATTTTCGCGGTGACATTCTTATATATTTTGCTATTGCTTTAGTCATGTTTTATTGCAAAAATTTAAGCTTAAATTTTTGCTCTCTTTCTCTGTTTCCCTATTTCCTCCTATTAACATTAGGCAGATTTTGGTGCTGGTGCTGCACTTCCTCCTTCTGTCCCTGCTTCTTCAGTTTTCTTAGCAACTCCTGAATGTGCTCTAAAATATCTTGTAGCTGAAAATTCTCCCAGCCTGTGACCTATCATTTGTTCAGTTATATAAACAGGTACAAACTTTTTTCCATTATGAACAGCTATTGTGTGCCCAATCATTTCAGGGATAATCATAGAAGCACGTTTCCAGGATTTTACGACTTGCTTCTTTCCTGATTTATTCATTTCACTAATTTTTCTTAATAATGAAGGATGAACATAAGGCCCTTTTTTTAGTGATCTTCCCATACTTTTTTACTTCTTCCTCCTTGAAATTATATATCTGTCTGATAACTTTGGCTTCCTGGTTTTTAATCCCATTGCTGGTTTGCCCCATGGTGTTTTTGGCTGACCACCAATTGGACATCTGCCTTCTCCACCACCGTGCGGATGATCTACAGGATTCATGGCAGATCCTCTTACAGTAGGTCTAATACCTAAATAACGCTTTCTGCCTGCTTTTCCAAGCTTCACATTTAAATGATCCAGGTTTCCTAACTGACCAAGAGTAGCACGACAGTTAATATTAACCCTTCTCATTTCACCGGAGGGTAATCTTAGCGTAGCATCTTCATTTTCTTTGGCTAAAAGTTGTGCAGCACCACCAGCAGTTCTTACAAGCTGGCCTCCTGCATGTGGCTTAAGTTCTACATTGTGAACGAATTCACCTACTGTAATATTTCTAAGCGGCATCGAATTCCCGACTTTTTGCTCAACACTTTCACCGGACATTACAGAGTCGCTTACTTTTAAATTATTTGGAGCCAGAATATAACGCTTTTCTCCGTCTTTGTAAATCAACAATGCAATTCTACAGTTTCTGTTTGGATCATATTCAAAAGCAACTACCTTTGCCTGGATATTGTCTTTATCACGTTTGTAATCAATTATTCTGTAATGTTTTTTATGACCGCCACCTTTATGTCTGGTAGTAATCCTTCCCTGGTTATTTCTGCCTGAACCTCTCTTATAAGGCAAAAGTAAACTTTTTTGGGGTTTTGATTTTGTAATTTCACTAAAATCAATAAAGTTCATTCCTCTTTGTCCGGGAGTTAAAGGTCTTCTTTCTTTTACTGGCATATTATCTACCTCCTTTCTTATCTATCCTATATCAGGAAAATATTCTATCTTTGGACCAAGAGTTGTAATAATTACTTTTTTTCCATCTGCCGGAAACTTTATACCGGATTTTGTACGCTTTGAATGCCCTTTTATCTTTAATGTTTTTATTGAAGTAATTTTTCTGTCTGGAAAAATTTCAAGAAATGATTTTCTTATTGAATCTTTCGTAGCATCCTTTACAACCTTAAACGTGTATTTATTTTGCTTACTTAAAGCAGTACTCTTTTCAGTAATAATTGGTTCTAAAATATTTGTAAGATTTTTATTCATTTTTTTTATTTACCGGTTTTCATTTTTTTATTTTTTAAAACCCACAAAAAGCGTTTCTCAAGCTCTTTTAAGGCATGTTCTGTAATTGCCAGGGTTTTTACTTTTAAGATATCCCACACACCTGCAAAATTACAGTCACGAACAACAATGTCTGGTATGTTTTTTGATGCTCTCCTTGCTTCGTTAAAATGTTGCTCTTTTTTTGAAGCTAGTATTAAAAGCGGGGTATCAGTTAGTGAGAGGGAATTAATAGCGCTTAAAAAGTTTTTTGTCTTACAGTCTTTTATTTCAGGCAAATTTTTTAATATAACCAGTGAATCTGATTTTGTCACTATTGCCTGCAATTCTGCCAAATTTCTAGCTTTTTGAGGCAGATTAGACTTAAAGCTTCTGGGCTTTGGACCAAATGTAATTCCACCACCAACCCATAAAGGTGATCTGATTGATCCTGCTCTTGCTCTGCCTGTACCTTTTTGTTTCCAGGGTTTTTTACCACCACCACGGACTTCGGCTTTGGTCTTTGTAGAAGCAGTACCGGCTCTCTGATTGTCTAATTGTCTTAAAACTGATAAGTGTAATAAATGCTTGTTAGGTTTTAATCCTAAAAAAACTTCCGGTAACTTAGAACTACCCGATTTCTCATTACTATGTTGTGCGGTTGATTTTGCCATTTGATTGTTTTTGTTTTTGCAATCATATTTTAAAGATGCAAGGGTTAATTCTAACGGTCTATCCTATTTTGGTCAACGCCTGTTATTATTTGTGTATGTTCAGTGTTCTTGTGTCAACAATAAGTAGAGACGTTATGCATAACGTCTCTACAACAATATAAAAATAATTGTTTAGAACCATTATGAGGACTTTATTTGTCAATGCAGGAGGAATTGGGGATCAAATTCTCCTTTTACCTACAGTAAAAATTTTTAAGGAAAATTTTAGCGATTATCAAATTGATTTAATTTGTGAACCAAGAAGTGTAATTATCGGGGAACTGACACATTTATACAGAAAAATTAGAGCTTTTGACTTCAAAGAAAAAAATCTGAATATTTTTAAGTTAAGAGAGGAACTGAGAGCACGATATTATAAATACCTGATCTTAACTGGTTCCTCGTATAAGTCTAATATAGTTGCTCTTTTAAGTAATGCTGAAATCAAAATTGGTTTTTATAAAGGGATTTTTAGCAAATTATTTTTAACAGATCCCATAAAACCAAATACAACTCAATATATACCTAATATGTTTGCTGAATTACTTACGCCAGCGTTGCCGGATATAAAAAAAACAATTCATGGCAAGTATCTGATGCCTGAAATCAAACTGACTCCTGCATTAATCGAATGGGCAAAAGAAACCTTAAATCCAAGAATAAAAGAAAGATATTTTGCAAAAAAAATATTTATTCATCCTGGAGTAAGTAAACTGAGTATTAAAAAAAATATTTTAAAGGGGTGGGCAGCAAAAAATTGGGCTGTCTTGATTGAGAAGCTACTTGAAAATCATGATAACACTGTAATTCTTCTTGGCGGAAAAGATGATACTGAAACAATTGCTGAAATCCACAAGAAACTTTCTTTTTTTGCAAAGCCTAAAAATTTCTTTGACTTTAGCTCATTTGATTTGTCAATTGAAAAACTTGCTGCTTTAATAAGTTCTTCAGATCTGCTGGTTTGTGTAGATTCTGCCCCGATGCATATAGCTGTGGCACTGGGGAAAAAACTTGTAGCATTTTTTGGACCGACTGATCCTAAAAAGCTATTACCAGAGGATCCAAGATTCCTTGCTATACATGCAGATAATCTGGAATGCAGGCCTTGTTTATTTGACAAGAGAAAAGAATCCTGTAAAACACCTGAATGCCTGGAGGTTACTCCGGATTTAATGCTTAATGCTGTAAATAAACAACTTGAATTAAGCACTGTCCACTAATTTAGTTTTTGCCTACCGCCCTCCTTGCTTCGTACCTCGCTTGTCGGGCTTTGCAAAGTGCTCGCAGTCTGCCTTTTGTGTCATTTTTCAGGTTTTGCTGGATAAACCAGACAAAACCTTTCTTTGTAAGTTAGTCAGATGAGACTTAGTAACATAGCTAAGGCAGCGCCTAATTTACTTAATTCTCTGCAAAGCTGGAAAGCGAACTATTTTTTTGTCTTTATTTCCGGATTCGTTGGAAATTTGCTTTAGCTGTGTAAGTATTTTTGCTAAGAAAAAGAGCTGTCTGTCTTCTTTATTGGTCAAGTTTCTAAACCGTGATGAAAAGTCTCTTTCAAGAAAACCTGTAAGTTCTTTAATAATATTGTCTAGTTTTATTTTAGATTCTGGTTCCATACGGATTTATATTATATAATATCTCCTTATGCGAAATAAAATAATCATTGGAAACTGGAAAATGAACTTAAGTCTGGCTGATGCACAGGATTTAACCTTTAAATTAAAAAGTTCTATAAAAGTTGAACGACCTGCTGAAATAACTGTTTGTCCGCCATCTGTTTATCTCTTAACCATAAGCAATATCTTAAAAGATACACCTCATATCAAAACAGGTGCTCAAAATATGTTCTATAAAGAAGAAGGAGCATATACAGGGGAAGTCTCTCCTAAAATGTTAAAAGACCTGCATATTGAAATGGTGATAATCGGACATAGCGAAAGACGGCAATATTTTAACGAAAGTGATAAAGATGTAAATCTAAAAATTAAAGCTGCACTCAAATTTGGACTTACACCAGTGTTTTGTGTAGGAGAAGATTTAAAAATCAGAGAAAAAGGCGAAGCTGAAAGCCAGGTTAAAAATCAGGTACTTGAAGGTATTAAAGATCTAAACAGTGCTGATATTGAAAAACTAATTATTGCATATGAACCTGTCTGGGCAATCGGGACAGGAAAAATCTGTAGTGGTGAAGATGCAAACAAAATAATAAAAATGATTAGAAGTACAATAAAAGAAAAAAGTACCCCTCAAATTTCTGAAACTGTAAGAATTCTATACGGTGGCAGCGTTAAGTCAGATAATTTTGGCGAACATATAAAATACCCGGATATTGATGGCGGATTAGTAGGTGGTGCCAGTTTAAACTTTGAAGAATTTATGAAACTTATTGACCTGGCAAGTAACGCACATTCACAGGTTCAAAGCCATTCTGTATAAATTCTTTTGATATAGAGTAAGCTTTTTCTTTTGAACCACATTTTTCAATTTCAAAAGTATAATTCCCGGTAGGAAGCTGTTTTATGTTTATCTGTCTGAGTTTAGGCAAAAACTCGACAGCTCTACTCTTTGCAAGATCAAAACTCTCAAAATTTCCTATTGTTACCACGTAAGGCTTATTAAGCTGGGTGGATAAATGATTTATAAATTTATATAATACAGGATCAATCTTTAAAGAAATTGTTTTATTAAATAAAATACTGGTGGTTAAAAATAATACAACTAATACTAAAAACCAGAACTTATATGAAATTCCTTTTCTTTTGATTTTAGTCTCTGCCTTGTTAAAGATAAGAGTTTCAAAAGGATTTTTTATATTTTTCTCCAAAGTAAGATTTTTATTTAAATATTCAAGTTTATCTTTTAATTTAATATATTCAATTAATTCTTTTTTAGTTTTTTCTGTCATTTTTTTTATTTTTTAATTCACAAAAACTTTTATTTGCTCCATCTGTTTCTTCACTGTCACTCACAGGCACAAGTGCTTCTTCTGTCAATTCTATACTTAATTCATCCCCGGATTTCAAGTCAACCATGTTTCCCCTTTGAAATGTAAATAAACCAACTCCAGCCAGTGTACCTACTAAAGCTCCGATTCCAGCTCCCACAAGACTACCTTCAGCAGCAAGTCCAGCTCCAAAACCAGCTGCTGCAGGGCCCAGAAGAGTAGCACCGGCAATCAGAGCGTTTTTTTTAGTATACTTTCCTTT
This sequence comes from Candidatus Melainabacteria bacterium RIFCSPLOWO2_02_FULL_35_15, assembly GCA_001784585.1. Classification (GTDB taxonomy): domain Bacteria; phylum Cyanobacteriota; class Vampirovibrionia; order 2-02-FULL-35-15; family 2-02-FULL-35-15; genus 2-02-FULL-35-15. Next base: position 83,087 of record MFRN01000043.1, on the reverse strand, counting down.
AATTAAACCGCTATGTGTTAAAACACTGGCCAGAATAGGCACTTGCCTGTTGTCAGGCATTGTCAGGTTCTGAAATTCTATCCTTACATTACCAGCTTTATGCAGTCTCTTTGCCAGGTTAATTTCTGAAATTTTTCCAACTACTGTACTGCCTGCAGGAATTACTACCTTACCATCAATTTCAATATTCTCAGCAGTTCTTGCAGTAATTTCATCATCTACCATGCTTGTAATTTCATCTATTGGAGTTTCTAAAATAATCTTTAACTTTGTTCCGCCAGGGACTTTGCTTATGTGACCTTTAAGAAGCGGAGATTTTTGAGTTTCTGCTTTGTTATCAATTCTTATTTCAGGTTCAATTTGTTCTTCCTGCTTATCAAAATCAAAATTTTGCTCCAGAATTCTCTCTTCTGTTTCCTGAGCGTTTGACGAAAAGCACACTAATGCAATTAATAAAATCATAAAAAAATAAATAATTTTGTTAAGCTTATTCTTCATTCTAATAATTTTACACTTTTTCCTGATTCAATTCTAGCGAATTGGCTAAAACAAACCCGATAAAATACAGAAGGAAATATCTAACCTCACTATCACCCCAGAAATATTCAAAAATTCCCTCTATGGCAAAAGCTAAAAGTATTGATATTAAACTAATAGCATATCTGTTTGACTTCAAACTATAAAAAGCTGTCCTTAAAATAGCATAAAACAAATAAATAAAGCTAAGAAAACCTATGAGCCCATTTGTAACCAGTATCTGAAGATAAACATTATGTGCATGCTGCAGGTATTTAACCTGGTGGAGGGAATCTGCCATCTGATAAGGTATTGCAGGAAATTTACCGCTACCAAACAATATATTTTTTTTCCAGATGCTAAGAGCAATTCCCCAGAGTTTAAACCTGACATTTGGCGTATGAGCAGGTGAAACAATATTTTTTATTCTTTTAAAGACTTTCCTGTGAAACATTATTGTAAAAAAAACAGGGGTTAAAAAAAAGAAAAGACTTAAAATAAGATCTTTATTTTTTATTTTTTGAAAAATAAAATACGATATTAGTCCTGCAAAGATACCAAATATCACAGCTCGCTCTGAAGTGTTTAATATACAAAACAAACACAATGATGCAAACAGCAATCCAACCGCTTTTTTATCTTTTGTAAACCATTCATTCAGGAGAAAAAAAAGAAAAATAATTAGTTGCCCTGAGTATGTATATGGATTTTTGTGAAACCCGGATAACCTGTCTAAATTTATCTGCCTGTGGAAAAAATCAAAATGAAAAAATTGTAAAAATCCATAGAAAATCGAAATAAAAGCAGAGATTAAAATGGCAGCAGAAATCAATTTATTGTTTTTTGGATTTTTACAGAGAAAAAATACTACCCACACATAAACAAAATAATCCTGACATGTTCTTAGAAAAATATGGAATCCGCTTCCTGTGCCAGAATTAATAATTCCACTTATGGTAAGGGCTAATATATAAATTAAAAATGCAACATCAATCTCACTAAAACTTAAATTCTTTCTCTGATTTAAAATAAAAAGCAAGACAAAACAAGTTATTCCAAGATAAAGTAAAATTCCTGCTAAAGTTATAGAAGTCACCAGGCTAATCGGAAACAAAAAAATGAAAACAGATTCCAGGAATTCAAACATTCTAATTAAAATTAATGGTGAAGACAAATTTGTACCTCAGAATATTTCTATTTTAAAGCTCATAGAATCATTCAAAATCAATAAAGACAGAGTTGTTATAGAGTTAAATAAAAACATTTTAAAAAAAGACTTGTTTGACTTTACTTTACTATCAGAGAACGATGAGCTTGAGATAGTTACATTTGTAGGCGGTGGTTAGATACCTACCAGCGAAAGTGCTTTTAAAAACTCTGCACAAAAAACCGGTTTAATGCCCCTGTAAAAGTATTTTACACATTATTCTGTGACTCAATACTATACAATATACATCCATGAATAATGAATCTTTTGTTTTATTGGAAAATCTTGAACTCTTAGCTGATCTTGAAACACCAGTAAGCACCTTTTATAAGCTCTGTGATAAAAAACCTTATTCATTTTTATTTGAATCAGTAGAAGGAAACGAAAAAATAGGAAGATATTCTTTAATCGGAACAGAACCAGTTTTAATTTTTACAAACAAAGATAACAAAACTGTCCTTGAAGATAAAAGTAATAATCAAAAAACTGAGCTGGATAAAAATCCGTTTACTGCATTAAAAAACATACTTAAAACCATAAAATCCGGAGAAAATAACAATTATGCTGGATTTTTTGGTTATTTTGGATATGAAAATATAAGATGGATTGAACCAAAAATAAACTTTAAACCTTTCGGGAAAGCTCCGGATGTATGTCTTATATTTCCCGGCAAGCTTATAATTTTTGATCATATCCTGCACAAAGTAAATTTGATTTCATTTGTTGTTGTAAATAATAAAAATGAAATTGAAAAGAAACAAAAAGAAGTAAAGGACAAACTTGAATCTCTGAAAAAAGAATTCAACCAGCCAAAAGCTCTGCAGCCGTTATCCCTGAACTTTAATAATCAGTCACAGGGACAATACACAAGTAACTTTAAAAAAGAAGATTATATGGCTATGGTAACCAGAGCCAAACAGTATATTAAAAACGGAGATATTTTTCAGGTAGTACCATCTCAAAAGCTTACAGTAAAAGGAAACTATGATGGATTATTTTTATACAGAGCATTGAGGAGTATAAATCCTTCACCATATCTTTTTTATATAAAGTATCCTGACTTTGAAATAGCAGGGTCATCTCCTGAAGTAATGGTCAAGTGTGAAATTAGAAAAGGAAAAAGAATTGCATCTCTTAGACCTATTGCCGGAACATATCCCAGGGGAAAAGATGATATTGAAGATTTAAATAACATTTCAAAGTTATTAAATGATCCTAAAGAAAGAGCTGAACATTTAATGTTGGTAGATCTTGCGAGGAATGACCTGGGCAGAGTTTGTGAAAGTGGTTCCATAAATGTACCGGAATTAATGGTAATTGAAAAATACTCACACGTTCTGCACATGGTAAGTCTGGCAGAAGGTATTGTACAAAAAAATAAGACATCGGTCGATCTTCTCTGTGCTTCTTTTCCGGCAGGTACTTTAAGTGGAGCACCAAAGGTCAGAGCACTTGAAATAATAAATAAATTTGAAAAAGATCAAAGAGGTCCCTATGGAGGGTGTACTGGATTTTTTGGACTAAATGACACGATAAATACCTGCATGACTATAAGAACATTTGTAGTTTACCAGGATCATCTCGAAATCCAGGCTGGTGGAGGCATTGTAGCTGACTCTGATCCTGAAAATGAATACAATGAAACTTTAAGAAAAGGGGCAGCATTACTGAAGGCCATCAGTTTACTTTCATAATCAAGCAAACACTTTTCTCACAAATAGCTTTCTGTGTAACGGTGTTAATCCATTTTTCTTAATAGCATTCCTGTGAAATGCAGTACCATAGCCTACATTTTTATTCCATCCAAAGTGTTTGTATTTTTTTGATTTTGAAATTTTTTCCATTAATTTATCACGATAAACCTTGGCAATAATTGAAGCACTGGCAATTACTGATGATTTGGCATCGCCGTCTACAATAGGCAATTGAGGACAGTTTATGTAAGGATTAAATTTGTTCCCGTCGATTAAGATATAAGGTGAAAAACCAGATATTTCTTCAATTAAGGGAATTAATTGTTCATAAGCTCTTTTCATGGCAAGAAATGTAGCATTTAAAATATTTAATTTTTCAATTTCCTGAACTGATGCATATCCGAGAGAATAATTTCCATATTTTTTCAGGTACTTGCAAAGCTCATTTCTCTCTTTGGAATTTAATTGTTTTGAATCATTTAATTTATACAATTTTTTATAATTTGATTTATTTATTTTCTCAGGGTTAACTTTCCAGAAAAATGCACATGCAATAACAGGACCAGCCAGAGCCCCTCTGCCAACCTCATCAATTCCAATCAAAACACGATTCTTGTATGCGCTGTTAATATAATTGTCAAACTTAATTAACTGTACAAGATTGCTTTTATACTTCATGTGAATAATTTATAAAGTAAAAATAAATTAATCAATCAAGAATTAAGTTTTATGTGTTACTGTCCAGCTTATGTAATATTTCCAAGCAAACTATTTGGATGGTAAGATTTTGACGATTTATTCGGAAAAATCTGCAAAACACTACAAAAGGCAGACCGCGAGCACTTTACAAAGCCTGACAAGCGAAGAATGAGCAAGGAAGGCGGCAAATAAAAAACTTTTATGCTATTATTAAAAACTATGCAGTATTTAAAAGGTTTTCAAATTCTTAAGTCATTTATCGGGAATGGAAATGGCTTTACACTAATTGACTCATTAAAATCAGAAGCTAAATCGTTTTCAACAGATCCAAACATTAAAAAAATTGACAGTTTCCTGAAATTGTTTTATAAATTATTTCTTTATTCAATAATAGGTGTTTTTGCAAAGCTAATTTCAAAAATTTTCAAACTTTAAATCGCTAGACAAATTAGGATCAGTAATCTTTATGTGCTACAATTAAAAACTGCTTTTCAGGTATTTGCAGGATTATAATAATGAATTTAAAAATTATAGAATTTTTATCAAAGAGATTAAAAAAGGATCTTCCAAATGTCAGAGTCGGGGATACTGTTAAAGTTACTGTAAGGATTAAAGAAGGAGCAAAAGAAAGAAACCAGAATTATGAAGGCGTTGTATTAAAAATAAAAGGCAGCGGCATCAATAAAACCTTTACTGTAAGAAGAGTTTTTCAGGGAGTAGGTGTTGAAAGGGTGTTTTTCTTTCATTCACCAAAGATAGAAAAAATCACAATTATTCGCTCGGGCAAAACAAGAAGAGCAAAACTTTATTATTTAAGGGAAAGAATTGGAAAATCCACAAAACTTAAAGAAAAGGAGAAACTTACCCTTGAGTCTGAAAGTGAATTACAGAAAGAGGTAATTCCCGAAGAAGGCAAATTAGTCGAGATTAAATAATTAATTAAAAAAATGACAGAAGAAAATTCTAAGCATTTAAAAAAAAGAGTTTCAATAATATTTATTCTTATAGCATTACTTTTTAATTTGACCTGTCACAAATATGATGCAAAGGAAGTAAAAAAGGCAGACCCTCCAGTTAAAAAAGAAGATATAAAAATAGAAATGAAAAACGAATCTTTAACTCAAAATAAAGAAACAATCTCCGGTAATATAGTTTTAATACAAACAGAAAAAGGACCAATAAAAATAAAACTTTTTACGAAAGAGACCCCGGTAACTACAAATAATTTTATTGATCTTGCAAAAAAAGGATTTTATAACGGTACGGTCTTTCACAGAGTGGTTGAAAACTTTGTTATACAGGGCGGGGATCCGCTGGGAGATGGAACAGGAAATTATGTAAACCCTGAAGACAGTAAACCCAGGTTTATAAAGCTTGAGGTTAATCCGGGCTTAAAATTTGATCGCGCTGGTCGGGTCGGAATGGCTCGTACATCAGATCCGAATAGCGCAAGCTGTCAGTTCTTCATAGCACTTCAGGCTTTGCCGTCGTTAAATCCTGGCGGGGTTGATCCTTATGGCTATACAGTCTTTGGGCAGGTTAGTGATGATACTCTTGAAACAGTAAAAGCAATTGTAAAAGATTCTAAACCTGCATATCCAGGAAGCGACAGACCTGCAAACCCGGTAAAGATGTATACTGTTACTCTTCAGTAAAACTTATATGCAAGAACTATTATCAAGCACAAAAAAATCTCAGGAACTTTATAAAAAAGCCTGTGAAATAATTCCTGGTGGAGTTAACTCACCTGTTAGATCATTTAAAGCCGTCGGACTTGAACCGTTATTTATTTCAAAGGCAAAGGGTGCACACATCTGGGATGTTGATGGAAACCAATATGTTGATTTTGTAAACTCCTGGGGAGCTTTGATTTGTGGACATACTCACGAAGATGTTGCTGATTCAATTCAAAAAGCACTGACTAAAGGCGTTAGTTACGGTGCCTCGCATGAAAAAGAAATCGAACTTGCCCAAATAATTGTCGATAATTTTCCATCTATTGAAAAGATTCGTTTTGTAAATTCCGGAACAGAAGCAGTAATGACTGCAATCCGTTTAGCAAGAGCATACACAAAAAGAAATAAAATAATTAAATTTGAAGGTTGTTATCATGGTCATGCTGATTCTGTTTTATCAATGAGCGGGTCAGGGGTAACTACTTTAGGATTGCCGGCCTGTGCAGGCGTTACTAAAAATACTGCATCTGAAACAATGACTCTGCCTTATAACAATATATCAACTCTGGAAACGACCTTAGGCAAATACCCAAAAGAAATTGCATGTATCATAATAGAACCGGTAATAGGAAATTGTGGAGTAATATTACCTGAGGAGAATTTCTTAAAATGCGTCAGAGACTTAACTAAGAAGCATAATTGTTTGTTACTGTTTGATGAAGTTATAACTGGTTTTAGGCTCTCGCTTGGTGGTGCACAAGCCATTTATAAAATTACACCTGATATTACAATCTTAGGAAAAATTATTGGTGGAGGCATGCCAATTGGTGCAGTGGGAGGTAAAAAAGAGATTTTAGATCTTTTAGCTCCCCTCGGCCCTGTATATCAGGCTGGTACACTTTCCGGAAACCCATTATCAGTGGCATGTGGAATTGCTACTTTAAAACTATTAAATGAAGATTCTTATAAACGCCTTGAAGATTTGAGTTCTATGCTTTTTGAAGGAATGCAAAAAATAAATGAAGAAAAAGGAGTTAAGCTTCAAATTAACAGAATGGGTTCAATGTTTACTGTATTTTTCTGCGAAACCAGAATATACGATTCAAAGTCGGCAAAAAAATCAAATACAAAATCATTTAGTCAATTTTTCCAAAACATGCTATCGCGCGGAATTTACCTGGCTCCTAGTCAGTTTGAGTCCAATTTTATTTCTACTGCACACAAGGAACAGGATATTAAAAAAACCCTTGAAGCCTATAAAGAATCTATATCCACAATAATATAAGCAACAGATGTGTCAGTGGTACGGCCCTGTTACAGATAACATTAACATCTATATTTTAAGGAACTTAACTAACCTTTCCTTCCGTCTACATTGTTCTAAAGATTTTAAGAATTTTTAAACATGAGGAAAGATAATCTATGCAAGTTGAGCTTTTTGAATCAATAACCAGATACGTAGCAAATTTAAACTTAGATGGAGACACTCTGAGGGCGTATACAATTGACTTACACAGATTTGAAAGAGCAATTGGAAATGTTCCATTAGACAGCATTACAAGAGATCAGTTAAAAAGTTATCTCGATAACTTAACTTCAAAATATGGTCAGAGAGTTTCGCTTGCTACTCAAAACAGACACTATGCTTCATTGCACAGATTCTTTGAGTGGTGCTTACAGGAAAAACTCACAGAAGATAATCCGATGGAAAATCTCCCGAGAAGAAGACCAAACAAAGATATCGGAGAAGTAACACCTGGCACAATAATTAGATCTCTGAAAAAAGATCAGGTAGAAAAACTTCTTAAAAATGCTCAAACTACAAGAGAAAAATTACTTTTTACTTTATTATATACAAGTGGCACAAGAATAAGTGAAGCTCTGGATTTAAATATTCAGGATATTCATGATGGAACTATCCATATACAACATGGAAAGGGAAATCAACCAAGACAGGCATACTTAGCAAAACAGACTGAAAAGTTGTTAGCTCAATATCTGGAAGAAAGAGGAAATCCTACAAGTGGACCAGTGTTTGTTACAACACATGGACAAAGATTATCCTATGCAAGAGCAAGGCAGCTATTTATGGAAGCTGCAAGAAATATTTTAAACCCGGACGGCACCCAGGTTACAATTCATCAACTCAGGCATACGTTCTGCACAGAACGTGCTGGTCATATTGACTCATTTGTATTGCAGAGATTAGCTGGCCACAATGACATCAGAACTACTTTAAGATATGCAAAGGTAAATGATACTGTAGCAAAGGAAGCATTCGGTAATTTTGACGAGTGGCAGGAATATAAAAGAAAAACTTCCCTTGGAGATCCCAGATTAAGACCAGCAAACTAATCAGACATCTCAATTAATCCGGCAGGATCTGGTTCTTTATTAAGTTTATTTAAAATGGTTAATGCTGAATATGCAGCTATTATAATTTCCAGCCTGAGTGGTCCTGTGGATACTATTGATAACTCTTCATCTGTGTCAGTAGCTTTATAAATCTCCCCGGCTAATAAGACATTTAGCTCAGAGAGCCTGGGTGGTTTTTCCAATAAAAACATTCCTTCTTCAATTGCTAGTTCTATATCTTTTGCGATTCCGTTGTTCTCTTTAGCAGTTTGGATATCTACTGACAATTCACAATCATGGGTAAGTTCAAACTTGATCAAAAACCTGCCTCTTACTTTTGAAGCATAATAAATTTCACAACTTGCAATAATTGCTTCTCTTTTTTCTTTTTTACTTATTTTCCATTCTTTAATAAAATCTATCTTCTCCTTTAAAATCGGCAAAGGTAAGGGATAATAAAGTAAAACTAAAGGCAGCAGCAGGTGGCTTTCATTTTGATTTATAAGCGGAACAAGAGATTCAATAGCTTTATTTAAAGACTTATCCCCGGTAAATAAATGTTCTTCTACAATTTTCAGCCTTTGAAGCAGAAATGATCTAAAGTATTGTGGATTAATTTCAATATGCTCATTTGAAAACAATCTTAAACATTCCGGAAATTCTTGTGGTAATGCAAACATCTCATGTAAGTGCTTTATCTTTATATGGGAGACTGTTTTTTGCTTATCCACTTCAGCTGGCACTGGTGGAGACAGTTTAAATTCAAATAAATTTTCTTCATTGGATCTTTCCTCGTTTTTAAACCTTTTGCCCAATTTTTTAAAATTTGAAATGTTAACAACAAGTTCTGTTTCCTGTACTCCGGAATGCTCTCTGGAAGAAAAAATATTAGGTAAAAGAACCCAGTTTTTTCTGCTTCCTTTCTTGTTGCTTTTTGGGTCTTGAGTGGAATGATCTTCAAATTCCTCCTCATAATTTTTTTTCTCAAAGCCTTTAATGGCCTCAAACAAACTTGCTAACTGAGTTTTACCAACATCAGATTTCCCTTGATTGTAGTTATTGTTTTGTGAAATCCAGGATTTTAGTGACATATTTGCAATTCCTGCGTAAGCAGGTAAGTCAGCAGGTCCCTTAAATTCTCCCTGAACAGGTGTTGACTGAATTTGATTATTTGAGATATTTTTTACCTCTACGGTTAATTGAGGAATATTTACAGTATTTAGTGCAGCTTGATTTACGACCGGATTATTTAACACCGGCTGATTAATAGTTATATTTGAATTTGTGTTTATCAGGGTTGGATTTGGAGTGGTTCTTATCTGCTGAAGATTTGAAGTATTAATTAACTGCGGATTTTGTTTCTCACTGTTAATGCTGGCTTTTGACAAGTCAATGGGTTTTTTTCCTAAATTAACTGGTGGAGTTAAATGATTCATTGACATATTTTTGTCAAGACTGCTCATAAATCTTTACCTAACTAAATCCTTCCACTGAAAGTGACTGTCTTACTTTTTCAATAGCATCCTGAATCATATGCGAAACACGGGATGGAGTAACCCCAAGCCATGCAGCAATATCATTTCCTCTTTTACCTTCGTAAAAACGAAGCTCAATAACCTGCTTGTGTTTTGGAGGTAATTTATCAATGGCTCTTTTTAACGCAGCTTTCAATTCCAGAAGCTCTAACCTTGCAAGTTCATCGACACTTACCTGATCTTTTGAAATATTTTCTCTCTGGAAATCATCAAGATATAAAATAGTTTCAAATACTCTTTCAGTTTCTTCTTCCTGAATAGCAGGACCAGAGCTACTTTCAGGTGATTGTGTATTCAATTCATCCTCAAATCCACCGCTATATTGATTACTTGCACCTTTTAATTTTGCTTGTTTTACACCATACCAGTTATATTTAATCCTTAATTCATCTTTTATAGCCCACTTAACTGCCTGTGCAATATAACTTGAGTTATAAGTCTTCCTGTTTTTAGCTGCATCCTGTAGAAGTTTATTTACCGACAGAAGTCCAACATTAATTAATTCACTGTATTCAGCCAGATAAGAAGGAATTGTTTTATATTCTTTCTTTACTACCATTTCTACTACTGGTAAAAATTGTTTTAAAACTCCTTCGCTGGTACCTGTATCAGGGCCAATAAAAAGACTCCTTACCGAAAGCAGGTTTTTTTCCTTCGATAAATCAGAAAATTCTTGTTTTCCTTCCTGCTGTTTATTTGATTTTTGTTTACTTAATTCCATAATATGTTGTTAACTATAATATTCCCCTATTTGAAATTTGTACCTAATAAAAGGTAAGAAATGGTTAACCCTGATTGGATTGTTAATGAAATTGTTCTTTTCCTCGCAATTGATATATAAAGAGAAGAACTTCTGCTACTGCACGGTATAGTTCAGCCGGTATTTCCTGATTAACTCTTACCAGTCTAAATAAAGCCCGTGCAAGTGGTATGTTTTCTACAATAGGAATACCAAACTGTTCTGCAATTTCAATTATCTGCTGCGCAATAAGTTCTGAGCCCTTTGCTAAAACTTTTGGAGCAGTATTCATTTGCGGGTCATATTTTAATGCCATTGCAATATGATCCGGATTTTTTACCACAAAATCAGCTTCCTGTACCTGCGACATCATCTGTCCATATGCAACCTGTTGTTGTCTTTGACGCCGCATTGACTTAATCAGAGGATCTCCTTCTGTTTGCTTAAATTCATCTTTTAGTTCTTTAAAAGTCATTTTTTGATCATTCAGATATTTCCAGCGCTGAAATAAATAATCAAGTATTGCAACTGCTAAAAGGAAAATCACACTTTTTACCGTAAAGTCATAAAATACTTTTCCTAAAATTGCTATTGCTCCAAATTTATTATTTACTTCGATTAATCCAAGTAACTCCGGCATAAATCTTTGAAAACTTAAAAATGCAATATATCCAAGTACGCTGACTTTGAATACTGATTTAACCAGTTCAAACAATGAACGTACATTAAAAATTACTTTTTTAATTCCTTCAAATGGATTTAGTTTTGCCAGATCAAATTTCATTGTTTCGGTTGTAAAGATAGGACCTACCTGAGTAAATTCAATCAAGAGCCCGGTACCTATAAGCGCAAGCAATAATGGCAAAATAATAATTACAAAACAATGAATCGTATGATAAGAAATATATCCGCCACCAATTACTGAGAGAGACTTATGGGGTATCTGAGTCCACAGAGCATTAAATAATCCTGCAAAATTCTGCCAGATAAAACCTGACAAATAATAAATCATAAAAAAGCCAACGATAAATGTAACAAGCTGGGTTATATCCTTGCTTTTAAAGATCTGTCCTTTTTTTTGTGCTTCTCTTAATTTATGAGGTGTAGCATCAAACTGCTTATCACCGACATCTTGCTCAGCCATTTCTTTTTATAGCGCAAAACAAGTTTGCGC
>MFRN01000043.1:61562-71482 GCA_001784585.1 Candidatus Melainabacteria bacterium RIFCSPLOWO2_02_FULL_35_15 | reverse complement strand
CATACTCCACAATTGCTCGGATTTACTCGCCTTAGGCGGGATAAATCCTTTAAGTTGTGAATTCCTAAGTTATATAAGATCTAATTTATAGTTTCATTATCATTCATCCCTGCTTTTTAAGAAATCAATCTTATTTAGAGGGAAAACAATTAAGATTTTGTTAAATAGATTCTTTATTTATTAATTTCCCTGATTAAACAGCTGTTTCATTACATGATTTTAACCCTGAGGGATACACTTATCTCTTAAAAGAAGGAAGGAGGAGACTGATCTTAGTTTTTAATTCAATATGTTTGTACTTGATATAACACCACTGCATGGAGAGCCTGCTGCAAGGGCGGCCGATTTAAGGAATTTAAGACGTCAGGATACAAATGCTGATTTTGCACAACAACTCAGAGTTATTCAGACATCTGCTCCTCCCGCACGAAGCTCTGCAAATCAGCTAATTTCAACTGTTATAAATCCTGCACTGGCCAATATAGAAAAACATATAATGCCTCTGCTTCAGATTGCACTAACCAATATAAACCTGCTTAACTCTCGACAGCAAAGCACAGTCGCAACAACCATAACAAGAGCTCTTCAGTTTCCGGCAAGCTCTGCATTTCTAGGTCAGGTAGGTGCATTTGGAATACAAGTCTTTATGAATAATGATCTTAGAGGTCAATTATCAGCTTTTTTAAGATCCAGGAATAATTCTAATAACTCCGGCAGGATAGCTTAAATTTAAAAGGTAATAAAAAATGACAGTAACCCAAGAACAGACTATAGATGATCCTGAAGTAGATAAATACATGATTGCGTTTGACAGACTTGTTGGTTTAATAGGAAACAAAGGAAAGATAACATCACAGGATATTGAAAATGATTCTATATTAAAAGAAGCACTGAGTGAGCAGACCGGCATAGAAGCAATAAGGTTTTTATTTCAAAAAACAAACGATCATATAATGGCTGAAACAAAAAAATTAGTTAATGATCCCAGAAAAAAAGTTCAGGAAATTGCTGATACTGCACTGAAAATAGCAGAAAAAATGATAAATTGCGGTGAACTGTGGTCTAATGTTCAACAATTAATACTAGAATCAGATGTAATGAGAGGACTTCGCCAGCTAGGGCTTGCATAAGCAGCATTATAAAGAATCTGATATTCTCAGGAAGTCTTCAAAGTTTAAATTTTCTGCCCGTAAATTGTGATCTAAATTTAATTCCTTTAACCTCTGTGTAATAAGTTCTTTGCTTGAATATAATTTCTCAAGAGAATTAATTATTTTTTTTCTTCTTTGCTGAAAAGCTGTTTTAATTACTTTTTTTAACAATACCGGATCATCAATATTCTGTAAGTTTGGTTTAACTTTTAAATGGACAAATGCTGATTCAACCTTTGGAGCAGGCATGAATGCTGTTTGTGGTACTTTAAATAAAATTGCAGGATCGCTAAAGTACTGAACCAATATAGTTAGTGGACTGTATGCCTTTGTGTCAGGTTGTGCTGCTAATCGCTCAGCTACTTCCAGCTGCACCATTAAGAAAATATCTTTTAAATATTTCAAATGACCTGCCGGAGAACCTGGTTCGCCAAATAATTTGATCAGTATTTTAGAAGTAAGATTGTAAGGAATATTTCCAATTACTTTAAACGGTGTATCTGACAACCCGGCTAAATCAATTTTTAAAAAGCTGTTTTCAATAATCTCTATATTTGTTAACTTATTTTGATTTGTGTTGTATTTTAATTTTTTTAAAATATCCCTTTCTACTTCAACAGCAAACACCTTTTTTACCTGTTTAGCCATAAGAACAGTTAAAAGCCCGGAGCCAGAACCTATTTCAACTACAATGTCATCAGGCTTTAAATTAACTGCACTGATTATTTTTTCTAAAAAAAAATTATTAACTAAAAGATTCTGACCAAAAGATTTTTTCATGAAAGTCAACAGCTAATAGCTTATTTCTTTTTTCCGTAACGTTTTTGGAATCTGTCTACACGGCCTTCGGAATCAAGGATTTTTTGTGTGCCGGTATAAAAAGGGTGACATGCACTGCAAATTTCAACTCTTATATCAGGTTTTGTAGAACCAATTTCTATTTCATTTCCGCATATGCAGGTAGCTACGACTCTGTGATATTCAGGATGTGTTTTTTGCTTCATTGTTTATTGCAAAAATTTAGGCTTAAATTTTTGCTCTTCTTTACAACGCTCAGAATATTCCTCCTCGGAACATTCTTCGCTCATCTGGTTACTAAACATTCCCGGTAAGAAAATAATAATAGCTAAAAAACCCAAATATTTCAATGTAATACAGCTTCTGACTTCTCGTTTACCATATTGTCAATTTCTTTAAGGAGTGCATCCAGTAATTGCTCTTCAGGTAATACCCTGAAAACCTCACCTTTTTTGTAAATTACACCTTTTCCATTACCACCAGCAATACCAATATCAGCTGCTCTTGATTCACCGGGGCCATTAACTACACAACCCATTACTGCTACAGTAATGGGTTTTTTTAAATTTTTTAACTTTTCTTCAATTGTTTTTGTCATATTTTCAAAACCATTTAATTCCATTCGTCCACAGCTTGGACAACTGACTAAATTTAATCCTTCAACCCGGAGTCCAAGAGATTTTAAAATCCCTTTAGCTACTTCTATTTCAACTGTTGGATCTCCTGTAAGAGAAACTCGAATAGTATCTCCTATTCCTTCTGAAAGAAGAGCACCAATTCCAACACATGATTTTATTGTTCCGCCTTTTGATGTTCCTGCTTCTGTAACTCCAAGATGAAGGGGATAATTTACTTTATCTGCCATAAGACGATATGCTTCCAGCATTACAGGAACATCAGAAGCTTTCAGAGATACTTTTATTAAATTAAAGTCTAAATCTTCCAGGATTTTTATATGTTCAAGTGCACTTGCCACCATTGCTTCATGAATACGATCAGCACCGTAAAGAGTTCCCCACTTTGCATCCAGAGAACCAGCATTAACACCTATTCTTATAGGAACCATTCTTTCCTTGGCTGTTTTAACTATTTCTTTTACACGTGAATGGTCACCAATATTACCTGGGTTTAATCGAAGAGCATCAACTCCTTGTTTAATAGCTTCTAATGCCAGTCTCCAGTCAAAATGAATATCAGCAATCAGTGGAAGGGGTGATTTTGATTTTAGTTCCGATAACTTACCTGCAGCTTCTTTGTCCGGGACAGCAACCCGGACAATGTCACAGCCAGCATCTGCAAGTGCTCTTATCTGACTTAAGGTAGCGCTGACGTCTCTGGTATCAGTTGTCGTCATTGATTGGATTACAATAGGGGCATCTCCACCAACCGGAACAGCACCAACAAACAGTTTCTTGGATTTTCTTCTTTTATATTTAGGGTTGGAGACAAGATATGTCATAGAAAACCATTATATCTCGAAGGTGAGGTTGCGCAACCTCGCTTTCATTGTTTTAGCGTCTTTAAATAATTCATTCTGTCTTTTGCATCCTTAACATACTGGCCGGCAGGAGCTACTTGAATATATTTTTGATAATTTTCAACTGCTGCTTTATTATTATTTTTCTCCTCATAAAGAGTAGCTAAAAAGAACAAAGCATCTGATTGTCCTTTAGCATCCAGCTGAATTGCCCTTTGGTATGACTGTATTGCTTCATCAGTTTGTTTATTTGCCTGATAAGCAGTTCCTAAATTAAAATAAGTTTGGGCATCATCAGGTACAAGCTCAAGCACTTTTACATAAT
Organism: Candidatus Melainabacteria bacterium RIFCSPLOWO2_02_FULL_35_15; assembly: GCA_001784585.1. Taxonomy (GTDB): domain Bacteria; phylum Cyanobacteriota; class Vampirovibrionia; order 2-02-FULL-35-15; family 2-02-FULL-35-15; genus 2-02-FULL-35-15. The sequence continues at coordinate 67,731 of MFRN01000043.1, read as the reverse complement.
CGTTTATTGCTCCAGAAAGATCATTTGCAGATTGTTTGTTTACTGCGCTTTGAATTAACGGATCTGCAAGGATAGATTTGAGAGATTTCATGGTGCTAATATAAGTCTGATTTGCTTTATCCAGATCAAGGGCTTTCTGGTATTGTATTTGAGCATTATTTAGATCACCGCTAGCCTGATATGCTGTCCCAAGATTATAATAAAGAGACGGATCGTCCGGAGCTATAGAAATCGCTGCCAGATAAGTAGTGATTGCTTCCTGATAGTTATTTGAATTTTGAAGTTCAACAGCACGGGCAGAAAGTTCTTTTACTTTTTTATTATTAACTTGCTTACTTAAAAGCTCCAGTGCTGCTTTTGTTTTTTCATTATTTGGATCCAGTTCCAGGGATTTTTTGTAGGCTTTCTCAGCATGCTCAAAATCATCTATAGACTGAAATGCAGTCCCGATATTATAGTGAAGTTTTGTATCATTGGGAGTAATTTCAACGGCTTTTACATACTGGCTGATGGCTTCACTGTATTTTCCTTCCAGCTGAAATTTTAAAGCTGCTTCCACAAGCTTGGATGCCTGTAATTTCAGCTTGTCCTCCTGAAGAGATGCTAATCCACGCTGTGCAATTTCATTGTTTGGATCGAGCTTCAGCACCTGGTTATATTCCTCTTCAGCATTTATAAAGTCTTTTTTTGACTGCAGAGCTATAGCTAAACCAATATGATTCTCTGTTACCAGCGGAGCAAGTCTTACTGCTTCATTCCAGCCTCTGATATTTGCAGTAAGTGCATCCTGTGAATCAGGCTCCAGCTGAATAGCTTTCTTAAAATGATCTATTGCAGAGACAATGTCCTTTATGGCAAGCAGTCCGTCTCCAAGTTTAATATGTGCTTTTGCAGTTTCTTTAATTTCTAATGCCTTCTTATAGTAATCAATTGCTTTATTGATGTCAGGTGCTCTTTGACCATCTCTTAAATATAAAATGTAATAAATATCACCAATACTTATAAGAATGCTGGGATCCGGAGTCTTAGACAGTACTAGTGCTTTTTGATATTCGGTTAAAGCCAGCTCAAAATTTGCATCTGCTCTTAATTTATCACCAAGCTGAGATCTTGCCTGGGGATCATTTGCTTTAACTCCCCTTTCACTTAAGAGAGAATCAAGGTTTGCATCTGCAGTTTTATTAGTAGAATCAAAATAAATTGCAAGCCTGAATTCCCTGAGAGCTTTTTCATAGTCAGTTCTTTCTACCAGATACTTTCCGTAATTATTGTGAGCAATGCTTATATTTCGCCTGACTATTATATTCTCAGGTTCAAGTAAAAGTGCTTCTTCAAATGCTTTCAGAGCACCGACAAAATCTTTGCTTTTGTGCAGGCGTACACCTTCATTTACTAGTCTTATGACACTGGGACTTGTTTCAAAATCATCCTGAGCAAGTACGGCAGATAAGGTAGTTATCAGAAGAGCAAAAAACAAAACAATAATTTTTTTCTTCATATTAATTACTATTTTAAGCTATCATATATTATATGGGCTTATTATATGACTTAATTTTTGGTGTTTTTGTTCTTACTGCATTAGCTGCGGTGTTTGGCAATTACCTGGATAAAATATTTCATTCAACACCATTACTTTCAATTTTATTTGGAATAATTGCAATTATTTTCGGACTTGCAAGACTGATCATAAAATCAAATGAGGTTTATAAAAATACATCAAAAAATGAAGATAGAAACAAATAAACACATTAATTACATATTAAATAAAATATCTTTCTTCCAGATTTTTTTCCTTGTCACAATTAGCCTTTTTTACTTTTTTTATAAGAAATATACTGTTTTTAGTGGTTTTTTAATTAGCGGAATAACTTTGTTTGTCTTTATGCAGCTGATAAAATTATCCAGCCATAACAGGTTTATGTCCTTGTTTGGTTTTCCAATAAGACTGATTGTAACCGGGGCATTGTGCGCAATACTTGTTCACAAGCTGCATCCAAATTTGATAGCATTGTTTATTGGTTTTGCACTTGGTTTATTTATATATATTTTCATAATGTTACAACATGCACTTAACTTAAAAAAAGGTAGTAGCTAATGTCATTAGGTGTTCACCTGACAAATGAAATAATGGGTCAAAAGGTTCACATGGACACGCTTGTTTATTCATGGATAATAATGGCTGCAATATTATTTTTTTCTTTTATCTTTACAAGAAATTTAAGAATAGACGGTTATGGACTAAAACAAACCATATTAGAAACCGTATGGGGATTAATTAACGGATTGACATCCTCGCAGATACCCGGAAATAAAGGAAAACACTTTATTCCATTAATAGGCGGTATTTTTATTTTTACTGTATTTGCTTACTGGATAGGTCTTATGCCATGGAAAATTGGTGAGACTTTTAGTTTCTGGCCAAGACTTGATAACAGTGAACACTGGGAAGGTTCTTCACCAGCTGCTGATATAAATGTAACTGCTGGAATGGCTTTAATTTCTTTACTTACTTATATAGCTGCAGGAGTGAAAAATGGTGGCTGGGGTTATATACTGAATTATTTCAAACCACTTGGTTTTGTCGAATGGCTGGATATGTTTGTAAGGCCGCTGACTTTATCTCTCCGGCTTTTTGCAAATACTATTGCTGGCGAAGTTCTGGTAGCTTCTATTTTAGGTTTAGTTGCACTTGTGTTACCTATGTTTGCGTTAGCCTTTGAACTTTTTATAGGTTTAATTCAAGCCCTTGTGTTTTCATTACTGACCACAGTTTATATCGGCACTGCAATGGCACATAGCGAACATGCAGAAGAGCATCACTAATTTTTGATTTCCAAAAAGCATCTGCTCTTATGCTCTTTTATGGTTTTGACATCGTAAAGTTCAGGTATTTCTTTTCTGCATCTGTCAAAAACAAAACTACACCTCGGGTGAAAAGCACATCCTGTCGGAATTGAATCAATACTTGGCGGCTGACCTTTAATGGGAATGAGAGTTTTTTTACTTTCATCCGGAAGAGAATTTAATAACCCAATAGTATAAGGATGTTTTGGATTTGTAAAAAGTTCTTTTGTAGAAGCTGTTTCTACTATTTTTCCCAGATACATAACATAAATACGATTACATACTTCAGAAACCACTCCTAAATCATGAGTTATAAGTAAAATAGATTTCCCTTTTTTTCGCAGATCCTGCATTATCTCCAGAATCTGTAGCTGAATAGTTGCATCCAGTGCAGTAGTCGGCTCATCTGCAATTAATACATCAGGCTCGTTTACAAGTGCCATTGCAATCAAAGCTCTTTGTTTCATCCCGCCGGAAAACTGATATGGGTAATCTTTTAATCGTTGCTCAGAGTTTGGAATATTTACACTTTCAAGAGCTGATTTGGACACCTTTATTGCTTCAGTATGAGAAAGTTTTTTATGAACTTCCAAAACTTCAGATATCTGTTCACCTATTGTAAAAACCGGATTTAAAGCTGAAAGCGGATCCTGAGGAATTAATGATATCTTATTCCCTCTTATTCCTCTTCTGGATTCATCATCCAGTTTTAAGAGATCCTGCCCTTTATAAAAGATTTCTCCACTTAAATTACTGCCGGGAGGTGTAATACCCAGAATTGAAAATGCCATTAAAGATTTACCGCAGCCCGACTCACCGACTAAACCTACGATTTCACTTTGATCCAGCTTGAGAGATAAATTATCTACTGCTTTTTTGCCATCAAAGGATATTGTCAGATTTTTAATTTCTAATACACTCATTATTCACCGGATTTTATCAATGTTTTGCCAGGAAATATTATTGTGGTAACATTTTAGTAAATGTTGTTAAAATTTTACAACTAAACACAAGAACTATAGAGGGTAATTAATGCCACCTCGTTCCTTAAATACAAACTTAACAAACAGTGATGACGATATTGACAATAAAGACGTTCATAAATTACTTTTTGAATATAACAAAACCAAAGATAAAGCAATAAGAGACAAAATTGTTCAGATGACTATCTCACTTGTTAAACGAATTTCGTATGGATTGGCAAGAAGAAGTACAGACCCGGTTGATGATTTGATTCAAGTCGGGAGTATTGGTTTAGTCAAAGCAATAGAACAATTTGATCCACGTGCAGGAGCAAAGTTTCATACATATGCAACACACTTAATAACAGGTGAGATCAGACATTATTTAAGAGACAAAACATCAATGATCAGGGCCCCGCGAGAACTCCAGGAATTAAGTTTTAGAATTTCAAGATTAGTACAGGACTTAATTCATGAATTGGGGAGAGAGCCATCAGACGCTGAAGTAGCAGAAGTACTTCAAATTCATCCTGATAAAATTTCAGAAGCATTTGAAGTGGATCGCAGAAGAACCCTTATCTCATTAGATCAAACCTTAACTACTGACGGAACAAGTGAGCAATTACTTATTGACACACTTGAGGACAGTTCACATCAGCTTAAATTTAGTTCAGAAGAAGATAACATAATGCTCCAAGGTGCAATAAGACAGCTAAAAGATAACCTGAGAGAAGTTATAACCATGACTTTCTATCAGGACTTAAGTCAGACTGAAGTAGCGCGAAGGCTGGGCATCTCCCAGATGCAGGTTTCAAGAAGACTTAGAGCAGCAACTGCTGAGCTTCAGAGAATTTTGCTTGGGAATAAATTAAATTTAATAAATAAAAAAAATACAAAATAAAGGTTTGATCTCTTGTCAAATACGATTTTAGTAACTGGAGCTGCTGGGTATATAGGTTCAATAGCAACCGAAATATTATTACAAGAAGGATATAACGTAATAGCATTAGACGATCTTTCTACGGGTTATAAAGAAGTGTTGTTTGATTTAGTCCCCTTTTATAACACAAGTTGTGGAAATATTGATGAATTAAAAACAATTTTTTCTAAAAATAAAATTGATGTTGTACTTCATTTTGCAGGAGCAGCGCTGGTACCGGAATCAGTGAAAAACCCATTTAAGTACTTCAATATAAATTTTTGTCAAGCACAAAACCTGTTAGATGTAATGACTCTTTTCAATATCAAAAAATTTATATTTTCATCTACATGTGCGATATACGGAATACCAAAACCCGAAGAAATACCACTCAGGGAAAGTGTTCAAGCAAAACCAATAAATCCATACGGTGAATCAAAACTACTTTTTGAAAAGGCCCTTGAATGGTATAAAAAATCAGAAAATCTGGATTATATTGCACTTAGGTACTTTAATGTGGCTGGTGCATCAAAAAATCGCGGTGAAAGACATAATCCTGAAACACATTTAATACCACTTGTAATTAAAGCTGCTAAAAATAAAAATTACGAGCTTAAAGTTTATGGTAAGGATTACCCTACAAAAGATGGGACAGCAATAAGGGATTATATACATGTAGTTGATTTGGTTTATGCCCATATACTTGCAATAAAAGCATTAACTAATAATAAAAAACACGAGAACATTTATAACATCGGGTATGGACATGGTTATTCAGTACTTGAAATTATAAATTCTGTTGAAGAAGTTTTTAAAATCAAAATTCCGTATAAAATCTGTGAAAAACGCCCGGGAGATCCTCCTGTTTTAATAGCTGATTCCGGGAAGATAAAGGAAGATTTAAACTGGAAGCCAAAATTTAATGACATAACTGAAATGATCACCTCTGCAAGTAAATTTATTGAATAAGTATTATTACAATTACATTTCTATTTAAAGTGATTTATCTGACAATTTTTTATGCTAATTTCTTATAGTAACTTTTCACAAGAGGCTAGGCTCACCAAAGACAGCCGGAAAAATAAGGAAATTAAATCATGGCAAAAGTTTTAGTAAATTTTCAGGATGATTTTTTGCAAGAGATTGATAAAATTGCTGAGGTAGAACATAGAACAAGAAGCTCGCTTATAAGAGAAGCATTAAGAAGATATTTGTCCCAGTTTAAAAGTGAGTCTATGCAACAACAAAAAGAAGGTGATGTTCATTCAAAAACTTTAATACCAAATAAAATAATTTATCCGGTAAGCAAGGCAAGTTAAAAAATAAAAAACTCTGCAAAAAGAAATCGCAGAGTTTTTTAAATTTACTTAGCCTACTTTACTAGTTTAATGAGGGTATTAATTCGCACGTTTGACACTTAACAATCAAATTGTTTCGTAGAATG
>MFRN01000043.1:0-61535 GCA_001784585.1 Candidatus Melainabacteria bacterium RIFCSPLOWO2_02_FULL_35_15 | reverse complement strand
ATTATTTCCAATGCTCTTGGAGAAAGACGGAATGAAACCATCTTTTTTGCTTCTCCGTAGAGTGGTTTTGGACCTGTTTTCTTTCGGCTTTGTTGTTGAGTTAATGTGTCCATATCTCTCCTCTTGTTTTACTTTTAATTACCATTACGCATTATAATCTATCTCAGTATTGACAAACGTATTGAAAAATACACAATTTTTTTATAATTGCATATAGCTTAATCTAAGTTAAAAGAAATTTTAATGTTTTCTGTGCATTTTTTCAGGAGAAATACTAAATTTCTTTTAATTGCTATATTATCTTAAGAAGGTTAAGAAAATCTGGCTGCCATAAGTTAAATTAATAAGGTGAAAAATATTTACAGCTTTACAGAAGAAATCATTGAAAAAGCATCAAACCTTATACTTAAAAGCCACAAAAAGATTAGAAATATTTCTTACAAAGGAATTTCAAACTTAGTTACTAATGTAGATAAAGAGGTTGAAGCTTTTATTATTAAGGAAATCACCTCAAGATATCCTGAGCATTCAATTATTGCTGAAGAATCAGGCTATAAAAACAAAAATCCTGACTACCAGTGGTTTATAGATCCAATTGATGGCACAACTAACTTTGCACACAGTTATCCTTTTTTCTGTATATCAATTGCCTTTGCAAAGAATGGCATTGTAGAGTTTGGACTTATAAAAGATCCAATAACAAACGAGCTGTTTACTGCAAAAAGAAATAAAGGTGCCAGATTAAATGGAAATCCAATTCATGTATCAAAAATTAAAAAACTAAGTAAAAGTCTTTTAGCCACAGGGTTTCCTTATGATCAGCAAACAACCCGGATGAATAATCTTAAAAATTTTTGTAATCTGACACTTCTTACGCATGGAGTCAGACGAGACGGTGCAGCAGCACTTGATCTGTGTTACGTAGCATCTGGAAGGGTTGACGGCTATTGGGAAATTCAATTATGTCCATGGGATGTAGCAGCTGGAGTATTAATTCTGGAAGAAGCTGGCGGAAAAGCTACTGGGCCTAAAGGTGAAAAATACAATATCTTTAACAAACAAATAGTTGCAACAAATGGGTTTATTCATAAGGAGTTGTTAAAGCATTTGAAATAATTACTGTCGCTTCGTCGTTTACACTCCTTGCAGTAACATCTGAGTAATAACTAATCTGTTTTGCCTTCCTGTCATCATATTTCAACAATGCCCATAAAACATGTTCTCTAATAACAGAATTTGACTCATTCTCAGCTAGCCAAATAAGCTCGGGCAGTGCTTCTTCAGATAGTTTATTTCCAGCTACAATTGCAGCATTTCTAAGCAAACCTTGTCTTCTTGGCCTGTTAAGCGGGGTATGACAAAATTTGCTGTGAAATTCCTCATCTGATCTAATACTTAAAACTTCTTTTAAATTCAGCCAATGTCCAAAACCAGATTTTGGTTTAAATTCCTCCCATGTTGTTTCTTTGATTTTTTTATTATAGGGACAAATCATCTGACAAAGATCACAGCCAAAAATCCACCCGCCAATTTTTGATCGTAAATTAACAGGAATATTTATTTTGTTTTCAATGGTTAAATATGATATGCACAAACGTGCATCCAGTAAGGGTATTGTTGGTGTATTGAATGCACCTGTCGGGCAAGCATCAACACATCTTGTACATTTTCCACAAGTTCCTGTCTGTTCTTCTGAAGGTTCAATATTCAAATTAGAAATTAGTTCACAAATAAAAAAGTAAGAACCAAAAGGTTTATTAATTATCAGGGTATTTTTCCCAAAAAAACCCAAACCCGAATTTCTGGCAAAAGATTTCTCAAGCAAAGGTACAGAATCAGAAAAACCTCTTGAAACAAACTCTCCGGAGATTTCTTTTTGAATCCTTTCCTGGAATTGCTTTATCTTTTTTTTTAAGACTTTGTGGTAATCCAGTCCTACTGCATAAGCTGCTACTCTTCCAAAATTTGGACCGGGCTCTTCGGGTGGTTCAGTGTAATAATTTACAAGCAGACTAATTACAGATTTTGCATTCTGCACAATTTTTCCAGGCTTGGCATTGATAGGGTTATTTCTAAGCAGGTAGTTCATATCACCAGCAAAACCACTTTTACGCCAGCTTAAAAAATGCTCATTTGATTTTGATAAATTATCTGCCAATGTAATCCCTGCTGCATCAAAGCCAAGGTCAAAGGCAATATTAGTAATTAATTGTTTAAGGTCTGACATTTGATACAATTATAAACCTCATGCAAACCGCTAAATGGCGTAAAAACAAAATTCTTCCTACTATTGGTATCTCAACTCTTGGCTGTCCTAAAAACCTTGTAGATACTGAAAATATTGCAGGCATTCTCCATGGAGCTGGTTATCCAATTACCGCAGATCATTCAAAGGCTGACATTTCACTTGTTAACACCTGTACCTTTATAGAAGAAAGTACAAACGAAAGTCAAGAGATTTTAACTGAACTTTCGAAGCAAGAGCAGAAATTAATCATCACGGGATGCATGGCTCAAAGATTTAAAGAAGATTTATTTAATAAGTTTCCAAATACTCAGGCAATAGTGGGCACAGGGAATATTTCAGATATTCTCAAAGTTATAAAAAAAGTCACTGTAAATTTAAACAATGACAAAAGCCTGCAAATTGTAAAAGTAGATGAAATTCCTATGGCTGTAGCTGACTCATCCACTCCACGTTTAAATACGCAAATCGGACCAAGTGCTTATTTGAAAATTGCAGAGGGTTGTGCTCACAGATGTGCATTTTGTATCATCCCCTATCTTCGCGGCAATACGAGATCACGGACTATTGAAGATATAGTTACTGAAGCAAAAAGGCTTGTTAAAAGTGGTGTAAAGGAAATTGTTTTGGTTTCACAGGATAGTACTGCTTATGGTACTGACATCTACAAACGAAGAGCACTTGCAGACTTGCTTAGAGAAGTAGCGGATAAATCAAATGCTACATGGGTAAGGCTTATGTATGCATATCCTGGAGAGACAGATGAAGAGATTCTGGATGTAATAGCAAAGAAAACAAATATTGTCAAATATATCGATATTCCACTTCAGCATGCAAGTGCAAGAATTTTAAAATCAATGCGTCGCCCATCTGCAGTAAAAGATACGATTAAATTAATAAGAAAAAAACTTCCAAATGGTACTATCAGAACCACATTTGTAGTGGGTTTCCCGGATGAGACGAAAGAAGATTTTAATGAACTTTATAATTTTATAAAAGAAACCAGGTTTGATCGGGTTGGAGTTTTTACATATTCAAAAGAAAAAGGAACACCTGCTTTTGATTTTGAAAATCAGGTTCCGGGAGAAATAAAACAAGAGCGCAGGGATAAATTAATGAAATTACAACAGCAAATATCTTTAGAGAAAAATCAATCGTTTATTGGAAAAGAAATGGATATGCTGGTAGAATATCTTAAATACGATGTAAAGGCAATTCATGAATTGCCTCAACGAAAAAAACACCATGGTACGCCCAAAAGGGTTGTCGGACGCTCCTTTCGCGATGCACCAGAAATTGATGGACAATTATATATTGATTTAAAATCAAATGACACAACACCAATGCCGGGAGAATTTATTAAAGTAAAGATTGTTGATTGTGATGAATACGATTTGTTTTGTAAATTATAATCGTTTTATTTTTGCCAAATTTCAAAAAGATCCTTTTTTCTTCTTTCTCTTTGGTATGTAATTGCGAATCTATGTGCTTCATCTCTGATTCTTTGGAGTAAAAATAAAACCTGAGATTTTCTGTCTAATAAAATTGATTTTTTTTCATTTGGTTTAAAAACTTCTTCTAATCTTTTTGCCAGCGAAATTAAATCAATTTCATCCAAATCAATTCCCAGTCCTTCAAGGGCTTCTTTTGCAGCATTTAATTGGCCTTTGCCGCCATCGATGATTATTAAATCTGGCACATTTTGATTAGAATATCTTCTTGTAACGATTTCCCGCATAGATTGAAAATCATCAATTTTATTTAACACGGTCTTTAATTTAAATTTCCTGTATTCATTTTTATTAGGTTTACCATCGATAAAAGAAACCATGCTACCTACTGTTCCTGTTCCACCTAAATGTGAAATATCAAAACATTCTATATGATGCGGGTAATTTTTTAAATTTAATTCGCGTTGTAATTCCTGCAGAGGCAATTCGTGTAGGGACAATTCATGAATTGCCTCTATGAGCACCTGTTGCAAAGATAATTTTGCATTTTGTTCTGCCATTTTTATTAATTCCAGTTTTCTGCCTTTTTGCGGTGTTGTAATTAAAATTTTCTGATTGAATTTTAAAGATAACCAATCCTGCACATAATCTTCATCCTGAAGCTTATACTGAACGATAATTTCTTTTGGAATATTTTTATCATTAACCCTGGCATAATATTGTTTAACTGCTTCACTAAAAGCATATTCAGGTTCTGAATCTTTTGGCACATTAATTACCATAGGTTCTACAGCTATAATTTTCCCCTCACGAATAAGCATAAGTTCTAAAACCATATTTAAATCTTGAAAGCTGCATGCAAAAACATCCTGAGATAATTTAGGATTATTACTTACTACTATTTGCTTTTCCAGAACTTTTTCAATTTTTTTTACCGTATCGCGAATTTTTGCTGCTTTTTCATATTCAAGATTTCTGCTGACTGTTTTCATTTGATTCTTCAAATCCTTTAGAACCACATTGTATTTCCCAAGCAAAAAATCCTCTGCCTGCTTTACTATTTTTTGATAATCACTGTCAGAAATCAAATTTTGACAAGGACCTGAACACAACTTAAGATGATAATTCATACACGGCCTGTCTTTAAAAAGAGGCTTACGCCTAAGTCTTAGCTGAAAGCCTTCTTTTATAATTTTATAAGTTTCCCACATTGCACCTGAATCACTATAAGGTCCAAAAAATTTATTTTTTGTTTTTGGAAATTTTGCCTTAAAACCTGCCACATCCCGAACTGGGACAACCCTGGGATAACTTTCATCATAAGTAATCATGAGCCATGGAAACTTTTTATCATCTTTTAAGGTTACATTATATTTTGGCTGATGTTTGTTTACTAAATTTGCTTCCAGAATAAGAGCTTCCTGTTCCGACCTTGTAATAACAGTTTTTACCTCACAAACCTTCGGCATCATGAAATTTAATTTTGGTCTGTCTCTCCAGGAAGTAATATTAAAATAAGATCTGATTCTGCTTTTTAAATTCAATGCTTTTCCAATGTATATAACATCCCCTTTTTTATCTAACATCATGTAAATGCCTGATGAGGAAGGAATGTCTTTCAATTGTTTTTTTAAATCTGGTTTTATGCTTGTAATATTTTTCTTCATATATTAATTATATTTCTATTATTGGTTTATCTGTTAAAATTAACTGGTTATTAATAAAAACCTTAGCGAGGAGATTATGTCCCAAACCATGACACAAAAATACGAAATTAAAGATATTGGTCTTGCACCACTTGGAGAAGAAAGAATTAAATGGGCTAAAAGTCAGATGCCGGTTTTAAACAGCATTCAGGAAAGATTCAGTAAAGAAAAACCACTGAATAATATTAAAATTGCAGCCTGCTGCCACGTTACTACTGAGACTGCTGTCCTTGCACTAACTTTAAAAGCTGGTGGAGCTGACTGTATATTAATAGCCAGCAATCCCTTGAGCACACAGGATGATGTAGCCAGCAGCCTTGTAAAGAACCACGGAATGTCAGTATATGCTATTAAAGGTGAAAGTACAGACACTTATAGAAAACATGTAAGCATTGCACTTGATCATGGGCCAAACATAATTATTGATGATGGCTCGGACGTAGTAGCGACCTTATTTAGCGAAAGAAAAGATCTCCTTAAAAATATTATTGGTTCTACAGAAGAAACTACTACAGGGCTTGTCAGACTACGTGCCATGCAAAAAGACGGTGTATTAAGCTTTCCTGCAATGGCAGTAAATGACTCACAGACAAAGCATATGTTTGATAATCGCTATGGAACCGGTCAGTCCACAATGGACGGTATTATAAGAGCAACCAATGTTTTAATTGCCGGAAAAGTTGTAGTGGTTGCCGGATACGGCTGGTGTGGAAAGGGTGTAGCTAAAAGAGCTTCAGGACTAGGCGCCAGGATAATAGTGACAGAAATAAATTCAGTTAAAGCACTTGAAGCAATAATGGACGGCTTTCAGGTTCTGCCAATGACTGAAGCCTGTAAGATTGGCGATATTTTTGTAACAGTTACAGGAAATAAGTCAGTTATAGATAAACAACACTTTGATCATATGAAAGATGGAGCAATTGTCTGTAACTCAGGACACTTTGATCTGGAAATAAATTTGCAGGAGCTGGCAAAAATATCAAAAGGCAGAAAAATTATAAGACCGTTTCTTGAAGAATTCCAGATGTCAAATAAAAAGATTTTTGTTTTAGCGGAAGGAAGGCTTATAAATTTGGGGGCAGCAGAAGGACATCCTGCACTTGTAATGGATATGAGCTTTGCAAATCAGTCATTAGCTGTTGAATATTTAGTAAAAAATAAAGGTAAGCTGAAGCCAGGTGTCCAGACTCTTCCTGTAGAAATCGATAATGAAATTGCAGTTTTAAAGCTGAAAACTTTAGGTATTCAGATTGATAAACTTACACCTGAGCAGATTTATTACATGAACTCGTGGAAAGAAGGAACATAATCTTTTTTATGCACTACTTGGGCAAATTTTTTCATCCACGAAAAAAACTAAGCTTTTTTGGGCTCTATGACTCAGAAGAAAATTTAGTTCATCCTGTTGAATCTGTTTTTTATCCAAATAAAACCGGTAATCCATATAACTTTAATCAGTTACATCCACTGCTTTGTATAAATCCATCAAAAATAGTTGGCATTGGGAAAAATTACAGAGCCCATGTAAAGGAAATGCATTCCGAGATACCCACAGAACCAATTATTTTCCTGAAAGCACCAAATTCAATTATCGGTCCCGAAGAAAAAATTATCCTGCCAAATGATATCGGTACAGTTGAATATGAAGGTGAAATCGGAATAGTAATAAAAAAAGAAGCCACAAATATTACTGAAGAAGAAGCAATAGATTATGTTTTAGGTTATACCTGTACAAATGACGTTACTGCCAGAGACTTACAGAAAAAAGATGGCCAGTGGGTAAGAGCAAAAAGCTTCAGAACATTTTGTCCTGTTGGTCCATGGATCTTACCGGCTGAGCAATTTCCAAAATATCAAAATCTTGCACTGACCACCTATGTAAATGACAGGCCTGTACAGGGAGCAAAAGCCAGCTCAATGATATTTAACATTCCTTACCTGGTAAGTTTTGTATCCAGGGTAATGACACTGTATCCTGGTGATATTATTTTAAGCGGTACACCTAACGGCGTAGGCCAGATAAAACGAAATTATAAAGTAGCTGTTGAAATTGAACCAATTGGTACTCTTGTAAATAGAGTAAGCGGCGAGTTCAGTGCTACAAAATTGCCACAAAAGATAATTAATGCCGTCTTGTAAGACGAATAGAGGAATTATGCCGGAACTTTGGGATAGAAGAGCAAAACAACTTTTAGTAATAGCAGGATTTTTATTTTTAATTTTTGCTGCTTTAAAGTTTACAAAGTATTTCGCAGATATTTTTATCATTGTAGGTATTTCAATCTTAATTGCTTATCTGCTGATAGGGCCTGTTGATTTTTTAACAAAGATTGTCAGGTTTCGTTCAGTTGCAGTAGTACTTGTTTACCTGTTTTTAATTGGATTTGCTGTAGCTATCTTAGTTTTTGTTGCTCCAAAGGTTACAAAAGAGTTTGGAGAATTTACCAAGCAAATCCCAGCTATATTAACTTCTTTAGACAACTGGATTCATAAAATTCAAATCTACTTAAACCAGAATAATGTTCCTGTAGCTCTGCCTTCTGTGACCAGCCGGCTTACAGGAAAGTTCAGTACTTTAAGTATTGATTCGATTGGTAATATTCTTGGAGTTGCACTTAGTACTTTTCACTTTATTTTATATATTCTTGTTACTGCTGTTACTTCCTATTATTTTCTTTTAGATGGACATAAGATAGTTCAGGATCTTACAGGGCTTATCCCAAGCCAATATCAGCGTCATATACATAGCCTGACCACTGAGCTGGATAAATGCCTGAGAGGTTTTTATGGAGGCATGATAAAGCTGGCAGCCATAAATGCAACAGTTATGTTCGGCACATATCTGATAATGAAAGTACCTTATTCTTTATTTCTGATCTTATGGCATTTTCTATGGTGTATTATTCCTGTAGTTGGCGGCTGGGTAGGACTTGTCCCTGCACTACTTGTAATTGCTTTTACTGACCCGTTTAAGTTATGGATTCCACTTGTGGTTTATGAAGGTTTTACAAGATTAATCAAAGATAATTTTATTACCCCCAGAATTATGGGAGATGCAATAGGTATGCATCCTGTTTTAGTATTGATAGCAGTTTTAGCAGGTCTAAAAACAGCAGGGTTAATCGGTGTACTTTTTGCTCTGCCTATTTTTGGTGCTTTAAATGTAGTTATAAAATACTCACTTACACAATTTGGTGAAAACAAATAAACGAAATTTATGTTAATCTATTTAAGGTTTTCTGCGCTAGTAGCTCACCGGTAGAGCACTCGGCTTTTAACCGATTGGCAGTGGGTTCAATTCCCACCTGGCGCAAAAATCCCTAAATCTCATCCTCAGTCTCTAAATTTTTTTTCTTACTGCGTTTGCCATTTCCATTTTCATTATCAAGCATTCTGTCTAAATGAATTTTAAATGGTTTTAAAACCCAGAGTAAAATTAAAGCCATTAAAGTTACTATAAAAGCCAGCACAAACATTCCACATCCACATGCCATACCTACAGCAGCAGAAACCCACAGAGCAGCCGCAGTAGTAAGTCCCTTTGTAATGTAGCCTTTATGAAGTATTGCACCTGCACCCAGAAAGCCTATACCGGTTACAATCTGTGCAGCTACACGTGAAGTGTCTACATCCTGAAACCCATAAATTGAAACTAATGTAAATGCAGTAGAGCCGACACACACCAGTGAAATAGTTCTGAAACCAACAGTCTTATGGCTGATCCCTCTCTCAATTCCAATAATTACACCTAAAATAAAAGAAATTAAAATTCTTATTATTATTATTTGCGCTGCCTGTAAATCAGTTGTAATTGTTTCCATCTTTTTTATGCTTTAGACAAGAGACGTAATTTATTACGTCTCTGCAAAATATATACCATATCCTCTGGATAATCTAACAAAATCAGGAGCAGGTGTGCAGCAATCGTGTTTCTGTTGTTTCAATAGCCCATTCAATTATCATTTTTGACAAAGGTTTTTTAACAGCTTGTTCTGTTTCATATAAATTTGCAGGACAGGTTATATTTACTTCTATTAAATAGTCTCCTATAACATCTATTGCTGCAAAATAAAGCCCGTCTCTTACAAGAAATGGTTTCAGGGCTTTGCAGATTTCAATATCTCTGTTTGAAAGTATAAGCGGTTTAAAACTGGCTCCACGGCTAATATGTGTCCTGAATTCTCCTGGTTTCGGAATTCTTGTAATTCCACCCACAGGCTCGCCATTTAAAAGAATAATTCTTTTATCCCCGCTTAAAACTTCAGGCAAATATTTCTGGATAACCACAGTATGATTATTGGCCAGTGATTCTTCAATAACAGAGTTTACATTTATGCTGTTTATATTTAAATAAAATACTCCTTCACCACCTTTGTTAAATAAAGGTTTTATTACTGCTTCTTTATGTTCATGTAAAAAACCAAGCAACTCTTCTTTTTTTGAAGTAACCAGTGTCAGTGGAATTAAATTTGAAACATTAAAAATATAAAGTTTTTCATTCGCTCTTAAAATTCCTGCAGGATTATTTACTATAAGTGTTTCAGAAGAAATCATAGAAAGCATCTGAATATAAGTAATAAAATTTTCATTGACGGGCGGATCTTTCCTCGCAAAAACAATATTTAAAGAGTCAAGAGAATATTCATTACTTGATTTTATTTTTAAGTGACTACCAACCTCTCTCTTTAAGATAACTTCATCAAATTTTGCACTTATCTTATTATTATTAATTTTTAAATTATTTGATTCTGTAAGCAGAACTTTTACATTCAATTCACAAGCAGCAAGCATTAAGGAAAAAGTTGCATTATGAAAAACACCAAACTCTGTAAGATTCTTAATGTCATCTGCAATAAATGCTATTTTTAGTCCATTTCTTAAAATATCTTTTTTAACATCTGACACTGATATCAATCTCCTGTTTAAATTAATTTTTTTTTCATTTTTTATATCTGTTTACTTAATTTTTAAATTGTATAATCCCTTATATACGTATCAGGTATAAAAATCATAACAAAGGAATTAAAGAGTACTATCAAAGGACTACAATATAACGAATGTAAAAGGGCAAAAGACAAGTAAACACAGGTGAATTATGGGATTAAAAGATTTCTTTAAAAACCGACAGCTAAAAAAGGCCGCAAAACTAGCTGCAAATGGAAACGGGCACGACTTAAAGGTAGAGCCTCCCGTCTGCGACGATCAATTGTGTATTCTGTGGACAAAGTGTCAGGGCTGTAATGAACTTTTATATACAAGTGAACTAAAAAAGAATTACTCAGTATGCAAACATTGTGAATATCATCATAGGCTTACTGCACAGGAAAGAATTGATCTTTTAGCTGATTATGGAAGTTTTCTGGAAATTGATGAAAATATCCTGCCCGGTGATCCTTTGAATTTTAAAGATTTAAAACCTTATACAGTTCGTTTAAAAGATGCACAAAAAACCTCAAATTCAAAAGAAGCAATTATTACAGGCATTGGAACCATAAACAATCAGCCCTTGGCAATTGGGGCAATGGAATTTCAATACATTGGTGGAAGTATGGGATCCGTAGTAGGAGAAAAAATTGTAAGGTTGACTGAAAGGGCTATAGAAAAAAGAATGCCCTTAGTTCTCGTATCCAGTTCAGGTGGAGCCAGAATGCATGAAGGAATTTTAAGTTTAATGCAAATGGCAAAGACAGCCAGTACTCTTAAAAAACTACATGAAGAGAAATTATTATATATTTCTCTTTTAACCGAACCGACTTTTGGCGGAGTAACTGCAAGCTTTGCAATGCTTGGCGATATATTAATAGCTGAACCACAGGCAAGAATTGGTTTTGCAGGACGCCGCGTTATAGAAGAAACTATAAAACAAAAATTGCCAAAAGATTTTCAGACAGCTGAATATTTGCTGGAAAACGGGCAAATTGATCTTGTAATACCAAGACAAAATTTAAAAAATATCATATCTGAACTAATAAGACTTCATTTTAAAAGTACAAAATTAAAAGATGAGGTAATGCCATTTTCACAGATACCTTTATTTGCAAGAATTTAAAAAAGATGAAAACCAAACAAGAAATTATACCGTTAGATTTTGAAAAGCCGCTTATAGCTTTATCAAAGCAAATATCCGAACTGGAAGAAAAAACTTTAAAAAACGGTGATAGTAAGATAGTTGGTGATTTAAAAAATCAATATGAAAAAGTTAAAGGACAAATTTATAAAAATCTTTCACCCATAGAAAGAATTAAAATTGCAAGACATCCTCAAAGACCATATCCTCTTGATTACATTCAGGCAATCAGCCAGACATGGTATGAGCTGCATGGAGACAGAACCGGTAAAGATGATGGTGCAATTGTAGGCGGATTAATTGAAATAGATGGTCAAACTGTTATGGTAATTGGCACACAAAAAGGCAGAGATATAAAAGAAAATCAAAAAAGAAATTTTGGCATGCCATCTCCGGAAGGCTACAGAAAAGCACTTAGATTTTTTTATCATGCAGAGAAATTTAATTTCCCAATCGTTACATTTATAGATACACCAGGGGCATATCCCGGTTTAGAAGCTGAAGCACATAATCAAAGCCATGCAATTGCCATGAACCTGAGAGAACTTGCCGGGCTTACTGTTCCGGTTATTGCTGTGGTTACTGGCGAAGGTGGTTCTGGTGGTGCCCTGGCGCTTAGTGTAGCTAACAGGGTTTTAATGCTTGAAAATTCAGTTTATTCTGTAATTTCTGCAGAAGGTTGTGCAGCTATCTTATGGCGTACAAAAGACAAAGCGTCTGAAGCTGCAAGTGCTCTAAAAATAACTGCACAGGATTTGTATGAACTTGGTGTAATTGATGAAATAATTCCTGAAGTAGAAGGCGGTGCACATTACGATCATAAGCAAGCATGCGAGAATGTATTAAACAGCATTAAAAATCATTTAAGAGAACTAAAAGAATTATCTCCGGAAGAGTTAAAGACAGACAGGCAGGAAAAATTCAGAAGAATGGGTGCCTTTAGCAGTATATAACGATTTACGCTATGATATTTGCTATGCCCGATAGCCAAACATCTTTATTAGAGACTGAGATTGTAGAAAAAAAAGACAATTCTCTTTGCGCGAAAGTAGCAATTGATCTTCCGATATGTCCAGGAAATGCTTACTATTACTCAATTCCGGAAGAAATCAAGAAGGAGATAAAAATTGGAAGTGCTGTTTATGTGTCATTTGGCAGGCAGGAATTGATTGGGTTTGTAATAGAAATTGGAACAAAAGCTGATCTGAAAATTAAAAATGATTTTGAAATTAAATCAATATATTATGCAATAAACAATGATCATATATGGGATGAAAAGTTCTTAGATTTTGCAAAATGGATAAGCAGATATTATCTTACAAATATTGGGACAGTTTTATCTGCGTCACTTATCACCGAATTTTTTAACAGAACAAAACATGAGCTTGAATTAAATATTTCAAAAGAAGAAATTAAAAAATTAACAAATTTAACTGGCGAGCAAAAATTAATTCTGGAGAAGTTCTTAAACAGTAAAAGAAACAGTTTAAGTTATCAATATTTGCTTAAAAAGACAGAACTAAATAAAGAGGTATTTTATGAAGCGATAAATAAATTAAAAAGCAAAAAAATCCTGAAAAACAGGACGCAGAGTTTAAAGATCGAAGTCCAGAGATTAGGGGAAAAAGCTCTAAACTCTAAGATTATTCTAAACAAAGAGCAGGAACATGCATATAATACAATCTTAAGCTCTTTACAAAGCAATAATCAACCAAGTTTGTTTTCAAAAACTTTTTTAATACACGGCGTAACCGGTTCAGGAAAGACAGAAATTTATTTAAACCTTATTGAAGACGTTTTAAAAACAAATAAATCTGCGATTTATCTTGTGCCTGAAATTTACCTTGTACCTCAAGTATTACAAAGATTAGTTAACAGGTTTGGCTCATCTAAAATAATCATCTGGCATAGTTTTCTGAATAAAAAAGAAAAAATAAATAACTGGAAAAAAATACTTCAGGATTCAGCCGATTTAAAATCCGGGAAAATAATTCTTGGTGCCAGATCAGCCATTTTAGTCCCGTTAAAAAATATTGGATTAATCATTATAGATGAAGCACATGAGGCAGCCTATAAACAGGCTTCGCCAGCACCTCGCTATGACACGATAAAAGTTGCTGTAAAAAGAAGTGAACTGGAAAATTGTCCTGTAGTTTTAGGCACAGCTACACCAAATATCAGCGACTATTTCAGATGCCTTGAAGAACATACTGTTTTAAAGCTAACAAAGAGAATAGAAAATTACCCAATGCCGAAAGTTCACATAGTGGATTTAAAAAATGAATTTCCCGTGACAAATAAAAATATAATTTCCAATGTCTTAAAATCCAGTATTAATGAGGCATTGAGCAAAAAAGAACAAATTATTCTTCTTTTAAACAGGCGCGGCTACTCAAGTCATATTTTTTGCAGAACTTGCGGCTTTATTCAAAAGTGTAAAAACTGCTCTGTTCCCCTTGTTTACCATAAAAACCTTAACTCAATGCTCTGCCATCATTGTGGTTATGAATTAATGACCTCACAAACCTGCCCTGAATGTAAAAGCCCGCACTTTAAATATTTTGGACTTGGTACACAGCAGCTGGAAGAAGATGTTAAAAAGATTTTTTCTTCTGCTAAAACAATCAGAGTTGATAAGGATCAATTAAGAAAAAAAGATCAATATCTGAATTTGTGGCAGGAATTTTCTTCTGGTCGGGCAGATATTCTGATAGGTACGCAGCTTGTAGCTAAAGGGCTGGACTTGCCAAATGTAACTGTAGTCGGAGTAATTATCGCTGACACAATGCTTAATTTCCCTGACTATGTTTCATATGAAAGAGCATTTCAGCTTTTAACTCAGGTTACAGGAAGGACAGGTCGTGGGAATAAACCAGGAAGAGTTTTTATACAAACTTACCAAAGCGAAACCCCGATTTTTAAATATGTGGAAAATCATGACTTTGAAAGTTTTTATAATACAGAAATAGAGCAAAGGAAAATATTTGAATATCCGCCATTTACTAATTTGTCAAGAATTATTTTTCAGTCAAAAGATGAAAAGCTTTGTTTAGACTTTGCAAATCAGATGCTTAAAGAGTTCTCTGATGCTACAGTACCCCAACAGCCGATTACCTTTTTAGGCCCTGCTCCATGTTTTTTTACAAAGCTACACGGCAAATACCGCTATCACATACTTTGTAAAACCAAACATATAGAATCAAGAAATCAATTGTTTAATAAACTACTCAGTCTTTTAAACAAAAATGCTAAAGTAGACATCATAATAGATATCGATTCGGTAAACCTCTTATGACATTCATACATATAGCACTAGATGAGTACGTACAAAACTATCTTCTTTGGCTGAAGGATATTAAAAAAGCTCCATACCACACTCTGAGAGCTTATCAGGTAGATTTAATCCAGTTTTTAAAGTATTTTCTTCGCATAGATAAAAATGACTTCCCCGGCAAAAACGAAATGGAGGAGTATCTGGGAGAAATTAAAAATAAGTTTAACTATGCATCTTACAGAAGAAAGGTCACTGTTCTTAGAAACTTTACAAAATATTTAATTGAAACAGGGCTTAATGTCCCGGATTCTTTAATGTCGATCAAATTACCAATGCCTGAAATAGACTTTAATATTCCTGCAAAATACGAAGATGTTTTAGCACTTATAGATTCTCTCCCTGAAAATACAGAGCTTGAAATAAGGGACAAATTTATTTTTTCATTGATTGCAAAAAGCGGATTAACTATAAAACAGTTATTGTCCCTAAAGATAAAAGATATAAACCTGGCTTCAAATCAAATAATCATTTCAAGGAATCACATGACATTTTTGGATGGTAATACTATAAAACTTTTAGAAAAATATTTTTCTGAATTAAGCAGAAGAGCACCTTTAAATCTCGAGGATTATCTTCTGGCAAATCATATAAAATCCAGCAACATTCCATTATCCACCAGAACAATAAATTTAATAATTGATCAAACATCTAAAGAAAAAGGATTTCAGTCTCGTCTTTCACCTACTATACTCAGAAGGCTGTTTGCAAAAAATCTTTCTGAAAAGAATATAAATAAAACTACCAGAGAAATGATTTTAGGAAAAACGTGCAGACTTGCAGGTTAACCATTGACTCCACTTAGTAACTAATTCTAACGCTTCTCCCACTAAATACAATGACCCGGTTATAACAATTAAATCATGCTCAAATTTTCTTGCTGTATCAATAGCTTCTTTCAAATCCTTACAGACAAAGGATTTACAGTCATGCTCTGTAAGATAATCAGATAACAACTCTTTACTCGTAGCTCTTTTTGATTTTGGCTCGACACAAACAACCAAACTGTTCTTTGAAATTAAATTATTTATAAAGCCTTTAAAATCCTTATCCAATATTCCTAAAATATAAACTATTTTTTTATCTGTGCAATAGTTATCCAGCATTTTTCTAAGCTCAACTGCACCTGCCGGATTATGTGCCCCGTCTAATAAAATTTTATGCTCTTTTAAAAGCTGAAATCTTCCTGGAAATTGTAAGGATTTTAAAAACTCTTTTTTGTCTGAAGATTCTCTGGTTTTTATCTTTTGTGAAATAACTTCCCATGCAGCAAGAGCGATTTTTATATTTTTTTCAGAATATAAAATATCATCTGCAAAGCCCGGAGAAATTAAATTCACATTTAAATTTTTAGCTTCTTTTCTTATGACATCGAGCGCAGCACCGGAAGCACCGGTTACTGCATGATTATTTTCTTTTATAATCCCGGCTTTTTCATGTGCAATTTGTTCAATACCATCTCCCAGATAATCCGTATGCTCCATTGAAACATTGGTTATTACTGAACATAAGACCTCTTCAGAATCAACCACATTTGTAGCATCTAACCTTCCACCCATACCAATTTCCCAAAAAGCAATGTCTACTTTTTCTTTTGCAAACAAGTAAAAAGCAATAACCGTATAAACTTCAAAAGTAGTAAGTTTAACATTGCTTTGGTTTTCAAAAGATTCAATTTTTTTTAAGGTATCATATGAAAAATCTTCAAGAATCTGGCCATCAACCGGCATTTCATTAATTACAAATCTTTCATTCCACAAAATCAGATGCGGGCTAATATATCTGCCAATTTTGTAATCAGTAAACTTACAGGCTAAATTTGAAAGATAAAAAGTTACTGAACCTTTACCATTAGTACCGGTAATTAAGACTGATTTGTATTTTTTCTGAGGATTACCTAAGTAATTAAGACATGCTTTAATTCTTTCAAGACCTGTCTTAATCTCCGCCCCACGCCTGATATCTACATAATCGCTAAACATGAATTGATTTTAGCAAAACTAAGGGTGGATAAACGTGTCATTCACTTTCCCGGGCTTCTCTGGGAGTTAGCGTAAAAACACCTGTTACATCTTCAGCTTTTACATTATATTTTGAATCAGGAGAGAAATTTTCAGCTTCATCTTCTGAAGTTTCTTCTTCATAATTTCCTTCTTCATCAAATTCGCTTTCAAATTCATTTTCTATTTCTTCACTCTGAGGATTTTCAGGAGCTTCTCTTTCCATAACTTCATCTTCAGTGTGTATACCTGTGGCTGATTCTTCTTCGGGAGGTTTTGTATCCCTTGTTTCATCAGTCTGTTGCTGTGGATCATAAGATGGTCTTCTTCTTTGTTCATACCTTCTCTGCATTCCACCCCTGCCACTACGATTACTTCTCTGTGAACGCCAGTCATTTCTGTCCTGAGATCTGTCCTGCTGCTGTTCGTCTCCGCGAACTCGTCTTAATTCACCACTTAGGTTAATTTCAAATATTAAACCTGAGCCATTACAATTTGAACACTGATGTCCGAATATTTCCTGAAGACTTTGTCCTTGCCTTCTTCTT
Source organism: Candidatus Melainabacteria bacterium RIFCSPLOWO2_02_FULL_35_15 (assembly GCA_001784585.1). GTDB lineage: Bacteria > Cyanobacteriota > Vampirovibrionia > 2-02-FULL-35-15 > 2-02-FULL-35-15 > 2-02-FULL-35-15. Next base: position 44,187 of record MFRN01000043.1, on the reverse strand, counting down.
GTTAACTCCACAAGCCCAAGATCACTTAGCTGTCCAATCTGTGGTTTTGCCCTGTCAGACATAAGTGCATTTTCAAAAGCTTCCAGAACATTGATTTGATCTTTTCTTTCATCCATATCAATAAAATCAACCACTATCATGCCACCAATATTTCTAAGCTTAAGCTGTCTTCCTATTTCATGTGCAGCTTCCAGATTTGTTTTCAAAACCGTTTCTCTCAAAGTTCTTGAAGTAGTAAATCTGCCTGAATTTACATCTATAACAGACATTGCCTCTGTAGTCTGAATAAATAAATATCCGCCACTTGGAAGTTCTACCTTTGTCTGAAGAGAAATCAATATTTCTCTCTCGACCCCGCGGGCTGAAAGGATATTTCCTTCCTTATGAAGAGTAATTTCCACATCTTTTCCTGTCCAGTTTTTTAATATTTGCTGTGCTTTAACCTGGCCACCGGCCGTATCTAAAACAACTTCATCAATTTCAGAAGTGTATGCATCTCTGATTACCCGGTAAATAAAATCCAGATCTCTGTAAACCAGTCCGGGATATTTATGATTTTCATGTTTGTCAGAAATATCTTTCCACAAATCCCAGAGCATTTTAAAATCTTCTTCAAGATCGTATTCATCTTTTCCTTCTGCTTCAGTACGAACCACAATACCAACACCTGGTGGCTTTAATAATGAAACCATTGCTTTTAAACGGTTTCTTTCCTGGTAATCAACTATTTTTCTGCTTACTGAAACATTTGTATTTTCTGTAGTAAGAACTAAAAATCTCCCCGGCAAACTAATTCCGGTATTAACTCTTGGTCCTTTATTGCTTGTAGGCTCCTTAACTATTTGCACCAGTAATTTTTGATTTGGTTGTACCCTGTCACTTAAATGCCCCTGACCCGGAATATCACTTGCATGCAAAAACCCCATTCTGTTGTTACCAAGATTTACAAATACTGCATCAATACTTGGCATAATGTTTTCAACTTTTGCTGTGTAGATATCTCCTAATAACAAATCCCCCCTGTGTATAAAAAATTCAACTGCTTTTTCATTTTCCATAATTGCAGCTATTTTGTCTCTTTCCGAAATTATTAACGATTTCATATTTAACTCCTTTTTGTAATGATCATCTCTCTTGTAATTTTCCAGTTTGTCTGCCATTCACTAAAACTGCCCTTTTGAATTTCAGTTCTTAAATTTTCTGGCATAATCTGATCTAAAACTATTTCTGCTCTAGTATTTCCCAACAAAACTAACTCTAGTTCTAAGGGAGCTATGTTTAAAACTTCTAACCTTTCTACGAGAGGCCTTATATCTAATTGTTTTTCGGACTGACTGTTTTGGTTTTGCCTTTTTTTGAAAACTTTTAGAATTAAAGATTTTTGTGATAGAAAACTTTCTATTGCAGTTTTAGTTTCACATATATATTTTTCCCACAAGAGTGGGTTATAAGTCAAAATTCTATATAAAACCTTAACATTCTCAATATTTGGCAATTTATCATGAAATTGTATTGATTTGGCAGATTTTATCTGAAATTCGTCAGGTAATTGCATATTTAATCTGTGTTGAAGCTCTTGTTCATTTAAATTATCTGATAATTCCAGGTGCATAAGCTCATAATTGCTTTCATAATATATTGGCAGAGGTATTAACCATTGTGTCTTTGGCCGTGGGTTAAAGCCTTCAGAGTAAACAAATGGTATTTCTGCTCTTCTTAATGCTCTTTCAAAAAGTCTTTGTACATCCAGGTGAGAGATAAATCGAAGATTTGAGGTTTTAGTATGTACTATTTCTATTTTTTGAACAGACTTTACAGGAAGGCAGTGTTTCTCTGAAGCATCATTTCCAGAAAGTGAATTTGACGGAATCACTTTTACAAATTTATTATTTTTTGATTTGTCTTCACTGACAAAATTTAAAACATCTAATTTAAAACATACTCCGCAGGCATGACAAATATTTTCAGTACAGGGTACAGTCTCGATAACTTCAGTTGCCTTTTTGTATTCTTCAATTAAAAACTTTTTTAAAAGTCCGCTGTCAATTATTTCCCATGGATTTGATGAAGCAATTTCTCTAATCTTTGTAGCTTCGTAATTTAAATCTATTCCAAGTTCACTTGCAGATTCATGCCAGAGATTCATATCCAGCGACTCATTCCATGCGTCAAATTTTGCTCCTTTTTTATATGCCTTATAAATTAGTTTTGAAATCCTTCTGTCGCCCCGACTCATAATGGCTTCAAGCAGTGCAATTTTCGGATCGGTAAAATTTAACTTAACTGTCCTCAGTCTCAGCTCTTTAATTCTTTGTTTCAAGTAATTTATTTTTTGTTTAAATTCCTCCTGTGAATTCTGACTAAACCACTGAAAAGGAGTAAAAGCTTTTGGTACGAAAGTAGAAACAGTGCAGGTTATGTCAAGCGGTTTTTTGTTTTTAGTTTTTGATAAGTCACTGACCCATTTTAAAAGATCAGCTATCCCGTCCAGATCTGCTTTTTCTTCAGTAGGCAAACCAATCATAAAATAAAGTTTTACATGCTTAAACCCGCTATCATATACATTTTCAACAGCCTGCTTAATTTCTTTTTCTTTAAGTCCCTTATTTATTACCTCCCGAAGTCTTTCTGTACCTGCTTCAGGAGCAAGAGTAATTCCGGATTTTCTGACAGAGTTTAATCCTGCAGCAATTCTTATATCAAACTTGTCAGCTCTTTGAGATGGCATTGATAAGGAAATTCCTTTAGAGCAATGAGCGCTGTTTAACTTTGAAACCACTTCGTGTAACTGTGTGTAATCGCTTGCTGAAAGTGAAAGTAAAGAATATTCATCATATCCGGTATTTTTTAGAGCTTCTGTTGAAAGTCTGACTAAATCATCCGGTGTTCTTTCTCTGACAGGTAAGTAAACATACCCTGGCTGACAAAATCTGCACCCGCGATCACAACCACGCCTTACTTCCATGATTTGCCTGTCCTGAATAGACGCTAAATACGGTATTGGGCTTGCTGTGGGTTGATTTAAATCACTTAAATTAACTACTCTTTTGGAAATTTTTTCCGGTAATTTACCTTTTAAATCCAAAGAAAGTTTTGGAAGATAATTTTCATGCGGATCGGGAGAATAAAACTTTGGCACATAGATTCCCGGGATTTGTGCCAATTTGAGAAGTAACTCGTGTTTAGTGGTTCGTGATTCGTGTTTTTCTCTCTTTATTAATTCCAATACTTCTATAATCACTTCTTCACCATCACCAATAATAAAAAAATCAAAAAACTCTGCCATGGGTTCAGGATTAAATGTAGTAGGACCGCCTGCAAAAATCAATGGGAATAAATCTTTTCTGTCTGAAGATAAGATTTCTAAATTAGAAAGCTCAAGCATATTTAAAACATTTGTATAAGATAGTTCGTAAGACAATGAAAAGCCTAAAAGATCAAATTTATTTAGCGGTTGAAAACTTTCCCAGCCCCATAAAGAAGTCTTTTCTTTCCTGAGTAATTCATCCATGTCTTTCATTGGTGCATATGTTCTGTCACAGATAAAATCAGGATGATTGTTTATAATTTGATATAAGATTTTTGTACCAAAGTTAGACATTCCAAGCTCATATAAATCCGGATAAATTAATGCCAATCTGACTTTTGCATCATTGAAGCTTTTTAATTTCTTTCTTTCCTTTTCTTTGTTTCCCCATTCATTTTCTATAAGATGTCCATATTCAATACCAAGATATTGACCTGGTTTCTGTACTTTTAACAAGAGGTTATTAACAAGCTTTGAATAAGTATTTTCTGCAGCCATCTTCATTTCTTCGATATAATATTATTTATGGATAATTCAAATTTAAGTTTACCAGTTATAGTTGCTATATCAGGAGCAAGCGGAACTATTTATGGAATAAGGCTTTTACAATTCCTTCTTGAAAATAATTATAAGATTGAATTAATTATTTCTAAAAGTGCTTCCAAAGTAGCACAGGCTGAAACAAGTCTAAACCTTTCTTTAGAACCAGAAATTTTAAAAAAACAGGTATTATCTTATTTGAAAAATCCAGCAAATAAAAAAGAAGAATTATTAAATATTTGGTCACACGATGATATTACTGCTTCTATTTCAAGCGGTTCTTATAGAACAAGTGTCATGGTTATCATTCCGGCGAGCATGGGAACAATAGGAGCCATTGCATCAGGCGTCTCGGATAATTTAATTACAAGAGCTGCAGATGTTTGTCTTAAAGAAAGAAGAAAGTTAATTCTTGTACCGCGTGAAATGCCCTTTAGCACAATACATCTGGAAAATCTTACGAAATTAAGTATAGCCGGAGCTATAGTAGCTCCTGCATGTCCCGGGTTTTACCATAGTCCAAAAAATTTAAATGATGTTGTCGATTTTGTGGTAGGAAAAGTTTTGGATTTAATTGGAATCGATCATTCTCTTTTTAAGAGGTGGAGAGAGGATATTAACCTGCCGGTTTTAAAATAGTTACATCTAATCCCATGAACAATTTTAATTTTATCGACGAAGAACTGGAGCTTTTAACAAAATCAGGATTAAAACGTGAATTAAAAACAGTTATTACTGGCGGTGGCCCGTGGGTAGAACTCTTGGGTGGGAAAAGAGTTCTCCAGTTCAGTTCAAATAATTACCTTGGACTTTCCACTCACCCTGAAGTAATTAATGCGCTTAAATCAGCAGCAAGTAAATATGGCGTTGGCAGCACCAGCTCAAGGCTGCTTAGTGGAACTACAGAATTGCACACTGTCCTTGAAAAATCACTTGCAGATTTTGAAAATACTGAAAGCGCTGTTTTTTTTAGTTCTGGCTATGCTGCTAATGTGGGTGTTTTATCTGCTTTGATAAATAAAGAAGATGCTGTTTATTCTGATGAGTTTAATCATGCATCAATTATTGATGGCATAAGGCTCTCAGGTGCGACAAAATTTATTTATAATCACAATGATATTTCACACCTTGAATCATTGATTAAAGAAAATAAAGATAATTTTAAAAGAAACTTTATAGTAACTGACACTGTTTTTAGTATGGACGGGGACATTGCTTCTTTAGAACAAACTGGTATTGTTGCTGAAAAATATAATTGTTTTACTGTAGTGGATGAAGCACATGCTACCGGTGTATTTGGTAAAAAAGGATCTGGTGTAATTGAAGAGTTAAATCTCGGGAAATACTTCCCTGTTAAAATCGGAACCTGCTCAAAAGCATTTGGTGTAGAAGGTGGATTTTGTGCTGGACCAAAAAATGTAATAGAGTTAATTAAAAACAAAGCCAGATCTTTTGTATTTTCTACCAGCCCAAGCCCGGCTGTAATAAATGCTATATTAAAATCTCTGGAGTTGGTAATTGACGGGAGTTGGAGAAGAGAGAAGCTCTGGCAAAATGCAAAAATTTTATACTCAGGGTTAAAAAAGAATTTCAAACTTAAGTTAAACGACTTTAAAACCCCGATAATTGTGATTTATTTTAATTCAGTAGAAGAGGCCATGAGTGTTGGGGATAAATTGTTTAATGAGTGCCATATCTGGGCACCAGCTATAAGACCTCCATCAGTTAAACAACCGCGAATCCGCTTAACACCTATTTCTACACATAGTCAGGATGATATAGAGTATGTAATTAGAGCTTTTGATCATTTAGCTAAAGATATAAAGCCTCAGCCTCTTGGGATGGCAAATTGATGGCATAATTGTTTAAAAATGACAAAACTCCAAATCAAAAATCTCACAAAGAATTTTGACGATACGAAAATATTAGAAGATATTAATTTGAACATTGAAGAAGGTGAGTTTGTCGTATTGGTGGGTCCATCAGGTTCAGGTAAATCCACTATCCTTAGAATCATTGCAGGGCTTGAAATCCCGACTTCAGGTGAAATATTTTTAAATAATAAATTAATTAATGACTTTAAACCTAAAGACAGGGATATTGCAATGGTTTTTCAAAATTATGCTCTTTATCCGCATATGAGCATATTTGATAACCTGGCATTTCCGCTAAAGATGAGAAATATTGATAAAAAAACAATTAATCAGTCTGTTAATGATATTTCTTCTATGCTGGGTATAAAGCACTATCTGGCAAAAAAACCAAAAGAACTTTCAGGTGGAGAAAGGCAGCGTGTAGCACTTGGCAGAGCAATAATCAGAAAGCCACAGCTTTTTTTAATGGATGAACCTTTAAGTAATCTGGATGCAAAATTAAGAACACAAATGAGAGCAGAGCTTTTAAAATTACACAAAACCCTTTCATCTACAGTAATATATGTAACCCATGATCAAATAGAAGCATTAACCATGGGAAATAAAATAGCTATTTTAAATCATGGTGAAATACAGCAAATTGGCACCCCGGGTGATATTTACAATAACCCTGTAAATACTTTTGTCGCCGGGTTTATTGGAAATCCAGGAATGAATTTTTTCAAAGGATTAGCAGATAAAAAAGCTATACTTGGAATCAGACCTGAACATTTACTTATAAATCAGGAAAAAGATATTACTTTTACTGCATCGATTGATTTAATTGAAATGCTGGGAAATGAGTTTTTAATTTATGCAAAAACATGCGATCAAAGTTTTGCAGTTAAAACAAATGACAGATTAAACTTAAAGAGAAACGATCAGATAAAAGTTGCAATTGATTTAAGCAAAGTCCTTTTCTTTGATGAAAGCACCGGGAAAAGAATACCTCTTTAATTATGCTGTTAACTTTTGAAAATTTAATTTTAATGTTTGTGGTTTTTTTAATCGGTTCATGTCTGGGAAGTTTTTTTAAATTAACAGTTGATCGCTATGACTCAGATGATTCGTTTGTTTTTAAGCCTTCTTATTGTTTTAACTGTAAAAATAAACTTTTCTGGTGGCACAATATTCCAGTAATCAGCTATTTGATTTTGAAAGGAAAGTGTTTTTTTTGCAAAGAAAAAATAGATATTAGTTGTCTCTATTCTGAAATAATTACAGGTTTAATAATCCTGACACTGTTTATTTCCGGATTACTAAAAACCCGGAATAGTTTTGATCTTGGATTAACTTTATTATTTTCTTCGTTTCTGATACTTTTATCAATTTTTGACTTAAAACACAGAATAATTCCGCATGAGATCACCTACAGTGCAATAATATTAATTTTTATAGCCCGGTTGATTTTAAAAGAACCTGTTTCATCCATGCTCTCAAATCTTGGCATAGCCTATATTTTTATGGATTTGCTTTATTTCTTTGCAGCGCTGATTAAAAAATTTGAGATGGAGATTAACATTATTTCAATTCCACTTATAATCTGGACAACTTTATTTTTTTATTTTCATAATATTTATATTTCTTTAATTGCCTGTATGGCTTATTTAATTATTACAAAATTTAAAGCTTCACAAAAATCCTGTACAATTTCATGGACGGTCTTTTTTCTGCTTCTATTAATTCAAGGTTATAAAATAGTTTTTATTGATTTTAACCCTGGTAATTTAAGTGTACTATTTGCAGGTTTTGGAATGATTTATTTTACCTGTGAAATAATGCTTTATTTCATTAGTCTTTTTTTTATGGGTAAAAAAAGTATTTTTGAAAGTAAAGATATGTCTGTTAATTCTAAAATCTCTATTGGAGGAGGGGATATTACTGTATTTGCCTTAATTAGCGTATTTTTAGGATATAAGCTTGGATTTATAGTGTTATTTATTGCATCTTTATTGGGAATTTTGAGTCATTTTATATTTAGAGTTGTTAAAAAGTTCCCAGCTCTCAGCTCTCCCGCCGAAGGCGAGGCTCGCCAGGGGCGGCAACTCTCAGCTCCATATATCCCGTTTGTTCCTTATCTTTCTATAGCTTGTTTTATTATTATAATTACATCACATGGCAGCTAAACCATTTAAAAAATATAACAGAATCCTGGGAATTGATGTTTCAGAAAGTTCTATTGTTGGAGTTGAACTTCAGTTTGTAAAAACCAATATAAATATCACAAACGGATTTCAGATAAATAACCCGACTTTTCAGGACATAAACCAAACCATACAGTTAATCAGGCAAAACCTGAAAGCATACAACATAAGAACCAGAGAATGCATTATTGGTTTTTCAATGCAATACTGTAAACTTTTTCCGGTATCTATTCCTACCTCAATTCCGGCAAATGAAATAGATTCCATCATAGTACAGGAAGGAAATATAGAAGCCAGCAAACATGCTGCTTCCTGGACGCCGCTAAATAACACCCAGAGACAGGATCCTGACGGTATCAACAGAATGGATATTCTTGGTATGGCAATTGAAAGGACACTAATTGATTTTTCAAAATTAATTATCCAAAAATGTAATTCAAAATTACTTTCTGTAACACCATCATTTTTTGGTTACGGTACATTTCTGGAAGCAAAGGTTGAGCGTAATTTAGTAGCCACGTTAAATATTTCTCAAATCAGATCTGAGTTTGTAGTCTGGTCCGGACAGGAGCCTATTTATGAGCATTTATTTTTAACCCATCAGTTAAATGAACAGGTTTTCCAGTCAGCAAATTTTATTCAGGCACAGTTGCCCGGTACACAAATATCTACAATTTTAGCTTCTGGACCATTTATAAAAGAGGTTAATCTGTCGCAAATCCCATATAATATACAGCCGTTTTCCTTTCCTTCAAATTTATTTGATACAGGAAAAGTTTTACAAAGAATAAACCCTTCTGAAATCATTACAGCAACTGGCTTAGCATTATCAGCCAGTAATAATTTTTTATATACCACGCCTAATTTGCTAAATTCAATAAAAATAAAGACAGAAGACATGAGTGGTTTGTTTAAAGACTTTACAAAAGCACAGATCAAGCAAGGCAAAACAATTAAATTACCGTTTGACGAAATAACCAAATCACTTGATCCGATATTTTTAAAATTTATTTATGCCTCAGTCTTTATAATCATTGTTTCCTTTTTTACAAATTTTATAATTCAAAACATTTTAGCTCCAGGAGTTCAGGCAAACCAGTCAGCTATGGCAAACAAATTAACAATTGCTCAGCTGCATTTAACAAAACTTTTAAACTTTGAAAAAACCAATAAAATATTAAACATTAAAACTGATTTTTTGTCATCTCTTATTGAGAAAAGAAAACCCTGGTCAAAGATTTTAAGAGAAGTTGCCGATATGACGCCTAAAGGATTATGGATTGACAGGCTTGAAATAAAAAATAATTTAATTAATATTTTTGGCAGAGCTTTAGATGTAGATGCTGTGGCAAATTTTTCAATTAATCTAAGCTATACTGCTAAATTGCTTGAGAAAACAAAAATTATTTCCTTAAAAAAATATCAGGAAGAAGGATTTGATCTTATTGAATATCAGGTTTCCACACAACTTAAAGAAGATTTGAAACAAAATACACAGGATAAAAATAAAAGTATCACTTCTAAAACAAATTTGAATAATGCAGATAGTCTATGAAGTACATATCCAGAATTGTTTTACATTTGCTTACAATCTTTTTTTGTTTAATATTTTTAATGCCTGTTTTCTGGATGATTTCCACTTCACTTAAAACACCAGAACAAATCTTTTTACCGGATATAAAATGGATACCCAGTCCTGTAGCATTTGAAAATTATGTAAGCGCCTTTCATTTTGTTAACCTGATCAATGCATTTAAAAATACTTTATTCCTTTCTGTCATAAATGTAGCTGGTGTGCTTTTCTCATGCTCATTAGCTGCATATGCATTCAGTGTTTTAAAATGGAAATTCAGAGACACATTTTTTTATCTGACCCTTGCAACAATGATGCTTCCTGAAATGGTAACGCTTGTACCACAATTTGTTTTATTTCAAAAACTTGGCTGGTACGGCACTTTTTTGCCATTAATAGCTCCATATTTTTGTGGAAATGCCTTTTATATTTTTTTGCTCAGGCAGTTTTTTATGACAATTCCAAAAGAGTTACATGAAGCAGCAAGCATAGATGGCTGTTCAGAATTTAACATTTTTAAAAATATCTATTTAAAACTTTCTGCTCCTGCTTTAGCGGTAGTTGCTTTATTCCAGTTTTTATTTACCTGGAATGATCTTATGAAACCCTCTGTGTACTTAATAGATCAGAACCAATACACACTCTCTCTTGCTCTTCAGCAATTCAAAGCCCAGCATGGAGGAACAGAATGGGCTCTGCTTATGGCAGCTACAACTATTACAATTATTCCGATCATTTTAATTTTCTTTTTTACTCAAAAAACTTTTGTGCAGGGTATTGCTATGACAGGAATAAAAGAATAATGGTTGCTGCTTAGCCAGGGTAAAGTATCAGAGCAAACTACTTATGAGAAAAGATTTTATCCGATTTATTCGGAAAAATCTGGATAATGTGCCAAGAGGCAGCTCCGAAGCACTTTGCAAAGCCCGACAAGCGAGGTACGAAGCAAGGAGGGCGGTAGGCAAAAATGAATAATGACATCATTTTGCCTTATCTGAAAATTTTATCTCCTGCAAAGTTTTATATGCTTGCCCGGAAAGTATAGAACCATTTTGTGATTTTACAATTTCAATAAGCAAGCCAACTGCTTCTTTTAATTTATTTTCTCCAATATATGTCTTTGCCAGTAAATAAAATGCCTGATCTCTTGCATTACCAAAATCACTAGCATGTGCTTTTTCAATTTTTGCAAGGTTAATATTTTTTTGTTGTTTGTTAAATATCTGAAACAGGTTGTAATGAAACTCTGTAGCATCAATCAACCAGTTTTTTGCATCAAGGAGAATTTTTTCAGCTTCTATATAATTATCTTCTTCAATCAGCTTTCTTGCTTCATCAAGTTTTTTTACTGTATAAATTAAACCCAGCTGATTTTGAGAGTCTTCCTGAACACTTACAGGCTGATTTATACTTGGCTCTTGATTTGAAGAACTTGTTTGCGAATATGCACCTAAGGCACTTAAAAACAAAATGCCTGTAAATACTATAGTTATAATGCCTTTAAACATAGAACTTAATTTTACCTTTTCCTACGCTATATTTATATTGCTTTTATTGTAAGGTTAATCTAAAATCACTATGTGCAGTTTCTTGGCTTTGATTTTTAAGGACATTAAGATCACAAGTGACAGTTTTCCGTAAGCGAAAAACTGGAACGTCGCTAAGGATCGACCGCTAAAAAGCGAAGTGATTTCCGGAAGCATTAGCTGTAGGAAATCACGGAGCGTTTATAAAAAGCCCTCATCGTCTAGTGGCCTAGGACATCGCCCTTTCACGGCGGTAACACCGGTTCAAATCCGGTTGGGGGTAAATTTATGTGTGTTACTTTGGTCAAAATATTTTACGATTTTGCATTTCCCTGTGTATATTGTTAGAATCATAATAATTTTATGAAGGTACTTAGAACAACTTTTGTACTAGCAGCTTTAAATCTTTTCTTTGCTCAAGATTAATCAAAGTAATTTACCAAAAACCTACTCTAAAGGTTTTGATTAGTTTATCTTATAGAATGTTCCTTACATTCAACCTGTATTCAAATAAGTTAGAGTTTCTGTTTTTAACCCAAAGCATAAAAGTTGTTTCAAGTTATTTTAATTTTTTTTTCATTTTCAAAATTAATTCTTTTAAAGCGATATGCTGTTTGTAGGATTCCATTCTTACTTTATTATCTTTTTCAAACAGTTCTAATAAACTATTCTGTGTTAAGGGAGATTGAATTGTATTTAATAAAGTTGCGATTTCACTTATTGGGATCCTTTCACCAGCAAGGGCTAGCTCTTTATAATCTAATTCTCCACTAACGGTTTTTCCTCCAATTGAAACTAAAGTTCCTATTAGATTTTCTATACGTTTTGCATGTTCATGAATTTCGTCACTGCTTAATTTTAAATTTCTAATTATGCCTATTGCTCTCTCAGATGGTATACATCTTTCTCCAGAAGCTAAGACAGCAGTGAAGGTAGTATCTATTATTGCTGGAAGTAGCCCACTTGAAAATCTTGAAACGAGCTCTAGGTCAAGCTCACCAATTATATTTCCTTGTGCCGACAAATGACTCAAATATTCTCTGGAAAAACCCACGCCTGTTTCTCTTTGATGAAAGCTGTAATATGGTTGAAGAATTTCAAAACATTCTGGATTAACTATTTCAGAGAGCAATTTGTTAGCCTCGCTTGAAGATCCATCCTCATTAATATCTAAGCTCCTTACGGCTTTTACACCGGGAGCATTTGTAGTTCCAATTACTACAATTGGAACATCAGATTTTTGTAGATCTTTTAGTTTAGCTAGGAACCTTGAATCGGTGTCATTCATTTTTGCTGGAATTATGCCATCGATTTCATCAATTAATAAAACACATGGTGCTAATATTCTCAATCTTTGAAAGTAATCATCTACTGAACATGTCACATTTTTTCCATCCTCACATGGAAATAAAAATTTATCTTCTATTTTTTCTACAACAATAAGCGGCAATGCTAGCTCACTTGCAAGCACTTCTGCAAAAACAGATTTTCCTGTACCGCGAGGGCCAGAAAGTAACATACCTTTAGAAAAGCCATTACTAATGCACTGAGCTGCCATTCCTACAGCTTTTTCTTTCAAATCAGGCATTCCAAAATAATCTTTAAAAGACCTAATCCCTGGAAGTCTTCTATAAAGAACCAATGCTTTTCCATGAGGAGTGTCAATTTTCGGATGTATAAAGATATCACTTATAGTTGAAGTAGTCTTACGAGAAGGGTCCAGCTCATTCAAAAAAGCAATTAACCTATCCATATCACGTGTATTTGCATTACTTGAATCTTTGATCAATACATTAACTTTTGAATAAACAGTACTGGCTAAACTACTTTTTAACTTGGCTTCGTTAGGTTTGTCTAAAGCATTTTGTAATGTAATCTCTCCTGTTTCATCTAAAACTAATCCATTCTGATTAAGCTCTTCGATTAGATCTAAGATGGAATTTTTAAAAGAATCTTTCTCCTTTTCAAGAAACAGAAGTAAGTTGCCAAATACTAAATTAAAATCTGAATTATTGCCCCATTTAATTTGTGTAACTGGGACATTACTTTTCCCTTTAAGTTTTTCAATAGTTTTTCTAGCCCTAGTATTAATGAGAAAAGATTCTACTGTATTGCCAATTGCATCGTTAATTTTACATGAAGCATTACGCAGTCTTGCTTCTGGTTCAAAACTTCCTTCTGAGTTTCTATCCTTATATATGCGATTACGCATATTTTCAGATAATCCAGAATATCTTTCTGCTTCAATACCTTCGATCATCAAATCGATTCTTCTTTTCAATTCACAATAATATAGTAGCGGTTTCCCACAGGCTTTTGCTTGTAAGAGTAGCGTTTTTTGAAAAACATTGCAGCCCGCTTCAAAAATAGATAGAGAACTTTCCTTACTTTTTGCTTTGTCATAAGATGCATAGTCAACACAAACAACTTTTAAGAATCGGAAAAGATCAATTTGATTTAACTTAAGAACTGATTTCTCATATTCGGAAGTTTGCTCAGGTCTTCCTTCTAACCTAACTGAGTTAATTGCTTCATCATCTACCAATAATGCAAGCCCTGATAAAGAATAATACAGGAACTCTTTTTCTCTTTCGACAAGAGAGTCCTTTTTGTAAACCTGATCTACAATTGTTAAAACATAGCCAAGAGAATCAATTTTGTCTTGAGTACTAAGTTCAACTCTTTCATGAAACTCACTATAATAAGCACCTTTACCTCTTTCAGCAGCTAGAAGGTCTGCTACTCCCATTGCTAAATACCGCTTTACTCCTATATCTTCATCCTTTTTAAGTAATCTAGTCAATGGACGAAATTTTCCAATTGTTCCTTCTATTGAATGTTCCTTTAAAATAGATTTTGGATCTGCCTTTGCAATTGCCTCTGCCATTACTGTCCTCAAGTAATCATCTTCTTCTTTTTTAAAAGCTGAGATAAGACCTGTATCTTGAATTCTTTTCCTCCAGCCATGTTTATAAGTATCCCGCACCGTATAAGCACCTGCTTCACGTAAATCTTTTATTGATGAAGTTAACAATATTCTTATTAAAGAAGATTCATTCTTTTCATCTAATAAGTTCCCACCTTTTCGCAAAATGTACCCTAATGTTTTTGCAGCAGAGTTTATTGTATATTCATCGAGTCCCTGTGATTCAAACCACCAACTAGGCTTAAATTTGCCATTGATAATTGAGACTATTCCACAATTTGATTCAGAAGATAAGTTATAGTGATATTGCCTTCCACCAATTTCAACGATTTTATTTTCTTTAGCAAAAAGAACATATCTTCCCATTTCATAATCGCTTAACTGGATAGCGACATTGTACATTACACGCACAGCGTTTGAGACTTGTGCCTTGCTGCCAAGTATACTCTTGTATGATTCTTGAATCAATGCACAATCTAAGGCTAAAAGCGTTTCCGCATTGAATCTTAATTGTGCAGCAGCTAGATTTTCTATACCCAACAAGGTCTTTGCTTTCTGAATAGCTAATATTTGTTCTTTCAAGCTACTGTTTTCTCTTGCGCTAACTGCATTTAAATTCTGTCCACAATCAATCTTTTCGTTTGGCAGTGCATGTAAATAATCAATAGGTACAGAGTCTTGAACTTGTCTGTTTTTTATCTCATTGATTCTCATTTGGTTTTAATTTTGATTTGATCTTTATTTTTGATTAAAAATTGTAGCATGTTCAATACCACTCATTATAAAGAGATTAGGCTCTACACTTCTGCGTAAGATTTCTTCTACCTTAACCTTGCCCTGAGAGTTAGATTCATTGATTAACTGTTTCCTTTTCCCTGAAAGAGCAACAACTTGTTGTTCCAGTTTTTCTTTGTTACGCCATTTCAATTTTAAGAACTCTTTTTTAAGCCCTTTAGGGCTTACCCTAAAAGCTTGAGCTACGACGTTCAAGCTTTGCTCAAACATTATTTCTAATGTCTTTGCATCAAATTTTTCTATGTCATTGTCAGCGATCAAATCTAAATAATCCATTGTTAAAACAGAAAGTGCTGCTGTTATTTTTTCCAGTGAAGCTGCTTGAGCGACTTCTGAAGTAAAAGGGCTTACTATTGGATCTTCAGTTTTAATATCAAGCTCTTCTACAAAATTATCTAAAAAAAGATTTTCAACTGTGTGATATTTTTTATGACCTTCGATAAGAAATAGCCAATCTTTTGCACTTGGTTTGGCAACTTGTTCTGTTTCAGCTTCAACAACATCTTTGTTAACTTGTAGATTGTGTTTTTTGACGAAGACTGCTTTTGGATTTCGTTTAGCCAATATACCATTTGAAACTAAGGTCACAGTTAATGGTGTATTTATTCTCAACATGGCATTTCAAAAATAAGGTTAATTTTTAGAATCTCCACCAGCTTTAGAAACTCTTTCTTTTATTTTATCTATGGCTTTTGAAGTGTCATGCGATAAACTCGCCTTATCTTGAGAAAAAACTGATTTCTTAAAAGCTTCTAATCTTTCTATTATGCTTTCATCTCCACTTTTCCCAAGCTCATTAACAACTGTTGACAGTATAGCTTCATTATCACTTATATCATTCAAACATGCTAAGAGAAACCTAGTAGCTTTTTGTTTCTCAAATTTGCTTAAAGCTTCTATTGCTTTGCAGCGAAGATATGAATGCTCCGACTTATCAGATACACAAGTTCTTAAAAATTGAAGGAGTTTTTCATCTTGATTTCCTTTACTTGCTTCTTTTAAAATTATGATTGCAGCTGCCCTAACATCATAATTATCAGTCTTATCTATTACAGAATCAATTAAACACTGGATTACATCAGGCTGCTCCTGTCTACTTATAATAAACATTATGTCAATTATTACTTTTTTTCTACACTCTGGAAGTAATGTTTTATCTTTTATGTAATTTATGCTTTGTGATAATTTTTCTTCATCAGTTTTAGCACTTTCAAATTTTTCTAGCTGTGATTTTTGTTTTTCAAATTTACCTGATATGCGATCATTAATATATTCAATTATTGTTTCTATTTCGGCATCCAGATCAGTGATAGCTCCAGATTGTTTTACCTTTTCTAGAGAAGTAATTGTATCTTTATCCCCAATATCACGTAATAAATTAAGTGCTGTTCTGCGAGTATCTTGTTTTTCATTTATATCTTTTAATCGCTCTAATAATATTTCTTCTTTTTTTTCTCTTTGTAATTCATTTGAGCCACTTAATGATTGCATAGCAGCTTGACGCAGAGAGAGATTTTGCTTGACATCATTTATAAAATTAATTACTGCATTAAAAGGTCTTTCATCTTTATGTTTTGACGATAGTAGATACCCTAATGCTTCCTCCCGAACACCTGATTTCAAAGACTCATCATTAAGAATTTGAATACGAGTCTTTGTATTTTCTTCAGAGATTTCTACATTACCAGATAATCCCTGATAAACATTTTTTAATTTCTCTTCTTGTTCTTCTTTAGCTTTTTTTTCTTTCTCGGGAATCTGGCTGATAGCTCTTGCCAGATAAACCCCAAAGCCGCTAGCAGCAATCCCAACTAATCCTAAAATTCCTCCAATCCACTTACAAAGCTTGCTGTCTTGCTTTATGCCTATAAAACCTAGTATTGCACTAGCTATCGTTCCAATGCCTGCCCAAACAGCAAAATGAGGTAAGCATTGAATGGTGCCACGACTTTCTTTTTTTAGCCAATCTATAATGTCTGCTCCAGTAACCTCTTTACCTTCCTGAGGCTTGAAGCCTATGGGCCGGTAGGGAAGCTTTACTACTTTCGTTGCATTGTTTATTGTAAGCATTTTTATTTTCTATCTTAATAAAGGACTTAAATAAAACACTAGAATCTAATTCGATACTAAGCGATAAAGGTTAAGATGGACATCTTAACTATAGTTCATTAAATTAGGCAAAAAAATATTGGTATTTTCTTAACCTTACTGACTTGCTGTAAGGAGCTCTAAAACAAGCCATTTTTTAATAGTTATAAATAATCCTTTTAACTTATTGACTGTCTAGTCAGCATTGCAGTATAGTTTTTTAAACCTATTTAAGAAACTTGTTTATGGACAAAGTAAATAAAATTGAATTTAACTCAATCAAGAAAAAACCAATTGAAAATAATGGGAAGACTAATTCTAGTGAAGTTAAAGTTAAACACTTGCCTGTTGTTACTAGTGAGCTTGAAATTGAGCAAGCTACAAAATCAACTTTACACAATTCCTTTTTAAGACAAAGAATTGAAGCTATCCAAATGACAAAAAAGGAGCTTGGCATTGAAAATCAAGCTGCTATGTTTGGAGGAGGTGTAGGAGAAGCTTTTCTCTTTGGTGCCATAGCCGGGGGAACAGGTTGGGTAGCTAAAAAGATTCTAGATTTCTTTACTGCAGAAAGTCCTAAATCAGAAGTAGAAGATGCAAGTAAAGTTGCTATTCAAGCTTTGAATGAAGAAGGGTATTGGAATGATGATCTTATAAACATGGATTATTCTGATAGAGCTAAAGCTATAGATAAAATTCAAAACGGGGACATGAAAAATCCTCAGAATACTACAAATAAAATCGAGTCCAGTTTAAGAAAAATTCTCTCTGCTCCAAAAGATCTCCCTAGCAGTGATCTTTTAAGAGCAAGGAAACAAGTTGTTAGAGGACTTTTTGCTGCCTTAGAAGGGTTTTACCAAAGAAGTGATGTAAAAGTTCAAGTAGAAAAAGAAAATCCTTTCTATGAAAAATTTATTGAATATCTTGGAGAAGAACATTACCTGGTTGATGAAGAGGCTAAGTTACATATGAGAAGGGTCTTAGTATTAAACTGGAAAATCCCTATTAGAGAGTTTAAAGTTCCAAACCCAGATGTAAGGAGTGGAAACTATAGATTCAAAATGTATGAAACAATGCTAGATACACTTATTGAACCATCGGATTTAGGAATCGAAACAAAGGCTTCAAAAAATGACCCTTTATATTTGACAAGTGGGGCTCCTACTGTCTTGAGAGATAAAGTAACAGAACTAAGAGATGCTTTAGTTTTAAATTATAAGTTAGAAAGTAAATTGGGTACTATTGATAAGACTAAATACGATCCTTCAGCAAGAGGGAAATTACAGGAAGTGCTAACTCACGCTACTCAAATTGCTCCTCTTTTATGGAGTAATGAAGTAAAAGTACAATATGAAGAGGATAAGTTATACAGTCGCATCTTTAGTAAGTTTAAAGAGTGGGGTTGTGAATTATCACAGATGTCAGAAGATGAACTTAAGGAATGTTTCAAGACTTTAGCAGCTGAATATAAAGGTAACGAAGCTAGATATAATGCGCCGTTTACTAATACGTATGAAAATAGACTAGATGATGACCTGCACCAATTAAGGGAGCTTTTCTTAAAGGATGAGTGCTGTTCTAAAGAGGACTTAAATCAAATATTTAATAAGATTTGGGAGCTTATGAATCTGGACTCAGATAAATCAGGAGGCAAGCTAACACTTCAAAATTATAGAAAGCTAGAGTTTTTCTATAAGTGTTTAAACATGTTAGTTGATAAGAAAGTTACAATTGGTGAAAACTCACCTGCTTTATTTAAAGATCTTTTAAATGAAGAAAACAAAGAAAGGATTTTAAGAGCATGTGGGGCTGTAGTACATAGATATGATAGCTTTGCTGTAAGAGATTACACATTTTTTATAAGTCCCTCAATGCGAACTCTGCCAGGACAAGCATTGACTCTTTATCATAAACTTTCTCGACATTTTGGTGATGAAGGATATGTTGATATTTATGATTTGAAAGATAGAGTTATAAAAAATGTTGTAGATAACTTAGACAATAACTCTACACAAAAGGTAAATGGTGGTTGGCTTTGCTCTGGGCCTAAAGGTACGGGCAAATCTTCTTTTGCTGAAGCTTTAGCAAACCAAATGGCTCTCCCGTTAATTGTTCTTAGCCCAGAGATGATCGAACATGAAAAGGGCAATATCCTTGTAGTTATGCCAAGTGGTAGGAAAATAAATCTTGGAGAATTTTTTGTTTCAGTTAAAACAAATGCTCCATGTGTATTACTTTTGGATGAAGTAGAAGGACTGATAGTGCCAAGAGCAATTGATGATAATTACATAAGAAAACCTACTGAAAACGAGGGAAAGTTAACAGAGGCATTTTTATCTACACTTCAACGTTTTAGAAATACAAGAGGAGCATCTAATGTTGTTGTTATAATGACAACAAATGCTCCTTCTACTATAGATGTAGATATAGAGTTAATTGACAAAGAAGGGAACAGTACAGATGCTGAGCAAGAATTATATAAACATGTTAGCTGTAATGCTACAAGAGCTAAAAGAATAGATCACAGAATATTTTCGTTTCACAAATTGTATAACTTAAGCCAAGGAGAAGCTTTAGCTAGGCATTTTCTACAGCCTTACATAGATTCAAGAAAGATCCAGCCGCCTTCTGATTATGCTGAAATCGGATCAAAAATAAGCGATTATCCTCCTGCACAAATAGAAACGTCATTTACTGAGGTTGCAAATAAAAGTAGTGAAGAACAAGTAACTGTCAACGATATGATTAATCATTTAAAAGCAAGAAATGTTGGCAGAAAAGAATTACGTGAAAAAATAAAACAGAAAGTTAAATTAATAGAAGGTTACGTAAGTACTTTAATAGAAGCAATGCAAGAAAAAAGCTTGGATAGCAGCCTTGATTATACAGAATTAGCATTAAGATCAGATGGCTTAACTAATACACAAATTTGGTCCGCTATTAAAGACCATACTCCAAAAGTATTAACCCAAGAAAATATAATTGCTGCATTTGAACAAGTTAGGAAATCAGCGAGTTAAATCTTCTACAGGTTGGACATTTTTAACAACACAGTTAAAATTTATTTACAGACCCATTTATTAGGGGGATTAATCTAAGAGAGGAGACTGCTATTCAAGTCCTCAACCCTCTTTCCGAATCTCTCATTATTCTTTTTAACTTTGTTCAGGTGTTTCATATATCTCTGAGTAAAAAATCCGGCATATACTTTTCTTTTAATTAATTTTTCTTCCTGTTCCAGATCACAAAAGCTAATAAGCTTTCCGTATTTTTTATCCAATCCACTTAGGCATTGTCTTTGATAAATTAATTTATGGCACCTTCTACAGCCAAAATAATTCCTTTTTGGCGGCATGTATAAGATACCTACACGGTTACCACATGCTTTGTTTTCTTTATTTACTAGAGGACAAGCAAGCCAATATCTGAATCCGGTAGGACATTCAGTTCTTGTAAGACTTACTTTATAATTACAAAGTTTTTTATCTCCACCTTCTGAGGAAGTAATATAGGTAAAATGAATATAATCTCTTTTACCTTCTCGATGAAGTTTTAAATTAATTATAAAACCATCATTCCATTCAATCCTTGCATTACCTTGACTTAAAAGCCCTTTTATAAGGGGATAAATTCTGACCTGTCTGCACTTTTCAACTTTTATTTTCATAAAAAGGGATCCTAAAGTTTTGACAGGGACAGGGGCTTTTAGAGTACTTTCAGCCATACTCCAAACAAGCCTTTGTGCAAAATTGCCTAAATAAATTGGGATATGGCTAAATTATTTGAGTTTTCAAAAGTCCAAATATACAATCAGGCTTACTTATTCTTATAGCAAATTGCTTTTGTTTTGGCCAGCCCTTATTTCATAAGCACTGATAAAGCAAATCTGACACTGCAATAAATAATGTCAAGCACGGTGCTAAAATTAAGCTACTTTAGAGAGATCAGGTATGTGAACATAGCCATTAAACTCTTTAATTTTATTTCTAACGTGATGCACTAGGTCGTACCAATCAAAACCTTAGCATTCTAAGTATTTCTTCTTGCCAAGATTCAAAAGTTTTAGCAAGAGAAACAAGAGGAGCAAATCTTAATTCTTGCAAATCTTTTATGATTCTTAAATAACGAGGAATGATAAAAGAAATGTGTTTTCTATTTATTCCTTTTTTCAAAAGAGAATTGTAATTTGTTCAGTCGAAGTAGTAAAATACTTTAATATGGATGAAATAATCTTGGTTAAAGAGCCTATTACACTAGAAGCCTTAAAAAATATTGCAAATAAAAATGACAGTGATTTAGTTAAGGCTGTAGTAGATATTAAATTACAAATTTTTGCAATTGGTGGCTACATGCATGCTGATGAAGAAAAACTCCTCCTTGAAGAAGGTTCCATACAGGATAATTTATGGGGTATTAATATTTATCCGGCTAAAGACAGAAACAACTGGATCGAGTTTGATTCCATGATTAATCTTCGTTCAAGACAAAACAACAGGTCACGAGAAGTTGAAGATCCTGCCATACAGAAAAAAATTATTGACATTATTAACTTTTTAATAAAACAATGAGAGATCTTTATAAAAACCTAAAAGAATCAGGCAGGTGGTATAAAATGACGCTTGCAGAACAGCTAGGTAATGTAGGTAGTGACGTTGATAGAATTATTTCTTGGAGAAAAAAAGGTAATGAAGAATACGCAACCAATGCTTTTTATAGAGCATTAGACTTGCTTGATCTAACCATTAGTGGTCAACGTTGGCATGGGGCAAGATTAAAAGAATTGTGTAGAGTTCGTGAAATCTTATGTGACAGTTTTTTTGGTAGCTTGCTTTACAATACAACTCTTGAATACTTTTCAAAATATTTCTATCAATTTGCTTTAATAGCCAGAAAAAGCAAATAAACCAACTTTCTTCTGTAACTCCTCTTATCAAGCGGCCCTCTCCAAAAACTCATTCAAATCTGTCCAGGATGGGGCAAATTTCAGGATTTGTACTTTATAACGCTCGTTTCGCACGAATGCTCAACTCGCTTTTTCTTAACGGCGTAAAATGTGTTCTGATGAAGAACACATTTTGCTTGGCGCTTAACTAAAAATTCAGGTTCAAATCCTGGATTGATTTTTTTGCTTTAAAGTAAAAGTAGTTGGATTAACTCTTAAAAGTTATTCACGTTCAGGATATCCATGAATTGCAAGTACAGCATCTCTGTATTTAACTGGATTTCCAGATGATGCCTCTTGACTTGAAACTGCATTGATTAAACCTTTTAAAAATTCACTATTGTCTGCATTTTCTCTACTAATTACAATAATTACTCTTGGATCCTGCTTATGAGCAACTACATCAACAACCGGAAAGCCAAGTTGTGGTAATAGAACTTTGAGTTCATTACAGACTTCAAGTCTTTTCTTGTAGGGAGGATTATTATTAAACATTCCAGCAATATTTCCAATTCTTTTTTCTTCCCTTGTCGGTGTATACTCTACTCTTAATGGCATAATTTATATCTCCTTTTTAGAAACTTAGAAAGTATTTTAGCACTATTATAATAAAACTATATTTTATGCAGCTATTCCCAATTCAGGAACAGAAATTTGACTTCTATAGGACTTGCGCAAAGTTAGCATATTTAAAACCGATGTGCCAGTTTGGTTAGATGACATATGTGTCCTGATAAAGAATTAGAGAATTATGTTTTAAGCATATGTGCAAGCCTATATCTAAAACTCAATAAAAGAATTGTATTGAAAAGGTAAGAAGATTATTGCGTGAAAATTTTATAGACGATCGTGTAGAATAATTATTAATCAGAGAAATAATAATGCATATTAAACCTTATACAGTTGATGAGGGACTTTATACTACCTTAGTTACATTGGATCCCAAAAGAAGGGAGATAATATATCCAAATAATGTACTTAACAAGTCATTTATCAGGGATGCAGTAATTAATCCTTTGAATGAAGAACAAATGGTAGAGATTGATTGTGGAAGAACTAATAATGGTGGAGATTTTATTGCTGGTGAACTTGAAAAGATATTGCCTAATCTTATTCCTGTAAAAATCGAGTGCAGTACTATGGATAAATCTGTATGGGAAAACTTTTTTAGGTTTCCTAAATTACATTCATTTGTCTTTGTAAAAATGGCTAAGATGCAACAGAATCTTCCTAACAATAAGAAAGATTACAGCCTGTTGGAATCTCCTTCTTTTTTTACCGGTAGTGAAAATACGAGTTCTGCACTTCTTGATGACTGGCAGACAGAAGATAGTACAACAGGAGAGATAAGCAGCATTGATACAAAAATAATAAGAGGATTTAAAGCAAACAAATATGAACTAAGAGATAACGATTCATCTGCAATTAATAATGATTTGGATAAAGGTAAGGCATTGGTAATAGTCGGAGTAGATTTTCTTGGTGTGCCTTATCCAGATGGCCTTATGATTGAGAGAACAGCATTTTATGAATATTCCATAGACATGAACGATCGGCATATTGCAGACAGTCATATAGAAGCGGAAGAATATGATCTTATTTTAATTGCTTTAATAAATCATATTTTGAAAAAAAATAAAAGCGTGGTTGTAGATTGGGGCGCAGCACCAAAAATAGACATTGGAAAAAAATTAAGCTCTTGTCCTTTTAAAGACGGGAATTATAAAATAAAATTTGAAAACAGGTATACAGACGATCAAATCCTTCACACCTGTACAAGATTTACCCCTTAGGGTGGGTCTCTTTATATCGATTCAAAATCACTTGGTTTGGCAAATCCTGCTTCTATTAGACTGTCAATTGCTGTTTGTATTAAAGCTAGAGCCTCGTCGTTTTTATTTTGTTTTAAAAGAGCTATGCCCTTTTTAATTCTTGTACTGGTAATTTTTTTTGTTTTAGCACTAAACTCTTTTACTTTACGAACATTTTTGTCTGCACTTTTTAGGATAGTTATTGCTAATTTATTATCTCCTTCTTCAATGAGTTTTTTGACATCTCTTATATCAAAAATCAGCATATTGAGAGGAGATAAATTTGTCTGAGCAAATGCACAGGAAGTATACCGAAGTGTGCTGCTGTTAAATACACCAGTATTAAATGTCAAACATGTTAAAGCCAGCAAAAAACAGATTAAAAATTTCATATAGTTCCTACTGCGATAAAAAACAAGACTCATTCTAACAGCACAGGTAAGCCTTTTGTCACTAATTGTACGTGGTAAAAAATATAAAAGTTACAATATGTCTTTCATTGACTAGAAACTTTAAATATAGTCTAATATATAGTGTATTTAATTAAAACAATCATGAGTATTTACGCTAAATATAGTAGGTATAAGAAAAAGCAGGGATAATGCCTAAGGCAGTACAATCATCTTGTCAAAATTTTTCAGATCCACAACCTTATACTGCCCAAACAAAACCAAAAGATAAATCACAGGCCCCTCAACAAATAGGAATTAGATTTCAATATGGAGAAGAATTACTACCTCCTTGTGTAAATATTGATGCTCTGCCTCCAGAAGCTGCTTCCAGATTAAATCTTGATAAGTTAAAAAATGAAGGTAAGCATGAGTATTCAGATTTAAAGAAATTAGCCAAGCAATATAAAGACTATGGTATTGAAGTAATAAGGCATGAAATAGTAGATAAAAACAAATTAAAAAGACAAAGACAAATAAGAGCAATGGAAACAGGTGGAGCGTTAATTGGTACGGTTGTTTCAGGGATGTCTTTAGTCTCTTCAGGAATTAAAATACTTTTTAGCAGCTTAACTGGCGGGAATACTGATGCAGGATATAGCAGTCTCAAAAAATCATACTTTATTTTTGGTGGTACTGGCGGCTTAACAGGACTTGCTCAGGACAGTAAGGAATGGTTTGCCGGAGCGCTTGGAATGTCTGCTGTTAGCACATTTATGGATTTAAAAGATCCGATTGCTCTTGGACTGGTTTCATTGTTTGATGGAGCTCAATCAATGGGAATGAGTGATGTAAGAAGGAGAGAAAATGAAACTGTTTCATCTGTTCATAAATCATTTACTAGTCATTTACCAGGTTTAAAGTGGTTATCACTCTACGAGCAGGGAATTTTTAGTTTCTTTAAAAATATTACAAACATGGATTTAATTTTTAAGGAAGAGCCTGCTCGTGCATTTCAGGCAGCTGGTGGTGGATTAGGTGTAGCTGGCGGTGGTTTATTCGGGGTAGGGATAATTTCAAAAGTTGCTTCTTTTTTGGGGCATGAAGTCCCTGAAAAAATAAAATCTCTTGCTTATATTCCTTATGCTCTTTTTTCCGGTGCAAATCTTGTTGCTTTATTTAGAGACGGGAACAAAGTATTAAAAAGAGCAAATAATTATGGTTCCAGGCTGCCTGGTGAAAACACAGCTATGAGAGTAGAAGGATGGTTTAGACGTCTTGCAGCTTTAGTCTTAGGGACAAGCAAAGCAATGCTTGCAATAATGCCGCTTGGCATAAGTGAAAAAGTATATGACTTGGCAAGGGCGACAGAAGCACTTGGGGTAAGCTTTGCATCTTTTGGTGCTGGTGCTCAAACCGCACAAAATTTTATCAGAACAGACAAACTCGGACCAGAAGAAGAAGAAATTCTTGAATACAAAATTGACAAAGCTAAAGCGGTAGAGTCAGCTTATGCCTTTATAAAAGAATTTGAAAATGAGCACAGAGAAGCTACCCTTTCACCCAGATATCAGGAAGTAATAGATAGTCTGGCAGATGAAAAGCTAAAAGTAATATTACAAGATTTGGATGCTACTGAAATAAAAAAATATCAGGGAACTGTAACTCAGGCTGGTATACTTGTTCCATTTAATGCAGATCGCAAAGATCGATACAGGTATATTAGGAGTCTTCACGAGAGAAGAGATTTTACTCATTTGCTCCGAACTCAGCATTTTTTATATGATTATTATTCAAATAAAGAAAATGTTGATCCTGATATAAAAAATCTTGTTGAAAGTAATACTTACTCACTCCCCTTAGCTGGGGAGTTTCATGATGATGGACATTTAAGATTTAGCCATGGCGCAGAACAGATACTTCTGGATTTTAAAAACTTTGAGAGTTCACTGGACATTGTTAAAGATAAAGACTCTGAGATTCATAAAATATTGTTAAAGCATCTTGGCATCAAAGAAATTGAAAAGATTTGTCAAACACTGGGGAAATTAAATGCTGATTATACTATTGTAAAAATTATGGGAGATTATTTAGAGTATTGCAGAACTGGTGAGCAGTCCAGGACTCCTGGTTTTCCAAAATGGAAATTAAATAAAGAGGCTCTCTGGCTTACAAAGCAAGTCAGATACTTTAAAGACAGAAGTGGAAAAATAAAAGCTGGATTTACACCTGCTGGCGCACATGCTGTAGCAGCTATGTATTATGATCTTTCTGTACTTCATCATAACGATACAAACAAACACCCATTTGTTATGGCACCACAATATATTCTTCAATATGGACTTCAAAAACGAGGAATTAAACGCAGTGATTTAATAAAATATACAGAATCTGAGCTTTTAAAAATGGCATACGATGCAGTAAAAGAATCAAATGGAGAGGAATTTACTCAGGAAATACGAAGAACAAGTGGCGGTCAGGCTAAAGATGGTGCAAAAGATCCGGAAAAAACAATTTACGTAGTTAATGAAGATGGCAATTATTATGAGTATGATGAATATTTAGAAAAAGCTCCGGATAATTTAAAAACTAGTTTCCCTGAGCTTTATGCAGGAATGACAAAAAGAAGAGCTGCTCACAATACTTCAAAACGATATACGACCATTTGTCATGCTGTGTAACACTAATCCGCACAATTATAGTTTTTGCCTACCGCCCTCCTTGCTTCGTACCTCGCTTGTCGGGCTTTGCAAAGTGTTCGCAGTCTGCCTTTTGTATCATTTTCCAGGTTTTGCTGGATAAACCAGGCAAAACCTTTCTTTGTAAGTTAGTCAGATGAGACTTAGTAACATAGCTAGGCAGTAACCAATTATACTTAAACAATTAATTGTTAAGTATCAAACGTGAGTCAGTAAATAGGTTTAAAAGCCTGCATTTTAAAGGGATTATTGTAACTCTGGTCAATAACTTCATTAAATAATTTATTATCTTTTTCTTCGAAAATTTTTTCAGTGTAAAAATTGCCAATTTCAATAATTACATCATCTCTCAACCAAGCATCAGGCTGGAGATTAAAAAATTTTCCTTCAAATTCTGTACCAAGCGCTAACTTTTGAAAAAGATTTAATGAGTGTTCAGATATCGGTTTAAAATAAGTCCTAACCTTTGTAGCTAAGCTATCAATGCTTCCTAAGTCTACAAAATACACCGGATCAGAAGGTTCAGAAAACTCAATTATCACAAAATCAAAATTCCCCTCTTCACTTAAATGTAATAACCATTGGGCTCTAATCCTGTTTAATAGCTGTAAAAAGTCTTTATATTCCTTGACAGAAAATTTGAGTTTATCAGCACTATCCTGAAAAAGATCTAAATCCAGTGTCCAGTTTTGTTTAAACAAAGAAGCTTCAAAAGAAAACGTATTAGCTACTGAAGTTAATGATGACAAAGCATCTATACCAAAAGGTGATCGAGTCGATCTTTTTGCATAATTACCACCTTGAATTAAAAAATTTCCTGTATATAAAAGCCTGGGAAATTTTTCACGATGGGTATAAATTGCCCAGGATGATTTATAAATATTATTTACAAAATAAAAATTCTTTAACGTGGGGAAATTGATTTTTATCTCTGCCTCATTAATATCTAGTGCGTATGAAAGCATTGATCTTAAATAGCTAATCTGCTCTTCAAGGTATCCGACTGAAGAAGCTTGGTTTATTTCATTTTTTTCTAATTGGCCCATTTTTTTTATTAATTATTTAGCTTACTTGATGAACCTCTTGTGTAGGTTAAGATTGCTACCATTTTTGCAAAAAAAGTTAAAGAAATCGCTAAGAAGTTAAGATTTCTTGCGGGTTAGCACTATTGTTTAGAGACGTAATAGGTTTATCTTGAGTAAAATTCAACTATTAAGCGTTCACTTACAGTTACAGGAATTTGGTTTCGTTGTGGCATTTGTAAGAGCTTCCCTTTGAATTGTTCTTTCTGTACAGAAATATAATCTAAAACCTGAGGTGTATTTTTCATGGCAGTTTTTACAACTTCATTACTCTTGATCGTTTCTTTAATGGAAATTTCAGTATCGGGCTTAACAGCATAAGACGGTATGTCAATAACTTTATTATTTACAAGTACATGACCATGGGTAACTAATTGTCTGGCAGCAGCCAGTGTCGGTGCAAAACCCATTCTATGAACCAGATTATCCAGCCTTGTTTCAAGAAGCTGAATAAGTACCTCACCAGTAGGCCCTTTTAGTTTTACAGCTTTTGTAAAATATTTTCTAAACTGACGTTCTGCAATTCCATAACAGTGTTTCAGCTTTTGTTTTTCCTGGAGCAAGCTTCCATATTCTGAATTCTTGGTTCTTTTAAGTCCATGCTGACCCGGTGGATATGGCCTTTTATTTAATTCAAATGCAGGCATACCGGAAAGCAGTTCGCCATACTTTCTTGATAATCTGTCTTTTGGTCTTGTGTTTCTCAAATTATTGACTCCTATTAACCTTTAACAAGGTTAATAATATATCATACTGCGATACGTCAATGCAAAATCATAAAGAGCCTGAGATGTTTTTTATCTACTTTTCCCTCATCTACTTTCTTGATAACAGCGCCATTTTCCAAAGACAAATCAATATACTGAATTAAGTAGGATTTTTTCTTTATCTGATTTAATATATCACTTAATTTTGCAATCTTAACCAGAAGATTTGAATCAATATATCCGGCATTAATTTTAATGAAATTATCTGTATAAATTTCCAGTGTATTTCTATCAGTAACCAGAAACTTATTTATTTTAATTTTAAGCCTGGTATTAAAAAAATCCAAAGTGTCTTTTAGTATCAACAAGGCGGCTTCTGAAACATACGTACTATTCGTACAAAAAACCAGTATTAAATCTTCCGGCAATAAATTAAAGTTTATATAATTTCCATTTATAAGGTTTCCCTCATTTGTAATATATGCAGGATTATTCCCGGAATTATTAGCAATAAGCTTTCCCCATAACTGTTTTTCTTTTACAATTACAACCAGCTTAAGCCTGGGCAGTAAATATTTTCTAATCACTGCATTTTTTAGCAGCCCACAGGACAAAAGCAAATTTTTAGTTAGTTTTCTTGGTGAAATAAAAAAGAAATTTCTACCTGATATTTCTTTAGAAATATTCTGGACTATATATTCGCTTTTTATTAAATGATTTTTAGAAAGCTCTATTGCTGCAGGTCCTGTGTTTGGGATTTGAAGAATAAAATATAATACAAAAAAGAATAAAAT
Source organism: Candidatus Melainabacteria bacterium RIFCSPLOWO2_02_FULL_35_15 (assembly GCA_001784585.1). Taxonomy (GTDB): domain Bacteria; phylum Cyanobacteriota; class Vampirovibrionia; order 2-02-FULL-35-15; family 2-02-FULL-35-15; genus 2-02-FULL-35-15. The sequence continues at coordinate 14,951 of MFRN01000043.1, read as the reverse complement.
AAGCGACAGGATAAATAAAATTTTGCGTACAGTGTTTCTTCTCTCCCTGTAGTGCTTTCTGCGTAACAAAAGATTTTTTTGAAAATCATTCATTTTTATATGGCATAAAACGCAGGATCCAGATTAAACTGCCCGGTATAACTAAAAGTAACAGGACCATTTAAAAAAACATGATTTAAAATTTTGTCCCATCGTGTGCTTAAAGAACCACCAGGAAGATTTATAATTGCAGAGCTCTCAGACAAATTATTAACATTAGCTGCAATCAATACAGCACATGCTCCGGTACCGCAGGCAAGTGTCGGGCCGCATCCCCTTTCCCATACTCTACACTTAATTTCTTTGCTATTCAGAACCCTTACAAACTCTACATTTATACCATCCGGGAACTTTTTGTCTTTTTCTATTTTAGGTCCATACAAATAAAAATCACTGTCAGAAATATCTTTATCTAAAAAAATCACACAATGAGGATTCCCGATTTCAACATAAGTATAATTAAATACTCTTGAATTAATTTTTATTTCTTCATTTGTTTTATCTGGTAATTTAGGAACGCCCATATCTACAGTAACAGTACCATCAGATTCAATGGTAGATCTGATAATTCCTGCTTGTGTAAAAACTGAAAATGCAGGTTCATCAGTAAGCCCTCTTTCAAAAACATATTTTGCAAAACATCTCATTCCATTACCGCACATCCGGGCTTCACTTCCGTCAGCATTATAGTAACTCCAGGCAAAATCAGCATCACAAACCGAGGACAAGTCAATGATTATCAGCCCGTCGGCACCTATACCAAAATGACGATCGCAAAGTAATTTAGCAAGAGCTTTATCATTTGTATTACCTGGCAAATTTCTTCTTTCAACCATAACAAAATCATTTCCAAGTCCATGCATCTTTTCAAAAGGTAAAATATAGACGGCCATAGCAGGTTAATTTTACCAGTATCTTACGCAAAGTTAGCATATTTAAAACTGGCTGTTTAACCGTGTTTACAATGAACTTAAAGCACATTTATTAGCATCCAGAAAAACTTCTAATCCAATTGGAAGCGTATAGTTTTGTATATCATGTCCGGCTGGAAAATTAAAAATTGTTGGTACTTTATATTTCATGGTTCTGTCTTTTAACAAGTCAACAATTTCTTTATTATTTTTAAATCCGCACTTATAAAAACCTGAAAAAACCAACCCTTTGATCTGCTCAAATATTCCTGCATTGGACAGCTGAGTCAGTAACCGATCTATTCTAAATGGCTCTTCATAGCAATCTTCAAGAAATAAAATAGAATCTCTAAAGTCAGGAAGATAACCGCTGCCAATCATAGCGCAAATATCAGTTAAGTTCCCGCCAAGTAGTTTTCCTTTTGTTTTGCCTGGTTTTATTACAACTCCTTTAGACTTGTTTGAATATGAAAATTTAAATTTGGGATCAGAAAGCAGCTTCCATAAATATTTTTCAGTGTTTGAATCAATTGATTTTAGTTTTTTATCAATAAACTTATAGGACAATAACGGTCCGTGAAAAGTAACCAAATTACACATTTTATAAAATGCAAGAAGTAAAATTGTAATGTCACTAAAACCAAGAAGTATTTTTTTATATTTTTTTATTTGCTCAAAGTCAATCAAATTCAATAATCGAAGGCAGCCATAACCACCACGCAAGCAAAAGACTGCATTAATTGACTTATCATTCCAAAAGTTATACAAATCATTTAATCTATCATTATCACAACCTGATAGGTATTTATAAGCCTGGTTTGAAACAACTATTGACCTTCCGAGTTTTACCTTATAACCTGACTTTTTTAAATAATCTACTGCAGGTTTGACTGATTTATAACTATCCAGTCCGCCTGCAGGACAAATTAGTCCTATAGTAGAGTTTTCAGTTAATGGTTTTGGTAAATAAGTTATCATTTTAATGATGGCAAAAGTAAATTCCAAACCTTTAATTTTAAATGGACGACTAGTTGCTGATGAAGTTCTAAAAAATACAGCAAGTGAGATTGAATTACTTAAGTCACAAGGTAAAAGAGTACCAGGACTTGCAGTAATCTTGGTAGGAGATAATCCGGCAAGCTGCATATATGTAAAAAATAAGGAAATTGCTGCAAAAAAGCTTGGCATTTGTTCTGAGATACATTACATGCAGACAAATGTTTCAGAAAGCGAGGTTATAAATCTTATTAACTTGCTAAATTTAAACAAAAAAATTGATGGAATCTTAGTTCAGTTACCCCTGCCAGTTCACATTAACACTGAAAAAATAATTAATTCAACAGATCCAAATAAAGATGTAGACAGCCTGCATCCGTATAATTTAGGAAAATTAATGCGGGGAGAAAAGACTCTTACCCCATGCACACCTCAGGGTGTAATAGAAATACTAAACCACTATTCTATTGATATTACCGGAATGTCTGCTGTAATAATCGGAAGATCAACGCTGGTTGGAAAACCATTGTCAATGTTGTTACTTGGAAAGAATGCAACTGTAACAATTGCACACAGTAAAACCAATAATCTTGAAGAACTTGCAAGGAGTGCCGATCTTTTGATTTCAGCAATTGGCAAACCAAAATTAATTACAAAAAACTGGATTAAACCGGATGCAATAGTAATCGACGTAGGAATAAACAGAATATTCGAAAATGGCATAAGCAAACTGGTCGGAGATGTAGATTACGACAATGTCAGCTCGGTCTGTAAAGCAATAACACCGGTTCCGGGAGGAGTTGGCCCTGTAACAATTGCAATGCTAATGTCTAACACATTAAAAGCATATAAAGAGAGAGACAAAGTAAAGTGATATCCGGATTTTGGCAAAAACTTGGGTTCTGGTCAGACAAAACAATCAAATCCTGGGGAGAAAAAAAAGACTGGATTTGGTTTCATGCTGTTTCTGTCGGTGAAATTAATGCAGTATGGGCTCTTGTTTTAAAGTTACAAAAAGAAAAAGATTCTTATCCTTATATGATTTCTACTACTACAGCTGCTGGTTATAAGCATTTAAAAGCTCTTACAAAAAACAGAGATTTTTTAATTTTTTATTTTCCTTTTGATTTACCCTGGGTAATTAACTCGTTATTTAACTGCGCAAGGATAAAAATGTTAATTATCGCAGAGACAGAAATATGGCCTAATCTGCTCACAGAATGTAACAGAAGAAATACTCCTGTAATACTGATAAATGCAAGGCTTTCAGATAAATCATTTAATAATTACAAATTTTTTAAGTTTTACTTTAAAAACATAGTTAACAATTTTACTGAAGTATTAAGCCAGTCAGATACTGACACTTCTAAGTTTAAAGAATTAGGTCTTGAGAAATCTAAATTAAAAACACTGGGAAATATAAAATTTTCTTACAACAGCACTGTAGAAAATAATGATAATAATGCAGATGTAATTTTCGGGAAGTCAAATGAAATAAAAATCATATTTGCCAGCACACATAAGGGTGAAGAAGATATTGCTGTTAATGTGTATAAAAAGCTATTAGAAGATTTTAAAAATATAAGATTAATTATTGCCCCAAGACATATTGACAGAACTAATCAAATATCAAAATTAATATCTCAGAATGGTTTTATCCCTGTAGTAAAAACAGGGAATAATCAAATAGAATCAAACAAAGAAATCTTGATTTTAAATACAATTGGAGAGCTGATTAAATACTATAAAACATCGCAGATTACAGTATTGTGCGGTACATTTGTTAAAGTTGGCGGACATAATATAATTGAGCCAATAAGAGCAGGATCTTATACTATTATCGGTCCATATAACTTCAAGATTAAAGAATTAACAACATTATTTAAAAATGAAGACGCAATTGTTCAGGTGAACAATATACCTGAATTAGAATGTAAACTTAAAGAGGCAATATCAAATAAAGAATTAAGAGAGATAAAGACAAGAAACGGAAAAAGAATAATTAAAAGAAATCAAGATGTACTTCAAGAAACTGCAGAACGAATTATTTCTTATTTATAAAAAAATCAAACATAATTTTTTTATAAGATTTTTGCTGAGCGCAGGCTCAATATTTTATTTTCTGGCATATAAAACAAGATTATTATTTTACAAACTTAGCTTGCTAAAAACCTGGAAGGTCTCGTCAATTGTCATTAGTGTCGGAAATATAACCTGCGGAGGAACCGGCAAAACACCGCTAACTATAGAAATTGCAAAATATTTAATAAACAAGGGATTTAAAGCAGCTGTTTTATCAAGAGGATATAAAAGAAGTAATACTGACAATAAAAGCAAAAGAAATATACTTGTCAGTGACGGTGAAGATATTCTGACTGATAGTGAACAAAGCGGCGATGAGGCATATTTGATTGCAAAAAATGTACCTAAAGCAATCGTGTTATCCGGAAAAGACAGAATTCAATCTGCACAATCAGCCATAAAACTAGGAGCAAATATATTAATTCTGGACGATGGTTTTCAATATGTAAAACTACACAGAGATGAAAATATTTTAATTCTTGACGAAGAGAATCCCTATGATAATGGATATTTATTACCAGCCGGTGAACTAAGAGAACTGCCGGATTCGATTAAAAGAGCAACGGCAATTGTTTTATCAAATTCCAAAGACACTGCATTAAAAACTCAGACCTTAAATAAGATAAAAAAATATACGGCTGATAAACCAATAATAGAAATGAGCTACAGGATAAAGCACTTAAAAGGAATGAATATTGTTAAAACAATTAATCCGGATGAAATGAAAGATAAAAAAATTATTGCATATTCAGGTATAGGCAATCCAAAATCATTCAGCAACAGTCTGTCCAAAGCAGGATTAAATGTTATTGAGCATATAATATTTCCAGATCATCACAATTATGAATTTGAAGACATAAGTAAAATTATTAATATTGCAAAAAAAAACAACATTGAAAATATAGTAACCACTGAAAAAGATGCAGTAAAAATAGAATATTTATGTGAAGGAGCATCGGTTACATTCTGGCATTCGATCCTGGAGGTTACATGGAGTACAGGTGATCCCTTTGAAAAAATTTTAAGTAAAGTAAATCAATAACATTTTTATTACTTACAAGCCCTGTTTTTGCTTTTAATTCCAAATCAGAAAGATTTGAAATAATATTAATCAAAAACACGGATGAAATATTTTTAATTTTGCCAATGTCTTTTTCAAGCTTGTACGGATTTATTCCCAGAAGTTTTGAGATCTGATAAATGTTTGTATTTAATTCCAGGTGTGTTTTGACAGAAAGTGTTTGTCTGAATTTGTTTTGAAGTGCAGCTATTATGTATAAGGGTGAATCAAATTTATCAAGCAGTGAGCTTAATTTTAAAACAGACGTTGGTTTGCAGTCTAATATTGAATCAAAGAAATTATCAATATTTACAGCAGTATAAAATAAAGTATTAATGCACTTTTCATTCACCTCACTGTCCGGCAAAAGGTATAATTGAATCGTTTTTAATTCCTGTTCTAAATTATTTAAATTATCCTTAATATGATCAATATATAAACCTAATGCTTTTTGATTAAAAATAAGATTATATTTTTTAGAGTCTGTAATTACTTTTTCTTTTATTTGTTCTGTTTGCCAGGGCATTAATTTATTAAATTCATTAAATACCGCAAGACTTTTTAGTTCTTTAAAAAGTTCCGAATCTGAGATTTTCTTTAAAGTAACTTTGTCTGGTTTTTCTACGTGTAAAAATATAATTATAAATTTATATGCAGAAATGTCTTTTATAAAACAAACAAACTCTTTTAATCTTTTCTCAAGCTGACTAAAAGCTCTTAAATTAAGATCAATAATTTCAACAGAAGAATCCCGGAATAATGAAAAGCCTGAAGACTGGTTAAAAAACAGTTCAATGTCATCCAGTTTTGACAGAACGTAATTTTGAACAGTTAAATTATTTGCAATTTGCTCTTTTATTTCCTTAATGCGTGCAGTAATAGCTGAATAATCAGAGCCGTATAAAAAATATATTTTTTTTATCATCATGGCTTTAATGCCAGATATTCCATATCAAGTGCATTTGCGACAACATCATGAACTACAAAACCATCATGGACATTTACACCCTTCTTTAGGGGAATATCGTTAAACACTGCTTTATAACCACTGTTTGCAAGCTTAACAACGTATGGCAATGTCGCATTGGTAAGAGCAGTAGTACTGGTAATCGGGACTGCGCCAGGTATGTTCGGTACTGCATAAACAATAGCATTTCCGATATTCATTACCGGTTCAGAATGCTTAGTGTATTTTACTCCTTCTACGCAGCCACCTTGATCAATTGCAACATCAACTATTACTGAACCTGATTTCATTTTAGACATCAATTCTTTTGTTATTAATTTAGGAGCTTTAGCACCTGTAACTAAAACTGCAGATATTACCAGATCTGATTTCAAAATAAGTTCTGCCAGCTTATGTTGTGTAGAATAAACTGTTTGTAATCTGCCGTTAAAATAATCATCCAGTTCTCTTAAGCGTTTTAAATTATTATCCAGAATAAAAACCTTGGAACCCAGACCAATTGCCATTTTTGCAGCATTTATACCAACAGTTCCTCCGCCTATAATTACCACACTTGCCGGCTCTACACCAGGAACACCACCTAAAAGAATTCCTTTTCCACCAAAATATTTTTCAAGATGATGTGCGCCTATCTGCACTGACATTCTCCCTGCAATCTCACTCATTGGAATAAGCAAAGGGAGAGAACCATCAGGTAATTCTATGGTTTCATATGCAATACATGTAGCTTTTGATTTGCACAAATCGGAGGCTAATTTTTTATCTGCCGCCAGGTGTAAAAATGTAAAAAGGATCTGAGAAGGTTTTAAATATTTACATTCATATTCTAATGGTTGTTTAACTTTTAAAATTAAATCAGCAACATTAAATATTTCTTCTGGTTTAGATAAAATTTTTGCTCCTGCATCAATATAATCATCATTTGAAAAACTGCTTTCAAGACCAGCATTATTTTCAATAAAAACTAAGTGCCCATAGCTTACAAGAGCATAAACACCTGCTGGAGTTAAAGCAACTCTGCATTCTTGGTCCAGTATCTCTTTAGGTACACCAATTTTCATTTCTTATAAGCGCAAAACAAGTTTGCGCTTTCCGCTGCTAATTTTTCCCCAGATCGGATTTACCGAATAAATCGGATAAATCCTTACTGGTACAATAACCACATGGGCAAAACATTTACATTATAATACGTCAGCGGTTAACTATTAAGCTATCTCATTTTTTCTTTTTTCTAAAGGCAACTCAACAATTTCTGCTTTAGCTCTGTCTTCAACCATTTGTTTGGTAATACAAACTCTTTTAATATCATGTTTTGACGGTGCATCATACATAATGTCTGTCATAATCTCTTCCACAATACTCCTTAAACCCCTTGCTCCCATTTTACGTTTAATGGCTTCTTTTGCTATTGAAATTATTGCTTCCTGTTCAAAAGTAAGATCCACGCCATCAAGTTTTAATAACTGCTGGTATTGTTTGACAATTGCATTTTTAGGTTCAACCAGAATCCTCTTAAGTGCACTTTCATCCAATGCATCAAGAGCTGCAACAACAGGAATTCTGCCTACAAACTCTGGTATTAAACCAAATTTCAATAAGTCGTCCGGAATTAAGTATTTAAATTCCTGTGATGCTCTTATATCTCTTTCAAGCTGAGTCATTGGAGTGGAACCAAATCCTATACCGCGGTTTTTATTTAACCTAAGCTCAATAATTTTTTCCAAACCAACGAAAGCACCGCCAACAATAAATAAAATATTTGACGTGTCTATCTGAATAAACTCCTGATGAGGATGCTTTCTTCCTCCCTGAGGAGGAACGTTTGCAGTGGTTCCCTCAATCATTTTTAAGAGAGCCTGCTGTACTCCTTCTCCCGAAACATCACGTGTAATTGAAGGGTTTTCAGATTTCCTTGAAATTTTGTCAATTTCATCAATATAAATAATTCCACGCTCAGCTTTTTTTACGTCATAATCGGAAGCCTGATAAAGACGCAATAAAATATTTTCTACATCTTCTCCGACATATCCAGCCTCTGTAAGGGTCGTAGCATCTGCAACAGCAAATGGAACATTTAAAAACCTGGCAAGCGTCTGAGCTAAATATGTTTTTCCACAGCCAGTAGGCCCTACTAATAAAATATTTGATTTTTGAATTTCAACAGCTTCTGAATTTTTTGATTCTAAATTATGATTTATTCTCTTGTAATGGTTATATACCGCGACAGATAAAATTTTCTTGGCTGAATCCTGACCAATTATATGCTGATCCAGATATGACTTAATTTCACAAGGCTTAGGAATATCTGCTATTAACGGTATGGATTGTTCTCTGGATTGCCTTTGTGCCTGAGAGCTTGAATCAAAGAGTTCTTCATCTAAGATTTCATTGCAAAGATCAACACACTCATCACAGATATAAACTCCCGGGCCAGCTATTAGTTTTTTAACCTGATCCTGAGTCTTCCCGCAAAAAGAACATTTTAATCTTGTGTCTTCATGTTTTGCCATTTATAAAATTCCATTTTTTACTAACTTAAAGACTGTATCTATCATTAATATGGTTCCAAACAACTGTATTTGTCAAACCTATAAGGAAATTATTTAAATTTTACTTATTATTTAGTCATTATAACCTTAATTTTAATTCTCTTTTGGCAAAATACAAGAAACACAGTATCTATATACTAAATATCCGGATCACTTATACAAATTCAAACAGAAGTAAGTGATGGTGGTTTTTCTTTTGCATCACTCAACTTAACAATTACCTGATCAATAATCCCATATTCTTTGGCTTCCTGAGCAGTCATTATAAAATCTCTGTCTGTATCTTTTTCAATTTGTTTAACAGGCTGTCCGGTATGGCTGGCCATAAGTTCATTTAATTGCTTTTTAATTCTTAAAATTTCCCTGGCTTGAATTTCAATATCTGTTGCCTGTCCTTGTGCGCCACCTAAAGGTTGATGGATTAAAATTCTTGATCTCGGCAGAGCCAGCCTTTTCCCTTTTGCTCCGGCACAAAGCAAGAAAGCTCCCATACTTGCAGCCTGACCAAGACAAATGGTTGACACCTGAGAGCGGACATGCTGAATAGTATCATATATTGCAAGCCCTGCTGTTACCGAACCGCCGGGTGAATTAATATAAAGCATAATGTCTTTTTCCGGATCTTCAGAATCCAGCAAAAGCAGCTGGGCAACAATTACATTTGCAACATTATCATCAATTGGCAAGCCAAGAAATACTATTCTTTCTCTTAAGAGCCTGGAAAAAATGTCGAAACCTCTTTCACCTCTTGGTGTTTGCTCAATCACATAAGGCATATAATTAAAAACCGGAAGAGTGGATTTAGACTCTGTTAAATATTTATTTATATCTGGATTTTTCACTTTCTCAATACCCCCATTATTTTCTTCCTGTGCAAATTTATGTTACTCAGATTAACATAAAACCAAAGCTTTAATCAGGAATATCCCTGGTTACTTCATCTTTCCATGAAACATCACTATTTTTAACCAAGAAATCAACAGCTTGGTTCCTAAGTAAAATAAATTCAACCATACTTACAAACTTCCTGTCGTTTTGTAAATGGTTATATTTTTCTCCCAGCTGATTGATTCTGTTTTTTACTTCAGCATTAACTTCATTAGAAGTAACCGTCATATTCTCACTTTTTATAATTGCAGTTAATATTAAATCAATTGAAATCCTTTTTGAGGCAGCCTCTCTGGCTTTTACAAGTAAATCTTTGTTTTTCGGATCATTTTTAAAGTCTTCCCACTTAATTCCATCTTTTTCACAATTCTTTTTTAGATCTGCCAGCAAATAGTCAACTTCTTTTTCAATCATCCGGGGAGATATTTCATATTCTGAATTTTTAATAATTTCATCAAGCAGATTATTTTCAAGTTCTTTTTGATTATTCGACTCCTGAATAAATTTCATTTGCATTTCAATCTGATTTCTTAATCTGTCCATATTTTCAAGGCCAAGTTTTTTTGCCAGTTCATCGTCAATTTCAGGAAAAACTTTTTCTTCTATAGAATTAACTTTAACTTTAAACCTGGCTTTTTTGCCAGAAAAATCTTTCACATAATTATCCGGAAATGTAATTAAAATCTCCTTTTCTTCACCAATTTTTGTCCCTTGCAGTTTATCTACAAATTCCGGTAAAAATTTATCTTTTTCCAGCAAAACCTGAAAGTTCTCTGCTTTACCACCAGGGATATCCGAACCGTCATCAAACTTTCCTTCAAAATTCAGGGTAACAAGATCTCCTTGTTTCAAGGCTCTGTCTGAAACAGTTTTGAAAGTAATAAAGTTTGAAGCCAGCCTGTCTAATGTCTTCTTTGTAAAAATCTCTTTGTCATAAATTGTTTTTTTTGCACTAATTTTTAAATTTTTATATTTGCCTATTTTTACCTCGGGTTTTAATTCAACAATAACTTTAAATGTTAATGGTTTGTCTGGTACAAGCTCATATGATGAGACCTTGAGCACTTCTATGATATCCAGCTTTTCCTGCTCGGCTGCATTTAAAAGCACATCACTAAATATACTTTCAAATGCTCTCTGTCCAATAAATTCAATACCAAATTTTTTCTCAACTATTTCTTTTGGAGCTTTTCCTTTTCTAAACCCTGGTATATCAATATTATTAGAAATATCTCTCAGGGCAATTGAGTAAGCTTTATTTGAAATATCAACCGGAGCTTCAACAGACAATTCAACCTCTTTGCTTGATTCTCCGGAAGATTTTAAAACTTTTAATTGTACTTGTTTCATGATTTTTTCTGCCGCTAAACTACTCAGAATATTTAATTAATATCTCCCCGTCATCGACTTTTTCTAAACGCTCTTTTACTAAAGATTTCAAACCAGCAGTAGTTTTATAGTACCTCACTTTATTTTGCAGATTATTATTTTCACCAATAAGTTCACTTAAAGAATTTTTATATGTGTAATTATTTATAAAACACTTGATTATTTTACCCAAATTAACAAAGAATGTATTTGTTACTGGTATAAATAATAAGCAAAAAAATATCACCCAAAAGACCTGTTTATAATTAAATTTTGGAAATATTACATTCAATTATTGCAGCTCCCCATGTTAACCCTGCCCCAAAACCAATTAAAAGCATTTTACTTGGTATTTTAATTTTATTAGACGCTAAACTATCAGCAATCGCTAAAGGAATGCTTGCGGCAGAAGTATTTCCTACTTTTTCTATATTTGACACAACTTTATCTTTACCAAGTTTCAGTTTTTCAGCAACGGCATCAATGATTCTCTGATTAGCCTGGTGTAAAACAAGATAATCAACCTGGTCTGTAGTCATATTCACTTTATCCAAAAGCTCATGTGCAATTTCAGGTATGACACGCAAAGCAAACTGATAAACAGCCTTTCCGTTCATTTTTACAAAATCAGGTTTGACCTGATCTTTAAAGTCAGTAAAATAAATATTGTCATTATCTAAGGTTAAATCCAGCTTAGAGTCTGCTTCTGAATGAAGAATAAAACCAGCAAGCTCATCATCTTTAGCCAAACAACTACTCATCACTACAGCACCGGCTCCATCTCCAAACAGCACAGCAACTGACCGTTCACTCCAGTCAATAAAACGAGAGTGAATATCAACACCAACTAATAAAACATTTTCGTATTGTCCTGTATAAATAAACTGGGAAGCAGTAGCCATTCCAAAAATAAAACCGGAGCACGCTGCAGACAAATCAAAACATGCAGAATTAACAGCACCAATTGCACCCTGCAACATACAGCTCATAGAAGGATACTGTTTGTCAGGAGTAGCTGTACAAACAATAATCAAATCAATGGCTTTGGGATCAATTTTTGCTTTATTTAGTGCTTGTTTAGCAGCATCCACACTTAATGACAGACCGCTCTCATTCTTATCAACTACATGTCTTTGCCTAATACCTGTCCTTGTATAAATCCACTCATCTGATGTGTCAAACAACTTTTCTAAATCAGAATTTGTAACAACTTTTGAAGGTAAAGCTCCAGCAAAAGAAAGAAATTTTACACCATAGTTTTTTTGCATTTTTAGATTCGACTATTTATTAACATAGCTTTTAACCATATTTTCAATTAATTTTATAACATTAGCATCAGACGCATCTTTGGCTACTCTTATGGCATTTTTTATAGCAATTTGCTTAGAACTTCCATGAGCAATAACACAAACTCCTTTTACTCCTAAAAGCTGTGCACCACCATATTCTGCATAATCCAGTCTTTTTTTTAATCTGTAAAAACTGTCTTTTGCTAAAAGTGAGCCTAGCTGGCTTTTAACATCTCTGGTTAATTCTTCTCTTAGCATTGAAGTAACCATCTTTCCAATGCCTTCGGCAGTTTTCAAAAAAACATTTCCTACAAAGCCATCACATGCACAAACATCACAGACACCTGCAGGCACATCCCTTCCTTCAACATTTCCAATAAAATTTAAATTTGGCTCACCTGATAAAAGCTGATAAGCTTCTTTTACTGTAGAACTTCCTTTTCCCGGCTCTTCTCCAATGTTCAAAAGTCCGACTCTTGGTCTGTCAATTTTAAATAATGCTCTTGAAAGTGCAGCACCCATGATTGCATTTTGAAAAATATTTTCAGGAACTGACTCAACATTAGCTCCTACATCTGCCAGAATAACCGGCTTTTCATGTGTAGGCATTACTGCAGCAATACATGGTCTTTCAATACCCTCAATGCGCTTTAAAATAAAAAGAGCAGCAGCAGTAGCAGCACCTGTGCTTCCTGCAGCCACAACACCGCTGGCTTTCCCGGATGCTACCTGATTCATTGCAACAGCTATAGACGAATTTGGTTTTTTTCTTACTGCACAAGCAGGCTGAGTTTCAGCCATGTCAATTACATCTTCTGCAGGAATAATTTCAATAGATAAATATTCTGTATAATGTTTTTTAAGCTCATGCTTAATTAAATCTTCCTGACCTATTAACTGAACACTGACTCCAAATTCTCTTGCCGCTAAAACCGCACCATGCACTATTTCATGAGGTGCATGATCTCCCCCCATAGCATCTACTGCTATTACTGTCATTTAGAAATACCTCTTAAAGTTCATTAGCAATATTGAATAGTAGCACTTAAATATTTTTAGGTAACTACCTTACTCTTCTTTTGTAATGCCTTAATATATTCTCTGCCATTGTAAAAACCACAGGAACCACATGCGTGATGTGAAATAGCAGGTTCACCGCAGTTTGAGCATCTGGCAATATTAGCTAAAAATGCAACCCATTTAGCTCTTCTCTGGTGTTGTTTTCTATGTGATGTTTTTTTCTTTGGACAGGCCATGGTGATTCCTTTAGTTAAGCTAGGTTATTTTAACAGCTTAGATACTCATAATGCAAGTTAAAATAAGGATTGTATTATGATAGCTATACAAATAAATGTCTGACTTATTGTATGAAATTGGATGTGAAGAATTGCCGCCAGGCTTAATAAAAAGCCTCACAAATCAACTTTTTGAAAATGTTACCAAAGGCTTAACTGAAAATAATATTCCATATAACAAGGAGACTGTTGAAACATTTAATACTCCGCGAAGAATAACAATTTATATTACGAACCTTCCTGGAGAACAAAAAACAGAAATCATTGAAGTTAAAGGTCCACCAAGCAATTCTGCTTTTGATCAAAAGGGAAATCCAACGCAAGCTGCAATTGGGTTTGCAAAAAAATACGATCTGGAACCCGGAGAACTCATAAGAAAAAAGGTCGGCGAAACCGAATACGTTTTTGCAGTTACAAAAACTGGCGGAAAGACTACCAAAGATATTTTAAGAAATATTTTGCCGGAATCAATAAAAAACACAACTGGTGACAAATTTATGAAGTGGGGAAGCAATGATGAAAAATTTGCAAGACCAATAAGATGGATTCTAGCAATGCTAGGCAAAGATATAATTGAGTTCTCATATGCAAACATTAAAAGCTCAGATAAAACTTATGGACACAGATTTTTTAACAACAATCCCATAGCCTTAAATAATCCTCAAGAATATGAAAAAAAACTTTTAGAGCATAAAGTAATGGCTTCTTTTAAAGACAGATATAAAAAGATCGGGAGTTTTATACAGGAAGAGGCAAATAAAGTAAATGGCAGATCAGTTATTGATGAAAGTCTTTTGGAAGAAGTCACTAACATTACAGAGTATCCGGGTCAATTATTATGTAGTTTTGACAAGGAATTTCTTACTCTTCCACCCTGCATAACAGAAACAATATTAAAAAAACACCAGAAATATTTCATTCTAAAGGACAGAAATAACAATTTGCTTCCTAATTTTATAGTAATCACAAATGGAACAGAAACATTATCAAGCGATTCCAAGATTAAAGAACAAATAAAAAAAGGGAATGAAAAAGTAGTTAGAGCCAGATTAAACGATGGGAAGTTTTTTTACAGTGAAGATTTAAAGATTCCTTTCACTTATGAAGCAAGAGGAGCAAAGCTATCAAAAATCACATTCCAAAAAGGTCTTGGGTCAATGGAAGAAAAAGTAAACAGACTCACCAAATTGTGTGAACTTATCTATGAAGAGACAAAAGAAAAGCTATCTTTATCAAAAGAGGATCTGATTAAAACAGCAAGGTTATGCAAGCTGGACTTAACTACACATTTAGTATTTGAGCTGCCGGAACTACAAGGTGAAATCGGCTCAGTATATGCAAAAATAAATAATTTTAACAGTGAGATTTCTGCAGGAATAAAAGAGCATTATTATCCAAGATTTTTTCAGGATACTTTTCCTGCTACCAGCTCAGGCCTAATAGTAGGTATTGCAGATAAATTAGATAATATTGTTTGCTTATTTGCTGCCGGAAAAATTCCATCTAG
>MFRN01000042.1 GCA_001784585.1 Candidatus Melainabacteria bacterium RIFCSPLOWO2_02_FULL_35_15 | reverse complement strand
AACTTCAATATATTTATTTTTTTCATTTTAGGAAATTAATTGCAATAAAAAATAAGTTTTTTTAAGATATGCCAAGAGGTATTATTCCCTGCATTGTAAAATACCCGGGGTTAAGTCATGGTACTTATTATCCATAGTGTTTTTTTTTGAACATTAATTGTAAATTTATAACAGGTCATTAAAAGATCAACCATTTGGTGTATATGGTTTGATTTCAAATTGACGATATAAAATAGATTCAACAGGGGGAGATATGCCGGAAGAAATTGAAGAAGAACAAAGAATAATTGAAGAGCGGGACAGTTCCAGTAAACCAAATCTTGAGTTTGCGTTATCGATTCATGAGCCAATTGAAAAAATATTATACAGGGATCCTGTTATTGTTTTTCCGGATACAAAAGTAGCTGATGCTATAAATTATTTTATTGAAAAAGATGTCGGATGTGTTTTAGTCGTTGAAAAAGATACTAATAAGTTAATCGGGATTTTTACTGAGAGAGATGTAATCAGAAAACTTGTTAATAAAGGACATGATTATTCGAAAGAAACAGTCAGTGAATATATGACAAAAAATCCTGATGCGCTTTATCTGGATGATCCGATTGTCTATGCTTTAAATCGTATGGCAGCAGGCGGATACAGACATATTCCTTTGGTCGATGAAGGAAACCATCCTGTTGGTTTTATATCTGTAAGAGATATTGTAGAACATCTTGCAGATTATTATTCAAATGAAGTTTTAAACTTACCGCCCAGTCCGCATGCGAAGCAGCGTACCAGAGAAGGCGGATAATATCAATCCACTAAAATTTGGGATAAAATTAGTCTGATACACTATCAACGATAAAAAAACCAGTAATCCACCTATTGCTTTTGTAGTAACAAAAATTTCTCCTCCAAGTGTCCAGGCAAAGATTGCTCCAAACACAGGTTCTAAAGCAAAAATTAATGATACTTTTACCGGAGTTGTATTTTTTTGAGCAACCAGCTGGATAACAAATGCAGTAAGGGTAGGAAAAATTGTTAAGAACAAAATTGTCCATATAACACTTATCTTAGTAACTGAAAATGGTAACTTAAAAAAAAATGCAGTAAGAAAACTCAGTAATGAAACAAATAAAAACTGTTGAAAGCAAAGTGTGTAAGGATTAATATTATTTTTTACATATTTATCAGCAAACAATACATGCAATGCATAAGCAAATGCTGTAATTAAGGTTATTACGTCTCCCTTATTTGCATGAATTAAACCACCGGTTAAAAAGCTTAAACCACACAGAGCAACTGTTATTGCAAAGAGGCTTTTAAGAGCAGGTTTCTTTTTGAAAAAAATAAATAAAAAAATCGGGATAAAAACAATAAATAAACCTGTTATAAATGCAGCATTTGAAGCAGTGGTAAAAACCAGACCTATTGTCTGGGATATGTAAATCAGCCATAGAAAAAATCCCAGAATTAATCCTTCTTTTAAATCGGAAAATAATTTCAGCCGATTATAAATTAAAAAAAACATCAATATCAGTGCAGCCAGTAAAAATCTATAACTGCACAGTGTCACCGGATCAATGTATTGCAAACTGTTCTTGACCATAAAAAATGTCGTACCCCAGATTGCACTGGCATAAAGTAATCCGATTTCTGCCATATAGGATTTATTATTTTTTAGCGCTTCAGACATGTTTTATCAAAGTTCAATCCCATATATTTTACTGTATTTGTCTTTAATGTAATTCAGGTAATATCCGGGGTTGAGTTGTTCTCCTGTAACTCTTGTCATGATTTCTGACGGACTCTCTGTCTTACCGTATTTAAAGATTTTTTCTTTTAACCACTCTACGGAAGTAGCTATATTTCCATTTGCAATTTGTTCTTCAAGATCAGGTATTTCTTTTTTCATTGTATTGTATATTTGTGCAGCGTATAAATTTCCTAATGTATAAGCCGGGAAATAACCAATGTCACCGCTTGACCAGTGGCTGCATATTTCATCATTGGGTGGTGTTATTCCACAATATTCCTCCAGTTTTTTACTCCAAAAATCATGCACTTCTTTAGCAGTTAGCTTACCTTCTATTAAATTCCTTTCAATTTCAAAAAGAATACATATGTGCAAATTACATGCTGCTTCATCAGACTCGCTCCAGACATAGGAGGGTTGTACATCGTTTATTGCTTTATAGTATTGCTCCGGAGAAATATTTTGAAGCTGTTCAGGAAAAGTATCTTTTAATTTTGGAAGAAAGAAGTTACAGAATGGAAGCCCTTTCCCGATAAAAATTTCACCTAACCTGGCCATTGCTTCATGCATACCTGTAGAAGGAGCATCAAATAAAGGTGTAGTAGCTAAAGCAGGATCAAATCCCTGATCATAAAGCCCGTGAAACCCTTCATGAAGAAGAGTAGCCATTGTATAAAAAATATTGTTTTTAAAAATAACACTGACTAACCTTACATTGTTCGGTCCGATACCTAAGCTAAATGAAGTATTACCTTCATCCAGGCACCCTCTTGAAAAATCAAATTGTATATGTTTAAGAAGACTTTTTCCCAGCTCTATCTGTTTTTCTGTATCATAGTCTTTATTTAGGAATGTAGTGTCGGTTTTTTTAGGCAAGCTGTTAATTTTTTTTACTATCGGGATTAATTCCCCTTTAAGTTCTTCAAACAGTTTATCCAGTTTTTCTGCAGTCATTCCCGGTTCATAAGCTTCCAGTAATGCATCATATGGTGATTTTTCATATTTTATATATTCTGCGATTTTACGCTTAAGGAAAATTATCTTTTCAAGTGACGGAATAAATACAGAAAAATCCTTTGCTGTAGCTGTTCTCGACCAGGCTTCCTGTGCCTGGACTATTGTAGAAGCCAGTTCCTGTAAAAGTATACCGGGAATATTTTTCCCTCTGTTATATTGATTTTTCATTTCCCGCAGCAATGCCTGTTCGTGCTTATCCAGTCTGGTAAAGTTTGTTTCTTCTTTCAGATAGCTGATTAAGTTTCCCATTTCTTTTGAAGTTAAAATTTCATGGGCAAGCTTTGCCTGGCATGACATCTCTCCTGCCCGGTTATCCGTAGCACGTTCCGGCAGAATTACTGCTGAGTCCCATTCTAAAATCGAGCTTATATTGATTACTGTTTGAAACTCATTTACAAGTCTTTTAAAATCAGCTAACTTGATTTTAAAATCCAGATTTTCCGGAATTAAATTCGGATATTGAATAATTTGTGTGCGAGCTTCTTCATTGACCGGCTTAGCTTCACAAGCAGGTTTCTGGTGTAAGGCTTGTTGTGGTTTGTTGAATTGTGAACGAACAACCTTTAACATGAATAGTGCATGCCTGTTTTAAGTTCTCAATTTGTCCTGGTGGACTCATTATAAAACTGTCAACATGAAAAAAAATAAATTAAAAAGATTTTTCTCGTATGAAAAATTTTACAGAACGTTTTCTGATTTTTTACCAGTTGTCATGATTCGATCTTCGTATGCTTCCTGTAGCTTTGATTAATATTAACCATACACCGATTTTACTTTCTCAAAACAGAAGAAAGATTCCAAATGAATTACCTGCTGAAAGACTAATCCAGATTGCTAATAAAAATCCTGTTGTTGACACATTTTTAAAACTTGCAGTTATTCCTACTCCTACTGTAAGACCTGGTCATCCAAAAGAACCAGAGATGAAAGAAAATATGGAACTTGTTCGACAGGTAACTGCAAAACTTTTTGAAGAGTTACATCCGGGAATTACCAGCTATGTTGATAAATACGGTTCATTAATTATAAAAGTGCCCGGTTCAAAAGGATGCGAAGACAGACAGCCGCTCATGTTCATGGGTCACCTGGATATAGTTCCGGCAGATCTCGATGAGCCGACAAAGCAAATTTATCCTGTACTAATTAATCACTCTATAAAAGAAGATATAAAAGAATATATTGCAACTGACGGTACTACTACTTTAGGTGCAGATGATAAAGCACAGGTTGCTATTATGTGGGACATTGTTAGACGTTTTATATCGGAAGAAAAGGCTCATGTTCCTTTTGAAATTGTACTTGCTCCGGATGAAGAAGAGGATAGTGCATCTTTAATTGCTTTGGATACAAGTCAATTTAAAGCAAAATATGTAATTGTAATAGACGGTGATGAGGCATTTCAAATAACTACCGGATGTGCAAGTTTTGTTGATATTAAGATTGATATAAACGGACTTAGAGGTGGCCACTCAGGTATAGATAACCGGGATGATTTTATAAGTGCTTCGGATATTTTAACAGAACTGGGATCTGTATTAGGGAATGGAGTAGTTAAGTGGAATCCGGAAATTCACCAGCCATTAATTTCAAAGAACATTTATGAGTATGAGATTAAAAGAACTCCAAATAATGCCTTCTCAACAAAAGGGCATATATATCTTTCACTTAGAAGTTTAACCAGAGAAGAGCAGGATAATGAACTTGGAAGGATTAAACAGGAAGTTAAACGCACTGAGGAAAAATATAAATGTATAGAAAAAAATCTGAAAATTACAATTAAAACAGATGAACAATTTCCCCCATGGCAGGGCAGTACTGATAATTTACTTGTAAAATTACTGAAGCAGGCTGCCGGCGAAGCAGGGCATAGCTCAGTAAAAATAATACCTTCACATGGCGCATGTCAGGCTAATCATCTGGTTCCTAAAAGAAATGCCTATGCAGAAGAATTTATTTCAGCACTTGTCGGTCCAAACTTAGAGGATTTACACACTGTAACCGAGAAAGCAGACTGGAGATCGCTGGTAGAAGTCAGTGACTGGCTGTATAAGTTTGTTCAAATATATGAATCAGAAACTTAAAAGCTCTCTCTTTTACAAACAACAACTTACACAGCCAGGTTCCAGATGCGAGGATTTTTGTAATTCTTTAGCCATATCTATTAAGATGCAGGTATCGTATGGATGCTTTTCGTTTGGACAAAAAGCACAGGCTTTTGCAATATCTGCTATTGAAATTATCCCTACAAGTTTGTCATTTTCTACTACCGGTAATCGCCTGGTACCAAAATCAGCCATTAACTTTACCGCATCTGCAATCAAATGACTTGGAACTGTCCGTGTAGGATTACTAGTCAAACATTCAAAGACCTTGGTCTTATTTGGATCTTTCCCAAGAGCATTACACCTGGTAACTATATCCCTGTCTGTAATAATTCCTACAAATGTTCCGTCTTCTTTCACTACAGGTACTCCGCCAATACCTTTACTGGCCATTAAAACAGACACAGAGAAAATAGTTTGATTTGGGTAGATTGTAAAAACATTCCGTTGCATAAGCTCTCTTACGGTAAATTGTTTTGTTTTTGTGAGCATTCCTTTTACCTCCCAAGATAACAATACCCTTTAAAAAATATTGAATCTCCAGCCTTAGGAGTGATTATGGATCCATCTTTCGGAGGGTCAATAATTACAACTGTTTAAACCTTGCCTGAAAGAAGCGCAAATATTTTGGTTCATACACCATTTTTAAGCCACGTGCTTTATCACGTTTGTTATATACAGCTATAACTGATTCGCTGGTAACATCCATATGTGCCTGAGTGTAAACACGGCGCGGAATAGTAAGGCGTACAAGTTCAAGACTGGGATAATAGTGTTTGCCTGTTTTTTTATCTCTTCCTGCTGAGACAATACCACGTTCCATAGCACGTACGCCTGAGTCCATATAAAGCTCGCAAGCTAAAGTTTGTGCAGGGAATTCGTCCTGAGGAATGTGTGGATAAAACGCTTTTGCATTTAGGTAAACTGCATGTCCACCAATAGGACAGACCACCGGTATACCGCTGGTAATTAGCTTTTGTCCCAGATATTCAACCTGCCCAACCCGGGCACGAATGTGATCGTCCTGTACAGATTCTATAATTCCTCGTGCCATTGCTTCCATATCACGGCCTGCCATCCCGCCATATGTGTGCAAGCCTTCATAGACAACTACAAGGTTACGTGCTTCTTCATAAAGATTAAAATCATTTAATGCCAGCCAGCCACCAATATTTACAAGAGCATCTTTCTTCCCGCTCATTGTGCAGCCATCAGTATAAGAACAGAGTTCTTTTAAAATATCAGCAATGGATTTATCATGATATCCATCTTCACGCTCATGAATAAAATAAGCATTTTCTATAGCACGTGTAGCATCCAGAATAATTTTAATATCATGCTTATTTGCCAGCTCCCGTACAGCTCTAATGTTTGCCATTGAAATTGGCTGACCTCCTGCCATATTTACTGTGGCTGCAAGACTAATATACGGAATATGCTCTTTGCCAGCCTTGTGAATTAATTTCTCTAATGTTTCTAAATTCACATTACCTTTAAACGGATATTCATTATTTGGATCATGTGCTTCCGGAATAATAATATCTGCGAAGGTACCACCTGCCAGCTCCTGGTGTAATCGTGTAGTTGTAAAGTACATATTACCAGGAATAATATCGCCTGATTTAATCAATATTTTTGATAAAATATGTTCTGCACCACGCCCCTGGTGTGTAGGAACAATATATTTGTAACCATAATATTTTTGAATTGTTTCTTCAAGGTGATAAAAATTTTTGCTTCCGGCATAAGCTTCATCACCCATCATCATGCCAGCCCACTGCCAGTCACTCATTGCACTGGTACCACTATCAGTAAGGAGATCAATGTAAACATCTTCTGAACGCAAAAGAAAGGTATTAAAACCAGCTTCAGAAATTGCACGTTCACGATCGGTATGTGTAGTCATCTTTAGCGGCTCGACTACTTTTACTTTCCATGGTTCTGCCCATGAACGACGACTTGGAAATGATTTAGACATAGCATTCGCTCCTTACGTATAATCCAGTAACAACAAATATACTGCCAACGGAAACAAATCTAACAAATCTACACTCAATACTTTTGAATGCCCAGAAAAAGTATTATAACTATATCACTACTGGTTCTCATAGCAGTAATTTATGTTTTATTAATACAAAGCAAAGTTCTTGCTCAACAAACTATTTTTAATGTACCTTCAGCAGATGTCTTAGACAAAGGGCAGATATTTCTTCAGCATGAGAGCCAATTCTCTGGTGATTTTGGACTTTTTACAAATTACAGTGCGTATGGAATCGGGAAACACACTGAACTTGACATAACTTTATTTGGTGTAGGTACAAAAAAAATTAGAAATGAAGTTTTAGGAATAGGATTTAAAACCTCAATCCCAATACATGAAAAATCAGAAACGAAACTTACATTTGGAAATTTAATTCCAATTTCCTTACGAGGTGATGGAGTTGGAGGATATACATACTCACATATAAGCACAAGACTGCCTAAAATTAACACAAGAATTACTTCCGGAGTATTTGTTGGAACCACACTGCTTTTTGGAAGAGATTTTGTTTCTTTTATTGCAGGTATTGAGCAGCCGATTACAAAAAGATTTGGAATAATTATGGATTGGTATTCAGGAAAACATGCATATGGGTTTTTAACCCCGGGATTTTACTATCTCTGCCCAAAGAATACTACCCTGTGGGCCGGCTATCAGATATCAAATAACAGAGCTAACGGTAATAATGGTTTTGTAATCGAGCTGTCAAGGATTTTTTAGAAATAAATTTATTTCCTAATCAAGAGTTACACCAGCCATTACAGCGCTATCCTGATCCATATAAACTTCTATTTCTGCTCCTCCCTCTGTAGGAGCTATGGCTTCACTGTGCATATTGTCCCGGAAGCCCACCATGCCATCCATATTTTCATCAAGATTAATGATCATTCCATCCTGAGGTTCTACAAAAATGGTTCCACCATCTGCAGTATGAACATCTGTTACAGCATGACCAGTCATGCCATTGTCTCTCCATATAAGAGTAAATGTTGAATCATATCCGGCCATATCCAGTTCTCGTTCAAGATCATTTGCAAAGTCATCACAGTCATATGTTCCTGCCATGTATCTTGTACCGGTAGGATCAGGTACAGTACTCATACTAAGATCACCCTGAAGCATAGTTATAAAATCTCCGCTACTGCTTGTACCACCACTACTAGATGTAGTAACCACCACTACTGAACCACTACTTGAGGTATTTACTGCTCCACTTGAAGAGCCGGAGCCAGGACAACTCTTGCCAATATCTGAAAAAATATTAAATGAAGAACCAATAAACACTTGTGAGTCTGTAAAGATTGAAAGACCAATCACATCACCCATTGACGGGTTAAAAGGCTGTCTGGTAGAAGGATCAACAGTAGGAAAATTGTTTAATGTGACTGTAGAACTCATGTCTCCGTTAATCTGAATTGTAGTACGAGGTCCTGTTTCAGAGCTGTTTGCTGCAGGACCAACTTCCAGGATACCGCCGGAAAAACCAATCGGCGGAGTAAAAGTAAGATCTATATTTCTGCATTGTTGTGTATTAAATGTGTTTAAAACATTTTGCGAATTTTCAAACGGAAAAAATCCAGTGTTAATAGTAACCATTGACAATCCCCCAAAGTCAATGCTGTTTCTCAGTATGCTTGTTCTGTTCTTTGCACTTCTACTGGCACGATGAGACGGAATACCACCCACTATAACACCTTTTCCCCTGCAACCGTTTATTGTTGTTCTGTCACATTTTTTAAGTGACACAGTTAAGCTGCTGTCTTCACAACAATAAACCAAATCACAAGCATCACCTGTATTATTTTTATCTGAGTCGGATTGATCAGGATTTTTTGTAAGAGGACAGTTATCTTTTTTTCCTACTATCCCGTCACCGTCAGGATCATTGTCACAAACATCAACTGTTCCATTGCCATCTTTATCCTGTAAAATTGTTTCTTTAATTTCATTAACTGCATCTGCAAGGTCCGTCCTGCCTGAAAGTTTAGCTGTAATTTTATCTAATTTTGAAAGGCTATTATTTACTCTGGCCTGGCATGCAGGTCCGGAAAGAGAAATTGCATTTTGGAGTTTGCTCAAAGCAGAGTTAATGGTTCTTGATATGCTTTTCGTGTCATGTGAAGTACCAAGTTCCGCCTGAATATTCTTAAGTATGTAAAAATTTTCAATTGCAGAATCAGCATCTTTTTCATTCAGTGCAGAAACGGCCATACTTGTAAAAAGAATAAATACTGTAATCAGGATTACAACTTTAATGGTTTCCTTCATGTTTTTTACCTCAACTTTTCTCTGTAACCAGTACTGCTAATTTATGTTACTTTAGTTTGATATATTATAGTTACTGTATAAAAGAGTGTTAAATTTATCTTTAAAATCCGGCATAATTCCATATATATGCGACAGTCTCCTGAACTAAACCCTGTTTATGCTCCATACCATTGCATGTTTTTTACTAAGGTGAATCTCGGTAATAGAGCAGTGCTCTGTCTTTAAATGCCAGAACTTATTAATGTTTGCTTTTAATAAATATAAAACAAAAAGTCTTATCGGCCCCGAATGACAGACTACTATAATATTTTTGCCGTTATATTTTTTTAAAACTCTTTTGTAAAATTTTATTACTCTTTTATTCAAATCTAAAACTGACTCACCTTTTGGAGGTTTATTTCTAAATGGATCTTTTAGCCACTGCTTATAAACCTTTAAATCTTCTTTTTTTATCTGCCAGTAACTTTTTCCTTCCCACAAGCCTTCTGACTTTTCCATAAGATCTTTTTCTATAATAATCTTTTTTATCTTTTGCTTCTTTGAAATACATTTTGCAGTATGAACAGCTCTTTTCAGAGGGCTTGAAATTATATAATGTGCTTTTATTTTAGAGAGTTTAGAAGCTGCTCTCCCGGATTGTTTTATTCCTTCTTTATTCAGATCCCAGTCTAACTGCCCGAATAAAAGTCTTTCTTTGTTTGCTTTTGTCTCTCCATGGCGGACAAAGTAGATTTTTGTTATGGGTTCTTTGTAGTTTAAGATGTCCATTTATGTTTTATTTTTATTTACCAGATAGCTCATTATCAGTGCAGTTGCCGGAATCGCAATAATTAATCCGATACTTCCTGCAATAGCTGCTGTAATTTCAGACACTACAAGCTCCAGATTTAAAAACTTTGCCGGGTTTTGTTCATGACTGATTAAAAGAAGCAGTGGAAGCGCCATTCCTGTATAAGCCAGGACCAGAGTGTTTGTCATGGTTCCCATAATATCTTTTCCTACATTCATCCCGGATTTAAA
Organism: Candidatus Melainabacteria bacterium RIFCSPLOWO2_02_FULL_35_15; assembly: GCA_001784585.1. Taxonomy (GTDB): domain Bacteria; phylum Cyanobacteriota; class Vampirovibrionia; order 2-02-FULL-35-15; family 2-02-FULL-35-15; genus 2-02-FULL-35-15. Next base: position 28,807 of record MFRN01000042.1, on the reverse strand, counting down.
AAGATTGCCGAGAGAATAATGCGGATTTGCGATTTTTACTTCCTGCATAGAGCTGGCCACTGAAATTGCTACATCCATTACAGCGCCCAGACATGAGACGATCATTCCTGCTGCAAGCAAACCCTTAAAATTAATCTGATAAAGCTGATTACCCCACAAAATCATGGCTTCAGTAGTAGCCAGTCCTGACAGGGGAGCAATTTTAATTACAAGAGTAGCAATAAGTCCGCTTATAGTTACACCTATTCCGGTTCCAAGAGTGCTGGCTAAAGATTTTATGTTTGCACCAGCTACAAGCAGCATGGTCAGTGCGGTAGCAAGGACTGAAACAACAACTGCAGAAAAAAGCGGATTAATTCCTCTTTCGATAGAAGGAATCAATACAAAAGAAATAAGAAAAATAGTAACCATTAAAGAAATAATCGCTCTTGTGCCTTTATAACCTCCGACAATTATCAAAGTAATTAAAAATAATCCGCTCAAAATCCAGATTAAATAATCGCGGTTATAATCAATCACAAAATAATCTTCATTTCCTGTATCAAGGTTTTCTATCTTAGTCACAAGATATTTTTTACCCGGCTGACCGACAATTGCAAAAGCAGGATTATCAGGAATTATATTTGCTGCTGATCGTTTTTTTCCTTTATCTTCACCTGAGAGAATTTTTAAAAGTAATTGCTGGCTTCTTTGTTTGTTACCACCGGGCAGCTCTTCTGTAATATCTGAAATAATCCTTATCACCTTTGCTAAACAATAAGTTTCCTTTGTGTGTGGTTCGTCATTAATTGTTGTTTCTTCCTTAGGCTCATGACCTAGCGTATTTTTGCTCACAGAAATCCCAAGACTACAAAAAGAAACTATCAGAATCAGTATAATAGTTCCAGGTTTCATGCTCTGTAAAACTCCCCGGCATGATAAGAGCTTCTGACAAGTGGCCCGCTAAAGACTTTTTTAAATCCAATTTCCAGTCCGGTTTCTTTAAGGTTTTCAAATTCTTCAGGCAAAAGATATCTATAGACAGGGAGACTTTTACGGGTTGGCTGCATATACTGGCCAAGTGTCAGATAATCACATTTATATAAAAATAAATCCTGCATTACCTGAACAATTTCATTTAATTCTTCACCCAGACCGAGCATAAGTCCTGACTTTGTAGCAATTTTAGAATTTAACTCTTTGACTAATTTAATAAGTTCAAGTGATCTCTTATAAACAGCTCCTGGTCTGACTTCTTTATATAGCCGCGGAACTGTTTCCAAATTATGGTTATAAATATCCGGACAGGCATCGGTTACAGTCTTAATGCACTTTCGATCTCCTCTGAAATCCGGAGTTAAAACTTCTATTGTTACATCCGGGATTTCTTTTCTTAGCATGTTAATTGTTTTTGCAAACTGCTTAGAACCCTGATCAGAAAGCTCATCTCTGTTTACTGAAGTAATAACGACATGATTTAATCCAAGAATCTTTATGGCATGTGTAATATTTTCAGGTTCATTTTCATCCGGCAGATCATGCGGTTTCCCTTTTAATACACTGCAAAAAGTACAACCTCTTGTACACATACTTCCGTTAATCATAAATGTAGCAGTACCGCCGGAAAAACACTCATTTTTATTTGGACATCTTGCACTCTGACAAACAGTATTTAAGTTAAATTCCCGAACAAGTGAATGGATTTTTCTTGATTTGTCATTTAATAAAACATCTTTTCTAAGCCATTCCGGAAGACGTACAGGTTTTTTAGTTTCTGTATCAGTTAACATAGGTAATTATCATAACATTTAAAGTTTTTTGTTAAAGATTTTAACAAATAACTCCTTATCATCTTTATTAAATGTTTTTATTGCAAATAAAAACAGGAAATAAGCCAACAAAAGAAAAAACATTTGAAAAAACAAATTTACTTTGTTAATTAACAAGCCATAAATAAAAACAAGACTTATCAGTCCTGCAGTTAACGGCTTATGCATTACTAAAAAAATATCTTTTAAATTCCACACCAGATACTTTGTCCCTGAAGTAACTATAATTATAAGAAGCAGCCCTTCGCTGACTACTGTGGCTATGCTGGCTCCAAAAGCAGAGTATTTCGGTATCAGTATCAGGTTTAAAATCAAATTTACCATACTGGTTACAGCCTGAAAAACAACCATATTTTTATGCTTGTTCATTGCAATATAGAATAAATTAAATGGCGCCTGAATAAATCTGAAATAAATAAATAAGCTGAATAAGTTTACAAGAGGAATAGATAAATCATACTTTATTCCAAATATTAAGCGGATAATAGAATCAGAAAAAAGAAAGATGGAAATCACAAACGGTGTAGCAAAAATTACCATATACTTAAATATAATTTTAAAAACTCTTTTTTGATCTTTTGACTCTTTCATCTTGTCATTTTCCAGAATTCTATAGATAGTAGGCAAAAGAGCAAATCTGACCTGGTTAGGAAATAAATTTGCAACATTTGTAAATTTTATTGCAGCACTAAAAATTCCGACAGAATGTAAACTGGAAAAAAATGAAAGCAATACAGTACTGATTTTTGCATAAATTCCTACAAAAAAATCACTAAAGCTGAATATTGTGGAATCCTTAAAGAAATCTTTCATAAACTCCAATTTTAATTTTGGTCTTAAAAGTAAGATTGAGTTTATTAAAGAAATAAAAAAAATAATCACGTTCAAAAGCACACTTGCAAATGCAAGATATAAAACCGAATTATTAACTGAAAGAGCAGCGATTACTATTAAAAGATTAATTATTGCTTTAAGTACTCTAAAAAAAGAGACAAGTTTAAAATCACCCAGGATTCTTCTTATACTGCTAAAGACTGTCCCATAGCTTTCCAGCACCATAGTAAGTGTAAACAATTCGAAAATTAAAATTTCGTTATTTCTATACCCTGCCAGATAGCCAAAAAAAGTAACCAGAACAAAAGTAGGAATAACAAGAATAGTCTTTAAAAATAAGGCATTTCCAAAACTAAACTGAGCATTAGTTATATTTGTAGAACCAAATTTTAAAAGTGTCCTGTTTAGTCCAAAATCACTTAAAAACTGAAACAAACCCACAAAAGAAATAATTGTGGAATAAAGTCCAAAGTTTTCCACTCCGAGCGTTCTGGCAATAAAACCTACAAGCACTACGTTTAAGGCAACTGTAGTAACTGCACCTGATAATAAGTAAAAAATTCCAAAAGTTAGTTTTCTGGAAAGAGGATTTTGTTTCACATCCCTATATTATTGTTCTTCTGTTAACTTGGCAACTAATGTGATTTGATTTATAACAATTTCACTAAGCTCAGCATCAGTCATTTTGCCGAACCTGGACCAGATTGATCTTACCCATTGCATCTGGAAATAATTTTGTTTCAGCTTAAAAATATTTTCAAGGAAATATTCAACATCAGGATATAATCTGTAGTAATAAACAGCAGTTAAAATATCTGCTGAACAAAGAGCTGTAGGATAGTCATTATCATCCCTGACGATTCTTTTGCATTCTGAAACAAAATTTGATAAAAGTTCAAATGAGTTGATTTTTATTTGTTCACTTTGTATTGGTAATTCATTTTCCATATATAATAAAAAGGGCTCAAATATAATAATTTGACAGGGAATTGTTACTATAACGGGCAATTTGATATGTTAAAGTCTGGTTATGGAAAGTTATTTTATGAGAAAAGACCTGATGATCAAAAAACCGGTAATTATAATAGGCTGCCCGCGCTCAGGAACAAGTCTTTTATTTACTATATTAAGCACAAGTAAACACCTCTGGTCCTTATACAGGGAGAGCAATGATATCTGGGAAAACTTTTACAGATTTACCGGTAAAGAATTTAAGAATGAAGTATTAACCGGTGAAGATCTAAGTGAAGAATCAAAAGGCTTCTTATTAAAAGAGTTTCATAAGTACTCCTTTAATAATTATTATACTGGATATTTTTTAAGAGAATGCCTTTCGAAAAACAGCTTACTCAGACCTTTATCCATGCTCATTACAGAAGCAAATCTTTTATATAAAAATCTATTGATAAAAGAATACAGGCTTGTTGAAAAAACACCAAAAAATTGTTTCCGGATTTCTTTTATAAATAAATTATTTAGGGACTGTAAGTTTATCTTTTTAAAGCGTGACGGCAGGTCAAATATTCATTCTTTAATCGAAGGCTGGAAATTAAACGGAAAATATATAAGGATGAAAGACCCGGCTGTCAAATTAAACATAAAAGGATATGATGGAAAAGACTGGAATTTTGTTATGCCGCCCGGCTGGGAAAACCATACAAATAAGTCTTTAGAAAAGGTCTGTGCATTTCAATGGATAAGCTCCAATAAGGCTGCTATAGAAGGATTAAAAGAAATTGAAGAGAAAAGAAAATATACCATAAGCTATGAAGACCTCTCTAATAACACATATTCAGTAATAAAAGAATTATGTGATTTTATTGAAATTCCGTTTTCCGGTCAGCTAAGAAACATATCATATAAGCCACCAGATGTGAATTATGTCAGCAGGCCACAAAAAGAAAAATGGAAAAAGAATGCAGCTTTAATAGAAAAAATTTATCCGCAGATTGAGCCTGTAATGAAGGAATTAGGATATCCTTCGCCTTAATATTTCAAACAACACAATCCCAAATGCCACTGATACATTTAACGAATCTACTTTATCACTAACAGGAATTCTTGCCAGAAAATCGCAATTTTTTTTTATAAGTTTTCCAAGCCCTTCATGCTCATTCCCTACAATAATGGCTACTTGTTCCGGAAAATCGATATCATAGATGGATTTGGAAGCTGCTGAACTGTCTGTGCCAACTATCCAGAAATTATTTTTTTTCAACTCATTTATTACATTTACACAATTCGCTACCCTTGCAAAATTAGCATGAAATAAAGCTCCTGCACTGGTTTTTATGGTAGTTGAGTTAATACCGGCGCTTTTTCTTCCACTTAAAATTACTCCGTTTCCTCCTCCGGCTACAAATGTTCTAATCATGGCTCCTATGTTATGAGGATCTTCTATTTCATGAGCTACCAGAATGATTTTGGATTTTTCAACAATCTCTTTAACCGGTAAATATTTAACTGGAGATATGCTTAAAACCATTCCCTGGTGATTATGATTTTTTGCCAAAGAAGAGATTTTTTGTTCAGGAACTGTGTAAAATGGGATTTTTTTTTCTTTGGCATAAGAGGTAATTCTTTGTTTTATATTCTGATCTCTGAGATTTTCGCTCAGCCATATTTTATTAACCTGAAGAGTAGAATTTTTAATCACTTCAAGAACCGGATTTTTTCCAGACACTAATTCACAGCTTGTAAAATTATTTTCTTTCTTATTTTTAATCATGTGATTTTAAGGCCCGTTGCTGCTCTCTTCATCAGCATTTTCGTTTTGTGAGCCTTCTTCCGGTATCATTCTCAAAAGCCTTGGATCATGCTTTCTTCTTCTTTCTGCTTTACTTTCATGTCTTTTTTGTTCTGTTTCCTGAGTATCATTTTTCTCTTCCCCGTTATCTTCTTTATCATGCTCTTCCAAATCATTATTTATCTCAGTTTTATTTTGATCAGCAATTTCTTTTTTATCATCTTCCGGATCAAACTCTTTTTCTAAAAACCTGTTCTTATTTAAAAACGGTCCGTACAGAAATCTTACTAACGGACTGAATTTTGCAGCACCGGGCGGAATGGGAGCATACTCCTTAGGTTCAGTACCGGGTACAAACAATTTCTTCACAGGATTTGAAGTGTATGATGTAGCTAAAAGTCCGGTCAGCGGATCTACAAGAACAATTTTCATATTTATTTCATCGGGGAACGTCCCTGCAGGAATATCTTTATCTTCATAATATGCCTCACAAAATCTTTTCCATACCCTTGCAACAATTGCGCCACCTGTTACCCATTTACTGTTTATGGCCTGATTATGATCATTGCCTCCCCAGATTGCAAGCGAAAGATCAGGAGTAAAACCAATAAACCATACATCCCTTGATTTATCTGATGTACCGGTTTTACCTGCTGTTGGCCTGTCGTTAAGTCTTGCCAGCGCTCCTGTTCCTCTTTTTACCACATCCTCCAGCACACTAACCAGAGTCCCGGTAGCATATGCAGATGTAACTCTCTGCGGGACAGGAATATTCTTTTCAATAATTCTTTTTTTTGGATCTTCAATTCTCCTTATAAGTATCGGTTTCATATAAATTCCGCCCCTTGCAAACGTAGCATAACTGCTGGCCGCCTCAAGAGGAGTAATTGCAGCACTTCCCAGGGCAAGCGAAAGATGTGGTTCAAGTTCTGTTTCAATCCCGCATGCTTTAGCTGTTTCTATAACTTTTTCAATCCCAACCTTATAAGCTACTTTTACTGCAGGTAAATTTCTTGAAAATGTTAAAGCATCTCTGACTGTAATAGTGCCCCAGAATTTCCCGTCAAAGTTTTTTGGAGCCCACATCATACCGGTTCCATCTATGATTTCAAATTTTGAATCTTTGATTGTTGTTTCAGGATCGATTATCCCCTGTTCAAATGCTGTTAAGTAGGTAAACGGCTTAAATGCAGAGCCAATGGTATGCGGGTTTGTAGCCCTGTTCCATTGATTCTTCCAGAAATCACCTACACCGCCAACAAGCGCTCTTATCTGTGAAGTTTTTACATCAATTGCAACAAGTGCATACTGGGTTATTCCACCTGGAGCATTTTTTATTTCTTCATTTAAAACTTTCTCTGCTTTGTCCTGAGCATCAGGATCAAGGCTTGTAAAAACCTTATATCCTTTTTCTCTTAGCTGTTCTATATCAAATCTGTTTTTTAATTCTTCCAGAACATATGAAAAGTAATAAGGATAAAGTTCAAATTGCCCCGGTGAAGAAGAAAAGATTAGCTTTTTACTGATGGCTGTTTTGTACTGCTTTTGTGTTATGTAACCAAATTCAAGCATTTTCTGAAGAACAAGTTTTTTTCTTTCTTCACCTGCCCTTCTGTTCATAGAAAAAGCACTGGGAGCTTTAAGTAATCCAGCCAGATATGCTGCCTCTTCTAAAGTTAACTCAGAAGCTTTTTTATTAAAATATCTCTGTGCAGCCCGCTGTGCTCCGTAAGCACGGTTTCCCCAGAAAACCTGATTTAAATATAATTCAAGAATTTTATCTTTGTTTAATTTTCTTTCCATTTCCAAAGCCAGCAAAAGTTCTTTAAACTTTCGCCCGAGCGTTCTTCCTCTTTCTTTTTCCGGAATTAAAAGATTTTTTATAAGCTGCTGGGTAAGGGTACTGCCACCTTCAACCACTCTTCCGGCCTGAAGATTTACAAAAAATGCTCTTACTATTGCAGGAGGATCTACACCAATATGCTCATAAAAATTTTTATCTTCAATTGCAAGGACAGCTCTTTTTAACAAAGTTGAGATTTCACTTAAAGGGACAACCTGCCTGTCTTCATGTCCCTGTAAAAAGCCAACGAAACTGTCTCTGTAGTCATAAAGCTCTATAGAGCTGATTGGCTCGTATTCAGTAATATTATCAATTGACGGGAATCCCAGGGATCTGTTTACTAAAGGCAGGAAAATATAACTGCCAAGCAGGATAACTACAAAGGACATAAGAAAAAAAAGATATTTATTATTCATTTTATATAGCGCAAAACAAGTTTGCGCTTCCTTCGATCAATTCCTTTCACAGGATCGGATTTGGTGGATAAACCACTCAAATCCTATAATCACTAACATGTAATTTTTTAATTTAATACACTAAATTAAAAAGCCAGTGCTATAAAACAGCACTGGCTTTTTATTATATCGTTCACCTGGACAAAGATAGTTTTCTTAGCTTGAGAAAGCTTTTGAAGCACCTTCTGCAGTCCATTCGATTGAATTAGGAATACCTTCTAAAGCAGAATGTAAGGTTTGGCATTTAAATGGTTTTTCCCAACCGTCTACAAAGCCTTTTCCGCCCCAAAGTAATCCTCCGACTACTCCATGTACTACTGCTCCTGGTACTGCTCCTATGACTAAGCCAGCTATATTTTCCATAACTCCTTTTTCATCACCAAATGCATCTGCAACTGCTTTTGTACCTTTAGAAGCACCACGAATCAGTCCACTTGTCGTGCCAACAAGAACTCCTGTTCCTGTGCTAAGTGTTGCACCAACTGCTTTGAATGGTAAACCGATTGTCCATCCAAAAATTGGATCTGTTTTTTTGCAACCTGAACTTGCTTCATCTGCTAAAGCAATTGTTGGCATTAAAACTGAAGTTACCAACACAAGCGCAAGTAATTTTGATTTTTTTAACATTCTTTTTTCACTCCTTTATTCTTAAATTAAATACCCATCCCTAAGTTGTTTATTAAAGCAAGTTGCTCCCGGATTGAATACTTTTATTATAGATTTTTTACAAAATGTATGGCATTACATATTTTATTAATGATTTTTTGCATGTAATCATGGAAAAAGAGGGCAAATATATGATAAACAAATATAGCAATGGCCACTTTGAAACAACTCTTTTATACATTTCTGCTGATTTTTATATTTATTTCAGGTTTTTCTTACAGTAAAGTTTTTTCACAAAATTCTTCCCTGGTTCTAAAAGGTGCAATTACAACTGTCATCCAAAAAGGAGAAATTATCAATGCAAATTTAAATACACCAATTAATTTTTACTTTAGTCAACCTGGTGATAAAGTAGTCTTTTTTACAAATAAAGATATTGTAATCGGGGAGAATTTTTACATTCCGGCAGGAAGCAGGATTGAAGGAACAATTACAGACATAAAAGAACCAAAAGGATTTGGTCAAAATGGAGCTTTTGGAATAAGCTTTAATGAAATAGTTACACCTGAAAATATTTCTATTCCAATATCTGCTACGGTAAGCACTGATGTTCAAAAAAAGAGTGAAAAAGTTGCCGAAATACTGACTTATGATGCAGCCTTAATTGCTTATGGAACTGCTCACGGACTTATTGCAGGAGTACAATACGGAGGCATACCGCTTGCCATTGCAAGTCATGGAATCAGCTTACTAACCGGTGCTGGTATTGGAGCCGGTGCCGGATTAATAGGATCTGCCATTAGAAAAGGTAAAATACCAACTGCTATTACAGGAAGTAACGTACCGGTTCTCTTAAAAAGTGATTTGTTTATTTTAGGAGAGCTGCCAAAAAGGGGAGACAAGAGGGCGAGAAAACCGGAGGGCGGGGAGTACAAAGGATTTCGTTTCTTTCCACTGGCTAATAAGGAGGAAATAAAGCTTTCAATACTTAACATAAAAAAAGAACACAGTAAAACTTTTGGAAATTATTTCATCCTTAAAATAAAAATTAAAAATGATTCACAAAAGACAATTAATCTGACAGATATAGTTCTGATAAACAATAAAGATTCAAATTTATTACATGCTGATTTATTTTTAAGCGGTACAAAAGCCCTGCAATCAATCAGACCCTCAGAAGAAATGAATATTTTATTAGCATTTACAGTTTGGGGGAAATTAGAAGATTACTCTCTTGCAATAATTGATTCTCTGGACAGGAAAGAAATTGTAAAAGTGCCCCTGAAGCAAAAATGATATAATATTCGATTATGTCAAAACAAACACTGGAGAAAAAAATGGCTTTTAAAGAAGGGATAGATCTAAATTCAATAGCGTATTTTAACGGAAAGTTTATGCCTCTTCGCGAAGCAAGTATAAACATTATGACTCACGCGTTTCAGTACGGTACAGGGATCTTCGAGGGTATTCGTGGTTACTGGAATGAAAATGAAAAACAAATGTATATTTTTCGCATGAAAGAACACTATGAAAGACTGAGTCAAAATGCAAAATTACTAAGGCTTGAATTAGATAAATCTGCAGATGAACTCTGCCAAATAACTGTAGAGTTAATGCAAAAAAATAACCCGAATTGTGATATGTACATAAGACCAAATGTTTATAAAGCAGGAATTATTGTCGGCCCCTCACTATTAAATACAAATGGTAAGAACCCTACAGCTTTTTCACTCTGCACCATGCCAATGGGAGAATACGTAGACATTTCAAAAGGGCTTCATGTTTGTGTCAGCAGCTGGACAAGAGTAGAAGATAACGCCATACCAGCCAGAGGAAAGATTCAGGGAAGTTATGTAAACACTGCATTTGCAAAGACAGATGCACTGCTAAACGGTTTCGATGATGCTATTGTTTTGTCAGGCGACGGACATGTATCTGAAGGAAGCGCCATGAATCTTTTTATGGTACGAAATGGAAAACTTATTACTACTCAGGTTACAGACAATATTTTAGAAGGAATTACCAGAGATACCATAATCGAACTTGCAAAAAAAGAGTTATCTGTTGAAACCGAAATAAGGCAGATTGACAGAACAGAATTATATATTTGTGATGAAGTGTTTTTCTGTGGAACCGGCGCACAGGTCAGCCCTGTGACGATGATTGATCACAGAGCGGTTGGAAATGGAAAGACTGGACAAATCAGTAAACAACTTCAGGAAATTTATTTTAATGTGGTTAAAGGAAAGAATACAAAGTATAAAAAGTGGTGTACAGGGGTTTTTTAAGACGCCTTTTTAAGCTTGTTTACTTTTATATAGTCTGCTTAATAATTCAGTCATTCCTTCGCCGAATTTCCATTTTGATTGAATAATAATTGAACCTTCTTTTTTTGCATGTGCCCATTCAAAGAACAAATCTGATGCTGTAAGTTTATTTCCATTTCGTTGGAACGGATCTGTAAAAATAAAATTTACCTTAGTTGGTATATCTGAAAGTTTAAATATCTCCGAGACAAGATCAAAGACATAAGCCTCATGAACCGGATAATGAAACTGAAGAGGAGAACCGGCAGGCAAGTCATGATTTAAAGAAAATAATATTTCATTATAATTAAAACCAATTCCAAGATTTTCACCAGGGTTTTCTTCTACATGCTTTTTTGCTAACTCCAAAGCAAAAGCAACAGTACCAAGCCAGTTTCTATCAGGCAACCTTACGGATTTAAATTTAATTTTTGATTTAAATGCTTCATTTTCATTAATTAAAATTCTTATCAGTGATGAATCGTCTAACAAATCAAATCCATGATTATTAATTAAAATAAACCTCCCTGATGCTTTCTCCATAGCATTTGTAAGTCTTCTTTTTATTTTACTATCTATATCTTCAATAGTCTTGCTATCCTGTTCCAGGATGTGTGGTCTGGCTGCTTTCAGAAAGTTCGGTAGAGAACTTAAACGTTTTGACATAGTACTTAAATCACTGACCCATTTTGTAAACATCTCTGCCTGTTCAGCAAGGGTACCAAGCATTACTTTTCTTAAATCTTCGATTGACATACTTTCCAAAAACTTTTTTATCTTTTTGATGTGAAATTGATAATCCCAAGGAGGTTGTAATCCTTGTGCAAGAAACTTATTTATTGTTTCTTCAGGCATGATTCCATCTGACGCCAATTTCAGTATCTCTTCTTTATTCATTGAAGGAATTCTTTCTTTTACTTTTTCAACAGATTGAATATAACGTGGTAAAAACTTCTCATACTGCGGTGTCATAGTAAGCCAGTTCTTTGCAAATTCTCCCAGACAGTAAGGACATTCACTTACATGTTCATAGTTCTTTGGATATCCCCATGCATATATGCCAGGAACCTCATCTAAAGGCATATGACCTACCGGAAGAATATTATTACCACTTGCAGTTTTCATTAGATCCGGTAACATTTTTTCTAATTTTGTCAGGATATCTTTAGGATAGTTAAAACTATGAGGCCAATACTGAATTATACTATTTTTGCCATCATGCTGAAAATGATATTTTGTTTTTGGTTCTGTAAAAATAAATCTTGGTCCATCTTTTTTAAATGTATGTCCTAAGAAATCAAGCAGGAAGCTTTTCCCAAATTCTTCTTTTTTTTCATTGGATTCATCACTATCAGCAATAGCTTCTAACACTTTGTTTAAAGTACCGCCTATGCCTCCCGGCAACAAGTCTGCTACTAAAGGAACAACAGAAGTTTGTAAAAACTGTCTGCGTGTTGCTTCACTTTCATCTAAAAGCTGAGCAAGGAATTTTTCCGGGTCTTCTGTAATTTCAGAAGATAAATCAAGTTCAAATTCAGTACTTTTGGGATTTTTAACATTAGATGCTTGTACTCCTATAAACGGACTTACTAAATATTTAATGATTTGTCCGACTCTTCTAAACATATATACAAAGAAATTTACCTCTTCTTCGCCCAAACCAACCGGCTTCCGTAATTATTTTTGTCAAAAGATAAAAGATCAAAATTAGCTAAGAGTTCTTTCAGTTCCTGATCAGAATAATTTCTAAGCATCATGCCTTTTCGCATTTCATCTGTGTAAACATGAGTATGATCTAAGAGCTCAAAATATTCGCCTTTTCCGGAACCAACCTGATCAAAACACCCGAAGAAAAATCCACCGGTTGTAAGTATTTTATGAACCTTATTAAAAATAATTTTTGCCTGATCAAGCCTGAAATGTTCCAGAACAGAATTACAAATTACAGCATCAAATGAACCATCACCAAAAGGAAGGTTTAATAAATCACCTGCTAATAAAGCTACATTTGCATTATCTTCACCTGCCCATGCTGTACCCAAAGCAATGGCTGACCTTGAAGTATCAACACCAGTAACTTCAAAGCCATATTTAGACATAAAAACAGATAACCAGCCTGAACCGCACCCAAGATCAAGAACTCTTTTTACCCTGAACTTTTTTAGCTTTCTTGTTATCTCGTGAATATATGGAAGCTTAGGTAACTCTTTATGCGGCTTTGCAACTCTCTGCCAGGCCTCATCCCAAAACCTGAGATTTTCTTCATATATTTTTTCTATATTAGGTTCTGTCTTTGTCATCTTAGATTCTTAATTATCTTTTTGTAATTTGAAATGTGTTTCTACCTGCCGCGACACAATTTTCTAATAAAATTGCGTCGCTTTGCATAGATCTCGAATATACCTCCTGTAGCATTTTACAGATTTTACCAAGTGAATCGGATAAAATCTTATATATGTTAAATTATAGCTTATACAAATGAATTTGAAAGAACAAAGCAAAACAGTAACCAGTGGGCCGGAAAGAGCCCCTCACAGAGCAATGCTCAGGGCAATGGGGCTTGGTGATAAAGAAATAAATCAGCCGTTTATCGGTATAGCCAGCACATGGAATGAAGCTACTCCATGTAATATAACACTTCGTGATCAATCAGAAGCGATTAAAAAATCTGTTATCGCAAACGGTGGAACACCCAGAGAATTTATAACCATATCAGTAAGCGATGCAATTGCAATGGGTCATGAAGGAATGAAATCATCTCTTGTTAGTCGTGAAATTATTGCTGATTCTATAGAGCTTATGATACGTGCTCATTGTTATGACGGGTGGGTAGGAATTGCAGGTTGTGATAAAAGTCTGCCCGGAATAATGATGGCAATGCTGAGATTAAATCTGCCGGCAGTTTTTTTATACGGCGGTACAATTATGCCAGGTCATTATCACGGAAAAGATTTAACAATAGTAGATGTCTATGAAGCAGTCGGTGCACATAATTCAGGAAAAATTTCAGACAAAGAACTTTATGAAATAGAGTGTACTGCCTGCCCGGGAGCCGGCTCCTGCGGCGGTCAGTTCACAGCAAATACCATGGCTTGTGTTTCTGAAGCCATTGGTATAGCACTTCCACACACCAGTTCATATCCGGCTATTGATCCTGAACGTGCAAAAGTTCATAAAGCCTGCGGTGAAGCAGTAATGAACTTGTTAAAAACCACAATCAGTCCAAGAGACATAATGACGAAAAAAGCATTTGAAAATGCAGCACGTGTAGTAGCTGCTACAGGCGGATCTACAAATGCTGTCTTACACCTGCCTGCAATGGCACATGAAGCAGGAATAAAATTTACAATTGAAGAGATGGATAAAATTTTCCATGAAACTCCTTATTTTGCAGACCTAAAACCCGGCGGTAAATATACAGCATATGATGTGCATAAAGTTGGCGGGGTATCTGTAGTTCTAAAATGCCTTCTTGATGCAGGTTTATTGAATGGTGGCTGTTTAACAGTCACAGGTAAAACCCAGGCTGAAAATTTGAAGGATATAAAGTTTCCAAAAAATCAGGATGTAATTTATCCTATAGATAAACCACTCAGTCCTATCGGGGGGTTGAAAATTTTAAAAGGAAATCTGGCGCCTGACGGAGCTATAGTAAAAATTGCCGGATGTAAAAAACTATCTCATCGTGGTCCTGCGAAAATATTTGACAGTGAGCAAAAATCTTTTGAAGCAATTACAGAGAAAAAAATCAAGCCGGGTGACATAGTAGTAATCAGATATGAAGGGCCAAAAGGCGGACCAGGCATGCGTGAAATGCTCTCTGTCACTGCAGCGCTTTATGGACAGGGGTTAGGTACTGAATGTGCACTGATTACTGACGGACGGTTTAGTGGCGGTACTCGTGGCCTTATGGCAGGACATGTCTCACCAGAAGCATTTGTAGGCGGACCTATTGCATTGATTCAGAACGGAGATATTATAAGCATTGATGCTGAAGCTGGAATTATTTCAGTAGAGTTATCAGATTCAGAATTAAAGCAAAGAAAATTAAAATGGCAGCCGCCAAAACCAAATTACACTTCAGGAGTTTTAGCTAAATACGCAAAGCTGGTAGGAAGTGCCAGAGACGGGGCAGTAACAAACTACAAATCAGAAACCAGTGAAATATTACAAGCTGTAACATCATTGTAAGCTATAATTAAATTTGTTTTTTCTGAATTCTGATTCTTTGATTTCTGATTCTCTAATTTCCAACTTCTCCTCATACGGCAGGTGTCGCCAAGTGGCCTAAGGCCCCGGGTTGTGGTCCCGGTATTCGCGGGTTCAAATCCCGTCACCTGCCCCAAGTTAAACCTCGCTAATTACATCAAACCCTTTAAAACTGCCGACAATTGCAAGCCCTATAATTTTTCCTTTGCAGATCTTTCTTTCTCTTATTTTTCGGGCAGTCTCATTTAATGTAGCACCCGAGCCTACTGCATCATCAACCAAGATAATATTTTTATAAACTCCTCTCTCGTTTACTACTATCGTGCTTCTGGCATTTTCTATACGATCTTCAAGTTTACTTAATGTCTTTTGCGGAACAGTAATGGTAGTTTTAATTTTTGTAATTAAAATTAATTTGTGGTTAGGCTTTATAGCTTTTTCAAGTTCTTTCATTATCTGAACTTCTCTTTTTACTGTCGGAGGCATTACCCCTACACCATCTATCTTAAATTTTTTAATCGTATGCTCAATCTCTGGCTTAATTTGACCAATCAATTTTTTTATATAAGCTCTGTTCTGACTTTGTTTTGCATATAGCAAGAATTGACCGAGTTTTGTCTTTCCAAATCTTTCTATACTATAAAAATCAAGGTAATAAATTTCATCTAAAAACGTCTCTTTAAAAGTACTCTTAAATTTATATAATCCATTAATAAGTCCGTCTTTTTTATAAGAGTCATATTTTTTTAATGTTTGAATATATTCCTGAGCAGTTTTTTCAATTGGCAATTTAAATCTTTTACACCAATACTTAAATCCTTCTATACCTTCTTTTTCTTCTCCAGAAGGTGTGATTATTAAGAATTTGTTATTGATAATTTTTTCCTGAGATGGTTCAATCGTTACTATATTTTCTTCTTTAGATTCTTTTTCTTTTAATGAGTAAAAAACTTTTGGAGGTTTCCCTGCTTTAATCAAAACACCAGTTTCAAAAAGTTTTTTAAGCTGTTTTCTTATAGCTCTGTCTGAAAGTTCAAAATAACCAAAAAGCTCTTTCCCTTCTACTTGCCCTTTAGATGCTATGTATTCAATTATTTTTGCTGATGTGTTCTTGTTCATGTTAATATTTACACCCAATTTTCCTGATTCCTAGTACACTGTGAACTAGGAACTTATTATAGCTTATTTCAACCCTTTTTCAGTATCCTTTTAACCTTATTAATGTAATATGCGGGTTCGAATCCCGTCACCTGCCCCAGATGGGAATGATTGAAGCTAAAACTTCTTCATTCCCTTTATTTAAGCCAGTAAATCAAAACCTACAAGATGTTTTTCCTAACACTACAGAGAGAAAAGCATTAAAAGTTTTATTAGATAGACATGGTAAAAAAGCCCTTGAGGAAAAAATTAAAAATCTCGAAAAGACTTACGGTCAACCTTTTTGTACAACAATAACAAAACCATCTGAATTAAAGCGGCACTGGGATACACACACAGGTCAACTTAAAAAGCTTGAGACAAATTCAAGAGTAGGTCCAACTGTTTCTAAATCAGAAATGGTTGAAAACAAGCCTAGTAAATATGCAAGCGTGAAAATAACAGGAGATTAAAAAAATGCCATTACCAATGAGTTTAAAAAATGTCATAGAAAAAGCAAGAGAAAAGCAAACAGAGCTGAAAAACAATAAACCTGCTGATGTAATCTGCAAAGATTGTAGAAATAAATGCAAATCTGTTTTTATAGACTTTGTGGGTTGGAAGACCTTTTGTAACCACTGTGAGACTAAACAACAACAAAAACTCCATCAAGAGAATGAAATAAAACGTATTCAGCGAGAAATTCAAAGCGCTGGGTTAAAAGGTAATCTGAGTTTCTACACCTTTACAAACTTTAAAGCTGATAAGTATGAGAGACAGCTTGATCTTGTATCCAAAGTTCTAAAGAATCAAAATCAAAGAAAAGGATTGTTTCTTTACGGCTCTCCTGGTTCTGGTAAAACTCACTTAGCATGTGCAATTACGAGTAAAATCATTACTGAAAGTCTAGGTTCAGTAAAGTTTATTCAGACTATAGATTTACTCTTAGAAATCAAAAGAGCTTTTAACTCACAAGAAATTACAGAATTAGACATCATTGAGAAATATACCAGTGCTACTTATTTAGTCCTTGATGATATTGGAGTTGAAAAGAGATCAGATTGGACTTTTACTGTTTTCTACAAAATAATCAATGACAGGTACATAAGTAATTTGCCAACAATTATTACCTCAAATTGCTCTCTTGATGATTTAGACAAACATTTCGATGAAAGGATTGTTTCAAGAATTATTCAAATGTGCGAGGTGATTAAAATGCCTAACCTGAATCACAGACTTGAAAAAGGTTAATTATGTATGGAATACTCACAATGAAGTTTAATGAAATCTATCCTAGGCATGACAAGTTTATAGATTTATGCTTACTAAGAGTCCGAGAATTACAAGATCTCCAAGATATTAAACAAGAGATATTAATTAAAATATTTAAAGGTTGCGAATCAATAAGAAATTCAACAGCGATAAAATCTTGGCTATCAAGATTAGTTTTTAATCACTTGGTTGATTATTTCAGAGAAAGAAGGCTTAATTGCATCAACTTCTCGGGCATAGCAATTGATCCAGAAATTCAAGAATGTTTTGAACCAGAGAACATGCTTGTTGAAGAAAAAGATCCTTCAATAATTTGTGAAAACAAAGAATTAAAAACTAAGATTCAAGAAGTTTTAAATAAAATGGGTGATCCTTGGAAAAATATGCTCATAGCAAGAGAGCTTAATAATCTTAGATATGAAGAAATTGCTAAAAAGTATGCAATTAAGCTAGGCACAGTAAAAAGTCGAATTGCAAGAGCAAGGGAAAGATTTACAAAGAAATTTCACGAATAAATAAGTAAGAATGGGAAGTAGGCACCAAAAAGGTAAAAGAGCTGAAGCTGATCTTAAGAAACAAGTCAGAGCACATGGCTTTGAATCTCATTTATCTCCTGCTTCTAAAGGCAATGATATTAGAATCAAAACCAAAACATTTGGATGGTTAAAAGGAGAAGTAAAAGCAAAAGGTGGCAATGGATTTAATTTTGATTACAAAGGACTTCATCAAGCAGCAGGTAATTTATTTTTAGCTAAACGCCAAGTAGGAAAACATACTAAGTTTGGAAACACAATGCCTTATTTAATATCCATGAAGTTTGATTTTTTTATTCAGCTTTTAAAACTGGTTGAGGAATTAACTGAGTTGAAAAAATTAGACATGAATAATTAAGACTTTACATACTGGGCTTGATTCTTGCTGCATGATTCAGCACTTCCTAGTGCTCTGCACTATTGTTTATCCTTACTCACAAGGGCGGATTCGACGATTGTCGAGTTTTTGAGAAAGAACTAAATTAAAGTACTAGCTAAAGTTAGAAATCTACCAAGTCAGTTTCTATAATTTGTCTTAGTTTATTTGTGACCAGATAAAACTTTTAGCAAAAATTAACTAAAATATTCTTTAAGCTCTTCAATTAACAAGAAATTTATCGTATGTTCTTTTGAAAATGCAGACGTATAATTTTCTTTTACAATAAATGCTTTTTTTACAGACCAACCATTAGTATCAACAATACCAAAATGATTTAACACTTCTGGCAAATTATCTTTTACAAATTCTTCTTTTTTACTTAACTTTGTTAAATATGATGGTTTTGTAATTTTCCCGTCTTTTATTTTATCTTCAAAAAATTCTTTATATTCATGTCGTAAATCATAGGGCCTTATTTTTTTTGTTAGATTTTTTGCGTCAAAAACATATATAGTTTTATTTTTATTATTAACTGCAAGAACATCTATTTCTCCACAAGGGGGCCTCGATACAAAAGAACTTGATAGTCTTTTAAAGTTACTTATTCTACATTCTACATTTTTATCATCTAAAATTTCTTTCAGTTTTTTACAAGCATCTTCTTCAAGTTCAAGATCCCAAAACCTATGTATTCTATCACTTAGGTCTTCTATTGCTTTAGGCATATTTCCAACACTAAACGGAATACTGCCTTGATAAATTTCCCGCAACCAAAAATTTGCAGATTTTAAACATATTTGACGACCATATATATAAGTATCTTTTTCTAATTCTATTAAAGGTGAAAGGTTTACTCTTTTACTGTTTCTATTAAGCTCATAAAGCAATAATATATTAATATCATCAAATGAATTGAAGTTAATTGATAAGAATTTTAAAATTGCATCCAGTTCGTTCTCTTCTATTTTAAAATTATTTCGATTTAATACCTTTTTTATATCTTCTTTTTTTATTAGGGTTGCTGGAAAATAATCTTCAGTGAAATTCTCTGAATTACCTAAGGAACATAAAAGATTAAGCATGTTTTTAAATTTAAACCCATATTCATTATTGAATACAGCATCAGTTTCATCTTTCAGCTCCTCAGATAATTCTGCATTGTCAAGCTTAGCTCCGCTAAACCTATATCGAAAATTATCTTTGGCTACTTGAATCATTTCTTTACTTTCTTTTTTATAATACTTTGAAATATCAAATATTTTTTCATCTTTTAGATCTATCACTCTATAAAGCTCATCAATTTTCAATGTATATTCAGAAAGATTATATTTTAGGAAATCATGTATAGTTGAAGTGTCCCGTATTAAGTCTGCTGCCGCAAGTGCCACACCCCAACCCTCTCTATTAATTTTTTTTATTCCTTTAATTCCCTCTTTCATAATAAGAGAAACAATATATTTTATAGGCTCAGCTAACCTAGCAATTTCTGTATTTTTTTTAATAGTTGTTTCAACCAAGTCAAATTCAATTTCAGTAGAAGAATCTATCTCTAGTTGCATATCATTTTCTTTCCTTGCTCCTTCCACTAATTCAGCTTGTTTCATTGCTAAAAATAAGATTGATTTGTCATATTGCACAATCTCATTCCTTAATTTCTCATATAAAAAATTAAAGATATCTTTATTTATTTTTAAAGCTTCATCATTCTTATATTCTCCTGGTTTTATTTTTAGATCCATCAGCTTTTTGGAAAGCTCCCTATTTAAATTATTTACATCTATTAAGCTTCTTTCTATTGGTTTTTGATATTTGTCAAGTGATGGATTATGGGTCTTAAACTCCTTTAACACATGCTTACCTTTACCAACTTTAATATTCTTATCAACAAATATTTTTGCTTCTTCACTAGCTTTAGTTTTATCCTTGCATAAAACGTTTAATATCTCTTCAATAAGCCCTTGTATGCAAAGCTTTTCCGGACTATTGTTTCCCCCATTAAAAACAGTTTGAAGCTTTTCAATACTAAAGATTGCTTTGACATTGATCGATTGCTCTTGAGGTGAATTAGTGCAACTAGCAAAATATATAAAGGGGTCACTATCTTTAATTTCTTTCATTAAATGTCTAAGTTCTTTAAAGCTATCATTTTTTTCTATTATTGAAGTAGGTAGCATTTCTACAATAATGCTTTTGTTTAAATCATAATTATATTTAGTAAGTAAAGAATTTATTTCTTGTTGAAGCTTCTGTAAATAGTATGCGTATAATTTGCCTACAAAACTTATACAATAATGTGTTTCATCTGGAGTTCTTTGAAATCTATCAAGTGGCATCATTATCCAAATAAGCATATTATTATTTTTTATTACATAGCCACCGTCTTGTAATACTTTCTTCATTACACCATATTCATTACCATGGTTTTTCATAACAGTATCAAATCTATGTGGAAAGTCTCTTTCTATTAATTCATATATATTATCTTTGTACTTTTCTATTTGCTCATTATGATTGAAATCTTCCCAATATCCTAGTGGTACTTGAAGATTAATTTTTGGAATAAGTGAAACTGGATATTCTTGATCATTACTTATAAAATATGCAAATCTATCAAGTTCAAAAGCATCAAAAAAACCTTTAAATTTACCACTCATAATAGCAGTTTTAAAATACTTAATTAAAGTTAAAGGGCTATCTAATCTTTCCATTAAAATCTTAAAATTTTGATGTTCAATAAAAACAGAGGTACTGTTAATGCCACTAGGCAATTCAAGTCCTTTATTAAGTTCCAAATCATTAAGAATATAGAATTTCCATATCTCTAAATCTTCAACCTTTGTAGGATTTGCTTGGTTTATTTTTTTATTTTCCAAAAAAATATTTATATTCTTTGCCTTCTTCAACTCGTCTTCGAAAGCCACAATTTGATTTTTCTTTGTTTCCAAAATATCTTTTTGAGTTTTATCTACAACATTAATTAGACAAACCTTGTTGGAATCAACCAGAAATGCCAAATCCGCAGTTATATTAATTTCACGACTCTTAAAATCAGTGATTTTTTTTATTTGAAAATTCTTGTTAAAGAAAAGGATAGAGCTAATTTCAGCTTTATAGCAGAAATTATTATTTAGTTCCTTCATTAATTCTTCTTTATTCTCCGATTCATTTATCAGCCTACAAGCAAGTATATGCAATGATTCAATATGTAGCTGAGGCAAAGTAAAAAATAGCTTACCATTATTTAGCTGGACTACTATACTGCTTAAAATATTGTCAGCATTCAATTCTGCCCATATATCAGAAAGATGGTTTTCACCTTGAAGCAAGTTATATTTCTGTATATCAGACGGTAGCATACTAGTGAATCTATTAGTATTTAATACAGCAAATAACCTGTCGTAGAAATTTTGAGATGGCACATGCATTTCATTCTCAGAGATGTTGCCAGATTCGTTTATTGATTTAATTACTTCCAGAAGCTTGGTTTGGTACTCTAAGCTTAAAATAAAACAATTTAATATATCTTTCAATTCCTTGTGTTTCTCTAAATCTTCATTGTCTATGTACTTTTCATAGAACCATTTAGCCAATTTGTAGGGAGCACTCATAGCCCCATAAAAGAAATAATACTTTTTACCATTAACAAAAATTGGTACTAGTTCTGATTGATTCTTGAAATCTTGAGAATCAACTATATGATTTACACTTTGAGTTTCTTCAGAAAAAACTCTGATTATTTTAATAAAATCTTCTCTTGTTATATTTTGATTCTCAAATTCAATTGGTTGTATGGATATCAAGAGTTTAAATAAAAGTTCTAAATTAAAACAAAAGCGTTGATTGGACGGATGAATACTAGTTGCAAGAATCCAGTTTAATAATTCCTCTATTGAATATTTAATTAATGATTTAATTGTCTTTTGTAAATCCATGCTAGCAAACAGATTTAAGTGTTAATCCACTTTTTACTAGAATTGTACTAATAATTAAGTATAGCTTTTTATAAATATTAATCCAGGGAAATTGATAGAATTCTAAATTGGCAAGTTTTATATGAATTACTTATTTGATTGTGAAAATTTAAAAGACCCTGCAATTAAGGAAATTAATAGGCAATTGAAGCGTTTAAATCTTCAAAGAACACTTTTAGTGCTTAGCAGGGCCGCTAAAACTAAGTACTATCCAAAGTCTGCGATACAAGAAACTGGTTTAAGTCCTGATGATATTTTTTTTAGTCCAGGGTTTTTACCAGAATGGGAATTAGCATATATGTCTCAGCAAGCAATTTATTTAAGCAATGAGCATAAAAGAGAACTTATGGAGTTCCCTGATTTGTATAAATTCCAACGTCTATTAATTGAACAAATCGATCCCATATTAGATGAGGATAACCTTACAAATGACCAAAGAACAGCTGCTATGATCAGGCGAATTAAAAACACTCAATATCCCTATGATAACTTCCCTCATTACAAAAAATTAATGAGAATGTTAAAAATATTAGAACAAGGTGATTTATCCTATGATTATAAGGATCGATTTAAGACTGCAACAAATGGAATTGAACATGATGTATTTGTTACATTATGCATGAGAATTGATTACGAGTTAAATATGCTTTTTAAAAACAATACATTGGATAAAGATATATATCTATTAGATTCTGACGTTGTCTCTGTTGATAAAGACACTAATGATAAATTCTTTAAATTACTTACATTAAATCATACTGAATTTAAATGCCTATATGAACAGATAATGAAAGAACAGATAGACAAGCTTAACTCTGATGGACAAGACGGCAAAGAACTTTATTATAAATTGCACACAGTAATGCCAAATGTACTTAGACATAAGCCATTATTTTATTATGATAAAAAACAAATAATGTGTCCATCTCCGAAGATGTTTGAATTTTTCTACAATGAATTTATTTCAAGAATATTGTTTGATCAGGATAAAATGGAATTTACTCATTGGTTTGGAAAAGCTTTTGAGAATTACTGCAAGGAGGTTACAGATAGATTCTTAAATAAAACATATCAAATTCTATATGAGAAACAATATTACGAAGAAATAAAAGGTAGCTGGTGGGATGGGCCTGCAGATATTTCTATATTATTTGATGATATTGCAGTTATGTTTGAGTGTAAGAATTTTACAACCAGAATGCAAGGTGTGATAACTGGTAGAGAAAGCCCTAATCAAAACGAGTGGACTAATATACAAAAAAGACTTTTAGAAATAGTCTTGCAGGTGTTTAAGCATATAAAAATACTAAAAACTAAGTTATCAGAAACAAAAGTTCAGAATGAGTTTAAACACATAAAAAGATTTTTCCCTTTTATTGTCACTTACAGAAATATATATGATATTAATACTCCATATGAAAATGTGAAAAATGATTGTTTGAAATTTTTGTCAAGCGATAAAAGAAAAGAAATAGGTAATATTAATGATGAAGAAATTAATTTTGTTGTAATATCACCTGATGAATTTGAATTGTTAATAGTTCTACTTGCTGAAAACAAAAAATTATTTATCGAGTGCTTAAATGAGCTTTTTACAATTAACTGTTTTTATATGAGAGTGCTTGGTAAAGATGATATAAGTCCTCAGAGGATGTATGAGGGGGCTTATGGCTATCAAGATAGGGAGATCGGGGAGAAGGTTCAGGGATATGAACCCTTTGAAATTATTGCAAAATATTGTGAAAAGGCTGGGCTAGATTATAGGTGTCATAAACAATATCAGTTTCTTGAAGAATATTTTAAAGATCTAATAAAGAAGGCTAATAAAAAAATTGATTATAAAGATCCAGTAATCACTAAGTCATAAAAAATATTAAAATTCTACTCCTTCAAATCCAAAGCCCAATTAGCATTAATTCTTTCTTCGAGCATTTTATTAGACTATAAGTGGGAAATTTCTAAGAATGCCAGCGACCTCATGTTTAAACAAAAACCACACTAGACATAGCTTTCCTTAAAAGATGCATGTATTAATGTGTTCTGGGGCCACCAGATATAATCCTGGTGAGCAAACTCAAACTACCACCTTTGCATCTCCTGAATAACTTCATTTGTTGTCGTCATAAGATATCCTTTTGTAGTTTTAAGATCAGAATGCCCTAGTGCTAGTGAAATCATGTTGAGTGGTTTTCCGGCATTAGCATAATTACTGGCAAACGTTCTTCTGAGCCCATGAACATTGATTTTTATTCCGAGTCTCTTTGACAATCTTTCAACCTTTTGATGAAGTGTACTTTTATTCAAAGGCACATATTCTTTTATATTTTTTGAATAGGTGATAAGAAAATTGTTCAGTTTAGTTTCTGGTCTAGCATTTTTGTAATCAGTTAAGTAACTTAATAACCTGCTTGATATTCCAAGCCACCTGTTCTTTCTACCTTTTCCTAAATAGACAAAAATTGTTCTTTTGTTTAAATCCACATCTTCTATTCTTAAATTACATAATTCAGATGATCTTAATCCAGTAAAACCTAATGTTGCAATTAGAGTTTTATTCAAAATTGCATCATATTCAGATTGCCCAAAAGTTCTTTTACTTGCCTCATCTAACAATCTTTCATAATCTTCACTTGTACAATGCAGGCGTACTGGAGGATAAGCTCTTTTGGGTTTGACTTTCTCCAAATCAACTAGCAGCTCATTATTAGCGTGATTTTTAGCAATCAAAAACTTAACAAAAGATCTAAGAACTTTATAAATATTACCTTTCAAGCTGTATTTTTTAGGATCTAGATTACCCAGAACTAATCTCGCATATTCAAGCGAAACAAGTGGTGTCCTATGATATCTTCTGGGTAAATGCTCAATGTAATAATCAAAAAAATAATCATAAGAAGAAATTGTTACTTCACTAAAAGGTTTTCCAGTTAACAAACCGTTTCTGCCCCAGGTTAACCACTCACGTTTTAATTCATACACTCTATCAAAATTTGATAGATGTTCATATTGCTGCAGCTTACTATTTAAGATTTTTTCTTTCCATTCAAAATATGCAAAAACTGGAACTCTATAAGTAAAGCCTCCTCTAAATGGAACCCTAATGTAAGGTATTTCTCTCTTTTCAAGCAGCCTTTGGATGCTCCTGGTTGATTTTTTTAAATCTTGAGCGATGTCTTTTGTTGTAAGTGTTTCTAGCATAATCAGTTACCTCCTAAATTAAAATCAATACCAATTCATCAAAAGACTAACCAATTGCGAACTATTACGCAGAATTTTGTTAATATATTATTTGGCTATTAAATAAGGATATAAAACAAAAGGTTATAAATCGTGGCACTGCTTGAAGAATTAAAAACTGGCTCAATAGTAAAAGGCCTATCTAGTGATGGTACGGCTAAGGTTGTTAATGTTGAATGGTTTGGTAATCAAGCTATAAAAGTAGTTTATGAAGATTCAACTGGTAGGCCTAAAGACAAATTGGTCTATAGAAGTGATGAACCAACATTAGAAGTGGTCAAAAAAGGACTTCCATGGTCATTTGATGGGGATGGAAGTTTATTTAGATTGGTATCCGAAGCATACAGAATTAAATTGGCTTATTTGTTTGATCACTACCTTGCTATACACACATCCCTCGTAGAACCATTACCTCATCAAATTACTGCTGTATATGAAAACATGCTAAGCAGACAACCACTTAGATTTTTACTAGCAGATGATCCTGGTGCAGGAAAAACAATAATGGCTGGTTTATTAATTAAAGAATTATTCATACGAGGAGATGTTGAAAGGTGTTTGATTGTAGCACCTGGCAATTTAGTGGAACAATGGCAAGATGAATTATATGAAAAGTTTGGTTTAAGATTTGATATTTTAACAAAGGAGAAAATTGAAGCTTCTTTAGATAATCCATTCCAAGATTCTGGCTTTTTGATAGCTCGTCTAGATATGCTTAGTAGAAATGAACATCTTCAAGCAAAGTTTAGATCCTCTAAGGACTGGGATCTTATTATTTGTGATGAAGCCCATAAGATGTCTGCCACTTGCTTTAGTGGTGAAATCAATTTCACAAAAAGATACCAGCTTGGGCGTACTCTTGGGGAAAAATGCCGACATTTTCTTTTAATGACTGCAACCCCACATAACGGAAAAGAAGAAGACTTTCAATTGTTTATGGCGCTTATAGACAGCGATAGATTTGAAGGTAAGTTTAGAGACGGTGTTCATAAAACTGATGTTAGTGACTTGATGCGAAGGATGGTAAAAGAAGAATTAGTTAAGTTTGACGGGAAGCCTCTATTCCCTGAAAGGAAAGCATACACTCTAAACTACAAGCTCTCTGATGAAGAAGCTGCTCTATATGCAGAAGTTACCAATTATGTAAGAGAGGAAATGAATCGAGTAGAAAGATTCTCAGATGAAAATCCAACACAAAGAGTTAATGTAGGTTTTGCAATGCAATCATTACAGAGAAGACTAGCATCATCTCCAGAAGCTATATATCAATCATTGCTTAGAAGAAGAGAACGCCTTGAAAGAAGACTTAATGAAGAGGTGTTATTACAAAGAGGAGAACAAGTGCTTTCTTCTGAACAAGATGAACAAGACGAAGTAGATATAACTGATTTAGAAGATGCTCCAGAAGCTGAAGTTGATAAAGTCGAAGAAACAATTCTCGATAGAGCAACCGCATCAAGAAATGTTGAAGAATTAATAATAGAAATTGAAACTCTTAAAAATCTTGAAGAACGAGCAAGAAAATTGCGTAATTCTGGTAAAGATACTAAGTGGCTTCAATTAAACAGCATCCTAGATGATCCACTAATGATTGATAAAAGTGGAAACAGGAGAAAGCTAGTTATATTTACAGAGTCAAAAGATACTTTGAAATACTTGGAGAGTAAAATAAAAAACAGGCTAGGAAATAATGAAGCAGTAATTGCCATACATGGAGGGCTTTTAAGAGAAGAACGCAAAAAACTTATTGAAGGATTTACCCATGATAAAAATGTACTTATATTAGTAGCAACTGATGCTGTTGGTGAAGGTGTTAATTTACAGAGAGCTCATTTAATGGTTAATTATGATCTCCCATGGAATCCAAATAGGCTAGAACAAAGATTTGGACGTATTCATAGAATCGGTCAAACAGAAGTGTGTCATTTATGGAATTTGGTTGCATCTGAAACAAGAGAGGGTGAAGTATACAATCTTCTTTTAAAAAAATTAGAAAAAGCAAGAGAAAGTTTAGGCGGCAAAGTCTACAATGTGCTTGGACGTTTATTTGATGAATATCCATTAAGAGATTTATTAATTCAAGCAATAAGATATGGTGATGATCCTACTGTCAAAGCTAAACTTGAACAAATTATAGAAAATGCTGTTAACAGCGATAAACTTGTAGAACTACTAGAAGAAAAAGCTTTAGTAAAGAATACACTTGATAAAACTAAAGTCCAAGAGATACGTGAAGAGATGGAAAGGGCTCAAGCTAGGAGACTTCAACCGCACTTTATTCAATCTTTTTTTCTTAAAGCTTTTGAGCATCTAGGGGGGAAGTGTTATCCACGAGAAGAAGATAGATTTGAAATAACATATGTACCAGGTTCAATTAAAGAAAGAGACAGGCTAATAGGAATTGGAAATCCTATCCAATCACGATATGAAAGGATTTGTTTTGAAAAAGACAAAATAAAAGAACCTCCTCTTGCTGCTTTTATCTGTCCTGGGCATCCACTCCTTGACTGCACTATTGATTTAATCCTCGAAAGATATAGAGACCTGCTTAAGAAAGGTACAGTGCTAATTGATGAGAATGATGATGGTGAAGAAAGTAGAGTATTGTTCTATCTTGAACAGGTTATTCAAGATGGTAGAACTAATAAACATGGGATTCATCAGGTAGTATCTCAAAAGTTTCAATTTACAGAAATAGATCAAAATGGCAAGCTAAATAGTGCAGGTGCAGCACCTTACCTTGATTACACTCCTATCAAAGATAATGAGCTTGAGATACTAAAATCTGAAATAGAAACTAACTGGCTAAATAAAGACCTTGAAGCCCAAATAATTTCTTATGCCATTGAAAATTTAGTACCAGAGCATTTAGAAGAAGTTAAAAATCGTAGGCTAAAAGAAATTGAAAAAGTTGAAGCTGAAGTTACTTCTAGACTAAAAAGAGAAATAAACTTTTGGGATCATAGAGCTGAAGAATTAAAAATGCAGGAAAGAGCAGGAAGAAACACTAAGTTAAGTTCTTCAAATGCAGCAACTCGTGCTCAAGAATTAGAGGAAAGATTGCAAAGAAGATTAAAAGAGCTTGAAAGAGAAAGGGAAATCAGTGCCTTACCTCCACAAATTAGAGGTGGAGCAATTATTATTCCAAAAGGACTTCTTAAAAAACTGAAAGGTGAAGAAGGAATAAGTGGTGATGTTCTCACATTTGAAGAAAGAGAGAAAATTGAAAAAGCAGCGATGCAAGCTGTGATTAGCATTGAGAAATCCATAGGGAGAGTACCAAGAGATGTTTCAAAAGAGCGTGGAATTGGTTATGATATTGAATCAAAAGATCCAAATACAGGCTCACTATATTTCATTGAAGTAAAAGGCAGGTGGCATACTAAGGATGAAGTAACACTTACAAAAAATGAAATCTTATGTTCAAGAAATGAACCTGAAAAGTTTAGACTGGCATTAGTAACGATAGAT
>MFRN01000041.1 GCA_001784585.1 Candidatus Melainabacteria bacterium RIFCSPLOWO2_02_FULL_35_15 | reverse complement strand
AATATTGGTAGACTTAATAATCAAGAGCTAGAAAGTATATCAAGAGGAGTCATTTTACATTTAGATATTGACTTAGATTAAAATTGGACATTAGAGACAAAGTGAGCCGCTCAGCTCTGCTGAGCGAGCCTCGCCCTGAAAGGGCGGGAACTAAATTAATGGAGTATAAAGGGCATATTTATATACCGGATTTAGAGGAAGTTGCATAATTTGGTGCTATCTAGCCTGAATACCATATTTAATTAGACTTTAATGATAACTGGGTATATTTAGTGTGACATCAGATTTAATGTCACAATGATATAATTCCTTAATATGGTTTCCATAGAAAAGCTTGTTAAGAAAATACTAAACAATCAAAATGATGTAAAAATCAATGAGCTTGTAAGATTTATGGAATATCATAGATTCACTTATAGAGTTGGTTCAAGAGGGCATTATATATTTCGTAAAGGAGAAAAAAGAGTTGGAGCTGCAGTAGATCACCCAAGCAAAAGAGTTAAATCATTTTATGTAAAAGATTGCATAAAAACAGTACAAGAAAAATGAGGATAGAACAAAAATGAAAAAGAATAAAAAACAAAATGTAGAAGAATATTTAGATTTGCCATATTCGTTTATTGTTACTCCAGAGGAAGACAGTAATAGGACTTACTATGTTTGTAGAATTGCTGAATTACCAGGCTGTTTATCACATGGAAAAACACCTGTCGAAGCTCAAAAGAATATAAAAGATGCCATGTACGACTGGATAGAAACTGCTTTAATAGATGGACATGAGATTCCTAAACCATTAACTGAAAGCGAAAAAAGAATTACACTTAGAATGCCAGGAACTCTTGAAACAAAAATAAAATTGCAAGCAAAAAATGAAAATAAAAGTCTGAACCAGTTTATTGTCGATAAACTAAGATATGCTTAGGAATTTGACGTAATTATTTTTGGTTAAGATAAACGTCGGGCCTCAGGTACAAAGTGAGAACTAAATTAATGGAGCATAAAGGTCATATTTACATACCGGATTTAGCTCCTGCTGCATGATTTACCCCCTAGTGCTTCTCACTATATATACAGGGGTGAATTTGCTTTATCATGGGAAGTGGGTTGGACATTTTAAAACTTATTTAATGAATAATCCAACCAACCCAGAGTAGTCTAAAAATATAAATATATAAGCAGTGGATTTTAGATTACTTAATGCAATCCAGCACCTAGAAGTTCAAGTTTTTCCTTTACTCTTTCCCATTTTGGATATTTTTCATTAAGTAAATGCCTAAACTTTGTATTGTGATCTTTATATTTCAAATGACAGAGTTCATGAACAATTACATAATCAATACAATCTTTTGATGCATGAATTAGCTTAGGATTTAAAAATATTTTATCTTGATTTAAAAAGCTACCCCAACGTCTCTTCATTTCTCGAATATAAAGCTTCGGTCTGTTTTTGTAATTAAATCTAGATAACATCTCAATAAATCTATCTTGGAAAATAATATTTGTCTTGTCTTGAAACCACATATCAATAAGTTTCTTGTTTGTACTGCTATCTGACAGTGGCTTTGTAGTACAAACATTTAATTTTCCTTGGGTAACTGAGACAAAATCATATTCCCCTTTTTTTACAATCAGCTTATATTGTTTACCAAGATATAAAAGCCCTTCACCCGAGATATATTCTTTTTCATAAATTTTCTTTTGATACTTTCTAAAAAAAGAAAGTTGCTTTTCTAACCAAAACCATTTTTTCCTCAAAAAATTCTCAATTCTTTCATTATCAGCAAGCTTTGGACACTTCACTATAATTTTTAGATCAGGTGTAACTGTCAAACTCAGTATTTTACTATCTTGTTTGATAAGTTCATATTCGTATGCAAATGTTCCAAAATTAAATTTTTTCATATGTCTGTAAAAATAAATCAAAGTTGTTTTCTGCTAGCTTCATTACATCATCAATAATAATTTTAATATCATCATATTTAATATCTATGCCCTTCTTTTCTTTAACAACATCATATAAGTAGTCATCTATACTGTTACGAATTTTTCGTTTGACATCATTGTTCTTATACCAGTCAACAATGGCCTCTTTTTTAATAAGAGAAAAAATATCAAGAATAATTGAGATGTAGATATCCTCGCTAACATTTAAATGCTTAAATTGACCTCTCAAATTCCTATAAAATACATCTGATCCTTTTTGTGATTCAACTTGTATAGGAAGGCTTTCATCTTCTTTATTTATTACACTTGTGCTAACTAATTTTAATTGTTTTAATGCTTCAATATCTTCAAGCTTACCTTGTCGCATCTTTGCAAGGATTTCAGAAATCTTCTTTGAGAATTTTTCATAAAACTCAGGATCTTTATCATACTTCTCGGTAATAGTTTTTTGGGTCTGTGAAGCAATTGCTTCTGCTTTTGACTTATCAGAACCTAGATTCCTTATCTCTTCTTCAAATTGCTTTCTATCAGTAATATTAACCTGTTTTGTTAGCAATTCCACGCCTCTTGCGTCAACATACTTATCTAAAATATTGACAAGAGATTGTTTATACTCAGAAAGATTAATTCGTTCAGCATATCTTAAGCTTGCTGATTTACGAAGTTCCATAAACTTTTTAAGCTCACGTTTATAGAGATCAAGATTCTTAAATTCATGAACAAAATCCTGAAGGACAAAACACTCGTTTAAATTTTTAATAAACCTATTAAGAGCATTATAAAATATTTTTCTCCTTGCCTCATCAGCAAGGAATTGCAAATACACTTCATCATCAGAAGATTCTTTAATTTCGTTAAACAAATCATGGAGAAAGAAATAGCTTTGTTCTAATTCTTGAATCTTATCGCTGACATCAATTAAAGCTCCTTTAATATCATCATCATCATAATTTCCGAAAAGCTTCATTGCTGTTTTAATATTCTTGGCATTTTCTGAATAATCAATAATATAACCAGCTGTTTTGGGAAGTTTTTTATTTTCAAATAGACGATTCACCCGAGCAATTGCTTGTAAAAGATTATGGTCGCGCAAATCTTTTGCAAGATATAGAACTGTATTTCTTGGTGCATCAAAACCTGTTAGTAGTTTATCCACTACTACTATTACTTCAATACCAGCATCGTTATATTTAAAGCTATCAATAACATCTTTCTCATACTTTTCAACACTACTATGATTTTTTCTAATACTGTCTAAATAATTTACGACTTCCTTTTTGTGTAGATCTTCTTCGTCCCCATCTTCATATTCATCAGAAATAATTACTGCGGTATTTATATTTCCACGACCTTCAAAGAACTTTTGAAAAAGAATTGCAGAAAATTTAGAAGGTGCAACTATTTGAGCTTTAAGTCCTGTGCCTTGAAAGTTAGATATAAAATGCTTCTCAATATCAAAAGCAATTTCCGTGATACGCTGAGGATTATTTTTAATAATCTTGCTTCCTGCATATCGCTGTAATTCTTTCTTTTGTTTATCACTTAATCCTTCTGTAAGGCGTTCAACGTGCCTATCAATTTGTTCTGGATTTTGAACCAGATCCACATATCTTCCCTCATAAATCAGAGGCAGGATAATGTTATCAGCCAAAGCGTCATCAATCGTATACTTGTCAATATAATCTCCAAATTTCTTCCAACTCTCTCTATCTTTCTTCATTAAAGGTGTGCCTGTAAATCCTATATAACACGCATTTGGAATAATACGAGTCATTTCAAAATTAGATATTCCATACTGAGTTCTATGAGCTTCATCTATAAGCACGAAGATATTTTTATCATCATCAATAAAGTCCACATTGTTTTTTCCAGCCGAATTAAACTTCTGCACTAAAGTTGTGATTACTGATAGATCTTTCTCTTTAATAAGATCAACTAAGTTTTGACCACTTGTTGCTTGAATAACTTCTTTTTTAAGATTACAATTTTTGAAAGTATCTTTAATTTGTTTATCTAAATCTTTACGATCAGTCACGATTATTACTCTAGGATTTAAGATATGAGGATCTTCAATAAGTGCTTTTACAAACATCACCATAGTAAGTGATTTTCCAGATCCTTGTGTATGCCAAATAAGTCCACCTCTTCGTCGAGTAAGTCCTTGTTCTGTAGTTTCAATTTCATTAACTCGACTAAGTATTTTATGAATAGCGAAATATTGCTGATAGCGTGAAATTTTCTTTATTCCAGCGTCAAAAATAATATGATTTTTAGTTAGATCTAAAAGTCGATTTGGCTCAAATAATGAAAATACTCCTCTATCCTGCTCAGTAGGTAACCTATCAACTCTTTGTTTATGACCTTCTATATAACCATTAAGATCTTCTAAAACCTTGGCATATACATTAACATCTATTTGTTTTTTAATAAGTGCACTAATTTCTTTATCTAAATCATTTTTATCTGTTCCTTTTTCTTTCCAGATAGCATAAAACTTATTTGGTGTACCAGTAGTACCATATTGCAGTTCTTTTCCATTAGTACCTATAAGAAGCTGAGCATAAGTATATAATTTTGGACAATATTCAGGTGTTTGATTCCTATTCATTTGACTAAGAGCTTCTTTCACTTCTACACTTGATTTTTTGTTTTCGACAATAGCAAAAGGGATACCATTTACAAAACAAACAATATCAGGGCGAATATTCTGCTTACCACTTGCCACAAACTCAGCAGTTACGTGAAAAGCATTATTCCTAACATTCTCAAAGTCTATAAACCTGAAATTCTTTGATACTTTTCTGCCACCATGATTAATCTTAATTGTTTTACCGCCACTTGTTGGCATGATTATGTTATAGATTTTTTGAGCTGTATCAATTAACCCTTCATACTGAATATGTTCGAGTTCGTCTATGGCATCTCTTACATCTTTTTCACTGAATTTATATTCAGTACCACCGACTTCATATTCATTTATTTCCATAAGTTTCTGAGCTGCAATATCTGAAAGGATGAAATTAGAAGTGTCCCCACTACGTTGTCTCAATGCTTCTTCAGCAGAAACATATGTATACCCCATATTCAAGAGAAGCTCTATGAATGGGAGTTGTGATTGGCGTGCTTCATCAAAATTTACTTTTTCTAACATAACTTTATGATTGCACCTTCTCTAATAATTTCACTGGTGTACGAATATTACCAGTAATTAAATTATTTAATAAATATTTTTTTTGATTTTTTAGAATAAATAGTTTTTTTTCAAGTGTAGTAATTTCTCCATCTGCAGTAGTCAGGATATTTGCTATGGCAGTTTGTTCTTTGATAGAAGGAATGTCTATAGTTATATATTGATATTCAGATAGATAGTGTCGTTTATGCTGTCCAACAGTAAATTTTATTAATTGTATCTTTTCAAAAACAAACTTTAAATTAACATTTTGATTTTTAGGAGATAGTATTTTAATTGCAGATGATTTTACTTTAAAAGCAAAATCTACAAATTTGTTATCTGCAGTAAAATCATCAAAAATGATGACTGGATAGTTTTTGTATATATCTTTAGTTTCATTTGTATACCCAAGAATAAATCCTTTATTAGCTGTCAGAACAGGTGTTTTATGAACATGATCATAATCTGTGCTTTTAACAATATATTTAGTAGGTTGTTCATAGTCTAATAATTCACCAATTTCTACAGTTTCCCACTCTCCCTTAAACCCTGTTAACCTTCTTTTTCCAGCAAGAAGATTCTGCATCAACCCTTTTTTAATCTGCTTTTTGATTTCAATTTTTCTTTTCAGTTTTTCAATAGCCTGATCCCATGTTTCAAGAACTGAAGCAATGCGGTTTTGTTCAGTGAGAGGTGGGAGTACAATAGAAATCTTTTTTAATGAACTACTATCTATGTTTGGAAACGTAGATCCACTAGTATGTTTAAGTATTTGTTCAACAATTAAACCAACCATCTGTTTCAGATAAGCCTGCGAGGTTTTACCTGATGCACGTATTGCTGCAACACCTCTACCAATACAGTATTCATCATTTGCAATATTAATGCGACCAGTAGAACTTCCGCGAACACATAGAAGAACATCTCCTATCTCACACATTTTCGTTGGCGTCGTAGTCCATTGTATTTTAATTGGATACAAACCAGTGAATTCTGTAGGTCCATTTATTAGTGGTTTTCCACCACCATTTTTATTATAAGAACTTCCTTTTGGAGATTGTCCCATAACAATAACAGCAATATTTCCAAGTTTTGTTGTACACCACCCTTTAGATATATCATTTTTTGAACTATTAGTTTTCATAATTATTTTAGAAACACTATTACAAGTGACAAAACACCAAACCCAACAACAATTAAGTTATAAGTATTGTCAAAGAATTTACCTTCCGATCCCTTCTCTCCGGAACTTTTCCACTCCTTGGGATAAATAGGTTCTACTGAACCGTAAACATTTTTATTGAACAAGCCTAATAAATCTTCTACTGTTGCTGCTACTTGTCTTTGAGTATTAAAACCTTTTTGTAAGTCATTAAAGTAAAACCATCGTAAGGTTCCCCACAATATAAACAGGAGAACTATTAAAAATAATTTTTGGTACCACATATCAAAGCGTATATTGGATTGAAATAACCAACCGCTAGTACCCAATAAAATGCCAAGAATCCAAATTGAGACAGTTTGAACTCTTTCTCGAATAGCATGGATTGATCTATATCTTTCTTCTAAAGCCTGCATTAAAACACTTACTTTTTGTTCATCATTTATTTTCATATTTAATTAATTACTCCATACACCTGTTTTAGAAATTGATTAGCAATAGCAGGTGTTCTTTTTGTTTGACCTTTAAATAACCATATTAAATCACTTATTTCAGCATAATTATTAGCAGTTTCTTGGACTGACATATCATCATAGATTTTGCTAATAACATTATTTGTCATTTCTTTATAGGAGTCGTTCATAAAACAACTATTTGGTACATTCCAAACTATACACTCTAAAAAAAATGAAGGCATAAATTTTTCATCTATATGATTATTATCAATTAGAAAATTCCTACAGTTTTTTAATATTCGAACAACAGCTTTATATTTTTGATCTGTTAACTGGTTTTTTTCTTGACCGTTAGCTTTATGTTGATCTGGGAAATTTTTTACAGGTATCTTTGCTGTATCAGTGCGTAATTCAATTCCTTCGATTGTTACACCAGACGGCATAAATCTGCTGTGCAAAAAACAAGGTACTACATCAACATTTACCCTGTATATATTTCCTTTGATATGAATACACTTTTCTTTTCTTTCTACTGAGGTACCAAAGTTACTTCTCAGCAGTATCATGACATCATTTTTAAATTCAGAAAATTTATAATCATGTGCTGTTGCATTGCTTTCATAAACTACTCTTTCCACTTGATCAAGAAAAGAATAGTTAGGGAAATATGCATCTTGATAGCAAGCTACAATATCTACGTCGCTATCTTGCCTAACATTGGTACTATTGGCATATGAGCCTTGAAGGAAAACTTTTATTTTTGAACCAAAGTGGTCTTCTAGTACTTTTCTAATAGCACTTACAGTATTTACACACTTACTGTTCTCTGTTTCTGAAAGTGCTCTAGCCCAATTTTTAATTTGTTGCTCAGATAAAGCCATAAACTATTTACCTTAACTCTTATCCATTACAAGGCGGATTATAAGCTTTAATAATGCCTGCTTCAATCGACTCTCTTGTAGCTTGATTTGACTCTCTATAAAAATAAAGAATCTTAGTATCACTAGAATATCTTTTCCAGCAATCAACCTTATGATGTCCAGACATCCTGGTATTTATACTGTCTGTAATCCCGACATAGATTAATTTATTACCGACTACTATTGCATAGACGCAAGCAAAATCTTGATCAAAATTTCTATCATAATAGTAGGGCCCTGCAAAATTTAAATTATTGATTAGCATATTACTTAATTCCTAACTCCTTTAAATACTCATTCATTTGCTTTTCCAGCTTTTGTAGTTGAGGCTCCATTTCTTCAAGCTCTTTTAAGTTTGCTTTGATATCAATAGGGGCTTCTTCTACAAATGTATCCACATAGCGAGTGATATTTAGGTTGAAATCATTTTCTTTAATTTCTTCCAAACTAACCTTGCGTGCAAATTTCTCTATATCTTTGCGGTTTTTATACGTGGAATAAATCTTTTCTATATTCTCTATCGCAAGAATATTTTGTGCTTTATTAGCTTTAAATTCTTTTGAAGCTTCAATGAAGAAAACATCTTTATTGTTTTCATTCTTGCCCCCTTTTTCTCTTGACCTGTCTATGATTAAAATAGCAACAGGAATACCAGTAGTTTGGAATAATCCAGCTGGAAGACCAATAACTGCCTCAATAAGATTTTCTTCTATTAAATGCTTACGAATAGCTCCTTCTGTACCACCTCGAAATAGCACGCCATGTGGAACAATAACGGCTATGCGTCCACTCTTTGGTTTGGCCGTTTCTACCATGTGCGTAATAAAAGCGAAATCTCCTTTATCTTTTGGTGGAACACCTCGCCAAAAGCGCTTGTATTTATCTGCCTCTGCATTTTCTGCTCCCCATTTTTTCAAAGAAAATGGAGGATTTGATACTATGGTGTCAAACTTCATAAGAGAATCATTTTCTACAAGCAAAGGATTATTAAGAGTGTCGCCCCATTCAAGCCTTGTAGAATCTTTTCCATGAAGAAACATATTCATACGAGCAAGTTGATATGTTGATCCTGTTGATTCTTGTCCGTGCAGAGCATAATTCTTCGATCCTTGTTTTTCCACCTCTTCACCAGCAAGAAGAAGTAGTCCACCAGATCCACAGCAGGGATCACAAATACGAGTGCCTGGTTTTGGCTCCACAAGTTTAGCTAAAAGATGTGCGACATTCCTAACTGTAAAAAACTCTCCTGCTTTCTTCCCAGCATTTGTACCAAAGCGTTCAATCATGTACATGTATGAATTGCCAATAATGTCATCATTTACATCAGAAAGATCTATTTTTGCAAAATCTTTAACTAAATGTCGAAGCATTTTATTTCTCTCATCAAGTTTTCCAAGTGTTGATTCTGAATTGAAATCCACACTAAATACACCATCCAGTTTTTGTTTGTTTGCATCTTCAATTCGGTGGAGAGCTTTATTTAATTCTTCACCTAAGTTATCCTCTTCAATAATTGAATAGATGTAATCAAAGGATGATTTTGGTGGAATATAAAAGCGGTCTAGTTTCATCTTCTCTTCAATACGTTTTTCATCACTTCCAAAACGCTTTTTATACTCTTCGTGTTTCTTTTTGGACAAATCACTTAAGTATTTGAAGAAAAGCATGGCAAGAACATAATCTTTATATATTCCTGCATCAACTTGAGTTCTAGATGAATCTGCAGCATCCCAAAGAATTTTATTTAGATTCTCTTGTGTATATTTAGTTTTTGTAATCATATTATTTATTAATCAAATTCATAAAACTTGCATCAACCAAGTTTTGCTGAATTTTTTGCCTCCTTTTTAATAACTTTTCTTGCTCAAAGACATTTTCCTGAAGAGCGACAATAGATTTTTGAATGTGCAAAGGGGGAATTGGAATGAGAAGATCTGATAGGTTCTTCACTAATAGACTTTGTATGTAAGATCCTCCTGTAACAATTTGAAGTAAGTCTTGCTGCCCTTCTGGTGAGTTAAGATATAAAGAAATATATTTTGGAATAACAGTAATATCTTTAGAGCGAATAATAATTACTGAGGAGGATGCTATAACGTTTTTCTTATCAGATGTGAATAAACTAGATCGAAAAGTACCTAAGCCTGATCCTCTTGATGTAAGAAGTACATCATTATGCTGCAAAAAATAAGGGTTGCGAATTCCTATAGAAGAAACCCTAGAAAAGTTAGCTGTATCAAAAAGCTCTGCATTAGCAATTAGATTCTTTCCTTGTACAACAAAAATGTCGCCCGTAATTTCAGCTTCTACAGGTCCCCTGAATGTATAGCCTGAAGAAATGGAAGAGACGTCAGCTATGCTTTGTAGTTTTGACTGCATGTAGATAGCATACTGCACTCAATAAAAAATGTCAAGGATGAAATTTCATCCAATTTTAGGCATATTTTGATGATTTTTGAAAAATTGACAGTATAGACTGAATTAATAAGCTTCTAGCATCAGAATCAAACAGAAACCACGCCAAGCATAGCTTTCATCAAAACGGCCATGTATTAATGCGTTCTGTGGCCACCGGGGATCATCTGGGTGAGCAGTTTTTAATCATTCAGATGTATATAAACTGTAAAAAGATCAATTTCTTATATCCGTACTAAAAAAGTTAGCCTTTAGTATAAGGTGCTTAGAAGTACGTGTAATGTAAGCATAATTAACGCATACTAAAAAACACTATGAAAAGATCTACTCGCTGTAATATAAATACAAATGGCTAAATATACAAAAGAACAGTGGATCATTGCAGAAGAGACTTACAAAAATACTGGCTCTTATATTCGAGCTCGAGATAAATCAAGAGTGCCAGTGAATAATATAAAGGTCAAATCTCTGCGTAAAAATTGGAAACCTGAGAAAGACAATAACGTACACCGGATTTACACTGAAATTGCTTCTACGATAAAACAAGAAACAAAAGAAGAGATAAAGACTGTTTTAGAGAAGACCAGGAACTTAGAAAAACGACTTGATGATTTAATGGTTGGTTCTACAAAGAATATAGAAGTTATTGCAGCGGCAAGAGCAATTATCGAATGCCATAAAGTCGAAGGTAAAATTACTGGAGAATTAGTTAAAAGAGCTAAAACTGAGCATTCAGGGCAGGTAGAAGTTAAACCATTACTTGGTGGTTCATCTGTTAGGCAAATTAAAGAACTAAGAAAAATCAAGGATTAAGCTTTTAGTAAACCACCTTTGAGCCCAACATATTTTATAGGATTTTGACTTCCTTGCTTCCAATATTTTTCAACAGATTTGTAAATGTATTTATCTCGTATCTCTTTCTCTGCAACTCTACCCTCAAACTCTTTCCTGCCTATTTGCACTGTTGACAAATACCAACGATCTATAATAAACACTTCTCGTATAATACCCTTGTAAACAGAACACGCTATTCGGATTTTATTGGTACGGTCTAGATTTATTTTCCAATACTTTCTAGTTGCTTCATATATTTCAACAGGATTCATTTGCATTTTTTGATTATATA
Organism: Candidatus Melainabacteria bacterium RIFCSPLOWO2_02_FULL_35_15; assembly: GCA_001784585.1. GTDB lineage: Bacteria > Cyanobacteriota > Vampirovibrionia > 2-02-FULL-35-15 > 2-02-FULL-35-15 > 2-02-FULL-35-15. The sequence goes on along the minus strand of MFRN01000041.1, from coordinate 61,794 downwards.
ATTCATTAATATTAATGAGAATTACCGGTTCATCAAAAATTGCATCTTCTGCTTCGTATTTAACTTTGATTTCCTGCAAGGTCATAATGCCTCTTTCCGTTGAGTAATGCCCCAGAACTATGTTCGTAAGATTTTCTTTGCCAATGAAATCGATCATTGCACTCTCAATCTCAAATGCTTCTTTTTCTGTTAACCCATGACGTAGAATAATAAGCCTAACGCTGAGTCCTGCAGCTTGTATTTCCTTGATTGTTGTAATTTTTGCTTCTTCGTTATTGCCATCGCTTTCAAGCGCTCCCAGCAAATGTTCATTAATTCTATTGCCATGCCCTTTGCCAATATAAAAAGGACTGTTATTGGTTCTTGGATCACATAATAAATAAACGTAGTACTGCAACTTTTCAATAGTAGCTTGTGAAAGTGCATTCATATAATAATTGCCAAAATTGTGACCTTATTTAAGTAAGTATCTCTGCTTTGTTTTTATTAATATTCCACTCAAGAACAATGTCCTCATTAGGGCAATTACTATGCTTTTGTATTTAAGCAAAAATGTGCGTATTGAGCCAATGCTGAGGACTATTGTCCGTAGACGCAAAGTCCTCACAGTGAAAATATGGCTATATGTCTAAGCCTGACAAAGATTTAAAACTAATAGGGGAAATAATAAGAGCATTAAGAGAAAAGAAAGGATTCTCTCAAGAAAAACTTGGTGCAGAAGCAGGGCTGGATAGAACCTATGTTTCAGATATAGAACTCGGCACACGAAATTTTGGAATAAAAAATCTTATTAGATTAGCAAAGGCTTTAGATGTTAAGCCTTCACATTTATTGAAAAGTATTGAGTAGTTTATCAAGGTTAAAATTGTCTAAAAATCGAACTGTGTTCAAGGCATAAGAAGACATAGTTTGATCGATAGGAATGTCCGCGTATGGATTTATACACTGAAATAATACTACTTTCATAATAAGTTTGTATATAAGATTTAGAAATGTCCCAATATTTAAATACGAATAATCTATATATGCGTTTTATGTACAATGTAATTGAAAAGATGGATAACGATATAAAGACGCAAGAAAATAATCTTTCATTCAATGATTTCTTTAGATTAGATAAGACTTTAATTGATAATGATTATAATTATTTTTTTGTAATTGAAAATATTATTAATTATTATGAAGTGATTTTCCCTTTTGAAATATCCTTAATGAATAAAGCGGAAATGCTTAGTGAGGAAGACCTGAATAATCTTCCAAGATTACTGTTTATAAATAAAGTTTTAAGATCTTCAATTTTGCATTCAATTTATTCAGGGTTGTTAAAAAAAAGACACAGAAAGTTAATAGTAGAGAATTCATTCCCAATTATAGATTCTTGGTTGGATGACTTAGAACTTACTGCAAATCTTTTCCCTAAAGGTTATGTTCATTCAGAGTTTAAAAATAAAAACCAAACATTACTAGTGAAAAGTTCGATATTAAGTATATGTAAGCATTGCTTTGAAAAGCATAAAAAAACTGTAATGGAAGATGGGTTATGTAGGAAAAACATTAATAGTAAAGATTGTAAAAAAATATACATTAGAGATTTTGTTAATCCTTTGATGCGAAGAATTAAAGAATTGCAAAATATCCTTAAAAATATGACATTAAATTCTCCTTATGATTCTAATAAACTTTATTCTTATATAGAAAATATGAAGGAATTAATAAATAAAACATCATCAGTAATGCTTAAGAAAATACAAGCATTTAAGAACTTGAAGGACAAAGATTTCATTCCCTATATTGATACTAAGTCTTTAAACCTAATTCCAGTTTCAAAGATATCGCGTTATGACAAAGAGTTTGCGAAGTTAATGATTAAGTATAAAGATTTTAAGAAAGAAGATTTTAAGAATGCTGTTTTAGAACTTGTAAAAAAACATCCTAATATTCATCCTTATGAACTTAATCGTCTCAGCAACAAATATTAAGACCCTCTTTGTAGAGATTTTCACCCATCCAAGAACTAATGTTTACAAGGGTTGTGAATGATTCTCTGTATTCTAAGTTTGTTTGTTTTTCACCCTCTGGCATTTAATTGCAATTTATTTCCTGTCTTAATGGTGCTTCAATATAGAGTGTATTTAAAAACAGGAGGGAAAGTGATGAGTAATATTACTAGATCATCTGACAAAAGTCTTAAATGTCTGTGTCTCGGTAACGAAGCATATTCTATAGCTAAAGAAATGGCAATAGATAGTTCATTATCAACCTCAGCTTACTTAAGACTGCTTCTAAAAAAAGCCTACCTTAAATGGTCTCGAAATAAGAAAAAGGAGTTAGTAGAGGTTCAATAATAAAAAGCCCTGCTTTTGCAGGGCAACTAATTAAACTAACAAACCAATTATATCAGTAAACTTTGGTCACAGAAAAGGTGCTTACAGACACCATTAGAGGAGTGTGTCTCAAAAATGCTTTCAGAGGGTGATATACAAAATCTGCGAGATCTCTATAAGAAACACTATAAAAAAGAAATTTCTTATGAGATGGCCTCGACAATATATTCAAAATTTTTAGCTTTAACGAAGGAGATATATTCCCCAATGACAAGAGAAGGTTATAAAAAATTACAAGAAAGAAGAAAGGAGTTAGGCTTACCGCCTGAATTAGAAAATGAAAACAAATGAAGAGGTGATTATATGACGAATGAATGTGGGTTTGTCTATTGTGATGAATGCAAAGAGTACCACGATCCTATGGAGTTTGTGATTAAGGGAAAATCTGATCGTTCTTTGAGGCAGAAATGTAATAGAGCAAGAAGAATAAAAAATAATAGAAGGAGATTAGCAAGGAAAATGAAAGAGCCAATTAAAAGTGGGCAGTTGATGCTTGACTTGGGTGTAAACAATGAAATGGTTTAAACACATGTCAGATATGTCTATTTCTGACAGAGGGAAATATGTATTAAGTAAGCATGGTTCAAATGGTTATGCACGCTGGTGCTTAATTTTGGAAATGATAGCTCAGGCTATGGATAGAAATAAGCCTAATGTCTGTTATCGAGAAATGCCTATTAATGAGTGGTGCAGATCATTAAAAATTAACAAAAGAAGGTTGAGAGATTTTCTAACAGATGTTGGAGAGAAGCTTGACCTCTGTTGGGAAATAACTGAAAACATGTTGAAAGTGGAAGCACCTGAAATGTTAAAACTTGTTGACGATAGTACAAAGAAAGCACAAGTAGCAAAACGACATTCCGTAATTGTTACGGAACGAGATGAAGATAAAGATGAAGATAAAAATATAGATAAAGATAAAAATGAAGATGAATGTATTGGTTTTGACGTGGAAAGTTCTTTTGAGGAAATATGGGGTAAGTATTTAAACAAGGATGGAAGGAAGAAGGCAATGGAATGTTTTATATCTAGCGTTAAAAATGAAGATGATTTTAGACAGATTAACCTTGCTTTAGAAAATTATAATAAAAGTGATGTTGTTAAAAAGGGATTTATAAAGAGTGGGGGAAATTGGTTTGAAAATTGGAAAGACTATCTGGATTATAAAAATGTATCTGAAATACAAAAAGAAAAAGACAAAAAGCAAATAGAGGAGCAAAGAAATATGTTAAATGAGGCACAAAAAGAAGGTGTACCTATGCCTGAGAATGTTAGGCAACAAGTAAGAGAAACTCTGGAGAAATTGAAGAAGAAGTCAAAATGACTGATGTAAAGGTAGTAAAAACTTAAAGGAGGAAAAAATGGACAATAATAAGAAAAAAGTAAAGGTATGGCTATCTAAGAATGACAGAGGCTGGGGACTTATGGGTGATTTCAAGATTGAGTCAGAGGACTTACCTAAGGAAGGATACTTGGCAAATCGAAGAAATAGAGACTTTTGGTTTGGTGAAATAAATATAGAATTATTTGAAAAAGCTCAAGAAGTAATAAAGAGAGAAAAAGAAGTATTAGCACAACTTCCTGACTATTCTATTTTTGAACAAATTATTGATGAGTTGATTGATGTAGAAGGGAACCATCCTTATTCTATAGCACAAAACAAAGCATTTGGATATACAAATGAAAGAAGAATGGAAGGAGAATAAAAAAGATTTTACTCTGGTGTAAAACTCATTATACAATATATACCTGAAATCCGCTTGGAGAGGGCTTTGTACAGGAATGTTAAAAAACAATCAAAAAGTTAAATATATTATATACGCAAGGAAAAGCACAGAAGATGACACTAGGCAGGTTCAGTCCATCGATGACCAAATTTATAGGCTTGAAAAACTTGCTAAGGAACTTGATTATAAGGTAGTTAGTAAGTTTACTGAATCTAAATCAGCTAAAGACCCGGACAAGAGAGTTGAGTTTTATAAAGTGCTTAAAGAAATTGAATCCGGCAGGGCAGATGGAATACTCTGTTGGAAACTGGATAGGCTTTCTAGAAACCCTGTGGACAATGGTAGGGTTCAATGGATGCTTCAAAAAGGAATAATAAAAGTAATTAGAACTATTGAAAGAGAATATTTCCCGGAAAATGCAGGTTTACTTTTTAGCGTAGAAAGTGGAATGGCAACACAGTATGTAATGGATTTAAGCAAGAACGTTATCCGTGGACATGACGCTAAGTTAAGGAAAGGGATTTTTCCTAATCGTCCACAAATTGGCTACATAAATTTTAGAAATATTGAGACTGGTGAAAGCTATATTGAAAAAGACCCTGAAAGGTATGAACTGGTAAGAAAAATGTGGGATTTAATGCTTACTGGTAATTATTCAGCAAATAAGATATTAGATATTGTAAATAAAAACTGGGGATTTAAAACAAAGAAAACAAGAAAGTTAGGTGGTAAAGAACTATCCAGGTCTGCTATTTATACGATGTTTACTAATCCGTTTTATGCTGGGATAATTACTTGGAGAGGACAAGAGCAACCAGAGCCAGGAAAACATGAAGCTATGATTAATCTTGAAGAATATGATAAAGTTCAAGTAATGCTAGGTAAAAAAGGAAAGCAAAGACCAAAGACAAGGGAGTTTCCATTTACTGGGTTTATTCGTTGTGGTGAATGCGGATGTTCAATCACTGCTATCATCAAGACCAAGCTTATAAAAAAGACAAATACGTTAAAAGATTACCATTATTACCACTGTACTAGAAAAAAGAAAGATTATAATTGCTCACAAAGAAAACAAGTTAAAGCTGAAGTTCTAGAAGAACAAATTGAAAGAGAAATAGAAAAACTAACAATCATACCTGAGATTAAAACTCTTTTACTTAATAAGCACAAGGAACTCAATAAAAAAGAAATAGAAGATAGAACTAACATATATGAAACAAGACATAAGACTTTAGTAGCAGCACAAGCTCAGTTAGATAGATTATTAGACCTAAGATTAAGCGAGCGAATATCTGATGAAGAATATACTGAAAAAAAGACTCTGTTAGTAGGTGAGGTTAACAGATTGAAGGAACTTTTAAGAGAAACTGAGGAAAGAGCTCAAGATTGGTTAGAACTTTCTGAAAAAACATTCAACTTTGCCACTTATGCGCATTACCATTTTATGCATGGTGATATACAGAAGAAGAGAGCAATAGCTACTGCTCTAGGTGTGAACTTTTCATTAAAAGATAGTATTCTGCACATAGAACCAAACGATTGGTTCATTCCAATCATTGAAGACTATCCAGCTATCGAAGAAGAATATCTTAGGTGTGAACTGGATAAAACTGATCCAAACATGCTTTCGGATGAACAGAAACGCACTTTAGAAAATGTTTGTATCAAACTATCGGGCTGGCGGGATTTGAACCCACGACCTCTACCACCCCAAGGTAGCGTTCTACCAAGCTAAACTACAGCCCGTTTGTATTTGAACTAAGGATTAATTTTCAGTATTCAGACTTAATTATATCTCTTATTAATGAAATTAAAATTTTAACTCTCTTCAGTTTCAAGTAAACAACCCCCAACTAAAAAATTTATTGTCTCTAGCTAATTTACGTTTTACATATTGCTCTTTATTGTTAAGTGGATTAGTATTTTACTCAATTAGAAAAGTAAATCATGAAAATAATTTTTTTTAAAACAGCAGCTTTGTTTGCTGCATTTTCAACTCCACTAGCAAGCGGATGTGCTAGAAATGAGGATAAACCTGGTAATGGTATTCAGGCAGTAAAACCTCTTGACATAAATGTCAAAAAAGCAATAGACGAGAAAAGAAAAATTGTTGAACAAAAAGAGCGTGACTTTGCAAAAGAGCTTGGAGGCTTAGCTTCCTCTTCTCTTCCCAATGTACTTTTAGATCTATACATGGTTTCTGATAGCGAAAATGATATTTTAAAAGCTAGAGATATTGCTTTTAAACTTGTTAAAAGAAGTGATGAATTTATAGAATTAACTCGAAACGATTATTTAATCAAAAAACCAGATGAAGAACAATTAGAAGCCTTTCATAGAGTCATTAGCATGACACAAAAAGGAACTCTATATACATGGACTTTTAGCACCATGGAAGCTAAAGAAATTACTGAAAAATTTAAAACCTATTTAAATAAAAACGAACCTGAACTTAAAGGAGAAGAACTAAAAAAACGAGTGGATCATACGTTAGAATGTTTTACTGTTTATCAAGAAGACTTACGAAACGTGCATAAACTAAGAGATGATTTGTATAAATTAATGAAGAGTTTTAATGATGATGCTAAAAAAATAGATCAACCCTCTTATAACCCTGTATGGGGATTAAGTTTAGAAAAAATACAAGACATTAGAATTTTTGTTCATTAATAATAAAGAGAAAGTAAATGTTTATTCTAACTAAACCAATTAAGGGCATTAATATTGGAGACACACCACTAGTTCCACTACCGAGACTATATAAACTAGGTGAAGATTTAATAGCACCTTATGAACCTAGATGGGGGATTAAGTCTGGAATTTTTGAGATCTTTAAAGTCCATTTAAAAATAAAATGAAGGAGATTGTACAATGCACATAACCAGAAGAGCATTTTTTGAGAGAATAGTTGATTTAGCAGCAATTGCAGCAGGTGGAAGTTTAGTAATAAACGGAAAGAAACAATTAAAAAGATTACAAGAGCATATCCCGGAAAATCCTATACCAGTACCTGAAAAATTTACTATTGAAGATGCTGTTGATGTTACTCTCGGTGGAACATTAGGATTTGTAACTAAAAAAATGATTGAAAAAAATATAAACTTAAAACATACAAATGAAACTTTATCAACTGTTGTAAGTAAGCTTCAAAAATTAGAAGAGTCTGATCTTCCAAATATTGAAGGAACCTTAAAAGAATTTATTAAAAAAGAGGATATTGCATATACAGCGAATAGCGATTCTGACCTTGTAATTTCAATCAGAAATCTATTAGATGCTATTTTAATTCATATCGATGCACATAAAAAAGCTGCTCAGCCGTATCTTGAAGAATTACAAAAATTAAGAGCAGCACTTACACAATCTTTGATAGAACAGCTACAACATAATAGCGGTGATATAGCAAAAGAAGGTATAATTCAAGCTTCAAGAACTAAAGAGTTCACTGAGTATATTTCAACTCTTTTTATTAATGCATTAAAAGCTGATGGTATTGGTGAACAGATATTTAAAGATATTGCTAAGTCTATAAAAGGGAAAGATCTATTAAGTGCCGAAGGTCTTGCTGCACTTAGGAAGAGCGTAGCAGATGCTTCTGGAAGCAAACCAGTTCTAGAAGCAGCAACGAGTGCACTTAGTTCCGAGATAATTGAATATAACATAATAGACAGGATAGTAAAAATCTACCTCCGTAAACTTAAGGGTAGCTTACAAGATAATGATCCAGATATAGTGGCTTTCAAGAACTTACTTATTAAGGCTTCCAATAACGCACTTGCTGAAGTTCTAAAAAGCCAGGTTATACCTGAGTACAAGGCCTCTGATACAGCAAATAAACCGTAATTTTTTACTGTTTAAACACACCGCTTATATTAAATACACCAAATAAACCTGACGAAGCTATTGATAATGTAATTAATGAAATTATTATCACACTGATTATGCTTGTATTTTTGTCTAATTTATTACTAAAAGTTCCTAACATGGTTTGTCTGCCCCTTTTTGATCTTTTGAATTTTCTTTTCTTTGGCTTCATTGCTCCAATATCATTCCTCAAAGAAAGAATTTTCTAACGCAAAATAAATTAAAAGATTCTAAAATTTATTTGGTGCCCTTAGCCCTAAATTTGATATACATGTAGCAACACTAAATAACCATGGCACCAATATGAAAAATATATGTCATATATAAATATAATGATTAACAAAGAAAGGATTTGTCCAATTCATTTGGCAAATCTGTCAAACTTAAAGTCAAAAAGATAATAGCGAAGTGATCTGCGTAGCAGTCACTGAGCGTTATAAAAAAATCATGATAATTCCGGATATTGCTTGGAGTCGAAAAATAGGTGAACCTCTTCAATCACCAGGTGTAGTAAAAGTTATTGGACCAGAAGGGGGATTACCAAACTTTGATGATGGATATTTCCAGGGAATGCCACTGGGGGGATTTGGAGCAGGGACACTTTCTCAGTCATACAGAGGAGATTTCTCAGAATGGCACCTTGAAGTCGGGAAACATGTTCACAAAATAATTTCTACCTGTCAGTTTGGGATATATGAAGATGGAAAAGTATTTATTTTAAATGAGTGTAAGCCTGAAGATGGAACCCTCTCAAAGTGGAGCTTTGAGAGACCAAATGGGATTTATCATGCTCTTTATCCTACAGCATATTTTGAGTATAAGGATTTAAATATAATCCAGGAACAGTTTTCTCCGATAATTCCACATAACTATCAGGAAACAAGTTATCCGCTTGCTATTTTCAGGTGGCACATTTCAAATCCAAAAAACAAAGAGAGAGAGGTTTCAATTTTATGGAGCTGGGAATCCTTCTTTGGCAGTAAAGAAAATGTTTTTTACCAGGAGAATGTCTTTTGCGGACTAATATTTGATAATTTGATTCAGGAAAAAACTTACAAATATGGTCAAATGGGCATTTTTAGCCAGACTCAGGAAGTAGATATAAGTTATGTAAGTGCTTTTCCAAAAGACGGAGACGGAAAAGAAGTCTGGAATACTTTTTCACAGGATGGCATACTTTTGATGTCTCCTTCTAATAAACAAAATAAAGATTTAAAAGATTCCCCGGGTGCTATCTGTACAAAGGTAAAACTAGCACCAAGAGAAAATAAAACAGTAACATTTGTTCTTGCATGGGATTTTCCTATTCTTGATTCTGGCTTTGGGACAAAATGGTACAAACGTTATACAAACCTTTTTGGAAAAGACGGAAGAAATGTAACAAGAATTGCGCGAAAAGCTTTTAATAATCATGAGAGATGGATAGCAGAAATTAAAAAATGGCAGGAAACTTTTTTAAAAGGAGATAAGCCGGATTGGTTTAAAACACTTTTAATTAACGAACTTTATTTCCTTAGTAACGGCGGCACAATATGGACTGCGGGCAGACCGGTTGAAGTTTCATCCGGTGAAGCTAAAATAAAAGAAAGAGAGATGGTTTCAGTAAGAAGACAGGAAGAACATTTTGGTTCTCTTGAATGTTATGACTATCCGTTTTATGAAACGCTTGATGTGAGGTTTTATGGTTCATTTCCGCTTTTATTTTTGTGGCCTGATCTGGAAAAACTGATAATGAAGGACTACTTCAAGACAGTTGATATTGAAATGAAAGATAAAAAATATTTTGATCACCCTCTTGATAAAACCACAGCAGAAAGAAAAGTAAAAGGTGCAGTGCCACACGATCTTGGAGCGCCTTTTGAAGAACCTTTTTTAAAGATAAATGCATACAGTCATGTAAACATAAATCTCTGGAAAGATTTAAATTCAAAATTTGTTCTTATGGTTTACAGGGATTTTTATTTTACCGGAAAAAAAGATATTGATTTTCTAAGAGCAGCTTGGATTCCGGTTTTAGATGCACTTAAATATTTAAAACAATTTGACAGGGATAATGACTGTCTGATTGAAAATGATAATATTCCTGATCAGACATATGATAACTGGACAATGCATGGACCAAGTACTTACTGTAATGGTCTCTGGCTGGCTGCACTAAAGGCTGCTATTGAAATTGCAAAAATTTTAAATCACAATTACGAACCCCTGGACAGCTGGCTTGAAACTGGTAAAAAGAATCTGGAAGCTAAACTTTGGAGTGGAGAATATTATTTGTATGATACAAAAAGTTCTCATGGAAAAGCTATAATGGCGGATCAGCTTTGTGGACAGTGGTATGCAGATCTTTTAGGGCTTGGAGATATTTTCCGGAAAGACCGGGTTGAAAAAGTATTAAAAAAGATTTTTGATTTCAATGTAATAAAAGCAGGAGACGGAAATATCGGTGCGATAAACGGGATAAATCCGGACGGGAGTTTGTTACCTGAAAGCCAGATATGGAAATTAAACACACAATCAAATGAGATCTGGTCAGGGGTTACTTTAGCACTTGCATCACATATGTATTTGAGAGGATTGAAAAAGGAAGCGCTGCAAACTGCTTATGGAGTTTATTCAATAGTTTATGAGAAAAAGGGATACTGGTTCAGAACTCCGGAAGCATGGGACATAAACGGGAACTTTAGAGCATCCATGTATCATAGACCGGGTGCTGTATGGGCATTTGAGTTTATTAAGTGATAGAATAAAAGTGTTATGCTCCCATTTAATCTTGGAATCCCGGAAGTAATAGTTATCTTAGGTGTAGCTTTAGTAATCTTTGGCCCTAAAAAATTGCCCGAGCTGGGGCGTAATTTAGGAAAAGGATTAAGAAACTTTAAGGACTCTCTCACATCTGCTGCCAGTGAAATGAAGGCTGGCTTAACAGAAGAAGACGAAAAAAAGTAAGCTAATAGCTAACAGCCGAAAGCCCAATATTTATTTTTATTTAAGATTTCAACCCCCTTTTCTATTGAAGATTAAGAAATTAATTTTATAATATCAAAGAAGAGAGTAAAATGTTTTTAAGGTATTTTAATGTTACCAGCAACGCAATCAATATCAAATATACCTCATACAAGAGTTAATAAACTGGAGAGGACTGTTTCGTGGTATCAATATGCTCCTTTTCATAATAAGAAAATTCCACTGAGAAACACATCAATAGGTGGAATGCTTAGTGTACTAGCAGCAGCAGTAGCAGTATTTGATTTAACAAAAGTAACTAAAAACAGTGAAGGTGGTTTTTCATCTACAGTAGGGATTCTGGGCCGCGGATTACTTTGGATAGTAGGAATTATACCCTGGACTTATCTTTCACAAGCACCAAAAAATTTACGCCAGGTTAATTTATTTAATAATTTTGCAAAAAAGCTAAGCAAGGATGTTGGTGAAAATATTTCAAAGGGCAATTGTTTTGCAAATGTTCTGTCAAAATCATATATAAATAAACTTCGTACACAAACAAATAGTCTTTTGGAAACGACCTTTAATTTGATCAAAGAATTCTTGACTGATAATAATGAGATTCAAAGTGAAACTCTGTCAGCTTTACAGGAAGAAATCAATAACTCTTTTGGAAAATCTTCGGCTGAAGTCTTAAAAAATTATTTTGGTTTGTTATTTAGAAATGAGGATCTATATTACGGATTTGATAAATTAAGCCGGAGTGAACCAGGGCTGGCAAATTATATTAAGCATAATTTATTTGTTGGTAAGAAGGTTAATAATATTAGAGACTGTATAAATGAAGTACTGATACCTCTTGGTCTAAAGCTTACTCCAATACAGTATGATTCAGCTAACGATTCTTTCGAGTTATGTGTAGTTCCACTGGAAGGTCTTTCAGCAGATACAAGCAAACCAGATTCAAATATCATTTTAGCCGGTGCTCTTATTCATATAAGTCCTTCAGACCTTGGCTTTATATTAACTCGTCTGGTAAAGGATTTAACTGAGGTGTCTAAGCTGGAAATTATAAAACAATACAGAAATGGTACTGCTACACAGGAACAAATAGCAACACTAAATAAAAAAGTACTAAGTTCAATTTATAAAAATCTTAAATTGCTGGATAGAGGAGGATTTATAGAAGCAGTCGAGGCAGAACATGATCCAAAATTATTAAATCACTATGAACTGACACATACTCGTCTTCCACTTTCTGCTTTATTTAATGCTTACGGCTGGAGAGAATTAAGCAAACTATACAGTCAATTATCACCTGAGCTTGATAAAACAACTATTGGTGATAATTTAAATAGAGGACTGGATTCAGGATTATCGCCAGAATTTGTTTCAGCTGTACCACGTGGTTATCAATCTCCTGGTACTACAGGCTATGGTACAGGTAGTCCTATGGATAAGAAGACAGCAAGAGAATTTAAAAATCCAATAGAGCTTAGAGAGTCTTTGTTACAAGCACCACGGATGAAGAAAGTCATGGATAAACTTCCACATATTGATCTCAGACTATTGCCATCAGACACTAATGATGTTAAAAAACTTAAATATTGCTTAGCAAAAATTGCAACATATACAACTGCAATGGAAGAGCATAAATCAGCAGCAGATAGAAGCGATTTTGTAAGATTTGCAATGAATCAGTTTAAAACTGATCTTCCTTATTTTAAAGATGATGATTGTACAAAAATAAACATTCGTGCTAGTGCTAATTCCAATTCCAAATACAGACTACCTGCTGAATTGCTAAAAATTGATTATTTCTTTAAAATTGCAGGAACAGATTTTCAGGATCCACATGCACTAGAAGACATTTCTGACTTGCTTAATATGATTGATGAGGAACAAAGAAGAATTATTCTTAAAGAGTATAATGAAAAATGTAGAGCTAACCGAGACAATAATCCTGTAACTCCACTACCAGAGCATAGAATAGAAAGTTATTATTCTGATCTTGTTAAAAGAGATTAACCTGTTTTTGCACAGAGTGCCTGCTTCCTGATTAACGCAAGTTTAAAATTTAACAGTTATTGTTAGGATACACTAATTATTTTTATTTTGGTTCGGCTAGGACTCCAGCTATTGACTCTCCTGATCTTTTTTGAAATAAACGCTGAATATTTAATATCTGTGCATTAAGATCAGTCCTGGAATTTAACCCTACCCAACCTTCCTCTGCCCAGTTTGTATTGTTTGAAGTAATGTTCGGTGCTACTCTTGCAGAATAGCGAACATGCCCTATCCATCCATTGCCAGCCTTCTGCCCTTCATTAAATAAAAGCTGAAGAGATGCATTTACTCGTGTTATATTTCTTTTTAATGAAGATTTTACAGCTGAATCGTTTGAATCGTTATAGCGTTTTTCCATTTGTTTAATGTGTTTTTCAAAGCAGTCCAAGTTTTTTTCGATAAACCTCAGTGTCATCTCAGCTGGTAAAGCTGTCTGTGGCCATTGACCCCATCGAGTATCAAGCGAAGATAGTGCCTCAATCAGATTTACAAATTCATCTGTGTCCTGTTCTTTATAAAGTTCTGATAACCTTGGTAAATAATCCTTGGAGTATAAATCTAGCAGCCTGTTAGCAGCTTCCATGTTGGATCGTTGTTCTTCACTAGTAGCTCGTTCTATATTTGCCGGAGAAAAAGAAATAACAGGAGGCACAGCACTTAGGATCTCTATCCTAAATAATGATTTATCTTTTGCCTCTTGAATATTATTTATTTTAGCTGTAAGAGTATCAAATATAGCTAATAACTGAGGATGTAATTCTTTCTGAGCTGCAGGATTTAGATAATAGTAAGAAAACAGCTGTAACTCCCTAAGATCGCTTATATCTTCTCTGAGAGACTTGCTACCTGAATCATTTTGACTAATGAGTTTTTCATAAACCGGGACTAATAATTTAATTGCCTCTGCCTGCAGAGAGGTACGTCTTCCGCTTTGTGCAATAGTATATAATTCTTCTTTCAGAGCTGGAACCAAAATATTTTTTGCTGCTTGTTTTTCAGGCAGAGCCTGTGGCATATTGTCAATCGATCTTTTAAGCCAATTTAAATAAGCCATATGATACCCTGTATCATTTCTGCTAAATCCTGAAATAAACTGAGCTTTGGCTATTATCCGCTGCTGTTCATTAATGTCAGGATTATTTTTTATATTATGAAAAAGCTTAGCTCCGGTACTTATGCTGGGTTTATGTTCTTCTGGAAAATTAAAAAGTTCATTAATGGCTTGTAGATTAATCAGGGCTAATTTTTGCAGGTCAGAATTATCACCTGATAAGGCATCTACATTTAAGTCAAGCATTTTTCCAAGAGCTTGTTTTGATGAAGAGGCTAGCATTGCTCCTGTATCACAGGACTGATCCAGCTGCGGATAAATTTTTTCTCTTAAATTTTTTAGCTCACTTGCCATTTTATCTGGTTTGTTTTCTTTAGCAAGTGTTTCCAGCTTTGCCCTGTGTAGTGCTTTAAATGGCTCCCACCGCTGAAATGGTGGTTTAGTCCAGGCAGCTGCCTGTGTAATAGCTGTATCTTGCAGCTCTTTTGTATCATTTTCTATAGTAGTCAAAAGTTGTGACAATGATTCTATTGCCTGTGGATTTGGCCCTATTGTCCCTGCATCTAGCTGTGACTCTTGCTGGTCATAATGATATCTTCTGTTAAGTTTAGCTTCCTGTGTAATCAGATCCATAGTAACCGGCAGCAATGCTTCCCAAACCTCAGGAGATCTATTCTTTTTCATTGACTCCAGGAGAATTGTTACACTTTTATTTTTTTCAGGAGATTGCACTTGGTTAGCCGCCATTTTCATTACAAATTCAACTGCTTTGTTTATTACCGGTCTAAGCCTGGTACTTACTTCCAGATCTTTTGTACTGAATCTTTCTTTTATAATATAAACAAGAAAATTATCAGGCTCTTCCAGTGGAAAATTATTAGCTATATTCAATAATTTTAAAGAAGCCTTGTTTCGAACTCTGTATGCATCATTACCAATGTCATCTATGAGTAGTTTAATCTCATCTTTATTAAATGGTCTTTTAGTGGTTCCTGTTTTAGGTATGTTAGCAGTATTTACTGGTGGCTGCGGTGGCTTTGGTAAATCAGGTTTCTTTTCATCAGAAGAAACATATTGTGACGTAAACCAAATAGCAGGGCCCAAAAAAGATGCTGCTATTGCTTTTAAAGGGCTAACCATAAATTTTTTGTGGATTAAGTATAAGAATTATAAAACTTATAGCATGGAATGCTGGATTAAGGCAAGAAAGATTAAGACCCAGCTTTAGCCGGTTCCTTTGAATTACTCACTTGTAATGAGACTGTTAGCATCCTGCCAAGGCATGGCGAATATATTTTTATCCAGCATTACTTTTCTTGGAGTTTGGCAAATTAAATAACCAGCTTTTGAGTTTTTATATTCGTCTAAAAATACTTTTAAATGTTTAATATCACTCTTTGTGGGAGAGTCTGTCCATTTTGTTTCTATAGGAACATAAGAATCACCATTATCAATAATCCAGTCTACTTCTGGCCCATCTGGATCCCTCCAAAACCTTAGCTTAAACTTTCTACTTTTCATTCTGGAACATCGGATTAACTCAAGTCCAATAAACTGCTCAAAAAGCATACCGAGTCTTTCTCGCGGCTGTTGTATTCCTTCTCTAGCTGCTACCCTTCTTACACCCAGATCAAAAAATAAATATTTTTCTGCCTTTGTTAATTTTTTTCTAGTTTTACTTTTAGTTATGGGTTCTATTCTTTCAATAATTAAACAATCTTCAAGAATCTGGAAATAAGAAGCAATCGTAGTATGTGAAACACCTATTTCCTGTGAAAGTTTTCTTAGATTTATAATACTGCCTGATTCAGAAGCAGCAAGCTCTAAAAATCTGCCAAAAGGTCCTAAGTTTCTAACAATTGCTTCTGAACGTACTTCTTCTTCCAGATAAGTCGTCACATAAGATTCCAGTTCTTCTTCTTTTAACTTTGACTGAGGAAGATTTACAATGCCTGGTAATGAACCATACATTAAAATATCTAGTAATTCTTTTGATTTTATCTCACTTATTATCAAAGGATCTAATCTGAGTGAAATAACTCTGCCTGGCAAAAGATTTACATTGCTTTCTCTTCTTAGTTTTCTGGCTGAGGATCCAGTAAATATAAAAATTCCCTCATGGTTATCAATAATCTCTTGAGCTACATCAAGTAAAACCGGAACTTTTTGTACTTCATCGATTACAATAAGAGGAAGTTTTATTTTTTTAGTAGCTGTAAAGGTTTTAATCTCGCCATCGAGAAGTTCTGGATTCTTTTCATATCGTTGTCTTGTCTTTGGATCTGTAAGTGATATGAACAAATTTGATTCCAGGCGTTTAATGAGTGTAGACTTTCCTGTTTGTCTGGGTCCTAAAAGTAATATACTCTTCTGACGTTTTATTGTCTTTTTTATTTCATCTTCTAGCAAGCGACGAATGTATTGCATACACTCCATTTTCGCCGAATTTGGATGGTTTGTCAACCGGGTCTATAATTATATGTGATTTAAGGCTTAATTCTCATGACCCAGCTTTAGCTGTCTCTTTAGGTGGCTCTTCCTTTTTAGGGATTTCTATTTTAGGTGGAATGTCGTCTTTTTTTTCATATTTATTTTTAATTTCAACAGTACCGCATTTTTCAAAGATAATTACAAGGCCATCATCTTCCTTCTTAACTTTACTTCCGGTCATTGCAGAAGTAATGGAAGCATCATCTTTAAATATTGCTGTTCCTTCGGGTACCTGATCTTTTGGTACTGCAGTTGCCCTTATTTTGTCACCTTCTTTAAATTTCCCGGCAAGAATTTCTTCGGCAAGTGCATCTTCAATTAATTTTTGAAGTGTTCTTCTCATGGGACGTGCTCCATAAGCCTGACTGTAACCGTCTTTAACAAGTTTATCTTTTACATCAGACGAAAGTTCCAGATCCATATTCTTTTCACTGACACGTTTTCCTAATTCTTTTACCATTAAATCCAGAATCTTATGTAATTCTTCTTTTGTAAGATGTTTGAAGATAATTACATCATCTAATCTGTTTAAAAACTCAGGCCTGAATGTCTTTTTCATTTCATCTGTAACAGTTGATTTAATTCGTTTATATATTGATTCTGGATCCTGAGACAGTTCAGTCGTAAAACCCAGTGGTTGTAAGGATTCTATGTTTCTTGCACCTACGTTACTGGTCATAATTATAATTGTATTTTTAAAATTAACTACTCGCCCTTTAGAGTCAGTTAGACGACCATCATCCAGCATCTGTAAGAGTATATTAAATACATCCGGATGTGCTTTTTCAATTTCATCAAATAAAACTACACTATATGGTCTTCTGCGAACTGCTTCAGTAAGCTGACCACCTTCGCCATATCCTACATAGCCTGGTGGTGAACCGATTAATTTGCTGACAGTATGTTTTTCCATATACTCTGACATGTCAACCCTGATAATGTTTTCTTCAGCGCCAAAAAAGAAAACTGCAAGTGCTTTGGCAAGCTCTGTTTTACCTACCCCTGTAGGACCTGAGAACATAAATGTGCCGATTGGCTTTTGTGGATTTTTAAGTCCCACGCGTGCACGTTTAATAGCTCTTGCAACTGCAGTAACTGCTACATCCTGACCAATTACCCTCTCATGTAAAATATGTTCAAGTTTTTGAAGTCTTTCAGTTTCACCCTGTGTAAGATCCCCTACAGGAATTCCTGTCCATGAGCTTACTATATGGGCAATTTCTACATCTGTGACAACAGGCTTATTTTTATCCTGGGTTTCTTTCCATTTTACCTGGATATCTTTAATTTGATCTTTTAATTCTGCTTCTTTATCTCTAAGCTGACTTGCTTTTTCAAACTCCTGGGAGCGAATTGATTGTTCTTTTTGCCTGCTTATTGCTCTAAGTTCCTTCTCCAGTTCTTTTCCTTCCGGCGGAAGCGAGCTAGCCTGTAATCTGACACGTGAGCTGGCTTCATCAATTAAGTCAATTGCTTTATCCGGTAAAAATCTGTCACTAATGTATCTGTCAGATAATATAGCTGCTGCAATAAGTGCTGCATCTGAAATTAGCAATTTATGATGTTCTTCATATTTTAATCTTAAGCCACGTAATATCTCGATAGATTCTTCTACTGACGGTGCATCTATCATTACCGGCTGAAATCTGCGCTCAAGGGCTGCATCTCTTTCAATATGTTTTCTGTATTCATCCAGTGTAGTAGCGCCAATACACTGTAATTCACCTCGCGACAGAGCGGGTTTTAAAATATTTGCAGCATCAATAGCACCTTCAGCAGCACCGGCACCAATAAGTGTATGTAATTCATCTATGACAATAATTACATTTCCGGCACCACGGATTTCATCCATAATTTTTTTTAATCTTTCCTCAAATTCTCCGCGATACTTTGTACCGGCTACTAAAAGTCCGATGTCAAGCTGAACAATTCTTTTCTCCTGTAAAATCTCCGGTATTTCACCAGCTGAAATTTTTTGAGCAAGCCCTTCTGCGATTGCAGTTTTCCCGACACCCGGCTCACCAATTAAAACAGGATTATTTTTTGTTCTTCTTCCCAATATTTGAATAACTCTTTCAATTTCTTTTTCACGCCCTACTACAGGATCAAGTCTGCTCTCAGTTGCAGCTTGTGTTAAATTAATTCCAAATTCATCCAGGGTTGGTGTTTTAGATCTTCCGGTACCTGTACCTCCTGCCTGTGCACCAGTAGCACCTGTCTCACCAAGAAGCCTGATAATATGTTGTCGGACTTTTGTAAGGTCAACCCCGAGATTTTCCAGTACCCTTGCAGCCACACCTTCACCTTCACGAATCAATCCAAGCAAAAGATGCTCTGTTCCTATGTAGTTATGTCCAAGCTGTCTGGCTTCTTCCCATGAAAGTTCAAGTACTCTTTTTGCTCTCGGGGTAAATGGAATTTCAACTGCTACAAAACCACTGCCACGCCCTATAATTTTTTCTACTTCAATTCTGGCATCTTTTAAATTTACACCCATTGACTTTAAGGTTTTAGCAGCAATTCCTGTGCCCTCACCAATTAAGCCAAGTAAAATTTGCTCTGTGCCGACAAAATTATGTCCAAGTCTTCTTGCTTCTTCCTGGGCCAGCATGATTACTTTTATTGCTTTTTCTGTAAATCGCTCAAACATAAATTTTGGACTTCCTTTTACTTTAATAGTAACAATGAAGAAGAGTTGTGCCTATCTTTAGGTTTTATAGACCCTGAAAGGATATATTTTAATCGTTCGTAAAGACAATAGAGTGCAGTATTAATAGTGTTTTTTAGTTAATTTAAGATAATGCATTATAAAGCTGCTAATTTCTCATGTAATTGTTTTTTAAAGATATTTGCCAGTGAGGCTCCCTGAATCTCTATAAGGATATCCTCTTTGTTTTTAAATCCACCGAGGCTTGCTAATTTACCTTTTATGTTTACTTTGCCCTTCAGGGTAAGAATTTTATTCTTTATATATCCTTTTAAGGGACCGTTAAAAGTAATCTTTCCGGGAATTAGTATTCCAATAGGGTTTCCTGTTCCACAGACATTTACATTTATATTTCCGGTTTTTTTATTTATAATACCGTCAATATTTGTATTAAAATCTACATTACACTGACATGCCATGCCAAGACCGGTAGCAATTCCTTTAATTTTATTTTTCTTCAGAGTAAGATCTATTATTCCGCTTCCTATTAATTTGTCTGATACTTTAAAAGTGTAATCCAGCTTTTCACCACAAAAATTAATTGGAGTGCTTATTTGTACTGTATTAATTGCATGTGCATAATTTTTATTTGTGGTACCGGCGGGAAATATTGAAGTTAATATAAACAAGAATGCAATAATTTTTATTAATTTTGAATTTTTATTCATGGTTTTTGTATTTATATGTTCTTTGCAAATTAAAAAGATCCACATTGAGTATTTATTCCCCCGACGTATAATCTTTAAATGTAGTTTCTCAAATTTAAAACTAATGTTTATCTTTAATCAACCAAAGAGCACTTCTGTACTTAAACAAAATTAACCATTAAAGAATAAATTGATTTTTTTTATTCAAAATGAAGCTATTTGGTGTAAATTTATGACAAGACTTGTTATCTTAGTTATGATAATTTAATTGTAAGTTTACGAAGTGGGTAAATAGAAATTCAGAAATAGGAGTTTAAAAGCATGACAGAAACTTGTGAAGAATCATTGAAAAAAATGTATCAATCTTTTAAAGCTGAAGTTGCCGGGAATTTAAATGCTACTTATGTTTTTGATATTTCTGGTAGTGGTGGCGGGAAATGGACTTTAGATATAAGTAATGGAAAGTGTGAATTAAAATCTGGTGTAGCAGGTAGTCCATCAGTTACAATTTCAATTTCAGACCAGGACTGGCTTGCTATTCAAAAAGGGAAATTAAACAGTCAGATGGCCTTTATGATGGGAAAGCTAAGAGTAGCTGGCGATATGGGTCTGGCTATGAAACTACAATCCATGTTTCCAGGCCAAGCATAACTTCTTTATATTTTTTTTATAATTCAATTTCTTAATCTTAAAGTCAAGAGTTTGTCTTTGTTGGGCAAAAATAAAATAAAGTTAAGACTTAGTCTTGATTAAGGAGATGTCTGTATTGCTAAGATTAAGTTACCAAGTTAATAAATACTTAACTATAAGATTCTACAAATTATAGTTGATGTGTTTGTTAGCGAGGTTTTTATTTTAGGAAAACATAAAAGGAACTAAATGAGTTTATCTTCTATTGGTATTGGAAGCCTTTTTAGAACAGGTGTGACTGCCATGCTTGATTCTATGGGAAGCACATTTCCTAAAGCTGCTGTTGCTGCTCTTGAGGATGAATCTGCAAATAAAGTCCACCTAGCAAGGCAATGCCTGACAGATGAAGGTCCTGAAGTTTTCTGGAAGACAATAGTCGGATCCTTGTTTGTAAAAACAATGAGAATATTTGCTCCGGCTGTTCCAGAACAGATAGCAAACTTTCCAGGGGAAATGATAGGAGCATTAATACACTGGTTCTCTGCTTCAGATGATAGTAAGAATAGTACACCAGGCAGAGCAGCTAATGGCAGCAAAAATCCTCACTTTATACAAAACTTTTTTAAAGCCTATATAAAGCGTCCAATTGATTTTGGATTAAAGACTGTAGGTTTGGATCCTGAAGAAAAAGATGTAAACTTTTTTACTTTTGGAATTATTAATGCATGTTTGTTTGCAGGTGGTGCATATGCCCTAAAAGATGCAGAAGAAGAAAATATTCCCGGGATGAATCTGAACTATGAAGATCCATGGTATGTAAGCTTTTTTAAAACTGCCGGATACACTGTATTTGAACAGATTGCACACTTGACATCCCAAACCATGAGATATTGCATAGACTATAAGAGAGAATTCAGTGATGGAGAAAATAAGTTTAGTAAAAAAGTGCTGGCAAGAGCACTTGCAAATGTTATAAATGAAAGAGCTATTCCAGGAAATATTCCATCTGCAATTAGCGGATGTCTATCGACACTGTGGCTTGGAAGATATATTCCAAAATCTGTAGCTGGAGCTCTTGGGGAAGCTCCTATGAAAGGTTTAGAAAGACTTTTAACACTGCATCGCAGAAGGTCAACCAAAGACAGATATGATGAAAGTTTTCCGGATAAAAGAGCTCCAAATTACAGAGGACATAAAGAAGACTGGTTTGTGGATATTTTAAAAGGTGCTGATGGACTATTTGATTATGCAAGAAATTTTCTTGTGAAAAATATTGTAGCTGGAATGTTTAGACCAGCAGATAAAAGTATTGAACAATTCACTGAAGATTTAACAAAATCTTTTGACTTAAATTTAGATGATTTAAAAGCTGATACTGAAAAGAAGAGAAAGGCAGCTATTGCTACCACTTCAAACTAGCAAAATCTTCCATATCTACCGATGACATGTTTCTGTAAATCGCCAGGATAATGGCAAGTGCAATAGCAGCTTCTGCTGCTGCAATGGCCATGACAAAAAGTGCAAATATCTGTCCTTTAATTTCAAGCGGATCTATATAGCTGGAAAATGCCACGAGGTTTATATTTACTGCATTTAATAAAAGTTCAATGGACATTAATATTCTAATTACATTTCTTGAAGCAATTAATCCATAAATGCCAATGCTGAATAATGCAGTTGAAAGTATAATATATCTCTCCAGAGCAGAAGTTAAATTTACTGAAAGATAAAGAAAATATCCTAACAGGGTACCAATTACAAATACTTTTAAAATAGATTTTCCCATTATCCTCCCTCTTTCTTATCGCGTTTTGCAATAACTATTGCACCGATTAAAGCTGCAAGTAATAAAACTGAAACTAGTTCAAATGGCAGAGCATAGTAACCAAGCAGCTTTAAGCCTATTACTTCAGTGTTTCTTGGACAGTTTATTATTTCGCCTGGAAACCATTTGTTTCCAGTAAGTGCATATGAAAAAACAACAAAGATACCTGTGGATATTACTGCATTAATAAGGTTTCTTGTGGGTTCACCTTTTAGTTTTGGCAGATCATGTTTCTGGCTTGTCAGCATAAGTGCAAAAACAACTATAAGTGTAATTCCTACTGCATAAATTAAAATCTGTGATGCTCCTACAAACGGTGCTCTAAGAGCAAAGTATGTACCGGCAACTGCACCAAAACAAATTACAAGTGAAAAACCGGCTCTTACAATATTTTTTTCAATTACTACACCAAATGCACCAAGTATTGCTAACAGGCTAAGTCCAAAAAATGCCGGATCGCTGAATATTGGTTTTAAAACTTCCATTATGCTGTTCCTTTCTCCCCCGAAGTTGCGGCTAGTGGCTTTGCTGCAGGTACTTTAGCTGGCTTGGGCTTTGGTTTTGGCATTCCTTTAAAATCAAAATAAAATCCGGATTGTTCCTGTGTAAGAGTTAACCTGTCAATGTCATAAATTAAATCTTCTCTTGTATACTCACTCATTTCAAAATCAACTGTGTTAATAATACAGTTTGTAGGACAAACTTCAGTACACAGTCCACAGAACATGCAAAGCCCGTGATCCAGGTAAAAATCTTTTATAACACCCTTTTTTTCAGGATCACCTATAACTGTTATGCAAGTGTCAGGGCAAATTCTTTCACATTGTTTACAGGCAATGCACAGATGCTCACCTGTATCCGGATTTACTGTTAAAGCCAGTCTGTGTCTTGTGTTTGGATACAATTCCGGGACTACCTCAGGATATGACGATGTGATTGGCCTCCTGCCAATATGTTTTAATACAGTAAGCATACCTATTGTAATGTTATAGATTCCTTCAATTGTCTTTTTTAAAACGGTTATCATATTTTTATGCTTACTAAAACAGCTACTACAAAAATATTTATCAAAGAAAGCGGGATTAAAAACTTCCAGCTGAAAGTCATAAGCTGATCATAGCGTAATCTGGGCAATGTAGCTCTTACCCAGACAGACACAAAAATTAAAACATATGCTTTTAACATCAGCACTATCGATGGTAAAAGCCAGCTCAAATCTCCAAATCGTGTATTAGAAAGAGATTCCATTATTTTATTTTCAAATCCAAGTGATACAGGAAGATGTCCCCCGCCCAGAAACAGAATTGAAGCCAGACAGCAGATTATAAAAAGTGCAGTATATTCAGCTAAGAAAAAAAGTGCAAATTTCATTCCGGTAAACTCAGTATTATATCCTGAAACCAGCTCGCTTTCAGCTTCCGGAAGGTCAAATGGAATTCTGTTTACTTCAGCGCATGCAGAAATAAGATACATAAAAAATAAAATGAAACAGGTTATTAAAAGTACAAGTCCATATAAACCAATTAATGAATTTTCCCCGGGAGGAAATAAATTTAAAATTAATGGCATATTTCCAAAAGCAAATAAGTTCCAGTTTAAAATCCCTCCGGACTGGTTATTTGCGATTTCATTTAAATTAATTGAACCAGTCAGAACAATCATGCTAATAATGGTTAAAACCATCGGGATTTCATAGCTGATTGATTGTGCCGCACTGCGTAAACCGCCTATTAAAGAATATTTATTATTGCTGGCCCAGCCGCCAAGAACAAGTCCTAACACAGGGATTGATGAAATAGCCAGAATAAAAAGCAGTCCAATCGATAAATCACATGAGATAAATGGACCAATATTACCGGTTGCACAAGCTAAAATCGGAATAAATGCAATAACGCTCGGTGCAAAAAATATTACCGGTGCCAAAGTGAAAAGCAGTCTGTCAGCACCTTTTGGAGTAACATCTTCTTTAAATAAAAGCTTTATTGCATCTGCAATAGTCTGTAAAAAACCATTTGGTCCGACACGGTTTGGTCCGAGTCTGACTGTGAGCAAGGCTAGGATTTTTCTTTCATTCAAAACCAGAAAGGTAGCGTTTGCAGGAATAAGAACCATAACTGCAATTAAAGGAGCAAGATAGTAAATCACATCAGCAAGTGCAAAAAGTTTTAAGTTATACAGGGTCTCCGGGATAAATTTAGCAAACAAAATTGTGGTAATTGCAGTGGCTCCATAAATAATCAAAAACCAGAAAAAAGCAAGAACTAAAAATTGAGCTATACCAAGGAATGGAGATGGTTTATAGATCCTATGAGGTCTGAATTTGTCTAATAAATTTAAAAATGAGACTGCCATGTAAAAATATTAACGTATACGTTTAATTTATTGTTTAATCGTGTATAATAAACATAGTTTATTCGCCATTTGGCAAAGCCGATCAAACGAGAAGTATGACTGAGAGAAGCGCAAACTTGTTTTGTGCCATATATAAAAAATGTCAAATTCTAATTTCAGTACAAGAAAAAATTTTGCTCAAAGACCAAATTTCAGGGTTTCAGTGATTATTGTCAATGAAAACAAAGAAATATTACTTGTCCAGCACAAAAAAGCAAGCAGATATTACTGGGTCTTACCCGGTGGACGAATAGAATATGGCGAGGACTTTGCTACCTGTGCTGTCAGAGAATTGAAAGAAGAAACAAATCTGGATATTAAATTTGAAAAGATTGTATTTTTATCTGAAGCAATTGCTCCGGACAGAAGCAGGCATATAATAAATATTTATGCTACAGGTAAAGTACTTGGTGGTGAATTAAGACTTGGAATTGAACCCATGCTTGCAGATGTAGCATTCAAACCAATCGAAGAATTAGAAAAAATTACTCTTTATCCCCCGGTTGCCGACAAAATTTTAAAGGCTTACAGAGAAGGATTTAAAACATTGGAATATTTAGGAAATCTCTGGGTGTAGATTAACTTTTCTTAATTTCTTTTTTCTCTGTTTCTTGCTTTTTTGTTTCTGGTTTCTGTTCTATCAAAGGCACTTTGTATGTTTTTGTCCCGACTAAAACAGGAGTATAACTGCCAAAATCAGTTTTTACTGTAATTTTCCATTCACTATTTACAGGTAATGGATCCGGAAGATCGATTGGGTAGGTAACTGCAGATTCTCTGAGTATTACTACTTCACCGGCATTGAGTTCCGGGTTATCTTCTGATTCTGCCGCTGTCTTTGAAAGAGGCTCTAGTTTTACCTGTATCTGCCCGCGTGAGTGAACATTTCCCCGGCTTTCATACGTCGGCAAAATAGTGACTTTGTTTAATCCGTTTGATACAGATTTTGATTTTACTTCTAAATTTTTTAAAGTAAGAGAATGTTTTTCTTCCCCCAGTTTTACATAAACAATTACTCCTATAAAAGTATCTTGTTTGATATGAACTACTTTTTCCCCTTTTGGTGGTTTTTCAATATTTTTTTCTCCGACAAAAATTCCTGCTGAATAATCCCCATCAATTGACACATTGTTTGGCACAGAAATAGTAAACCTTATATTTTTTGTTTCTCCCGGCGGCACTACAAACTGCATAGGTGTAACTTTTATCCATGAAGTTGCTGAATATTTATTTTCAATTTCCGGAGTAAAGGCTTTTCTTAGAAAATCATTGTTTTTATTTATAATCCAGTCATCAGTCTGAATTTCAAATCTTTTCTCGTAAAGCTGACTTTCATTCAAAACTGAAAAGGTTAGCGTATACTCTTTCCCTTTTTGTCCCTTTATTTCAAATCTTACTGGTGCAACTGTCCAAGCCAGAGCATAATTACAAGAAAAGACAGAATACACTAAAATCATGAGGCATAAAATGATTTTAGGTTCCATAAAAATATTTTTAAAATTTTGAATACTTCTCATACTTTTTTATCATACTCCTTTATGCAGCAATTGGTTTATGGGCTTGTAAGGATATAGATTACTTGTCCATTGTATATTCCTGTATTAAAGATAAAGTCCCTAAATAAACAAAGTCTTTTAGTAACCTTATAGTAATTTGTATTAGTTGAAGAGCAGCTGTTGCCTGACCTTTGTACGCCGGATATTATAAATGTCCCGGATTGTATAGAAGACAAGTCTGTCTGTGAAGAAAAAGGCGAAACTAAAATTGCACCATTTGGAGCAGCCATACCGAAACTTTGTACTGTTACAGCAAGTGTTAAATCACTTGCTGTAACATTATCTGCAGGATTTCCTGTTACACTGCCTGAAGGGCTTGGTCCTGTTCTTGTGGCTACAAGCCTCCAGCTGCTTCTATCAGTTCTAATTCTCATTATGCCACTCCAGCAGTCAGTAAATGGACTAACATCTGGCTGAAGACTAAAGTTTGCATTTATAACAGGGTTTGGACTATTTAAATCATCTGTAATTGACAGGCAGGCAAATGAATCTGCTGAGAATAGCAAAACTAAAATAACAGATGAAATAAAGCAAAGAATCTTTTGAAAAATCATATGTTAATTATAAGGGGGGATTTGTCATTGCTATGTCATTGCGTTTGCAATAACATAGAAGTGTTATTATTTTTTTATCCATGCAGGAAACAATATTAAAATCAAACCTTCAAAATAATATTTTATATTACAGCTTAAGTTCTTACCTGAAAAAACGCTTTAGTACAAAAGTTCAAAGGATCACACTTGAAGCAAATTTAGACTGCCCGAACCGTGATGGTACCAAAGCTTACGGTGGCTGTACATTTTGTACTGCTGACGGCAGCAGTGCAGGAGCATTTTATATAAACGGTTCTATTTCAAAACAGCTTGAAGACGGAGTAAAACTCTTTTCAAAGAGATTTAAAGCAGGTAAATTCATTTCGTATCTTCAGTCATTTACAAATACCTATGCATCCACAGATAAACTAAAAAAAATTTATGATGAGGCGATATCATGTCCGGATATAGTGGTTTTAGCTATTGGCACAAGACCGGATTGTTTAAGTGAGGAGATCTTGGATTTAATAGAAACATATAAAGAAAAGGTTGAAATATGGTTAGATATTGGATTACAGACTGTACATGACAAAACCCTGGATTTTACAAACAGAGCTCATACGGAAAAAGATTTTTTTGATGCTCTTTACAGGGCAAAAAAAAGAGGATTAATTGTCTGTGCTCACACTATTTTCGGACTTCCCGGTGAAACAAAAGAAATGTTTTATGAAACCATGAAAAAACTTGCAGCTTCTCCCATTGATGCAGTTAAAATTCACCAGCTTTTAGTTTTAGAGAAAACAAAAATAGCAAAACAATATTCAGATGGACTTTTTAAAGCATTGGAACTAGAGGAATATATAAGTTTAGTTTGTGATTTCTTAGAGATTCTTCCTCCAAATGTAGTTATTCATAGGCTTTTTGCAGAAGCAAAACCCGGAGAGCTAATAGCCCCGAAATGGGCAGCTCAAGACGATGATAGAAGACATAAACAACAGGTTCTAAGAATGATTGAGGATGAGCTTGTAAAAAGAGGCACAAGACAAGGTTCTAAGTATAGGTAGCTTTACACTACAACCATCTGTATCTGATTAATTAATTTTTCAAAATCCGGGAACGAGGTGCTTATCCATTCAGCTCCCGGGATGTGAACAGGTTCATTTGCTTTAAGGGCAGCTATTGCAACAGACATGGCTATTCTATGGTCAAAATGTTCCGGCCATTCTAATGAGGAATTAATTTGAAATGGTTCACCAGCTAAGCCGTTTATTTCTAAACCGTCTTCCAGCTCATTTACCTCAACACTTAATTTTTTTAACACCTGTACCATAGTTTTTATTCTGTCTGATTCTTTAAATCGCAACTCCTTGGCATCTTTTATAACAGACTTCCCTTTTGCCTGTGCCATAATAATGCATAAGATCGGGATCTCGTCTATTAAGAGCGGTATTGTGTTTCCTTTTATTTCTGTACTGGTTAAATCACCTGAGCTTATAAACAAATCAGCAATTGGTTCTCCTGAAACCTCTTTTTTATTTGTGCTTTCAATTTTTACTCCCATTTTTTTTAAAGTGGTTATTATTCCGGATCTTGTAGGATTTACTGATATTTTCTGCAAAACCATTTCAGAACCAGGACTTATGGCACATGCAGCTATAAAAAATGCTGCAGATGAAATATCTCCCGGTATGTGTAAGATTTGTGCCTGGAGACTTTGCTCGGATCCGATTATAATCTCATTTTTATCAAGTTTTATCTTTGCCCCAAATGCACTCAACATACGTTCTGTATGGTCTCTGGATTTTTCTTTTTCAATTATTTTTGTCTCACCTTTTGCCTGAATACCAGCAAGCATGATAGCTGATTTAACCTGTGCACTGCTTAGGTGCATCTCATAGCTTATACCATGTAGTATTCCCGGTGTAATTACAATCGGGGCTTTTGTATTATGCTCTCTGCCGGATATTTTTGCCCCCATAAGTGTAAGAGGTTCAATCACTCTTCCCATCGGTCTGGTAATTAAAGAGTCATCTCCTGTAAGCACTGACATAAAGCTCTGTCCGCATAAAAGTCCGCTAAGTAATCTTATAGTTGTTCCTGAATTACCGCAATTTAAAATATTTTTTGGCTCTGTAAGTGAGCGAAGTCCCCTTCCGTAAATAGTTATAGTTTCAAAATTGTTATAGCTGTTTATTTCTACCCCAAGCTGCTGCATTATTTTCAGGGTATTTAAACAATCCTCACTGGCTAAAAGATTTTTAATTTCAGTTCTGCCATTTGCAATTGAACCAATGATTATTGCTCTGTGGGAAATAGATTTATCAGGCGGGACAAGAATGGTTGTTTTTATGGGATTCTTTAAAGGATTGACTGTTAGCTGTTTCATTTAAATTTATCTGGCAGTTATCGGCTGTTTTGAATCCGGACGTGTAATTATCTCTATAAGTGCATCGCTTCCCTGTACAGTTACAAAAAGTTTATTGGAAAATGGATCATAGAGTAAATAATAAGGTCTTACTACTTTGTCTGATATTACAGAAACTTCTTTATTTTGGGTTATTTTAATTATTGAATCCCCACCGTAATTTGCAACATAGAGATTATCATTTCCATCAATTGCTAATCCAACTGGTCCTTTAATTCCATTTTTTTCAAGAAACACTTCTCTTTTTCCATCGCTTGTAATTCTTTCTATTCTGTCACCTGAGAAATTTCCAATGTAGATATTATTTTTACTATCTTTTGCAATTCCTGTAGGACCGTTAAAGTTATTGGTAATTACTTTCATTGGTGGTGAGAGATTTTCTGGTGAAGGCTTTGCAAGATTGTTTACAAGAAGCTCTGCCTGGTTAGTAACAGCAGTATCACTACCTTCTGCTTTCCCCAAAGTATCCACTAAGAGCTGGGCTTGGTTGTTAACTGGATTCTGTGGTACCAGGGAACCTCGGTTTGTGATTAAAGACTGATTTATTAAATCTGTTTTTTGTTTTGCTTCATTATATTTCGGGAAGTTCTGCGGGATCAGTGAAAAATATTGTTTTGCACTCTGATAATTTTTTTCTTCAAAATAACATGAAGCTAATTCAAAGGCTACTTCATAATCTTTAGGATTAATGTTATAAGCCTTTTGAAGGGCATTAATCGCAAGCGAAAAGTCTTTTTGTTTTTTAAATATTGCTCCCAAATTATAATAAGCATCTACAAACTCAGGATCAAGATCTATCGCTCTTTTGAAAAAGCTAATGGCTGATTTTAGATCTCCCTGCTCATAGCTTTTTAGTCCTAAGTTATAAAGACTGGCACTTGCCGGCTTTGGGTTAAATTCACTTTTTGAGTTTGTATCTTCCGGAACTAAACTTTTTTCTTCATTGACTTGTTTGATATCTTCAATTGATAAGGCAGGCAGTATGGTTATTAAAAAAAACGAAAGTAATATAAAAAATAATAAGTTATTCATAATTACGTATGCATTTTAACATTTAGCAAGATTTCGTTTAAATTAAAATGTTATATCTTTATTAACTAATGGTTAAGATTCAGAATCAATATACGCAGCGACCTAAGTAATGTTACAAGTGAGGGTTGTCCTTCGACAACCCGAACGCCAATGAAGATCCGCCATAAAATAGCGACATAATATGCGTTAGCATTTATGTCGCGTTATATAGATTAAAATGAATGTTAGAATAAAAAGAGGTAAAAGATGACAACACAACAAAAAGAATTGAATGTTATAGCACCTTCCTTATCTTTTAATCCTCAAATTTACTGTATTAGATTAAATTCTCCAAGCAGAACATTTTCTGAAATTGCACAAATAATAAACGATTGCGGAGGGCATATTGGTGACATTAAAGTAGTTGAAAGTAATCCTGCATTTGTTACCAGAGACGTTCACTTTAAGGCTACTACTATTCAAGCCAGAGAAATTATTTCAAAGTTACATGATTTACCAGGAACTCACATTAGCGATGTTCAAAATGAAGTTTATAACACTCACATCGGTGGAAAGATAGCTATTAAATTAAAAAAAGAAATTAAAAATTATAAAGATCTCTCTGTAGTTTATACACCAGGTGTTGCAGAAGTGTGCAGAACGATTCATGAAGATCCAAAACTTGCATATAATCTGACTATTAAAAGAAATTCTGTAGCAGTAGTTACTGATGGCTCAGCAGTTCTTGGGCTTGGAAATATCGGACCATATGCCGGTATGCCTGTTATGGAAGGTAAAGCAATGCTCTTTAAGATGCTTGCTGATATTGATGCATATCCGATTTGCTTAAGCACACAATTACCCGATGAAATTGTAGCTGCTGTAAAAGCAATTGCTCCTGGTTTTGGTGGAATTAATTTAGAAGATATTGCGGCACCAAAATGTTTTGAAATAGAAAGAAGATTACAAAATGAACTGGATATTCCGGTTTTTCATGATGATCAACACGGAACAGCAGTAGTAGTTCTGTCTGCTCTTATAAATGCCAGTAAAGTAGTAGGTAAAAAGTTTGAAGATCTTGAAGTAGTGATAACCGGGGCAGGTGCTGCAGGAGTTTCCTGTGCAAAAATGCTTCTTTATGCAGGAATCAGAAACATAATTGTTACTGACAGAAGCGGAGCTATTTACATGGGCAGAAAAGAAATGAATACATCAAAAGAAGAACTTGCCCAGCTTACAAATCCAAATAAACAAAAAGGTACAATTTCTGATGTTATAAAAGGTACAGATGTATTTGTAGGAGTATCAGGTCCGAACTTAATTACAGCAGATGATGTTAAATCAATGGCAGATAATCCAATTGTTTTTGCACTGTCAAACCCGGATCCTGAGATAAAACCAGAACTTGCAAAACCTTATGTAAAAGTTATGGCTACCGGTCGCTCTGACTATCCAAATCAGATAAATAATGTACTCTGCTTTCCTGGTTTCTTCAGGGGACTTCTCGACAGTCATGCTACTACTGTTACTGAAAAGATGAAATATGCAGCAGCAAAGGCTATTGCATCCATGGTTTGTGACTATGAACTAAATGAAAGCTATATTATCCCCAGTATTTTTGATAAAAAAGTAGCACTGGCAGTAGCAAGTGCAGTTGCAGATGCTGCATGCGAAGACAGGGTAATAAAAGATATTCCTGAAGTTGACTTGAAGATTATTTAATAAGACTATGTTACAGAAAGATAAAAATCCGGTATTTAACTTTTATATCCCGGGAGAATTTTATTCACCTGATTACCTGGGTGGAAAAAGCTACTCGGATACCAGTGAAAGTCAGGCTGCAACAGTAAAAAAGTTAATGAAGAAAAGCGGAGGAATGCTTGGCACTGGCCAAAACGGGATTATACAGGAAGCAATCTCAGGAGGAGTTTTAAGATTAAATTGGTTAGAAAAAACTGTAAATGATAAATTAAGTCCCGAGTGTGAAAGAAAAATTAATGCCTATATTGAACTTGTTAGTTATGGACTTAGATTTAAAAAAGATATTGTAAGTAACTGGCTGACAGGCTATGGCTCAAGTCCTGATGATATTGCCCCGGATTTAAAAAAGGAATATGAATATAACTTAGCCGGATGGACTATAAGTAATGATGCGGCTCTGGATAAATTGCAAAATCCAGGTGCTGAAATAAAAGAATGGATGAATAATTTAGGGATTGGTTTTGAAGATTTAAAAACACCTCTTGTTAATCCGTTTGAAATTGATGAAAAGATATGTGTTCCTACTGAACTGTTTGAGAGAATGAAAAATCTTGGACTTTTTAAATTAAAAATTCAAAAAGAATTTGGCGGATTAGGACTTAATCAAAAAGAATATGACAGAGTAATTCGTACAATCATTCATACTTATTCCGGAACACTATCAGGAATAGTAAGCGCACACAGCACACTGGGCTCTAAACCATTTGAATACTATGGAGATGATAACCAAAGACATCATCATCTTCCAAAAGTAGCCAGAGGAGATGGACTAGTCTCATTTGCTCTTACAGAGAGGGGTTCAGGGACTGATGCTGTTAACAGGGCTGCTACAATTGCCAGGCTTTCACCTGATGGGAAAAAATATGTTTTAAACGGTTCAAAAATTTATATAACTAACGCACATAGATCCTGTTTAATACTTATCTTTGCAAAGGTTGACGATGGGGATCCTGAATTAAAACCTACCGTTCTTATGAAAGAGTTACCTTTTAGACTTTCTGATACAGAAGAACAACTTGAAGAAAAAAGACAAAGATTAAAAAAAGAAGGATTATATATTTCTAAGCCACTGGAATTAAGTGGAATCAGAGGAAGTGATCAGGCATATATAGAATTTCATAATTATGAAATTCCCCTTGTAAATGAAGCTGGTATAAATAATGTTCTGGGGAAAGTCGGTGAAGGTACAAAAGTAATATTTAATAGTCTGAACGCAGGGCGGGCGGGTTTTGGATCTTTTTGCGCGGAAGCTGTAAAGCATGCATTCCGGATATCAGTGCTTGAATCTATCCAGAGGAGAAGGTTTGACGAACATGGCGGCAGACTGGCTGATTTACCACAGGTAAAAAAATATATTACCGAGATGGCAATCAAAACAGAAGTCATTGACGCTGCAGTAGAACTTACTACAAATCTAATAGACACCTATCCGCACATGAATATTATTGCTGAGTGTGCAGTTATTAAAGCACTTGCTACAGAAGGAGCCTGGATGGTATCTGCTGTTGCCGGCCGGGTATTCGGAG
The DNA here is from genome assembly GCA_001784585.1 of Candidatus Melainabacteria bacterium RIFCSPLOWO2_02_FULL_35_15. Classification (GTDB taxonomy): domain Bacteria; phylum Cyanobacteriota; class Vampirovibrionia; order 2-02-FULL-35-15; family 2-02-FULL-35-15; genus 2-02-FULL-35-15. The sequence goes on along the minus strand of MFRN01000041.1, from coordinate 28,256 downwards.
GACAAAGTCTTATGAAAGGCTATCCAATAGAACTTATTATGCGGGATATGTGGGTACCGATGATTGTAGAAGGTGTTAATGAAGCACTTAAGCAGCATCTTGTAGGTGTAGGTGTAAAGCCACTTTTAAAAGCAGGTCTTTTTGAACATCTGAAACTTGCCCTTTCACATTTATTTAATTATGAAAGTGGCGGACTGTCTGTAAGTGATATGTGGTGGTTACAGATAAAAACCAAAATCTTTTCTACTAAAGTTCGTATTCGTGGAGCAACTGACATTATAAAAGGAGAAAGTACTCTTCTGAAGCAGCGTGAACTTTTAGCTCTGGCTGATGAGATGATTGAGATTTACGGGGCAGCTGGTGCTATGTTAAAACTTCGGGATAAAAATCTTCCGGGACATAAAAAATTAGCACTGGAACAATTTATAAAAAATTTAAAAAGCAGAAAAAATAATTATCCTGCAAGTATTGCAAATGCATATATTAAGGAAGCAGAGAAAGAATTAAATACTCAGAGAAATCTCGAAGAAAAAATATTTAAAAACTCTTTTACCTGTATTTCCTAACCAGTGCCTCATCTTCTCTTTTTCTTTGCTGGTATCTTATTTTTGCATCATCGATATACCACTGGCCAATGCCAACCAGGTTTGGCTTTTTACCATTTGCAATTTGAAGAAATCCTTCCAGTGCAGCGATTTCCTTTCTGTTTCTTTCCGGAATAATTCTTAAGTCTTTTACTTTAAGCTTTGATGCAAGAATAGCAAATATCATTGCTTCCTCATGTGAAATATCCATTAAATCGTTTTGCCTGTCCCTCATTGCCATTTGATATCTGGCACCTTTTATTAAGGTAGGTATTGATAATTCTATTCCCCTGAGTGCTAATTTAAAGTTATTCATAGGCAGCATAAACTGGCTAATTGCAATTCGTGCTTTTTCTGAAAATGTCTTTGCAGCTAGTGCAGGGCCTACTGATGCTCCGGCACCAAGCTGGTACATAAGTGGATTTGCACCTTCTACAGTTAACAGGACTCTGTGATCTCTGACTGCTTGTTCAATTAACTGACCTTTCATTAATCCCTGGCCGCCGAATAAAAAGTTTGCTGTTTGCATAACACTATTAGCTGTATCAGTAGCAAATGCTTTTCCTATTGCAGTTTCAGGTACAAAGTTCATTTTTTTATTATTGTCTATTATTGTTGAAGTAAGTTCTGCATATGCTTTTAGCATTTCTACCTTCATAGCCATATCACCAATCTGGGTTTTTACCAGCTCATTCTCTGATAGTGTCTTTTTAAATCTTATTCTGTCCTCATTTACCGCTTCATCAAGAGCCAAATTCAATCCTAATTCTGCATTAGCTGCAGAAAGTCTTATAAATCCACCCCTGCCTTTATAAAGCCCACCGGCGATATATTCATCACCTCTGCCAATACCATTTATTCCACCAAGGATTGATAAAACACCTGGTGCATATTGAAGTGGAATTCCCCTATAACCATGCCCCTCTCCATATAGCTGCATACTACCAATGATTCCATTTAATCCTTGCGGGTTATATGGCATTTCAAATCCTTCATTCCACAAAGTATCTATTTTTTGTTCCATTATTTCTTGTGTATCATCGAATCTAAAAGGCAGTTTCCATTCAAGAACCGTAGGAAGCTTAGTACCAGTATCTTTATCTATAATATTTACTGCAAGGTGTCCTAATTTTGATACATGAAAACAGGTTATAAACTTTTTTGAAGGAACATCCACTATAAAGTTTTTACCATCATCAGACAAACGTGCTTCTGACTGCATACCACCAAATGCATCACTTCCTGAAGCCTCTTCAGTAAGTAAAAATGATATTAAACCTCTTTCCTTTTTATCATGCGGAAGCAATTCTGGAATAAAATGTGCTTTTTGTGGTTCTGTAGCAAAAGCTATAAGAGGTTTTCCACCGATTGATTGCTGTACCTTGATAGTGGCAGCTAATCCTCCGCCAAGCTCAGGAAGGAACCCTATTATAAGATCAGTCATTTGCTGACTAAAATTATAGCCTCCATATTCTTCAGGAAAAGGAGTGTTAAATAATCCTCCATCAGCCGCTCTGTGTAATATTTCTGCTTTTATTCTTTGTCCCCCGCTCCTGTCTATTTCATGCTGGTTATGTACCGGTACCAGTAAATCGTTTATATCAAGATGAAGTTTTTTCATCCATGCCCTTACATACGGATCTTCTTTAATTTGCTTTTCAAACTGTTCAATTCTTTGTTTGTCTCTTGCCTTGTAAATTTTTCTTTTTTCTTCAGTTTTTGCTTTTAAATTTCTTGGAACTCTTTTTTTTGCTCCGTATCCTATGTACCCTGCAAGTGGTTCATCTACCACTGCTTCTTCTGTTTGTCTAAGTCCAAACTTATTTATATCAATGAGCCCATTTGTACTATTAACATCTTCTTGATTAATTCTATTATTCCATGCATCATATACTGTTTCAAATAGTTCACATTTATTTCCTGTCATGAGCTGTTGAAAGATGCCAGGATGGCTTAAATCACCAAGCAGTGCAGTGGTACCAGCATCTTTATCCTTTCTTCTTCTAATGGCAGCTTTTTTAACTCCTGCATGAAACTGAGCGGGTGTTACGGCGGGAGTATTTATACTCATAGATTTATTCTTCCTTTATATATTATCCAAATAATTTTTTGATAACTTTCCCAAGACCAATCATTGTACCTGTACCTATTTCAGCTGCTTTTGCAGCATATTTATTTTGTGCTATCCAGAGCTGTGGCTTAACTGTTTGATCTGAATATTCTAATGCTCCAGTAATTATTTCTTCAAGTTTTTCTTTCGTTATTTTCCTCCCTCTATAGGATGGATCGTGAGCATTTTCAATTAATTGTTCTATAAGTATTGCAGTAGTTCTTGTTCTCAAGCTAAGCCCGCTATGCGTGTAATGAGATTTTTTATCTAATCTGCCAAGCCCAAACTTTCTTCTTACCTCATAGTCAGTTATCCTTTTATCAAACTCTGGTTCTCTTCTTTTTAAGCTTCTTATATCTATACCGGGTACTTCTCCTGCAATTAAATCTGCCTTAAACTGATAAAGTTCACTACGTAATAGTGGTTTAGCATTGTTATAGAAACCTGCTTTACATGCTATTTCTGCAGTCATCCAGGCAAACTTTTTGCCTCTTGAATTACATGCAAATGGAATTGCCAGTTCTTTGCCAATTAATGCCGGTACATTTTCTGTTCCTCCCCAAAGAGGGGCTAATTTTAGTGACCTCTCAGGAAGAGCAATAGATGCATTTTCAGTTCCATATCTGGCTGTACATACAGCAAGGAGTTCAACACTGCCTCCTACTGACGATCCGTCAGAAAGCCCGATTACAGGCTTTGAGCAATTTTTTATAGTTTGCACGGTATCGTAACCAAGCTCAACATATTCAATGAGCTTTTTCATGTTACCTCTGTTTTCATGTACATATTTTAAGCTGGCACCAGAGCTAAAAACTTTTCCGCCTTTACTTTCAAGAAATATTACTTTTATGTTTGGATTGGCTTCAAATTCTTTAACAGCATTACGAACAGCTTTTAATATTTCAGGCGTCAAAGAATTAGCCATGTTCATTAAAAACTGAATTTGATTAAAGCCTATTTCTATAGTGGCAGTATCGCCCTGAATATAGGTTTGTACACCGGATAGTTCTTGTTCTCCAAGCTCATTACCAGGCGAGAAAGGGGCAGTGTTATATTCAAAAGCTGTTCTTACTAAAAGATTTATATCAGATGGTGTTGCTAAACCTTCTTTTCTAATTTGGTCAGCAGTTGCAGTAAATATTCCTTTTAATTGATCTGAGATATGCTGCCTTTGAGCTTTTGTAAGATTTTTATCAGGAATATCAGGAATTACATATGATTCAAGTTCTTTTCCGGTTATTTCTTTAACAGTTTTAAGTTTATTTGCTGGAACGTATTTTATAGCATTTAAATATTGATTAATTAAGCTTAATTTTTCTTGTGCTTCTTTCTTTATAAACTTAGTTAGTTCAGGCGTCTTTAATGCAGTACCAAGGACATGAGCGTTTTCAAGAATGCCCGCATAAAGTATTTTTTGTCCCAGAGCATCAGCAGCTTCTTTTAGAAGTTTTACTTTTTCATCTGTAAGTTTATCTCTTTTCTGATATTTCCCTTTTAAAGTTAAATTATCAATTTCCTTTTCAATCTCACTGACTTTTTTATATATTCTCGCTTCATCATTAAAGAAATCTAATTTAATTGCTTTTTTAAAACCTTCTTTGGCTTTTTGGAATTGTATACCTATCTGGTCTTTATAAAACGTTTGTAAATATATTTGATCTATTTGTCTTCTGGAAGCCAGTCCTTTTTCTGCCAGCTCCTGAGCCTTCCCTAGTACGGCTACAAATATTCTATTCCCAACAGCAAGAGGCCTGTCCTTAAATACCATAATTGGTTTTTTACCTTCTGCTTTTAAAAGGTAATATGCAGCCATTAAATGCTTATCAGATGTTTTTGATCCACGAATTACTTCTGCTGCTTCATTTTGATCAGCAGGAAAGAAGTAATGTATTCCAAGTACTCTTTCAGGATTTGGTATATTTTCTGCTATTTCATCTATAGAGAGCGAAGATGTATTAGTAGCTATAATTGCATCTTCAGGTACAACATAAGCTAAAAATTCAAGTACTTGTTTTTTTAATTTCAAATTCTCAGGTAATGCTTCAACTATAAGCATTTTATTTTGAATCTTTTGTCTAATATCCTCATCAAAATTTGTTTCCAGAAACGTAAGTGCAAAGTCTCTTTTTTCATCAGGAGTACCACTTAGAGAAGGGACTCTACCGTTTGGGAAAACAAGAGGTTCTTCTAAAAGATTAGCAACCACAGAATGTGCTCTTTGATTTAGCCCTAATGCACGTGCCCTAACTGCTCCGTCATCTCTTTTAACTATACCAGCGAGATTCTCAGCTACTGCTTCTTTACTGATATCCATTGGCATGACAGTCAGGCCTGCTCTTTTATCAAGAACTGAAATTCCTGCACCCATTGTTTTAGTGCCTGCTTGAATAGCGCCGCCAGCATTAATTTTTTTTAACAGTCCTGCAACTTCAGTTGGTGAAACTGTACTAAATACTGAACTATAAGAAGGAGTTATTGTTTTAGCTGACATTATCTTTTTCTAGAATTGAGGTACATTCTATGATTTCAAGCATCACTTGTAAATGTATAAATTAGATTTTTGTTACTAAAATAAAGATTAAGAGAACATAATCTTGTATTTGGTTATTGCATTTTGAACTAACATAAAAATTTTTTTTGTCAAACACTAACAATTTTTTTAAATCATTTGTTATCCTTTTACTAATTCTAAATTGATCAGTATTAAAAATATAAATTATTAGGAATTGTTTATGGTAGAAGTTTTAACTTCATATATACCGGGAAATAGCGCTGTAAGAACACCTGCGGGAAAAAAAGGCGGTGGTTTACACAGAGTTCATCCAGTTGAGTTACAAAGAGCTGTAATAAATGCATCAGTAGAAAGATCTGGAATACCAAAAGAAATAATACCTGATGTTATTGATGAAATCATAGGTACTTGTGCTACCCAAACTGGCAAGCAGGGAAATAATTTTTCGTCAATGTCTTCAGAAAAAAGTAAGTTAATGATTCCAGCTTCTACAGTAAATATGCTATGTGCTTCCGGAGGGCAGGGAATTCGTTTTGCGGCTGGTTTAGCAGCTAGTGGAATAGATGAGGCAGTTCTTGTAGCAGGAGCTGAAAATAATCATCTAGTGTTTCATGGACAGGATTTAATGCCTAATGCTAATGCTCTTGGAGGACTTTTTGAAAATCTTCTTAGAACCATTAAAAAGGGCCCAAAAATAATAAACGACTCATTACCTGAAGACTATAAGCTATATGTAATGGGAAGATATGCTGATGAAATGGCCAAGGTTTTAAAAATACCTGTTGAACGTTTAAATGAATATGGCTTTCTGTCTCAAATGAGAGCAATTGAAGCTCAAAGAACAGGCAAGTTTGATGATGAAATAGTGCCAATAGTAACTCCGTATGGAGTTGTAAGTAAGGATGAAGGTATAAGACCTGATACTACTTTAGAAGCTCTAAAGAAATTACCCTTTAAGTTTGGGAAGACAATTCCGCTTTTTGGATTACCTTTCTTTCCATTCACAAAACTCGGAACAAAAAAAGGGTTTCATACTGCCGGCACCTCCAGCCAAATTAGTGCTCAGGCAGCTGCTATGATTCTTACGAATGGATATATTGTCAGAGAGTTTGATCTTAAGCCTTTAGCAAAACTAAAAGCTACAGCAGTAGTAAAAACAGATTCACAGGATTTAGTAGAACATTTACTTGGACCAATTCCAGCCATTGAAAAAGTATTAAAAAAGGCAAATCTAAAACCACAGGATATTGATCTGTGGGAAATCAACGAAGCTTTTGCAGCTGTCGTATTAGCTGCGGTTGATAAGTTTAAGTTAGATATTAACAAAGTAAATGTAAACGGTGGTGCTATTGCACTTGGACATGCTTTAGGTGTAAGCGGGATTAGAGTTCCTGTTACTCTTCTTCATGAAATGGAGAGAAGAGCACAGGAAGGGCTGCCATCAAAGTATGGACTTGCAACCTTATGTGTAGGTGGTGGACAGGGCATTGCAATGATCTTTGAAAGATGTGATGACGATGAATTTAATAAAATAAGAGCTCTGCCATACAGAACAAAAAGTTTTACTGTCCATTAAATTTTATTTTTTCATAAGATAACTTTTTCCTTTGTTACTTTAAAAAGTAACATCTCATCATGATATATTTAAGAAATGTCAAAACCAAAGAATAACTATCTTTTTCTTTTAATAGCCCTTGCATTTGCATATTTAACCTTTGGTGCTATTACAAATGTAGCCGGTGCAATAGTTCCAAAAATTAAAGAAACCTATCATGTGAGTGGCTCTGCATCCAGCTTTTTGGCATCTGTATTTTTTATAGCTTATGGACTTACTTCTGTACCGTTTGGGGTTTTAATAAATAAATCCGGATCGAAGTTTACTTTGATCTTTGGTTCTTTAATTACTACTATTGGTGTTCTTATGTTTGCAAGTGTGCCCGGATACTATGCAAACATGGTTGCAATGTTTGTTTGTGGAGTTGGCATTACTGCCATTCAGGTAGCTGCAAACCCTCTTGTTAAAGGAGTTAGTAATCCTGAAAAATATTCACGAAATCTTACTTTGTTTATGGTGCTCTTTGGAGCAGGATCATATCTTGCTCCGCATATTGTAACCTTTGTTAAATTAAGAGGACTTGAATGGAATTACAGTTACTGGATATTTACTGTTATTTCAATAGTTATGTTATTTGGTCTTGCATTTCCAAAGTATCCGCCGGAAAAAACCTTTGGTGAAAAAGAACACAAGTCTGAAAAAAGTTTTGCAGTTCTTCTGAAAGATCCGCTTATGATGATGTATACACTTGCAATTTTTCTTTATGTCGGGGTAGAAGTAGGTGTTGCAAACAATATCGGTTTATTTTTAGAAGATATGCATAAGGTTACAAATGTTTTAGGAGAAGGTGCTGAAGCTATAAAAAACTCCACTGTTGCAAATTACTGGCTGGGATTACTTATCGGCAGACTGCTTGGAAGTTTTGTACTGGATAAAATCCCTACAAAAAAAGCAATCCGGATTTATATTTCCTGCGCTGCTCTTTTACTTGCTTGTGCAATATTTTCAAACAATTTAACAATTGTTTTATGGGCATTTCCAATGGTTGGATTTTTTATTTCAATTATGTTTCCATCTATTTATGGTCTTGCAATTGAATCCTATAAAAAAGAATACTCAGGAATGGTATCAGGAATGCTCTGTACTGCAATTATTGGAGGAGCTGTAATTGGACCGTTAATTGCCAAGGTGGCTGAAATAACCGGCTCTATTCAAAAACCAAACTGGTATTTGGGGATGTTAATTGCATTTGCCTGTTATGCTTATATTTTTACAGTGGGTATCTGGGCTAAAGAAAAACATGCGGTATGACGTGAGAAAGTTTTTCTCTGTGTTTCTCTGCCTCTCTGCTTCTCTGCTTCTTTTTGAAAGCAATACCCAAGCCAGGCTGGAAAATAAAATCACAGAAAACCAGAGGCAGTATGGAAATGAATTAGTATCAAAACAATTTTCTGATAATAACAGAAACTTTTCCGGGAAAAAAACTTATCAGTTTCCGTTATACGGCTGGCAACTTGAAGCTATTTACAGGGACGGTAAATCATTTTCTGAATCAGCACGGCCAAGAGGAAATAAAGTTAAAAAACAAATAATTACCGAACGTGAAGCAAACATTATTTCAGATATACTTTATCCTAAAAAAGAGCGTGGGAAATACAGAAAGCAAATTAAAAATGCACATTTTATAAGTCATTTTTTTGAAAACGGTGTTGTAAGTTATGAAATGCTCCTGGATAAAAGAGGAAAAAATCATCTGGGTATAATCGGTGTCAGAGCTGTTTTATACAGCGATGAAAAAACATTTAAATCTATAAAGGTAAATGCATATCAGTGATTGTTTTGCCTACTCATCATCTAAGTAATCCCTTAGTTTACTGCTTCTGACCGGGTGTCTTAATTTTCTTAAGGCTTTAAATTCTATTTGCCTGACACGCTCACGTGGTATTTGAAAGAGTCTGCTTACTTCATCTAAAGATCTTTGCTGACCGTCTTCAAGCCCAAATCGTAAATTAATTAAATGTCTTTCTCTTTCATTTAATTCTTCAAGCGCCTTGTTCAAATCTGTTTTTAAAAATTCGTTTGTTACATAATCCTCAGGCTGTAAAATTGCTTCATCTTCAATAAAATCAGAAAGTTTTACGTCCTCTTCTTTTCCAAGCGGTGTTTCCAGTGAAATAGGCTCTTTAACTGCTTTAAGTATTTCATCAATCTTATCTTTTGAAACCTTCATTGCACTGGCAAGCTCATCATCGGTAGGTTTTCTTTTTAACTGATGGGTAAGATCATTACTGATTTTTCGAAGCCTGTAAAGATTTTCTACCATATGGACTGGAACCCTTATGGCATGAGCTTTATCTGCAATTGCTCTTGTAATTGCCTGTTTAATCCACCAGGTTGCATAGGTGGAAAATTTAAAACCTCTGTCACTGTCAAACTTTTCAGCAGCTTTCATAAGCCCGATATTTCCTTCCTGAATTAAATCCAGAAAATTTAGTCCTCTGCCTAAATATCTTTTAGCTATTGAAACTACCAGCCTGAGATTTGCCTGTATTAGTTTTATTTTTGCTGCTTCAGCATCTCTTCCGCCATTAGAAATTGTTTTTGCAATTTCTAATTCTTCAAGAGGCTTTAAAAGCTCTACTTTCCCAATTTCTTTTAAATAAAGTTTGACTGAATCATCAATTGGAACATTGATATCAATCAACAAATCATCATCAAAGAATTTTTCATCAATGATTTTTATTTCATTACTGGTTTTTATATTATCTTCTTTCAAGATTTTAAAATTAAAAAGGAGTCTCTAATAACTTAGATTCGGCCATTTATTTAAAAAATACATTTATAGAGTTACCCCTGAGCTGCTTAATTACCTGTATATTTATTACCTTCGACTAAGGTATGTGTCCTCCCAAGTATTGAATTTAATAGTTAGGTTCAAGTTATGAAAAAAATGATAAAAGTACCATTCCTGTTACTTTTTACCCTGGAATTAAGTCCCGGTATCAGGAATAAACATGATGCTAAAGCTATTTCCCTAGAGCGTTTGGTTGATATATTATTTTTATCTCCATCAAATAGATGATATATACTAAAAACGTGAATAAATTAATATTTTCAAATGAAGAAAAATACAAACTCTATTTAGGGGATTGTTTAGAGGTTTTAAAAAAGTTTGATGAAAATACATTTGACTGTATTTTTGCAGATCCACCGTATTTACTTTCAAACAATGGTTTTACATGTTATTCAGGGAAAAGAGCTTCTGTAAACAAAGGTAAGTGGGATATAAGCAGTGGCATTGAAAAAGATTTTGAGTTTCACAAGAAATGGCTTGGTGAATGTAAAAGAGTTTTAAAACCAGCCGGGACTATCTGGATTAGCGGTACTTACCATTCTATTTATTTATGCGGTTGTGTTTTACAGCTACTTGGATTTCAGCTTTTAAATGATATATGCTGGTTTAAACCAAATGCTCCTCCAAATATAAGCTGCAGATATTTTACTTCCAGTCATGAAACACTTATCTGGGCAAAAAAAGATAAGAAATCCAGGCACTATTTTAATTACACATTAATGAAGAATGGGATCTGGCTGGAGGACAAACTTAAAAAACCAAAAATGCAGATGCGTTCTGTCTGGGCATTAACTTCACCAAAAAAAGATGAAAAACAATTCGGAAAGCATCCTACCCAAAAACCAATTGATCTCTTAAAGAGAATCATACTTGCCAGCACAAAAGAAGGAGATCTGGTCCTTGATCCGTTTTGCGGCAGTTCAACTGCTGGAATTGCTGCGTATATGCTAAATAGGAGGTTTGTAGGGATTGATATAGAAAGGAAATACATTGATTTGTCTGTAAAGAGATTTAGGATGTTATAGTAAAATATCTTTATTATGCGTAAAGCAATTTTTTCAAACAGAAAATATATTTTAAGTTCAGGACGTGAAATTGATTTAAGTGCTGAGCACATAGGTGCTAAAGTTATAATTTCAGCAATGTTTAACTATCTTGATCCAGTCCAGGAAATCGGGCACTCAGCATTAATCAGACTGGAAAACAATCAAACAGTTTCTTTTGAATCTCTTGGTGCAAAAAATGTAAGAGATGAAAATGTAAAAGAGATTTTAAAACCCATTGAAGGATTAAACGGATCTGATAATCTGTTAAAAATATTTGAATTAAATGAACTCATTAGCGTAATGCAGCAGTTTTTACAGAAGATTGATAAAGAACTGGCTGCTAAGAAGTGATATCACACAGCTACAATATCGGATCTCATAACAGGCCCATCAACACAGGTTCTCAGGTATTTCCCATTTGCTTTTATTACGCACGACATGCACACTCCGTATCCGCAGGCCATATATTCTTCAAATGATACCTGTGCAATAACACCAAATTCATTACAGACCTTTATAACACTCTTTAGCATAGGCGTTGGACCGCATACAAATATTTCCTGATCTTTATTTTTATTTAATTCAGTGGTTAAAAGTTCAGTAACAAGGCCTTTTCTTCCTGAGCTGCCGTCATCAGTTATAGATTCTACTTCACCGTATTTTTTTAATTCTTCAGTACAGATCAAATCATTTTTACTTCTTGCACCAAATAAGGTTTTTATTTTATATTTGTTTTCAGATGCTACCCTGGCCACCAGCGGAAACGTAGCTATTCCAATACCACCTGCTACTATTAAAATTGGTTTGTTTTTATTTTCCGGGAAAGTAAAACCTTTTCCTAATGGGCCATGTATTAAAACTTCATTTCCAATTTTTAGCTTACTTAGAAAGCTGGTCCCGCCGCCTATTACTCTGTAGAGAAACCCTGCATTTTCTCCTTTTGTCTCATATACGCTAAAAGGCCTTAAGAGATATTGCCCCGACTCCATCATTACAAACTGGCCAGGATGTATATTTTTTGTAATTTCAGGAGCATGAAACCAGCTTACATAATAGCCTTTCCCGAGTTCTGCGTTATCGGTTAGTTTAGCTTTAATTAAGGATCTTGTGATGGACATTTAACAATTACAAATCTTATCTAAAATCTGAAAATTCCCCAGCCGACCAGTGCAGATGAAAAAATAAAAGTTGTTGCTATAATCCATGTAACTTTATCCAAACCAGCTTCAGCCTGTGAAGGCCCTGTAAATAAATTTGCAGAACCACCGATCCCACCCAGACCTTCACCTTTTGGTGAGTGAAGAAGTATAAGAACAATTAATGCTATTCCGCTTAGTACCTGTAAACCTACTATAAAATATGCCATAACTGAGTTATTTTAACATATGTAAACAAATTAATCTGTTGCAGTCTGTATCTTTAAAACTGCCCCTTTGTTTACTTCACTTTTAATTTCAAATTTTGAGTTTGTTTCAAGCAGCCTTCTTTTTATATTTAATATGCCATAACCTAAACTTTTAGTATTACTTGTATCAAACCCTTTTCCATTGTCAGAGATTGTAATTAAAAAATAATAGTCATTTGATTTCTTTAGTCTGAATTCAACAATATCAGCACAAGAATGTTTTTCTATATTACAGAACCATTCCCTTATTACTTTAAAAAGCTCAGTAGCTTTTTTGTGTGGAATATTTATTTCTTCGTCAGGCAGTTCTACGATTACATTTCCCTTAAATGTTTTTTTAAATCCGTTAATAAACTGATAAAGAGTGTTTACAAAACCAAGCAGATTTATATCAGGAATCATATATTCATTAATAAGCTGCCTTAAGCTATTGTGAATATCATTTACAAGCCTTTCACATTCTTCTAAATCTTTGTTTTTAATGGCAAGTTTTAAATTTGAGATTATACTGCATGGAAGATCGTGTAGGTCACTTGCAAAGCGACGAAGCAGCTCTTCCTGTTCTTTTATAGCGTATTCCTGAAGCTCTGTAATATTTCTTTGAAGATTTTCTCTTTTCTTTTTGTCTGAGTGGCTTTGAATCGCACCTGCTAACTGATCTATGACAGACTGTATAACTTTTTCTGTTTCATTGCTCCATATTATGTTTCTTGTACAGAACTGGATATTAAGCACAATTTTAATATTCTCTGAACTTCCTGTAGTAACTAAAAGAGATTTACTTTTAAGTTTTAAAAATAATGCTTTTAATTTATTTTTTAAAATGTAATTTGGCAAAACAAGATATTTTGAAATATCTTCTATTTGTAATGAATGTTTTGGGTTAGTACTAAAGATTTTTAAGAATGGTAAGTCAGATAAATCTAACTCAAAACCAACCGGATTAAACCTCGGAACATAAGGGCTTTCCCAGTAGTGAGTTAATAGAGCTTTGATATTATCATTGTTTAACTGAAACAATAAAACTCTTTCTGCAATACCGGCATTGCCTAAGAGACTAATTATATTTTCCAGTAATTGATCCAGCGATTGTTCAGATCTTATATGTTTACTTACTTTTAAAGATATATCTGCCAGCTCATTACTTGTCAGTGAAATAATATTTGAATTTTCTTTAAGTATTGGTTGCAAAAACAATCCATCAATTAAGGACTGAATCTGGCCTTTGGTAATTATGCTTTCCATCGTTTTATCAAACAATTTAAAAAATCTTGATGGCCATTTTAATACAAAACCATACTTCTTAAGTTTAAGATTTTGAGGTAGTAAGGCTTTTACCCTAGCCTGTTTTACAGCTATTAGGTGTTTTTGGCATTAAAGAACCTGGAGCTCTATTTTGAACTATATTTAAATTAAAGACTCTTAACTAAAGATAAGGAAAAGTATTACCACTTTCAAAACTTAATAATTGTTTTTCTTAAATTGTTATAGAATACTAAAAAAATAAACTATGGATTCTATTACACAAAGTCAGGGTTATTTATATACCTTTTCTAAAAGTAGTAGTTTTGGACAGGGAGAAATTGCTCTACTTCCAAATAACTCTAAGAAAGGAATTATCCTTACGTTAGTTGCTGATGATCATCCTTACTTAATTTGTGGCGTAGAATCAGATTTAAACAAGGATCCAAAGATAAAAATTGTTGGCACTGCAGGATCATATGATGAATTACTTGAAAAAGCAGCACTGCTACAGCCAAATGTAATTCTAATGGATCTTAGAATGCCTGGTTATGAGAAGTATGAATTAAAGCATTACATAAACAAACTGAAAAAAACAGGAAACTCCAAAGTAATAATATTTTCAAATGAAACTGGTTGGGCAAGGATACACAGATGTCTGGATATGGGTGCACAGGCTTATATTGAAAAAGCAATTTCAATTGGCAGGTTACCTGAATTTATACGAAGAGTTTTTGAAGATCAGGAATTATTGATTTTTACTGCTGAAAGACTTCCGGAAATCCAGTTTTCTCCAAGACAAAGAGAGATTTTACATTACATAGCTGATGGAAAAGAAAATGACGAGATTGCATCACTGGTAAAGATTGAGCTTAAGACAGTTCAGTCATATGTAAATGAAATTAAATCAAAGTTTGCTGAAGCTTTTAATATACATCCGATCCGGCCAAGAATCTTATTGTTATTAGCTTCTAAATTAGGGTTTGGGAATTCTTAAATCTTTCTAAAAAATTGTCAAGAGGTAATACTTCTTCTGTATTTAATTTAAGCTCAAAAATTGTGATTTACAAAATAATTTCTTTTTTACAGTACAAATTTATCCTATTTTAATCTTTTCTTTTGAATCTGATAAAAACACGGCCCATACTTTATCTGCTTATTTTTTCTTTAAGTATCAAAGATAATAGAATCTGTTTTTTATGGAGGGCATATGAAAGATTCATCACTGGAAGATTTACAGATAGTTGCACCATTAGAGTTAAGGCTTGACTATGATAATTATTTGAATGAAAGAAAACTGGCTGTAGGTCAAAAGATCTTGTTTTACTATGGTGGCATTAAAATCGGGCTTACACAAAAACAAATTAATGTGTTAAAGCTCGTAGCAAAGGGATATTCTAATATGAAAATAGCCCGGTGCATGGCTGTCAGGGAAGATTCAGTTAAATTATTAATTTACAGGCTTATGAAATATTTAGAAGAGGTGTTAGAAGAAAACGTGGACAGGTTTTATCTCGTGGTTATTGCTCAACAACTTGAACTCGATGAATATTAAAACATTATGCTATTTTTTGTTTTTTATCTGTATCTTTTTGAAAAGTTTCTTCCCACCACTGAATGAAAATTCTGACTATTTCAGGATCAAACTGTGTACCGCTGTTACGTATAATTTCTTCTATAGCATGTTCGTGGCTTAGTGCTTTTCTGTAAACTCTGTTTGTAGTCATGGCATCATAAGCATCTGCTATTGATGTAATCCTTGCAATAATCGGGATTTCATTACCTTTAATTCCGTAAGGATAGCCATAACCGTCAATCCTTTCATGATGAAAAAGTACAACATCAATGCAGCCATGCAAACAATTTAATTTCTCTACCATATGTGCGCCGATTATCGAGTGAAGCTGCATTTCCTGATATTCAGAATCTGTCAGTGGACCTGGTTTCAATAGCACACCGTCCCTAATCCCAATCTTTCCAACATCATGTAATAGAGCTCCTGCCTCCAGATAAAGTTGCTCAGTCGTGCTTATGTTACATCTTTTACCAAGAATTGTTGCGATCTGAAAAACCCTGTCTGAGTGACCGCCGGTATATGGATCTCTTGTTTCTACAGCTACTGCCAGTGCTTTTGCTGTCTGAAAAAATGATTCTATAAGTATTTCCTGTACTTGTCCATTAGCTTCTTCGTAACATGCCTGACTTGAAAACGCTTTAGAAAAAGTTTGTGCAATTTTTTTTAGAGAATTCCTGTGATCCAGTTTTAATTTTGGTAAATTACCAGCTGCTTTGGCAAACCGGGAGATTTCATCATTTGTTAAATATGATTTCTCAAAAGTTAA
Organism: Candidatus Melainabacteria bacterium RIFCSPLOWO2_02_FULL_35_15; assembly: GCA_001784585.1. Classification (GTDB taxonomy): domain Bacteria; phylum Cyanobacteriota; class Vampirovibrionia; order 2-02-FULL-35-15; family 2-02-FULL-35-15; genus 2-02-FULL-35-15. Next base: position 12,606 of record MFRN01000041.1, on the reverse strand, counting down.
GCTACTGTCAGAATCTATAATTCCTTCTTTCCGGAGTTTATATGATTTGTCCTGCAAAGTAAAAGCTAAATCCTTTAAGGCAGGATCTGATTCATAACTTTTCTTTGAATGGTGCTTTTTAATTTCTTCTTTCAAGAAAAAAGTCCTCCGTATTTTTGATACAAGATTATGTAAGTAAGTACTCTATATTATTAAACCCGTTTAGACAGTGATTTTTATCACTTAATGCCTCATGCATTCGGATTAAAATCCTTTATACCCCTTTTCTGTCCAGGTTGTCAGACTTACCCTGCCTCTATATTAAAAGAATCATAGTTAGGTTAAGGTTTGATATAGATTTATCATCTATATGCTGTAGAACCAAATTCTGGTTGCCCCTAAATTAAATGATTAGACAGTTTTATCTGCAAAAATATTTTATGTTAATTTTTATTTCTCTCTTGTAAGAAATCTCAGACATTTACCAGGTGATGATAATGGCAAAGCGCTATGGCCAGGGCATCAGAAGAATCATCTGGTTTAATACTGGAACATATGTCCAGTGAACTTTGTATTAACTTTCCTATAAATTTTTTGTCTGCTTTACCATAGCCTGAGATAGTTTGTTTTATCTGCAGTGGAGTATATTCCTGAATATCAATTCCTGCTTCTGCAGCAGTCAGGAGAATGACACCTTTTGCTTCTGAAACTGCTATAAAAGTTTTAGCATTTTTAAAAAAGTAAATATTTTCGATTGCGACATACTTAGGCTTATATTTTTTAAATATTTGTTTTAAATCCTGATTTAAGTGTAAAAGTTTTTCTTCCTGCTTTTTATAACTTTTTAGATCTATATATCCATAATCAAGTGCTTTTGGTTTAAGGCCTTTACTTTGATAAGTAACCACTCCATAGCCAATAACTGTACTGCCCGGGTCAATGCCTACTATAATATTATTTTGTTTTTTATCTGATTTGTTATTATGCATGTTACGTTATTATTATGTCTAATCATCCTTTTATAAAAGCACTGTTAATTTTTTTCAGTGGATTTATTTTATCTTTTAGTGCACCTGGTTATGATCTGTGGTTTATAGCATGGGTAGGACTAGTGCCGCTTTTTATAATTATAAACACTTCAAAGAAAATCAAAGATGTAGTTGTATATCCTTTTTTGTTTGGCTTTGCTTATAATGCTTCATATTTACACTGGTTATTTTCAGTTCACCCTTTAAATTGGATGGGTTTTAATACTCTTCAAAGTTATCTTATTTCATTTCTTGCAGTTGTTTTAGTCAGTATTTTTAATTCATTGTTTTATATTTTGTTTGCCATTTGCGTATTTGTCGTAAAAAAATTTTCTCTCATACCTTATAAAGGCAGAATACCTTTTATTCTGATAGTAACTTTCTTATGGCTTATTATATTCAATAAATTTTCTGCGTGTAGGTTTTTATATGGATTTCCCTGGACACTCATAGAATATAGCCAGTACAAAAATTTATATCTAATTCAGATTGTAGAATATTTTGGCAGTGCTTTAATAAGCTTTTTAATTGTTTTTTTTAACTTGGTTCTGACAGATTTTCTGATCTGGTTGTTTAATATTGAAAAAATCAGCAATCGCTATATATCAAGGAATCCGGGAGAATTCAGTTCTATCCTTATTAGTTTTTCCTTTATAGTAACATTAATATTTTTAAGCACCGCTTCAGGTTTGTATCTGTTCTGGAAAAACCAGCAGCTTTTCTCTGGAAAATCTCAAACAATCTGTGTCTTACAGGGAAATCTTCCTATTAAAGCTACACGTGGAATAAAACTGGATATAAATCTGGCAAGGAAAACTTATGAAAAGTTAATTAATAATAATGATGAGATTTTGTTTGTCGCACCTGAGGGTGCCCTGCCAACTAATTTCACTCATGATCAAATTATCAGAAAATGGTTTAAAGATTTAACATTTAAAAAACAGTCAGATTTAATTTTTGGCAGCTACTGTAAAAATCATGAAAAATACTCGAATTGTGCAGTTCATTTCAATGGTGCCAGAAATGATTTTTCATACTATGAAAAGGAAAGACTGGTGCCATTTGGTGAATTTGTACCGCTGTCATCTGTTTTGCCTGAATTTTTAAAAAAATTAGCATCATTTTCTATCGGTGAAGGTTTTTATGAAGGGAAGCAGAATATTCCATTTAACACTTCATTGGGCAAGGTTGGAATAACAATTTGTTTTGAGTTAATTTTTCCTTCGATTATTAGAAAGCAGGTGCTACAGGGAGCAGAATTATTAATTAATCTCTCTGATTTAAGCTGGTTTTCTAATTATCGTATACAGCAACACTTTCTTGGATTTGCAGTATTCAGAGCAGTTGAAAACAGAAGGCCTGTCATTATATCTTCAAATAATGGAACTTCTGTTTTTATTGATCAAAGCGGTAAAATAAAAAATCAGTCCATTCCTAATACCCGGGGGACGTTAATTGACTGGGTAAATCCAAATAATAAGATAACTTTTTATAGTAAGTATGGATGGTAGGAGAACAGAACTGACGAAGAGCTGGGTATAAAATACAATATATGATTAAACGATTAATAATTCCAGCTTTAATTTGTGTTTTACTTTTATCGTCGATAATTTCTGCAAATGCTCAGGAAGGCTTTGTAAAGTTTGTCGGAAAACTAAACTTAAAAGTTTTTCTGGAAGTTGCCCTGACTGATGCAGAAAAAGAAAAAGGCTTAATGAACAGACCAGGCCTTGCTGAAAACCGCGGAATGGTTTTTGTTTTCAGGCCAAGAAAACAGACAACTTTCTGGATGAAAGATACTTTAATTCCTCTGGATATGATTTTTATTAATAAGGGAAAAATTGTAAAAATTATAAAAAATGCTATGCCTAACCAGACTAATATTCTTTATTCTTCCGACTCTTCGGTAACTGAAGTAATTGAAGTAAATGGCGGATTTGCTGATAAACACCTGATTAAAGCTGGTGGCAGAGTAATTTTCAAAAATATTCCTCAGATTGATTATTCTGTACACAATGCGAAATAACTATTACAAATGCAAAAGTTAGTAACTTCTGAACAAATACGTAAACTTGAATCCTGGTGGATAAAGCAGATAAGCCCGCAAGGGTCTCTGACGCTTATGGAAAAAGCAGGTTCTTCACTCTCAGAAATAGCAAAAGAATACAAGGAACCATATTTAATTATTTGTGGAAAAGGAAATAATGGCGGAGATGGAATTGTCGCAGCAAGATATTTGCATGCCAGCGGAAAAAAAGTTTTTTTAGCTTTAACTTCAGATGAAACTCTTCTCTCTCATGATGCAAAAATAAATCTGGAACTTATAAAAAGCAAAGTTCAATATTTTAAAATTGAAAACGAAAAAGATAATAATTTCGTAAAAATGCTGTCTGAGTCAAATACAGTTGTTGACTGTATTTTAGGAACAGGAATAACAGGGAAACTTTCTTTATTATTTGAGTGGTTAATTAAGGCTGTAAATGCTTCACATAAACCAGTTATAGCATGTGATATTCCTACAGGTGTAAACCCGGACAATGGAAATGTCTGTGATGTTGTATTAAGAGCAGAAACGACTGTAACATTCGGGTATCAGAAAATCGGCTTATTAATTTATCCTGGCAGGAAATACAGCGGGAAAATAATCACAGTTGATATAGGACTTCCTGATATTGAAACAAATTTATTTTTGCTGGATGATGATTTTCTGGTGAGAAATTTTCCGCTCAGGGATAATGCGAGTAACAAAGGAACTTTTGGCAGAACATTATTAGTCTGCGGCAGTAAAAAATATCCCGGCGCTGCACTTTTAGCCAGCAGGGCTGCTTCTTCCATAGGCTCTGGTCTGACTGTGCTTGCCAGTAAGCCGGAAGTGTTTAACAAAATTGCAGCAGTAACACCTGAGATAATTAATGTAGAGTTTAATTTGAAAACAATTTTAGAAGAAAGTTTACAATCAAGTGTAATCGTTATTGGGCCGGGGCTGACCACTGAAAATGATATTAAGGAAACTGTAGAGGCTTTAATTTTACAGGTATCAGTTCCAATTGTACTGGATGCAGATGGCATTAATGTTTTAGCAGGACATAAAGAACTGATAAAAAAAGTAAAAAAAGAAATTATTTTAACTCCGCACCCGAAAGAATTTTCCAGACTCTTAGGAATTAGTCTGGATGAAGTTTTAAGTAATAAAATTGAACTTGTAAGATCAAATGCAAAAGAGTTAAACTGTACAATTGTTTTAAAAGGTCCGGCTACAATTATCGGTACAAAGGATGGAAATATTTATGTGTCGCCTTTTAGTAATTCTGCATTAGCAAAAGGCGGAACCGGTGATGTGCTGGCTGGCTTTATTGGTGGACTAATTTCTCAGGGATTAAAACCCAATTTAGCTGCATGTGCAGGTGTTTACATTCATGGCAAAACAGCAGAATTAATTACAAAAGATAAAACAGTATTTTCTTTATTACCTCAGGATTTGGTCAGCTATTTGCCACAAGCAATTAAGACATTTGTTTGCTAAAATAAACCTGATGACAATAAGAGAATTTAAAGAAGAAAAAATAAGTTCACAAAAAATCCATGAAGGAAAAGTTTTAACTTATACAATAGATAAAATTCGTTTGCCCAGTGGCAGAGAATCCATTCGTGAAGTAGTGCTTCATAATGGCGGAGTAACAATTGTAGCTCAGCCGGAACTATCAAAAATAATTTTAGTAAAACAGTTCAGATACGCAATTGGAAAAGTGTTCTGGGAGCTTCCTGCAGGCACACTGCGCAAAAATGAAAATCCCATCCTTGCTGCAAAAAGGGAATTAAAAGAAGAAACCGGTTACATAGCAAAAAGCCTTGAACCAATGGGAATTGTCTATCCTTTGCCCGGGTATAGTTCAGAGGTTTTATATTTCTTTCGTGCAGTTGATTTAATAGATGATGAACCGGAACCTGATCCTGACGAGAACATTGAAATAAAAATTTTTGATTTAAAACAAGCCTGGCAAATGATTAAAGATGGCGAGATTAGAGATGCCAAAACTATTAGTGGCGTTAGTCTTGTAATGTTTTAGGTCAGACAGATACTCTATGAGAAATTGAAATTACTTCTGACAGGTTGCTAACCAAATAATCTGGTTTTATCATTTCTAGTTGCTCTTTCGATCTGATTCCCCGTGAAATAGCAATTACTTTTCCATACTTTGCCAATCGCCCTGCATGAATATCTGTCTCAGTATCTCCGATTATCCAGGTATTTTCCGGAGATAAATCCAGTTTATTCATAGCACTTATTAATAAAACCTGTTTTTCCTGAATGTCATTTGTAATCTTATGATCATCATTTATACCTAAAAAGTATTCACGATCAAGATATTTATCTAACTTAAACTGTTTTATAGCATGATAAAGCTGTTTTTTCCTTCTAAGAGTTACTATAAAAAAAATGATTTTTTTAGATTTTAAATACTCAAATGTTTTACAGACATCATCAAATAATTTATCCTGCTCTAAAAATTCATTTTTAAATGACAGCTCTTTTCTGTCTCCGGCGGAATTTTTCGAATCGTGAACACCTAATCCGCTCATTAGACTTATTTCAAAATCAGTAATTCTACTTTGTTTTAGCTTCCAGAACTCTTCTTTTGTTAAAATTTGAGTTTTGTTTATAGCAGTATCTTTTAAACTTTCCAGATATGCACGATAATATCTGTCAGATACATCTATGATTGGTCCGTCAAAGTCAAAACATAAGTTCATTTTTTTTATAAAGCTCGAGACAAGCTTGAGCTTTCCTTGGTCGATTTATTCCGTTAGATCGGATTTAGTGGATAAACCACATAAATCCTATAATTGTAAGTCCATTTTAATTTCATTTTGCTTTTTATATCTACTATTTAACCATGCGCCAGCTCATGCAGAAAACAAAAATACAACCAATATACTAATATCCGAAATTCATGCAAAAATAAAACAATATCCAGGTCTTACCTGCGGAGTTTGTATAAAACCATCATGGTTTAAAAATCCAATAAATATAAACAGTGATTATATTTTTCCTGCTGCAAGTCTAATCAAAATTCCTATTGCAGTTATTTTGCTTATTAAAATTGATAAAAAAGAAATATCCTGGGATAGAATTCTTACATTAAAGCATTATCACTATGCTCAGGGAGCCGGATATCTTAGAACAAAAAAAACCGGTACGAAGATCAAACTGAGAGAAGCTTTTAGATTAATGCTTACAATCAGTGATAACACTGCTGCAAATATGATTATTGATCTTTTGGGCGGCGTAAGCTCTATAAATAAACAAATTGCAGTATTTGGCTTAAAAAATACAAAACTTGTTACTTTACTTGGAGACTTTAAAGGTGCAAATAAAACATCTCCCGGTGATCTGGCAATTCTTCTTGAAAAATCACTTGAAGGAAATCTCTTAAGTAAAAGCTCAAAAAGAATTTTAAAGAATACACTGATGGATGTGGAAAATAAATCTCTTATTAAAAAAGGGCTTGGGAAATATACCAGATTTGCTCATAAGACAGGAACAATTGGAATTTGCGTGGGTGATGCAGGAATTATTTATTTACCTTTTGGAAAAAGAATTACTATTTCAATAGTAGTTAAAAGACCGTTTAACAGTCTAAATGGACAAAAGTTTATCAGGGAAATAAGCAGACTGGTTTATGAGAACTTAAGATAAATATCTGATATATTTAGTATTGAAAGTCTATGAAAACAGTTCAATCAAAAGTTCAACCTTTAGTCTGGAAGAGCAGTTATTTATTAATTTTAGATCAAAGGCTTTTACCGCATGAAAAAAAATATTTAAAACTTACAGACTACAAACAAGTCATAAAAGCAATCAAAGATATGGCTTTGCGCGGAGCACCATTAATCGGGATTGCTGCCAGTTATGGAATGGTATTAGCAGCAATTCAGAGATCAAAACAGAATATACAGGAATTAATTCTGGAATTAAAATCTGTCGGAGAAGAATTTAAACAATCAAGGCCCACAGCGGTGAATTTAAAATGGGCCGTGGATTTAATTTTAAATGACATAAATCAAATTAATGACGCAAAAAAAATTATTGACGCCATTACCAAACGTGCTATCTGGATCCATGAAGATGATTCAATACGCTGTCAGAAAATTGGTAAACATGGTGCAAAAGTAATCAAACAAATCAATGTAGGGACACATCGCGATTTGTCTCTACTGACAATTTGTAACACTGGTGCTCTTGCAACAGGTGGTATAGGAACTGCAATCGGTGTGATTTTAACTGCGCATAAAAATTACCCGGGAATAAAAGTTTTTGTTGCTGAAACAAGACCTCGTCAGCAGGGAGCAAAGCTAACTACTTTTGAACTTATAGAAAACGGGATTGAATGTATTTTAATAACAGATGCAACCTGTGGTTATTTAATGCACAAGGGAGAAATAGATCTGGTAGTAGTAGGGGCAGACAGAGTAGCAGCAAATGGTGATACTGCAAATAAAATCGGCACCTATCAGCTGGCAGTTTTAGCAAAAGAAAATAATATTCCTTTTTATATAGCAGCACCGCTTTCTACATTTGATCGTCTGTGTAAATCCGGAGCAGATATTCCAATTGAAGAAAGACAGCCCGAAGAAATTACAAATATAAATGACAAACCAATTTGTACCAGTGGAGTAAAGGTTAGAAATCCAGCCTTTGATATAACACCTGCAAAATATATCAGCGGAATAATTACTGAAAAGGGGATTTTAAGAGGGAACTATAAGGAAGAAATAAATAAGATTTTGAATCAGGCTGTTGTTGTATGAGATTTAAAAAACATTAAGAAACAGTTAAAATCCTCTAAATCCTCTAGGTAAATTAATTGATTATGTCTTTAAATAGTGATAACTGCTACTGTCCTGCAACCATATGGGGTATACAATGTGTACGCAAGGTTAAAGAAACCTTCAAAGAAGGGCTATGTCTGTCAGGTACAAACTCTCTGTTATTTTAGTTATTGCTGCTGCATTAGCTATTTCTCCCTTTTGCAGAGCCTTTTCTGCATGTCAAACACTAGGCGAGTTTTGTGGCAATCCCCCGTCTGAGATGTTTCCAAGATGTTGCCCCTTTGACAGGGACTCAGAGGAGAATCAAATACGACTTAAGTGTAAAAATATAGAGAATGGAATTGGTTCATGTGAACCAGTTGAATATGAAGATCCAGAAGAACCAGAAGAGGAACCATAAGAAGAGCCGGATGAAGGTGATATGAGTAGCATGAGCAATATGGGTAGTAATTAGGTTAGGACTTACGCAAGAGCCACCTGAGTAATAACGGTTTACCGATTTAACAATCAAGTTTCAATAGATGCGCCCTGGCTAATAAGCCACTGTTGAAACTCTTCTAAATTTTTAACGATAAGGTGTCCTGAGGGGAGGTTACTTAAAAACCCTTTTCCACGCAATCTTTCAAAGGTTTTACTAACCACTTTATTTGGGACTTCTGCTTGTTGTGAAAGCTTATAAATATTTAACTCAGGGACTACAACTCCCTGTGGCGTAACTTTTCCTTCAGAGTAAACTTTTAAATACAGTGCTAAAGCTACCCTTGCTTCATCACTAAGATCAGCTTCTGTTTCTTGCGGTATGTCCTGTTCAATTACTTTTCTGTCTGTCATTCATTTGTCCATTTCAATACTCAGGATATTACTCATTGCAACATCCTTTGCTTATTGATCTGATTTATCCAATTCACTATACAAAACTATCAGATAATACAAGGATAGGACATGTAATTAACTTTTAATTTACGAAACCTTTATAATTTAGAAATGTAAAAACTGTAATACCTTTAAAAAATATGCCAACCTACAATGATTACGGAATTATTCTAAATAGCTACGATCTTGGCGAGTCTGACAGGATATTAAATATATACACAAAAGAAAATGGACTTGTAAGAGCTGTAGTTAAAGGTGCCAGAAAAACTTTAAGCAAATTCAGCGGCAAAGTAGATCAGCTGTCATGTTGTTATTTTCATTTTGCCAGCGGTAAAAATCTGGACACTGTTTGCGACTGCGAGCAGGTAAACAGTTTTTCTTTACTTAGATCAAATTTAATCTGCTTAACAAGTGCTGTTTTATTTCTTGAAATAGTAAGTAATTTTGCTCATGAAGATGAACATGACAGTCATCATATTTACGACTTGCTTTATGTGAGCTTAAATCGTTTGCAAATTTCACCTAATCCTGATCTGGAGTCAATAAGTTTTATTTCAAAATTTTTATCTCTTCACGGTTATAAACCACAATTTGAAACCTGTGTATCATGTGCTGCAAAAACAGATCTTAAACCAGCTCTGTCAGGCAGTTATCCTTATTCCAGTATTTTAGGCGGGATTCTTTGCAGTAATTGTTCTGGCACAATAAACAGCAAATCTGTTAATTCACAAACATTAAATATTTTGTTAAATGCCGGCAGAGACATCCCGATAGAACAGCTTTACAATAAACAATCACTAAATAATCAAAACAAAAACATAAGATCCGTCCTTGAATTACTCAGAGAGCATCTTGATGTGAGAGCAAAAAACAAGATTAAAAGTTTTGATCTGGTGTTCTCACTGTAAAAAATTAATAATCAATCCCAAAAACCCACACACTAAAAACGATATCGTTAAATAAATCACAGCATTCTTTGCCCCAAGCCATTTTTGATAAACAAGGAAACTTGTCAAATTCACTCCCGGAGAGGCAGTCATAAATGCTAAAACACTGCCGAGGCTGGCACCCTTTTCAAGGAGAGCTTTTGAGATAGGAATATCCGAGCCGCCACAAAAGTAAAACGGAAAACCAGAGACAGAAAGCAGGAAAGGACTTAAAATATTTCCAGCGCCTGCAAACTCTGCCACATAATCAGGTTTTAAAAAGAGCGAGATTGATGCAGCAATAATTATTGAAAGTAAAACCCACGGACCAAAGGAAAAAAGAAGAGAAACAAATTCAGAAATAATTTTTTTATATAAAGGCTTGTCATGGCAAATGTCCATAGCAGAAATTGGATTTAAAGAATTTGGTTTAAAAAACAGGACAAATATATAAGAAACTAAAGTCCCAAATATTACAGCAAATAAAAATCTAAACAATGCAATTTTCATTCCTAACACAAGAGTTAAAATAATTGCAGTAATGCTGCTTGCATTTCCGGCTGTTAAAAAAGAAGCTGCTATTGGCCATGATGTGCCTTTCTTTTGAAGTTTACTGGCTAGCGGTATCATTCCACATGTACATAGCGGTATTAAAGCTCCGATAATACTTGCCAGAAAGACCGATATAAAGTGGTTTGAACCAATGACCCTTTCAAAAAAGTTTTCAGGAATGATTTCAGCCAGTATTGCTGAAACAAGCAGTGCAAATAAAAATGCAGGAACTATGTCATGTGAGTAATGAAAAAAAAGTTTTATGAAGATTTCTGGCATTATATGAACTAGATTCTAACAGGGAACAGTCCTAGTTTGTAAACACTAATTGACCAATGGTTATTGCAGGGACATTTAATGATAAAATTACTTTTCTGGTTTAAAAACCAGTGCAAAGTTATAAACAAGCAAGGAGCGTTAAAAAAACATGCCGCGTCAGATACCATTATCGGAATACAGGAATATGGGAATTGCTGCACATATTGATGCAGGAAAAACTACTACTACAGAAAGAGTTCTTTTTTATTCAGGATTAATTCATAAAATGGGTGAAGTCCATGATGGAACTACCATTACTGATTTTATGGAACAGGAAAAAGAACGTGGAATTACCATTACTGCTGCTGCTATTTCTACAAAATGGAAAAATAAATTTATTAACTTAATTGATACACCGGGACATGTGGATTTTACTGTAGAAGTAGAACGTTCCATGAGAGTATTGGATGGTGTCGTTATTGTTTTATGCGGTGTCGGCGGGGTTCAGCCTCAGACAAAAACTGTCTGGAGACAGGCAAACAGATATAAAGTCCCAAGAATTATTTTTGTAAACAAAATGGACAGAGTAGGAGCAGATTTTTACAAAGTTTTAAGTCAGGTAAGAGATGATATGAGGGTAAATGCACATCCTATCCAGCTGCCAATCGGTGCGGAAGAGAATCTGAAAGGTGTGATTGATTTGATTGAAATGAAAGCATATTATTATGCTGAAGATGATCCCATGGGTAAGAAAATTCAGATAGCAGATGTACCTGCTGACATGATGGATAAAGCAAAACAATACAGGGAAAAACTTGTAGAAGCAATTATAGAAACAAATGATGACTTAATGCACAGATATTTTGAAGGGAAGGAAATTTCCATACCGGAACTTAAAAAAGCTCTTCATGATGCTACCTGTAAATTAAAAATAGTTCCGTTTACAGGCGGTTCAGCATTTAAAAATAAAGGTGTTCAGTTACTCCTTGATGCAGTGGTGGATTATCTGCCGGCGCCTGATGAAGTAGAGTCTATAAAAGGTTTTCTGCGAAGTGGTGAAAATACAGAGCGAAGAGCTGATGACAATGAACCTTTTAGTGCGCTTGCATTTAAAATTATGACTGATCCGTTTGTCGGTCGCCTGACATTCTTACGTATTTACAGCGGACACCTAAAAGCAGGCAGCTATGTTTACAATGCCACTAAGGACAGAAAAGAAAGAATCAGCCGTCTTGTAAAACTTCAGGCAGATGAAAGAAAAGAAATTGATGAGGTGTATGCAGGAGATATTTGTGCTGTGGTTGGTTTAAAGGATACCAGCACAGGAGATACTCTCTGCGATGAAGATCATCCGATTATTCTGGAATCCATGCACTTTCCTGATCCTGTTATTTCTGTAGCCATTGAACCAAAAACAAAAGCAGATCAGGAAAAAATCGGAATCTCACTTCAGAAACTTGCAGAAGAAGATCCTACATTTAAAGTACATGTAGATCATGAAACCGGACAGACCATAATCTCAGGAATGGGAGAGCTTCACCTTGAGATTCTTGTAGACAGGCTTTTAAGGGAGTTTAAAGTAGAAGCAAATGTAGGCAGACCTCAGGTAGCTTATCGTGAAACTATAAAAGGTAAAGTAACCCAGGAAGGGAAATACATCAGACAATCCGGTGGTCGCGGTCAGTACGGTCACTGTGTAATTGATCTGGAGCCTTTGCCGCCTGCCAGCGGTTTTGAATTTGTAAATAAAATTGTTGGTGGTATTATTCCAAAAGAATACATACCGGCTATTGAAAAGGGTATTAAAGAAGCTATGGTTGGCGGTGTTCTGGCAGGCTATCCGATAATTGATATGAAGGTTACATTACATGACGGCAGTTTCCACGAAGTGGACTCATCTGACATGGCATTTCAGATAGCCGGCTCTATGGCGCTGAAGGAAGGCTTTATGAAAGCAAAACCAATACTTCTTGAACCCATCATGGGTATTGAGGTTGAGGTACCGGAATTATACATGGGAGATGTAATCGGAGATATGTCGAGCAGACGCGGCCGCATAGAAGGAATGGTTACTGAACATGGCATTTCAAAAGTCCACGGCAAAGTACCACTGTCTGAAATGTTTGGTTATGCTACAGACATAAGAAACAGAACCAAAG
>MFRN01000040.1 GCA_001784585.1 Candidatus Melainabacteria bacterium RIFCSPLOWO2_02_FULL_35_15 | reverse complement strand
ATATTTACCTGCACAATAACCAGCTAAAAAACTATCTTTCTGTGAAGGTGAGGATAACCGATAGCTTTCAACTTTGTATCCTAATTTTTCAATTTTGTCTATTGCTTCTTGCAATCTTTCGGCTCGTTCTTGCCTAGGGTTAGTTGGGAAATAGCCTTGAAAAACCATTGCTGGTTTCTGCTTTGTTGGCGGGTCTGTTTCAGGTGGATTTGATGTGTAGTCTATAAGATAGATTAAACTTCCATCCTGTAAGAGTTTTGTCACCTCATTAAAATTTATTCGTGGTTTCAAGCTTGGCATACTTGGTGCACCAACAAGTGGGAAATTACTCTGTGACATAAAAACGACTCCTCATTAAATATCTTTTTATTAGGTTAACATGGCTTTGTTAAAGCAAATTGTATATTTATTTACTCAATCCGTTACCGTAATAAATCATGCAGCAGGAGCTAAGTCCAGTATGTAAATATGTCTTTAACAAGTCATAATAAGCAAAGGATTCCCTTTTAAAAAAATCTTTTAAAAAGGTACTTTTCCCAACTTGTCTTGGCCCAAATATAAAACAGCTTTTGTTTAAAGGTACTTTTAAAAGGCGATTTATCATCTCTCTTATTATACCCATTTTTGGCAATACCCTGCCAAATTTACGGCAAAAATAATATTAGTGTGTCATTTTTATTTTCTATCTCTTAAATATTCACAAGCAGAGCTTATATCTAATCGTGAATCTGGATAAAGTGTTTGAACTGCTGCAATAGCTTGTTGTAGCTCATAATATTTTCTTGGAGAGCCACCTATTTGTATATGGTTTGGTGTTCCGTTTCCCAGTAAAATTTGATTTGATCCAATTCTGTGTTTTATGGCTTGTCCTATAGCTTGCGTGTTCATTGCTTACTTCTTTCCTACATAAAATCTTTTGCATCATTGCAAGCTTAATAAATATAAAGGATAAAAATAAAAATTAAGGAAATTTTTATAAAAATTTAATTATGTAAATCTTAAATGCTGAAATAAATGTATCGCAGATAGCACATAATGACTGGATTATGCACCATCTGCAATAGTTTGTACTACTATTTATTTACGCTTGCGGCTTTGAAAATCATCGTAGATTTTCTTTACTATATCGCCAGCTACATCTTTGCCGCCCAGACCGAATGCTAAAACACCGGTTGCAACAATACCTGTAAATAATATCTCAACCAGCGGTCTTGAAATTTGAAGCTGATTCATTGCAGCAAGAATTGCAAATGTAAAAATTGCAAACTTTGCAATGCCTGACAAGTAACCAAGCTCATCTTTAAACGAAGTAGTAATTAAGTTTGCTACGAAGGTTGCAAGCAATGATGCTACAAGCAGAATGACTACAGCTACAAATACATTTGGAAGATACATTAAAACTTCATTGAAGAAGTCTGTTATCTGAGACATATTTGCTACATCTGCAGCAGCAATAAAAACAATAATCAGAATAAACCATTTGACAAGTTCACTAAATAATCTGGAAGTACTTATTTTTATACCAAGATTTTCCGATACAGGATATAAAAGTGTTTTTTCCAAAGCAGTATCAATTTTTAATTTTTTAACCCCGGTACCAACAAGGCTGCCCAATAACATTGCAATTATTGAACCTATAAGTAAAATTAAGATTGCACCTATTAGATTTGGTAGTACTGATGATATTTTTTCCAAAAGTGTTGTTAGTGCTGCCTGTAAAGCTGACGTCCAGTCAAGTATCATGTGTTTAGTTCCTTCCATCATATTTTTTCTCCCCTGGTATGTAGTAGAAGATGACAAAAAAGACTTGTTCCTCAGTAATTTCTACAAAGTTATAAATGTAATAATTCCAATCAAAAATTTGAGGTTTATCTTAAATCAATTGTTAGAAAATATATGTTTTTAGACAGGAGGAAACCCGGGGTTAGAAGTAGTTACTCTTAATTCACGCCCGTCGGATAACCTAATAACAAAGATTGCATTGTCGGCCAAAACAGTTGCATCGATGTGTCCATCGGCTGAAACTGTAAATCCACTGGCATGATGAAGAGGATTAAACTCTGTATTACCAAGATTGACATCGGTAAAATTTGCTTCTTCTGGTATTCCTAAAGCAGATCTTTCTAGTCTAACCCCGGTAATCCTTACTCCCGGTGGTAATAAAAGCCTGCCATTTAAAGGAGCAACCGGGTTCAACGGATCTCCAAGAGCTTGATCTGGTACAGCAGGTGGCTGTACATCGTACTGCACAATAGCTGACTGTCCACCCTCTGTTGTAAATTCTAACGGGATTACACCTACATCAGGAGCTCCTGGAACTCTGTTAAATTGAACTTCTCCACCAGGTCCTCTTCTTACTCTAATATCATTTCCCAGATCTTGCCATTCATTGGTTAAGTTTCTTGGTGGATTTTGATCACCGAGTAATCTTACCCGAAGGTTTAATGCAGCAGGTACCTCCAGTCTAGAGTCAAGATTAGCAGCTCCTTCTGCAAGTCCGGTTGTATTAATATCCGGCTCAACTACTCTTGTTATCTCCTGTCCGGACTCTGTTCTCAAGGTAATAGTAGTACCGGTGAGTGCACTAGCTGCTACTTCTATTCTGCCGTCTGCATGTACTTTTATTCCGGAGCGTGAGACGCCATCTGGATCTAATGGTTGTCCATTATTAATCCTTACACTAAATCGTGGCGGATTTCCGCCAAAATCAATTCTTTCAGTGCCACCAGGTGTAATGTGTCTTCTTCTGTTAGCTTCTGTAATTGCATTTTCTACAGTAGTTACTCCTACTACTCTTCCATTAGCATCTAAAATAGATACTCTTGTACCTAGAGGTGTACTATCAGGCATTGAATATCCACCCATAGCATTAATTGATATTCCTGTTCTTGGATCTACTTCGCCTGGACGAAGAACCGGTGCATTTACATCGGTACCAACTCTAAATGAAAACCCGGGAGGTAAATTTCTAAGTACCCCTCCATTTCTACTTAATGATGAGAGATTAATTCTCTGAATGGGTGGTTGTGGTCTTCCGACTCCACCAGCAGGCTGTGGCTGTACAGGGGGCACTGGTTGTAACTGTTGTAACCATTGCTGAATCCATTCTAATAAGTTTCCAAATCCTGGAGCAGGCTGCCGATTTGGCTGTGCTGGCTGCTGAACCTGACCAAAATCAAATCTCCACCTGTTTTGTGGTGGGCCTGGTCTGTGAGAAATTACTCTGGTTTGAAATTTTAACTCACCATTAGCTTGCCTTTCATAGCTGCCTACTAAGCAGGCAGCTCCAAAATTACCTCTTTCATCAGGAATATCATATGTAGCTAATACTACCATTGTGCCTGGATTATTTTGAAGCTGTCTTGTTTGTTCTGGTGTAAGTGAAGCTTCTCCTTGTCCGTTCATAAGGGAATTCATAAAAGTTCTGAATCCCTGTGTTATTGGATCATTACTATCCCAGTTTGTATTATTTATGAAGCGGGTAAACTGCATCAGGATGTACCGTTCCTGCCCGGGGAATTTTCTTTGTACTTCTTTAGTAAACTCCTGAACAAATGCCTGCTGAAACTGAGTTCTATCGTTTTCATTTAAAGTTTGTGAATATTGAAAAACAGCAGCCAGCTCCATAGCAGAGAAAAAATTATCACGCCAGCCGGCATGTGCCAGTGCAGTACCTCTTTGAGCAGGTGTACCTTCTGAAGCAGGTCTGCCATTTTCAAGTCTTTCTCCAGTTAACCATCTTTGTACCAGACCGTTTGTGTGTTCATTAATATTAAAAACCCTGCCACGCATTGCATTTGTAAAATTAGCCCACATCCTGTCAACATTATCCGGTCTATTCCCACCGTGAAAAATTCTTCTGGCATTTATATCAGCTATGATAATTCCGGGTGGTAATTGAGGAGGAGGAAGAAGTCTATTTACTGCTTGTCTTATTAGTCCTGCTGCATTTGGCAATCTGTTAATTACACCATTAATAAGCTGAGGATTACCTGTAAATTGATCTACGTTGGCTTGTAAATATATTGCTATTGCTTGTTGTCTTGCAGCACGGTTTGGTCCTGCTGCTGCAAGCAGATTACCTATATTTCTTGCATGTACATCAATCCCTACATTCGGCATATTTATTTTTGATCAACTGCTTGTTGATCAACCCCCTGTCTTTTATTATTTTAGGCCCATAAATTTTTACTTAAAAGGATAATTATCTAATCCTTATTAAAATAAACTACTTTTGTTATCTCACGGTTAAATCTCCTTAGATTCACTGACAAACAAAAGTTCTAATCTTTTTTACCCAAAGAGCCTTTTCTTATAAAATAACTTTTTAAAATATCACCTATAAGAACTAGGATAAAAGGGGTTGAGCCTAAGAATTAAGCATATTATGTCGTCTTAAAGAGTTTAGGTGTGACCTTTGTACTAATTATTTCTAATTAAAGTAAAAAAGAATTTGCTGCCTTTTTCCAGCTCGGATTCCAGCCAAATCTCACAATTATATTTCTCCAGTCTTTTTTTTACAATTGCAAGTCCGGCTCCTGTTCCTTCATATTCTTCCTGAGTATGTAATCTTTGAAATAAACCAAAAATCTTTTCATAATATTTTTTATCAATTCCAATTCCATTGTCTGTAATACAAATGCAAACCTTATTTGAAGGCATTGTATTATCTTCTTTTGTGCTGATTTGAATTAGTGGGACTTTTGATTTATTGAATTTTATTCCATTTGAAATTAAATTTTTAAATACAGATTTTATTTTTTCTTTATTGCCAACTACGGACGGTAGTTTATTTACAGCAATTACCTTTGCGTTGTTTTTGTCGATAAATGCAGTTAATTCAAACTGAACCTCAATTAAGAGTATATTTAAATCTACAATTTCATGTTCTCTTTCTTTTATGTCCCTGGTAACCCTTGCCAGATTTGTTAAATCTTCTATAAGATTTCTCATTCTTTGTGTAGCATTTACTATTCTTGAAAGGCAATCTTTTTGTTTTCTGTTTAAATTTGAAATTTCTGAATCATCCTGAATAACACTTACAAAACTCTCAATAGTTCTTAAAGGTTCTCTTAAATCATGCGATGCAATATAAACAAATGAATCCAGCTCCTGGTTTACCTGCCTTAAAACATCATTTGCAAGAGCCAGTTCTTTTTCGGATTTTTTGGCAGATTCTAAAAGATAATTTTTTTCAATTGTATTTGTAATTATATTTGCAGTGGTTCTCATAAAAGAGAGTTCTTCATCATCGAAAGCATGAGGTTTTATATAGTATTTTGTAATTGTCCCTACTGCTTTTTCATTAATTATTATTGGAACTGCAGCAACTGAAGTTACCTTATCTGGTTTTATGGTATCCATAAAATATTTAGAAAAACTCATATTCATTTGATCCATATTTTTAATAATCACAATTTGTTTTCTTAACATTGCCCTGATTGAAGGCCAGTTATCGCGAACATCCCGTGAATAGAGATTTAATATTTTTTTATTATTTCTGGTTTCTTTATATTCTTCAGGTAGCCCGTATACTGCTTCTACGTACATCTGATTATCAGGATCCCTTAAAAGAAAAACTATTCCGTAGTCAGCATCAGTTAATTCACAAAAAGGCTGAAGTACTTTATGTGAAGCCAGTGCTAAGTCAGAGGTAAATAAAGCTGAACAGGTGTTTGATATTTCCTCAATTGCTTTTAGCCTCTTCAGGGTTTTTTCAATATTTGTCTGCTCAGGTTGAATTTTTTGTTTTGTAGCTAACTGCATAATTTACCAAGCTGTAAAAAGTCATATTGCAATCAGCATAAAATGCATTGTATTTATTTGGGTTAAATAGATTTAACTGATATACAGTAATTGTATTAGGAGCTTACAAAGCACATTACAATTTTGATAAAACTACACAAATTCTATAATCGCTGAGCGAATTTAAGTTTCAAAAACCAGTTTAAATTTTTCATACAGAAAGAGGGTTGCTATTGAATGTTGAAAATTTTATACTCAAAGCACGGAACACAAATTTATTAACCAAATTTGAGATTATGTTGAGTTCGTATTATCTTGCAGTCTCAAAGTCTGTTAAAGGCCCAAAAAATGAATCGCAGGCCTATTTAAAGTAGAGGCACAGTGAATCCACAAAAAGTCAAAAAGAAAAAAACCAAACTTCTTATTGTAGACGATAACAGCAACAACAGATCAGCAATAAACTACTGGCTTGGAAATGAAAATTATGAAATACTTCAAGCAACAAATGGCATCAGTGCATTAAAAATTTGTGAAACATTTATTCCGGATATTATATTGCTTGATTATAACCTTCCGGATATAGATGGAATAGAAGTATGCCAGAAGATCAGATCAAATAAATCTCTTCCTTTTATACCAATCATTATGATGAGTTCATATGCGCCGGAAGCAAGCGTTATTGCTTTAGAACAGGGAGCAGATGAATTTTTTGTTATGCCTATACAGCCATCAGAACTAAAGTCACGTATAAAAGCAACTCTTAGATTGAAACAAGCAGTTTCAGAATCATTAGAACTTAGCAAAGAAAATAAAAAGCTTCAGGAACTTGACAAAATTAAATCAAATTTTATTTCCAAGGTTTCTCACGAATTAAAAACGCCTCTGCAGTCAATATTAGGTTATGCAGATATTCTTCTGGTGGGATTACAGGGAGAGTTAAATTACCCGCAAAAACTAATGACAAAACAAATTCAGGATGCCGGTGAACAATTGCTTGGTTTAATCAATCAGCTATTGGATTTTGATAACACTGAAAAAAGCGGAAATAATCCTTCTTGTGAAATATTAAATATAGAAGAAATATTTAACTATTTATCACAGGTAACTACACCTCTTGCGATGAAGAAAAAAATCAATGTAGACTTTGTGCTGGAGGATAAAAACATTCAGCTTGAATCAGATAAAAATATGATTGAAAAAATCCTCCTGAACATAATTTCCAACTCCATTAAATTCTCAAATAAAAACACAAAAGTTCTGGTTTCAGCAAAAGTACACCAGAATTTGTTTATTGAGTTTAAGATTCAGGATGAAGGAATTGGAATTTCAAAGTCAAATATCTCATACATATTTGATAAGTTCTGGCAGGTAGATGATTCCATTACCAGATCGTACGGAGGGCTTGGGATCGGGCTTGCACTTGCAAAAAAACTTGTGACTGTGCTTGGCGGACAAGTATTTGTGGAAAGTAAGCCTAACAAAGGCTCAATCTTTAGAGTTCTTATTCCAAAAGAATTTAAAGACCCGGCATCAATCTCCCTGCAATCACTGGAATCAGCATAAAAATTTATGCTACATGATTTTTTCAATTAACCAGTTCCTTGCATTAATTGTAAAAGGATGAATAGCCCTTCCTTTTTTAATTACCTCTGATAGTTTTTGATCCATTGCCTGCAAAACTGCTTTTTCCAGCCCTTCGTTTTTTAAGGTTTTTATTACAGGCTGAATCCATTTTTTATCCCTGCCTGGTTCTATAGCATCAGCAAGATAAAGCAACATCACTGGTTTACTCATATTTGGTTCAGCTAAAGTATGGCAACGAATTCCTCCTAAAATATCAGGATCCCTTATGCCAAATTTTTCTTTTGCAATTACTGCACTAACCCTGGCATGTAAAACATGAGGATTTATAAAATCAACTTCATCCAGCTTTATTCTTTTCTTTCTTGCAAGTCGTAAAAGCTGCTGATTAGTCATTTCTTTGGCGCAATCATGAAGCCATCCTGCAAGCTCTGCTTTATATTGATCAAGTTTTAATTTCTTTGCATATTTTTTTGCAGTCTTTGAAACTCTTACAATATGATTAAAGCGTTTCTGGGTTATGTTTTCTTTAAGCCAGGAAATAATCCTTGGTTTTAGTTTTTGTAATTGATTTTTTGATTTTTGATTAGGCATGTAAAAGTTAAAACTGCTTTAAAAATCTTAAATCACCTGTGAAAAAGTATCTAATATCAGGAATCTTATACTTTAACATTGTAAACCTTTCAAGCCCAAGGCCGGCAGCAAATCCAATCCATTCGTCGGGATTAATATCTACTGCTTTAAGTACATTTGGGTCTACCATTCCACATCCAAGAAGTTCTAACCAGCCCTTGTTTCCACATGTACCGCATCCTGCTCCGCCACAAAAAGGGCACTGGGCATCCAGTTCAGCACTTGGTTCTGTAAAAGGGAAAAAGTCCGGCCTGAATCTTGTTTTAATTTCTTTTCCGAAAAAGTTTTTAAGAAATTCATTTAAGACCCACTTCATATTCCCAAACGTAAGATCTTTTTCAACAGCCAAAATTTCAAGCTGGTGAAAAAACGGCATTTTTCTGGCATTGATTTCTTCATTTCTGTAAACCCGTCCATGAGCCAGAACGCGCAATGGTGGTTTCATTTTTTCCATAGCTCTTATCTGAATGGTAGAAGTGTGACTGCGTAAAAGCACATGTGGAGCTATATTTGTATAAAAGGTATCTTGTTCATCCCTGGCTGGGTGATCAAAAGGAGTATTTAGAGCAGTAAAATTATAAAACTCAGTTTCTACTTCAGGTCCCTGAACCACTGTAAATCCCATACCATTAAATATTTCAACAATTTCATTTGTAACAATACTTAGAGGATGTTCATGACCTGCTTCATGCGGGGCGCCGGGTAAAGTAATATCAAATTTTTGTTCTGAGAGTTTGTCTTCTAATTCCCTTTCTTCTATAAATAATTTTTTCTTGTCGTAAATACTCTGAATAAAATTTTTTAAATCATTAAGTAATTTTCCATAGACAGGTCTTTCATCTTTAGAAAGAATTTTTAGATTATTTTGCTCTCTGATTAAAAAACTCTTTTCACCTAAATATTTAATACGAAATGATTCAAGAGAGTGCAGATTACTAATATCTGAAGACTCTTGTTCAATTTCTTTTTTTAACTTGTCAATTTCTGCTTCTAGTGTATTTATCATCGTTTTATATTATAGAATATACTTCACTTATGCCACTAGACCTTAAAAAAGTTATTATTCAGCTTAAAAACATTGAAAACAATAATGTTCAGAACTTAAATAAAAACAGATTAGATTCTACCTTTAAACTTTTTGAACTTGTACTAAATAATCAGGAAGAACTTAAAGCAAAGCTATATGAAACCCGGGAATCAAAAAAAGCAAACTTTTTCTTTGCCCTGCCTGAAAGTAATGAATCACTGGAACAAATCATAAACCATGATGAAAAATTTTCTACACCACATATAACTGTTGCTACTGATGGATCACAGATTAATCCGTCTGCGCATGAAATTACAGGTTCGTTTTTAATTAATATTGGGCTTATAAGTATCCCTTACTTTGCAAAAGACATTCCTGTTAATCTTTCCAGTGAACCTACTGTTTATAATTCTCAGGAAGAAATAAATTCAAAAATTGGAAGTGAAAATATCCAGGAAGATGACCTGATCTCTTATGAACGAACTTTAAAAGAGATAGAAGAACTCCTTAAGCTGGCAAAAAGTTACAGCAAATATAAATTACCGATAGTAGCGCTGCTTGATGGAACATTAATTCACTGGCACATAGAAAAATTTAACAGTTATTTTATAGAAAACTTTATAAAAAGATTTTCATCTGCAATGCACGAATTAAAATCTCTTCATGTTCCGGTAGCCAGTTTTCTTAGCAATTCAAGATCAAATGATTTAATAAATATGCTTAGAATCTGCAAATGTCCCTATAAATCCGTAGACTGTAAAAAGTATTGTGGAAACCTTGATCCCAGGAACCTTTCCTGTAATCCTTGTCAGGACTATGTACCTGTATTGGACAGAAGATTAATTGAAAAATATTTTACAGGTAAAAATACCAAGCCTGGTGCACGAACAATCTTGTTTAAATCAAACAGCAAAATACTAAATTACTATCCTGATGATTTAAAAGTATCATTTTTCTATATAAACACAGGCTCTGAAATAGCAAGAGTAGAGATCCCGTCTTATGTAGCAAACGATAAAAGCCTGCTTAATTTAATGCATAATGCAGTTGCACTTCAGTGCAAGGTAGGCTTTGGCTATCCGGTGACATTAAGTGAAGCACATCTTGTGGCAGTAATTAATAAAACGGATCGACAAGTCTTTTATAATCTAATTAAAGAACAATTACTTAAAGGAAAACAAAGCCTTGTAAGGCTTTCAAATAAAGAATTAAAAAAGAGAGTTAGTTTTGTCTAGAAGTGAGAGGTTTGCTTAGCCAGCATTGTAGTAACTTCTCTGGCTTTTTTCACGGAACCTTTTGCAGTTTTTATAATATCTTTTTTATTCAGTTCATCATAAAAAGCATTTAATTTTTCTATGTGAATATTAAAATCCCTGAGATTTTTTATTGACTCGGAATCAGTTACGCTGCCACTGACTGAAGTTAAAGAAGTATTTACTTCGTTTAAGCGGTTTAAAATATTTGTTTTAAAATTTTTTAGATCAGCGGTAAACTTTGGATTTGAAATATTCTGAGATATTTTTGTTAAATCATCTGAAAATTCTTTAAGATTACCTTTAAATGAAGCAGTAATATTCTTATCATTTATAACTTTATTTAATGCTGCTATTGGTTTTTGTGTCTGAATTAAGAGTTTATTTGCTTCTGTGGTTTTTTTTGTAAGTTTTTGCTTCATGCTTATTAGATCTGATTCATGAGCAAGAAAATTATTTGCTGCTTCGTTTAATGATTCGGATGCTCTGGAAAAAGCTATTCTTGCTTTGGCAAAATTTTCCGGAGTGACATATTTTATAATCTGACCGGAGATTTCTTTAAGTCCCTCCAGTAATTCAAGTGAAGCGTGTAACCAGGATTCATTTGTAACCGGTTCCTGGGTAATGTATGCTTTATTTGTATCTATGTTCTCATCGGGTGCACTTATTTCAAGAACCCTGCCCTGACTTGGCCTAAATGAAGTAATTGTTAATTGTGAACCTGGCAGAGGCTTTAGAAATGATTTATTGGTAATTTTTACAGTAACTATAACTCCGTCACTTATTGATCTGGTCCTGACTACTTCACCTACTTTTACTCCCAGTGCAGTAACTGGTGCCCCTTTAGGTAATCCGTCAATATTTTTAAATTTTGCCTCAAAAGTTTCTTCTGGATTGAAGTAAATATATATGCCAAGTACAAGAATAAAAATACCTAATAAAAATATTGCTAACCTGATCATAAAAATTTTTTATGCCGGCGGAAGGTGCAGCTCATTTTCTTTTACCTGAGCATCCTGAATTGCACTTTTGTAAGATTCTTCGTTATTCTCATTATGAAACACTGAGACTACTTCTCCTGAGGTTGGAACAATAATACCAATAGTTGCCGTTTTACTTTTATTTGCATTATAAAAATCAAGGATCATATGCTCTTTTGCTATTTTTTGTGAAGCTTCTGCCTTTGACGGGGTAGAAACATCGAGTTGAACAAATTCAATTTGTGGAAAATCTTTAACAAGTTGATCTACAGTAGGCTGTATATTTTTACAACCAGGACACCAGCCGGCATAAATTTCAGCCATGATTATCTTTTTTTCACCTGCTGTTTGCTCTGTTCCTCTTTCGTTAATTTTTGTAGCTTGCTTATGTTTTTTAAAGAAGAAGGCACTTGAAGGACTATTCAAATTCAATCCAATAAAAGAGATTAATATTAAAATAAAAAGTATATTCTTAAACACTTACTCCTCCTAAACTTAATATAGAAATTATAAGTTTCACATTCACAATACAAATCATGATATCAAAACTTTATACAGTTGTGTGCTAAATTACTATAATATTTCTTATGCAGTTACAAGAAGAAGAATTAAAACAAGAAAACAAATTAAATAATAGAGAAACTAAAGCTCCGTTAAAGACCAAGGTTTATTTATTCTTTAGAGAAACTATTGAGCTTATAGTAGTTACGCTGTTCCTTTTAATTATAATAAGGCAGGGGTTTATTGAAGCCAGGTATATTCCAAGTGAATCAATGGTTCCGACTCTAAGAGTAAATGATCGTTTAATTGTTGAAAAAGTTACAAAAAATTTAAAAATGCTGGGCTTAAATTTTCCAACTCAGCGCGGGGATATTTTAGTATTTTATCCTCCTCCGGAAGGAAATCGCGGTAAAGACCTGCATTATGATCCTCTTAGCATTTTTGCCAGATGGACAGGATTGCCATTTTTGCCTCAGGATGATGCTTATATTAAGCGGGTAATTGGTTTGCCTGGGGATGTAATTGAAATACATAAAGGAGAAGGTGTATTTATTAATGGAATGCTTCTTATTGAGCCCTATGTAAATGAGGTTCCAAATTATAACTGTATAGGTTTAGCTGATATAGATGTTTACAGAAGAAAGGGGAAATCAGGTAAAATCATTGTTCCAAAAGGTTATTTGTTTATGATGGGTGACAACAGAAACAGAAGTCAGGATAGTCACGTCTGGGGATTCTTAGACACCGGAAGAGTTGTTGGCAGGGCGGCAGTAATTGTTTGGAGAGTATTAAAAGAAAAACCAATGTTATTGCAGCAAACACAAAAGATACTAAGTTTTTAAAAAATAATATTATGCTTTATAAATAAATGAAAGAAAAAACTACTTATGTCAGAGATGTTTATCGGCCAATTAAAGGGTTTGGGCAATCTGTCTTTTGGCGGTTTTTTAGTCTGTGGTTAATCGTAAGTTTCTTTTTCTTCTTATATAATAATCATCCCTATTATTTAAATCGTGACTTTGACAATGCCAGGGTTCTTATTCATGGTACTTATATGGTTTTTTGTGTATTAGCTCTGCCATATACATGGCTTACATTGAAGTTTAATTATCGCTTAAAAGATGATTTTCGGGATCCTACAATAATATTTTTTGTATTTTTAAAGCGGATTGGTCTTGCACTTGCAAACAGGGATTTTGAACAGATTGCAGGGCTGTTCAAAGTAAAAAGATTTAACAATTTTTTATTAACTTGTCTTGTGAAAGGTTTTTTTCTTCCTCTTATGGCAATGTTTATGTTCCATCATGTAAGCACTGTACAGCAGTTAATGGTAAATATTTCTACACCAATGGACGGGATACCGCTTTGCAACTGGTTTCTGGACCTAATTTATAATTTTTTATTTGTGGTTGATACAGGTATTGCATTAGTCGGATATGGTCTTGAATTAAAATGGCTTGGGAATAAAACAAAATCAGTTGAACCTACAATGTTTGGATGGGCAGTAGCACTTATGTGTTATCCTCCGTTTAACCAGACAAGCAGCATATATTTTCCGCTATATGACAATCAGAATTTTTATATTCAGCTTACAGAGGAACAGAAAATCTTTGTTAGAGTAATCATCATTTTCCTGTATGGAATATTTGTCTGGGGAACGATAGCTCTTGGAGTAAGGTTTAGTAATTTAAGTAATAAAGGAATAGTGGCCCGCGGTCCTTACAGATTTATAAGACACCCTGCCTACGCATCAAAAAATATTGCATGGTGGTTTGAACATCTTCAATACATGAAAGGCGGACATAATATTCTGCCGCTTTTATGCTGGAACCTTGTTTATGGTCTCCGTGCAATTACAGAAGAGAGGCACTTAGCAAAAGATCCTGAGTATCGTGCTTATATGAAAAAAGTCAAATACAGGTTTATACCAGGGGTGTTTTAATAGCCCTCATAAAAGTAAAATGTGACTGCTCAGATACTCCAAGTGCATCATGATCATGTCCTAAATCTGGGCTATCCAAGGAAGCGAGGTTTGCTGAACTGAACTAAACCAGGACTTACACATATGTCACATTCAAATATCCAATTAAGCTGTTGTTAGCCAAACAGTAGTTGCATTTAATAGTATCCGAGCAAATTCTTCTTCAAAAAAATCTATACCCCCTTCAATTTTTAAAGAATTTAATTTGTCTAAAAGTTCCTTATCTTCCGGCAATTTTCCACTTGTTACAGCAGGCAATATTAACTGCTCAATGAAAGGTTTATTGAATTTTTCATCCATATCAATCTTTTTAGCTATTAACTTCTTGCATTCCGGATCCAGACTTTCTAAATATTCAGATAGCGTGCTGACATTAAAAGACTGACTAATTCTACCCCACTGATAAGTCATACTTTGTCTTGCAAACCTATCAATAAATATTCCTGCGTGTTTAAAACATATTGGATCTGCTCTCATAAAATCTCCTTTATTTTTGATGTATTTATCAAAACCTGGGCAGTAAGGGATTTGAACCCCTGACCCCCTCGGTGTAAACGAGGTGCTCTACCACTGAGCCAACTGCCCTTTTTTATAACGCTTCAGCACTGCTATGCAGACGCCTTGCTATTTTTCTGTTTTACTTTACACGCTCAGAATGTCGCTTACGGACATTCTTTGCTTATGTGCAATACTATATTGCTGACCAGGGTTTATTATAACTTATGCAAACATCTCACTGACAGAATCATCAAGATGTATTCTCTTAATAGCTTCTGCTAATAATGGAGCTACGCTTAAAATCTTTAGTTTCTTTGGTGTTCTTTCTTTTGGAACCTGAATAGAATTTGTAACTATTAATGTACTTAAAGGAGATTTATCTATTCTTTCTTTTGCAGGACCCGATAAAACTGCATGTGTAGAACAGGCCAGAACTTCTTTTGCTCCTTCTTTTACAAGCAGTGCAGCTCCCTGAGTAATAGTACCTGCAGTATCAATCATGTCGTCTACCATGATACAGGTTTTATCTTTTATTTCACCGATGATATTAATGACCTCGACAGTATTGTGTTTATCTACTGGTCTTCTTTTATCTAAAATTGCAATCGGAGCATTTAGTTTTTTGGCAAATGCACGAGCCCTGGTGACACCGCCTACATCAGGGCTTACTATTACAATATCCTTTAAGTTTAAAGATTCAATGTATTTTACAAGGACTGGTGTGGCAAATAAATGATCGACAAGGACATCAAAGAATCCCATTATCTGTGTAGCATGTAAATCAAGAGCAAGAATTCTGGTGGTACCAGACATGCAAAGCAAGTCTGCAACCAGCTTTGCAGTAATTGGTTCACGGCCGGCAGCTTTTCTGTCCTGCCTGCCATAACCATAATAAGGAATAACAATAGTAATTTTTTCTGCACTTGCTCTTTTTAGTGCATCCAGAACTATTAAAAGCTCCATTATATTTTCATTAACCGGTGGACAGGTAGGCTGGATTAAAAAAACATCACAGCCTCTTACACTCTCTTCGATTTGCACATAGAGTTCACCATCTGAAAACGGTGCTATATTTATTTTTCCCAAAGGCAATTTCAAATATTCACAAATTTCTTTTGAAAGAGGTATATTTGCACGGCCTGAAAATATTTTTACTGATCTTTTTCCGTTCATTGGTATTAATAAAGGATTTTCATTTACCTCTGTTTTTATTAAAGTTTCTACCATTTATATACCTTTCTGTAATAAAAATGTCAGGGTTAACAGATTTATTGTCCTAGATTTGTAATAAAAAGACAAGTAAGTATGTTTAATTTTAAATTAAATACTTTTTACGAAGCTTTAGCTTTTCTGTTTCTTCTATCAAGGCTGAAGTCATTTATATTTATGTTAAAGATTTTTATAAAATGCCCACCGGCTTTTTCATCTATAAAGTAAAGCGCTTCTACAAAATTCTTAAAATGGATTGATGGAGCAGATTCTGCTTTAGCAGCAGTTCCGGTTTCTGGTAAAAACAAATGATCCGGTTCTGCAACCATATTCCCAAGAACAGCTGTTATTGCAGCTACTAAACGATGCTTAAGCTCTTTGTATTTTTTACTAACCTGACCGAAATCTGCAATAAGTAGTGCTGCTTGTGCTCTAAGTACAGCATCATTTTCTTCAATAGCTCTTATAATTTTTAATTTATATGTACTGTCTTCATGGCCCTTTTCATGTGTAATTTCTTCTACAGTAAACTCATCCGGATAAACCATGACAGGGAATTCAGTTTCATCGGTTATAAGATAATATAACGCTTGAACTTCTCTGTTTGTAAGCAGCTTTTGAGGTGAGTTATCTGAGTTATCTGGCAATTTTTCCAGTCTGTCTCTAAGCTCAAATAGTGCAGATATCCTTTCATTGATCCCTTTATCCGCTTTGTTTATTACAACATTGATTAATTCCTCTCTTGATTTAGAGCTAAGCTTTGCACGGTAAAATGGTAACCTCTGTAAATTGATTGTATGATTTGGTTCTAACCTGGTAAGGATAGTGCAAGGCATAATAATAACCTATTTTTATATTGCTACAAAAGTATATCTTAGCTTACTTTATAAATCAATACTAGACATCCAAAACAGCCAATCCGGCATGTTCATTTTTTGTAAACGCCTCGTCGCCTCTTTGATTTTAATTTTTTTGGCTAAGGAACTACGAGGGACTCCTCGGCTATTAGATATCTTATCTTACACGCTCAGATTTTGCTTTGAAAAATCTTCGCTTAAATATCCAAAACAGCTAATCCAGCATGTTCTTCTATGAATTCGCGCCTGGGGGCCACAGCGTCACCCATTAAAATATCAAATATTCTGTCTGCATCTGCTGCATCTTCAAATGAAACCTGCTTTAAGGTTCTCTTTTCAGGATTCATGGTAGTTTCCCAGAGCTGCTCAGGCATCATTTCGCCAAGACCTTTGAATCTCTGTACGTTTGCCTTATCACCGAGTTCTGCTTTTGCAAGCTCTAATTGATGCTCGTTATAGCAGTAAATTATTTTTTTATTTTTTTCTATTTTGTACAAAGGTGGTTGAGCAATATACATGTAACCATTTTCAATTACTGGTCTTGCATACCTGAAGAAAAATGTAAGCAGTAAAGTTCTAATATGTGCACCATCTACATCTGCGTCAGTCATAATTACTATTTTATGATATCTGAGTTTTTCTAAATCAAGCTCATCGATATTTGGCCTTAAAACATCGTCACCTGTAGTGGATAAACCAATTGCCTGAATTAATGCCTGGATTTCAGTATTGTCATAAATTTTCCCGATTCTTGCCCTTTCCACGTTTAAAATTTTTCCGCGTAAAGGAAGAATAGCCTGGTAAAGCCTGTCCCTGCCCTGCTTTGCAGAGCCTCCTGCAGAATCTCCTTCTACTATAAACAGTTCACATCTTTCCGGCTCTCTGTTTGTACAGTCTGCTAATTTCCCGGGTAATCCTCCCGCAGATTCAAGTACTGATTGTCTTCTGATAAGATTTTTAGCTTTTCTTGCAGCTTCACGTGCATCACGTGCCTGAATAGCTTTCTGTATAATGATTTTTGATTCTCTGGGATTTCTGTCCAGCCAGTCTTTTAAACCTTCACCCAGTACTGCCATAACAGCTGTTTGAACTTCGTTGTTTAAAAGCTTTACTTTTGTCTGACTTTCAAACTGTGGATCTTTTACTTTTACAGAAACAATTGCAGTTAATCCTTCTCTGGCATCTTCACCAACGAGATTTTCATCATTTTCTTTTAAAAGCTCTGAACTTCTGGCATAGTCGTTTATAATTCTTGTAAGAGCATTTCTTAATCCTGTTAAGTGGGTTCCGCCATCAGGATTGTTTATATTGTTTGCAAAAGCAAAAATAGAATCACTGTATGTATCAGTATACTGAAGTGCAATTTCTACGATAACATCATCTTTTGTATCTTCAAAATAAATCACTTCTTTATGCAGGCAGGTTTTTGTAGAGTTTAAAAACTGAACATAGCTTTTAATACCGCCTTCATAAAAATAAGTTTCCTGATAGTGAGGATCGGTTTTTTGCAGCCGATCATCTGTAAAAATGATTTTTAAACCTTTATTTAAAAAAGCCATTTCTCTTAGTCTTGTAGCGAGGACTTCACGGTTACAAACAGGCATTTTCCCTGTTTCCTGATCTTTAAATATTTTTGGGTCAGGCCAAAAGGTAACTTTTGTTCCGGTTTTATCAGTTTTTCCGGTTACTTTCAGCGGCTCTTTGTTTTTCCCTGCTGTGCCACCGGGATTATCACCGAGGAATTCAACAAAGTGGATTTTATTATCTCTGTATACTTCTACCTGCATTTTACTTGAAACTGCATTAACACAGGAAGCACCTACACCATGTAATCCGCCTGAAACCTTGTAGCTGGAACTTGTACCAAACTTTCCCCCGGAGTGTAAGACTGTAAAAACTGTTTCAACACCGGATAGACCGGTTTTTGAAACTTTGTCTACAGGAACACCGCGACCGTTATCAATAACTGAAATGGAATTGTCACTGTTTAAACTAATCTGAATTTCATTACAGTAACCTGCCAGTGCTTCATCTACTGAATTATCCATGATTTCATAAACACAGTGATGAAGAGCCTTTTGGTCTACTCCGCCAATGTACATTCCGGGGCGTCTTCTGACAGCATCCAGACCTTCCAAAACCTCAATGTCAGAGGCTTCATAAGAACCATTTCCCTGAGTTAATTTTTCTTTTGATGTTTCGATTTTTGACATAGAAAGTTATATAATTCTAGCATTTATAACATTAGAATACTACCAATTAAAAAACCAGTATATATGATGTATTTAAGTCGATCTGTTTATGAATCGAATATCCTTAAAATCAATATCTGTATTTTTTATCGCTTCTTTTAATCGCTCTAAAATACTGATTTTTTGCATAGATAGTTCAGTAGCAAGTGCTCCGCTTTTTACTGCAATAACCAGATTTTTCTCATTGTCAAAATAAGCTGGCTGACTGTATTTTGCAATTTCAAAGTTTGTTATCAAAGGCCACAGTTCTTTTAGTGCTGTAATTTTAAAACTTTTTTCAAGCCCCAAATTTTCTCTTACGACAGGAATAAGATCTCCGATTTTAGTCAGGACTCCTTTTCTGTTTTTCCTGCCTGATTCCATAATTTAAACACACTTTGCCATTTCTGTTACCTTACCGTTTTTAATTTCTAATATTTGTGCACCTTTTAAGAACTCTTTTTGAATGTTGCTTATATGTGTGGTGGTTAGAAAGGTCTGTATATTCTCAGGCAGGTTATGAAGTAAAAAATCCTGCCTGCTTTCATCCAGCTCGGCAAATACATCATCCAGAAGTAAAACAGGAATTTCATCTTTTCGTTTTTCAATTACTTTCAATTCTGCAAGCTTGACTGCAAGGACTATTGATCTTTGCTGTCCCTGACTGGCAAAAGATTTTGCTTCTTTGCCATTTATTAAAAAGGTCAAATCATCTCTGTGCGGACCAATTACTGACTGGCCCCGACTCAGCTCTTCTTCGAAAGATTTTTCCAGTGATTGTTTGAACAGGAATTGTAATGCTTCTTTGTCATTGCAGGCAGAAATCGTACATTTGTAAATTAGATCTAATTCTTCAGTATATCTGGAAATGTTATCCTGAAACTCTTTTGCAATTGGTTTGATTTCTTCTATGAAATTCAAACGAGTGCTTATTATTTCTGAGCCTGAATTAATTATTTGATCATTCCAAACCTCAATCTGCTCTTTTAGGGATTTTTTTGAAAGTCCGGTTTCTCTCGTGCTTTTTAAAAGAGCGTTTTTTTGTGTAACTGACTTCTGATAGCTTTGCATTGTTCTGTGATATTTTGAATCAAGCTGAAAAATGACAGAGTCTAACCAGTTCCTTCTGTTTGACGGAGAGCCTTTTATAAGGTAGAGATCATCACATGAAAACATTACACTAAAAAAATTTCCCAGCAAATCTGCCTGAGGAGCTTTTTTTGTTACATCATTTATTTTTAATTTCCTTCTGCCGCTTGGATTAATTTGGAGTGCAATTTCTAATTCTGAATCTTTTGTTTGAATCATTGCAAAAATCAGTGCATGTTCTTTGTTCCACAAGACAAGATCGCTGTCTTTTTCTGCTCTGTCGGATTGGGCAGTGGCAAGAATGTTTATGGCTTCCAGGATATTTGTTTTTCCCTGAGCGTTTTGGCCAATAATAATTGTTTTTAAATGATCAAAGTTTCCTTCAAAATTTTCGTAATTTCTATAGTTAACAAGTTTTAATTTGTTTAGCTGCACAATTAACCTATTATGGCAAACAACTGTGGAGATGTGCCATGGCACATCTCTTTCCAGGAACGTCTCTACATCTTAACGTCTGACAATATATAATTATTGACAGGGTTTCATGAAAAGATATTATTTAATTTTAATTATTATATTTGGTTGTTTATTTGCCTTACAGGCAAATGCCATCATTTTAAAAAATCCTTTTCATAAACAAAAAAGTACCAAGCCCTCGATTTCGCCTTCCCGGTCTTCTGATCCTTTAAAAGCAAAGGCTGTTTACTTAGAGCTTGAAGGTGACAGTGTTGAATATGATCATGATTCAAATGTTTATATAACTTCCGGAATGTCGATCGCACATATTGTTGACCAGGATGCAAAACTGGAAGCTGATGAAATTATTTATTATGGCAGTGACCAGCATATAGAAGCAAAAGGTAATATAAAAATCAACCGGGATAATATTATTACTACCGGAGAGTCATTTAAATTTGATGTTACTTCAAATAAATATCTTTTAACAAAGCCATTTACTCAGATCAAAGGGGCCATAATAAAAGCAAGGACTCTCAGCAGTTTACCTGATAACAATCAGCTTGAATATGAGCATGGAAGATTAAAACTTGAAGAACCGGTGCGTGTGGCTCAGGGGTTTGGTACAAGGGTACATCCTAAAACTTTCTATAGCCTTCAGGCTTCAAGAGCTGCCAGGAGGGCACCTACATGGGATGAAGTTTCAAATCAGATGAAGTATAGAATAACTGCCCAAAAAATTGTCTACGATCAAAGTAAAGCAGTTAATAATCTGACTGTATATGGCGGAAGAATACACTTTCGGAATTTTTCATTGCCTGCTGAGCCCAGGTTTACTACTACAGTAAGTTCAGATCCAAATGTCAGAACAGCTCCACTGATTGCACCTGTAATTGGTACACAGGGAGCACTTGGCGGATTTGCAGCAGGACCGGCTTTTAATTTTAATGTTACAGACCATCATATTTTTTCTTTTTCTCCTTTTGCACAGATTGGTTCAGGCGGTTCTCCTGGATTTGGCGGTATGCTGGGTTTTTATGGACCGACTACTACCCTTCAGCTTTCATATGGCTCTTTAAAGGATCGCTTTATCGGCCAATTCAGACAAAAGTTTTTTGGAAATAAAACTGAATTTCGTGCAGCCTACAATTATTACCTCGAAGAAGGTTTTTTAGGAAGTACTCTTGCACAGATTAATGTAGGACTTGTGGATAAAAGAAGATGGACTAACTCTTTTCTTCAGAAGGTTACTGAAGGTGGCATAAACTTCAGATCATCCACTTCCTGGATTCAAAGCAGTCCCGGGATTTTACCTTCTAAATACAAAGGCTTTCTAAAAGAAGCAGGCGATCCGGAAGATTTTAAAAAAACTGCATTTAAAGCTGAAGAACAGATTAATCTCATAAGTAAGCCTGTATTTAAAATCGGGACTGAAAAATACAACACAGCGTTAAGATTCAGGACCAGAAATGCTTTTAGAGCTTATTCAACAGGAGACTTTCAGGGAGTATTTACCGGTGGTCCTGTGCTGGATAATAATCTGGGACCAGTTACATTTGCACTTGGATATGATCAGGGTTATGTAAGAGGGAAGTCACCTTTATTTTATGATCAGTATATTCAGGGTATGCAGAGCGTTTCACTGGATGGAGATGTAAAGCTCTCTGAGTGGGTTACACTGGGAGGTTTTGGAACTTATAATTTAAAGATAGCAGAAGTTGTCGAAAAACAAGTCAGGGCAAAAGTCGGACCAAAAGATTTTAAGATGCTTGTAAACTGGGATGCACTTCGCCAGCAAACACAGTTCGGGTTAAATTTTTTATTCGGACAACCGGTTGACTTTGAAAAATTTGTAATTTTAAATTCACAAAATAAGAGCGGCGGAATTTAATGCTAATGCTGAAGCACTTCCAGTTACCGGTTTATACTTATCGTACCAAATTTGAAATACTAAAAGATTCCATAAAAGTTTTTTATTATCCCAGGTTTCATTTAAGTGATTCTGTACAATTTTTTCTACAAAGTCGTAATTAAATAACCCTTGATTTCCAATGTAACTTTTGCTTGTATAGTGTAAAAGAGTATCTTTTAGCTCATGCTTAAGCCATTTTGTGACTGGTATTGCAAAGCCTTGTTTTCTTTTATTTATTATGTAGCCTGGCAGGTGTTTCTTTGCCATCTTTTTCAAAATATATTTTGAGGTTAATCTGCTTAGTTTTAAATCATATGGGAGTTGTGATGCAAAATCCTGAATAGTATAGTCTAAAAATGGAGCCCTGACTTCAAGGCTTGTAAACATGCTTGCTCTGTCTACTTTTACCAGCACATCATCTGTTAAATAAATTTTTGAAATCAAATATAACATCCGGTCTTCATCTGTAGAAATGAATTTTTTACTCAAATGAGTTCTTATATCTTCAAAGGTATTTTCTTTAATCATTGATTGAACATGAGGATTTAATAATTGTCTTTTCTCATTGTCCAGATATGCTCCCATCCAGGCAAACATTCTAAGCTCTGTGGATAATCCTGCACCCCTTAAAAATTGTTTTAATACAAACGGAAAGCTCAAATAAGTTTCTCTTGGTGGTATTTTATTTGCAAAATATAAAAGCAATTTCTTAAGTTCACGCGGCAGTAAATCATACAGCCCTATTAATTTATGAACCGGGAATATCTGATAACCGCTAAAAAGCTCGTCGCCACCATCTCCGCCAAGACAGACTTTTAATTGCTTTGAGGCAAAATTTGACAGGAAGTAAGTAGGCAAAATAGAAGCATCGGAAAGAGGTTCATCTACAAGAGATGCCAAATTTGGAATTAGTTTTAAGCATTCTTTAGAATCAAATAAAAACTGATTGTGTTCACTGTTTAATTCTTTTGCAAACCTCATGGCAATTTTTGATTCGTCAAATGATTTTTCATGAAAACCTATTGAAAAAGTCCTTATTTTTTCCGGAGAATGTTCTGCCATAAACTTTGCTACAAGACTGGAATCTATTCCACCGCTTAAAAAAACTCCCAGAGGAACATCACTTAACAAGCGTCTTTTCACAGACTGGCTAAATAATCTTTCTAACTCTTCTGTAGCATCTTCTTCGGTAATTTTTAATTTTGGAAGATCGAGCGGCAAATCCCAATATTGTTCTTTTTTTATATGTCCATTCTGAACAGTTAAAATGTGTCCGGCTTCCAGCTTAAAAATATTTTTAATAATACAGTGTGGTGAAGGTATATTTTCAAAAGTAAGATATTTATTTAATGCTTCCGGATTTAGCTCTCTTTTTATTTCAGGAATTGCAAGTAAGCCTTTTAGTTCTGAGCAAAAATAAATAGAATTATTCTGAAGTGCATAATATAAGGGTTTTACTCCCATCCTGTCTCTGGCTATAAATAAAAGTTTTTTATTTTCATCCCACAGCGCAAATGCAAACATCCCGTTTAAATACTCTGTACATCTTATACCGTACATTTCATAGAGATGAATTATTGCTTCATTGTCAGATCTGGTTTTAAATTTATGTCCTTTTGATGTCAGTTCTTTAAAAAGTTCCGGGAAATTATAAATTTCTCCGTTTCCAACCAGTGAAATTGAATTATCTTCATTGTAAAGAGGCTGCTTGCCTGTACTTAAATCAATGATGCTTAATCTTCTGCTGCCAATTCCTAAGCCATTTTTATCATCAAAGTAATAACCAAATTCATCCGGACCTCTGTGTGCAATAGACCAAGCAGCTTTGTCCAAAATATTTTTGTTAACAGGTTCATTTGTAGTGTAATTATAGATGCCAATTATGCCGCACATAGGTAAAGATTATAGCTTATGCGGTTAAACAGCCAGTTTTTAAACATGTTAACTTTGCATCCTACTTGTAATATAATTTACACTGTTACTCTGAAATTTGTATCAAAAAGGAAAAATTATCAAAGTATAATGGAGAAGAAAAAATACTACGTCTTACAATTAAAGGATTCATCCGATTTATTCGGTGAATCCGATCAAACAAAAAGAAGTAAAAGAGGAAAGCTTCAGCTTGTCTGAAGCTATATAAAATGAAAGAAATTAAAACATTAGTTTTGCAACCACCAATTTCGGATGAAGTTATGTGGGGAAGATTTAAAAAAGGAAGTGGTTATGTTCCGCCACTTGGAATTATGTATATTGCAGGCTATATGGAATCAAAAGGTTTCTCTTGTGATGTTCTGGATTGTCTGGTGGAAAAATATAAAATTTCTGATCTTAAAAAACATCTTTTAAAAAATAAATACGACTTTATAGGAATTACCTGCATGACAAATTCAGCCCTTGATGCTTTTGCATCTGCAAAAGTAGCCAGAGAAGCATGTCCTGATGCATTGATTGTTCTTGGTGGAGTACATCCTACAGCGCTTCCTGAGCAGACTATAAGAGAGTGTTCGGATGCAGATTTTGTAATAATTGGAGAAGGGGAACAGACATTTGTAGATTTAGCAAATTGTTTACAGGAAGAAAAGAGCTGCCATACAGTAGATGGTCTGGCTTACCGGAGTAAGGAAGAAAGCAAAGTGAAATATACTACTCCGCGGACCCCAATTCCTGACTTAGATGCATTGCCTTTTCCTGCTTACCACAAAGTACCAATGGAAAAATATATTCCTCACGTAACTCAATATATTGATCTTCCAAACTACCCAATTCTCTTACAAAGAGGTTGCCCTTACCAATGCACATATTGTGATCATGGTGCAGTACTTGGCAGGAAAATCAGATCTTTAAGTGTTGAAAGAGCGATAGAAAATATAAGATACCTTGTTAAAAATTATGGTGCTAGAGGTGTTTATTTTCTGGACAGTGTTTTTACAGTAAGAAGAGATTTCATAATGAAATTGCTTAAAGAGCTTCAACATCAGGATTTTAAGATTTCATTTGCCTGCAATGCAAGAGCAGATCAACTTGATATAGAACTATTAACTGAATTAAAAAAAACAGGCTGCTGGATGATTCAGGTTGGTATTGAATCCGGAAATATCAAATCTCTTGAACTTATTAAAAAAGCCTCCTATTCAAGTGCATTTAAACCTGATCCAAATGATCCAAACGGCAGGCCGTACCTTTTAAATAAATATGAACAGGAAATAAGAAACTGCCAAAAGCTTGGCATTCAGGTTATGGCTAGTTATATCCTGGGACTTCCCGGTGAAACCATAGAAGATGTAGAAACTACTATTAGCTTTGCAAAGAAACTGGC
Organism: Candidatus Melainabacteria bacterium RIFCSPLOWO2_02_FULL_35_15; assembly: GCA_001784585.1. Classification (GTDB taxonomy): domain Bacteria; phylum Cyanobacteriota; class Vampirovibrionia; order 2-02-FULL-35-15; family 2-02-FULL-35-15; genus 2-02-FULL-35-15. The sequence continues at coordinate 28,851 of MFRN01000040.1, read as the reverse complement.
TACAGAAACAGCACTTTTTTTTCTTCCGGTTCCGTATCCTGGCTCTCACCTGTTAACTCAGGCTAAAGAAGATGGTGGCTTGAAGGAAAATATGAGCTGGAAAGATTATAGTGCAGTTGATTACTCTAATCCTGTTTATGTAAATCCAAAAATCGGAAAAGAAAAAATGCAGGAATTATTAACGAGGGCTTTTAATGAGTATTATAAACAGCCAAAAGTAATTTACAGGAATATAAAGAAAATTACCAGAATGAAAGATATTACAAAGTACGTGAAAGCTTTCAGGGCTCTTACAGGTGTATAATCATTTCCATGCAAGCAATAATTTTATGCGGTGGTAAGGGAGAAAGACTGGGGTCTCTGACAAATAATTGCCCGAAAGGGATGATACTAATTGAAGGAAAACCAATTCTTGAGTATCAGATTGAATGGCTAAAAAAGCATGGCGTTAAAAAAGTGATTTTTGCCTGTGGTTATGCATATGAAAAAATACAGGAGTACTTTGAAAATGGGACTAAATTTGGCATAGAGACAGATTATTCAATAGAAAAAGAACAACTTGGCCGTGGAGGAGCCCTAAAAAATGCATGGGTAAAACTGAATAAATGTCAAAATGTAGTTATAACAAACGGAGATATTTATACTGAGCTTGATCTGACGAAAGTTATTTCAGTGCATAATGAAAAAATTAAACAAAAAGGAATAAAAATAACAATTAGTTTATTTCCCTATGTAAGTTCTTATGGGATTGTACTGGTTGACAGTGAAAATCTGATAAACAACTTTCAAGAAAAACCAACTCTGCCTTATTGGATAAATGGGGGAGTTTATATCTTTGAATATGAAGTCGGTGAATATCTTCCTGAAAAAGGGAATCATGAAACAAGTACTTTCCTTCAGTTTATCCGTGAAAAATTAATTTATGGCTTCAGGTCAGGTGATTACTGGAAGTCTATTGAAACAGTTAAAGATATAAATGAATTTTTAAATTATATAAAAGATAGGAAACAGATTTCTATTAAAGAAGTTTAGATTATGTAAGTACATTCAGGAGTGTCTCTTTCAAGCTTTTGCATGTTATAAATAACAAATGACACTAATGGAAAAAATTTCACTTATAATTCCTTGTTTTAATGAAAGAAATGCTATTGAACGAACAATAGACGAGATTAATTTTTTGCTTGGTAAAACACTTTATGAAATTGTTGTTGTGGATGATGGCTCATTTGATGGTACATATGAAATTTTAAAAAACAGAAAAGATATAAAGCTGGTCAGAAATCCATACAATAAAGGGTACGGATTCTCAATAAAAAAAGGTATTATGTCTGCATCAGGTGAAATCGTTGCTATTACGGATGCTGATGGCACTTACCCTATCGAGTCGATTTTACTTATGGTAAAAAAGCTTGAAGAAGGCTATGACATTGTAATTGGCAGACGAAATAATTTACAAAACTTTGATCCCTTTATTAAAAAGCTCTCAAGAATTTTGTTTAAACAGATTGCCCAGTTTGTAGCCGGAGAAAAAATACTGGATGTAAATTCCGGCTTAAGAGTATTCAGGAAAGATATGATTCAAAAATATATGATTAATACTTCCAGTGGTTTTTCTTTTTCATTGTCAACCACATTAATTTTTATACTGGAAGGATTGTCAGTTTATTATCACCCCATTGAATACAGACCAAGGATTGGAAAATCAAAGGTAAAGTATTTTAGAGATATCCTGCGTTCCGCACAGATATTGGTGGAAACTATTACTTTATATAATCCGATTAAAATTTTTATGCTTATTTCAGGATTAATCAGCGGGCTTGGTTTGATTGTTTTATTAATTTCTCTTTTTACCGATGTTTTAAGCAGTTCTTTTGGAATTATCGGGTTTGTTATTTTACAGGGAATAGCACTTTATACATTTTCACTGGGATTAATTGCTCTTTTGCTTAAAAAGAGGATTGTAAATGAAAAGCAATAAGTCTGATTTATTTTTTATATCTGTAATTTTTATTATATGGTTAGCTGCATATATTATTTGCCAATTCGTTTTTCCTCATTACTTAGGATGGGATGAGGTTTCTTATTTGTCTGTTGCAAGGGGAATTGCTGAAAATTTTGATTTTGGCGCACGCAGTTATACAGTAATGGGAATTCTAAAGTATGGATTTCCCACCCACTTAATTGTTTTTCCTGTTTTTTCCACATACATTGCACTTTTTTTTAAGCTATTTGGTGTAAGTCAGAAGATTGCATATTTTTCAACATGGCTTGCTGCATTAGGCGTTTGCTACTTCTTATATTTTATTTTTCAAAAGCTGGTTTCAGATAACCGAAAAACAGCTTTTATTGTTGCAATCTCTTACTTATTTTTCCCTACAGTGATAAAAAACTGTGATACTGCCCTGATGGAGCAGGCAGGATGTTTTCTTCTTTGTTTATTAACTTATATCCTGATTAAAGAATATGAAAATGGATTTAATTATTTTTCAGTTATAAAAATAGGTTTAATCCTGGTCTTGCTTTGGTTTTTTAAAGCTCATTTCATCGGAGCTATTATCGGAACTATCATTTTTCTGGCGGTTTCTTACAATTCAAAATTTACAGGAAATAAAATCAAATCAAAGATTCGGCTACCGGTCTTAATTGTTCTTATTTGTAGTTTATTTGCGGTACTTTATTACATTGTCAAGAAATATGTTTTCTATCCTGTTGCTGTCATGGTAAATTTTCACCTTTCTCAGGAATTACAGCAAACTTATGCAGAAACTTTTGGTGGTGTTTTTAATAATTTTCCTTATGGAATAATTTCCAATATACATGCTTTTATTACTGTTATTTTAGGTTCTTATTTTATCTATCCGACCAGTAGTACTTTGTATACCGGGGAATATGCAACCTATCAAAATTCTGCTTTAACTATGTCAAGCTTTTACTTTTTGATTGGAATTTATATTCTTGTTTTTTTAGTTATGGTAGCTCTTCTGTTTGCAAGCTGGAGCAGGCTAAGCCCCCTGACAAAAGTTTTTTTATGTTTTTCACTGGGCTCAATTTTACTTTTTAATTCCTCTCTGGTTTTAGTATTTAAGGTCTATCATGAAAATTTCTGGAGATATAATTCATATTATTTGCCTCTTTATATTTGTTCTCTTGGGGTGTTAATTTATTCGAATCTGGAATATCTAAAACCGTTCAGGAAAGAACATCCCGGGGTAAGTAAAGCATTGCTTCTGATTTTCTTGGTATGTTTTTATATTCCACTCTTTGTTTCAGCCATTAAACATTATTGTGATTTTGAAAAATCGTTTTATGACAGAGCCCATAATAATGCGGAGTTAATTAAGTCTTTTATTAAAGATTCAAAACCAGCTTTTATTTATTTCAATGACGGGATACATACTACATTTACTGATTACCCGATAAGGCAAATTTTTAAGGATGCCACTAATGAGCAGCTTTTAAAAATTAATGCTATTTTGCCAGAACCCATTGAATTTTTATTCTTACATCAATATGACTGGTTATTTCAAATGAATAAGGAGCAGATTTTAAGCGGTAAACCAATAGTAAACAATGAATATCAGGTGTATGGTTATACAAATGATAGTAGGATAATTGTTTACAGGCGTTCTGTTAAGTAATAATCGATGAATATTCTTGGTATCTCAGCTTTTTATCATGACAGTGCTGCTTGCCTGGTGCAAGACGGCAGGATAGTTTCAGCAGCTCAGGAAGAAAGATTTACCAGGAAAAAACATGATGCTTCATTCCCGGTTAATGCAATAAACTATTGTCTTCAAAATAGCAGGTTAACTTCTGGAGATTTGGATTTTGTGGCTTTTTATGAAAAACCATTTTTAAAGTTTGAGCGTATTTTAGACAGCTATTTGGCATACGCACCATTTGGTATTAAATCATTTTTAAGGGCAGTTCCTCTCTGGATAAAGCAAAAACTCTGGATGAAGGAGCTTATCAGGGAAAAGCTTAATTATGACGGGAAAATTATTTTTCCTGAACATCATGAATCCCACGAGGCATCTGCATTTTTTCCGTCACCGTATCAGGAAGCAGCCATTCTTACTATGGATGGTGTCGGGGAATGGACTACTACAAGCATTGGTTTAGGAAGCGGGAATAAAATTGAAATCTTGGAAGAGCTAAAGTTTCCGCACTCTTTAGGACTCCTTTACTCAGCATTTACTTACTACACCGGATTTAAAGTTAACTCCGGTGAATACAAGGTTATGGGGCTTGCACCTTATGGTGAACCAAAATATAAAGATTTAATTTTATCTGAGCTGATTGATTTAAAGGAAGATGGCTCTTTTAAGCTGAATATGAATTATTTTGATTATTGTGCAGGACTGACAATGACAAACAAAAAATTTGACAGATTATTTGGAGGACAGTCAAGAGAAGCAGAATCAAAAATTACACAGCGCGATATGGATCTGGCGCGATCTGTTCAGGAAGTTACAGAAGAAGTAATGCTTAAAATGGCAAAACATGCTTACAAAATTACAAATCAGAAAAACTTGTGCTTGTCAGGTGGCGTAGCTTTAAACTGTGTTGGTAATGGAAAAATATTACGTGAAGGGCCGTTTAAAAACATATGGGTACAGCCAGCCAGTGGAGATGCAGGAAGTGCTCTGGGAGCAGCTTTGTTTGTGTGGCATCAGTATTTGGGAAATAAAAAGGAAGTTAATGATAAAAAAGATCTGCAGTTTGGCTCCTGTCTTGGACCGGATTATGACGAGAATTATATCTCTAATTTTTTAAAGAAACAAAATGTTCCATTTATTAAATTAACCGATGAAGAAATTACAGGAAAAGTTTCAGACTTAATTGCAGCTGAAAAAGTAATTGGCTGGTTCCAGGGCAGAATGGAATTTGGCCCCAGAGCCCTTGGTGCACGAACTATAATAGGTGATCCCCGCTCTCCGAAAATGCAGGAACAGATGAACCTGAAGATTAAATTTAGAGAGAGTTTCAGGCCATTTGCACCATCGGTAATAAAAGAAAAAACAAAAGATTATTTTGATATTGATTGTGAAAGTCCTTATATGTTATTAGTAGCACCTGTAAAAAAAGAACTTAGAAAGCAGATGTCAAAAGAAGAAGAAAAACTATTTGGCATAAGCAAATTAAATATTGCCCGATCTACAATTCCTGCAGTTACACATATAGATTATTCAGCAAGACTTCAAACAGTAGAGAAGAGTGACAGTCCTCTTTATCATAAATTGATTTCAAAATTTGATGAGAAATATGGTTGTGCAGTCATTGTAAATACTTCTTTTAATGTAAGAGGGGAACCTATAGTTTGTACTCCGGAAGAAGCTTATTTGTGTTTTATGAGAACTAATATGGATTATCTTGTACTTGGTAATTTCCTTTTAGATAAGTCACAGCAAAAGCCTTTGGATAAAGATGTTGACTGGCAAAAAGAGTTTGAGTTGGATTGAGAATTAACATGAGCTTACTAAGCGAAATTAAAAATATAAAAAGTACTAAAAAAGAACTTAGAGAGTTTGGTATAACTCTTGCTGTTGTTTTTGGGCTGCTTACAGCTTTGTTCTGGTGGAAACATAAACCATCTTTTATTTGTTTACTATTGGCTTCTATTTTTTTTGGTTTTTTTGGGCTAATTTTTCCTGTAATCCTAAAGCCTATACAAAAAGTCTGGATGGCCTTTGCTTTAATCATTGGCTCCATTATGACAAAAGTTATATTATCTGTTCTTTTTTATTTTGTTATAACGCCTATTGGTATTATTTGTAGAGTTTCAGGAAAAGATATTCTGGACTTAAGAATTGATAAGAATAAGAAATCATACTGGGTTAAGAGAGAAAAAAGTATAATAAATAAATCTAGCTATGAAAAGCAATACTAACAAATGTCAAAAATAAAATATTATATTGGTGCCTTTTTTATACTCCTGGGGATAAGTACAAACCGGATTTTCCTTGAAAAGTTTGTTTCTCCATATGCAATTGTAGAGCTTAATTACAGAATACCGATTATTTTAATTAATTTAAGTTTAATCACACTGGGCTTATTTTTCATTGCTGTAAAAAAACAACATTTTTTATCAAATAGGATTTTGAATGTTTATAAATTCATTGCAATAAACTTTTTAAGTGCTTTTTTATTATTTCTTTTCATTAATATTCTTATATATGGATATCAGGTAATCAAGGATGTGTCTTTTTATAAGGAGCAGATCTTTACTTCCGGTAAATTGCTTAAAGTTCTTTACCCTGATTTAATGGACAGAGAAGTAAATCTGCTTTTATATGAGACCTGGTCAAGGCCTTATGTATACAAGCCTTATACACAGTTTAAAGAAAGATCTTTTAAAGGCAAATATGTAAATGTCCATGAAGCAGGATTCAGAATTACAAAAAATCAGGGACCATGGCCTCCGGATCCAAAAAATTTAAATGTATTTTTATTTGGTGGTTCGACAACATTTGGCTATGGTGTGCCGGATGATCAAACAATTGCCTCCTGCTTGCAGGAAGCACTTTCCTCTAATAGCCAAAAGCTAAAAGCTAAAAGCTATGTATATAATTTTGGCTGCGGAAATTATTTTTCTTTCCAGGAAAAAATCCTTTTTCAGGAGCTTTTAACTTCGGGATTTATACCTGACTTAGCAATATTCATAGATGGTTTAAATGATTTTTATTATTTTAATAACGAGCCTTTGTTTACAGAAAGATTTAGAAAATTTGTAGATAATAAAGGAAAAACACTGCTTGTAGATTTACCGCTTGTTAATATAGTCAAAGACATAAAAAAAATAGCTGATGTTGAGCCGGAAAAAATCAGAGAAAATTACGATAATAAGGAATTGCTGGAAAAAGTAATAAAGCGCTATATTGCAAACAAAAAACTGATTGAAAGCACTGCACAGACTTTTAACGTGAAAACATTATTTGTCTGGCAACCTGTTCCAACGTATAAATACAATTTAAAATATCACATATTTGCTGGTAAGGGCTTTGGGAAGTTTCTTTACTCCAGGTATGGCTATGAAGTTATGGAAAATTATGTTTGGAAAAACAATATGGGAAAGAATTTCCTTTGGCTTGCCGATATACAGGAAAATGTTAAAAAGCCGCTTTATGTTGATATAGACCATTATTCCAGTGAGTTATCAGAAGATATAGCCAAAAGGATCTATAATTTTCTGGTAAGCAATTCTCTATGTTTTAAAAAATAAAAAGCAGATAAATGAAAAAATTAGCAGTAATAAAAGAGTTCTTAGATTTTTTGAAAGCCAGGAAAAAATGGTGGCTGACTCCGATATTTCTTTTTTTAATCTTACTTGGAGCCTTGATCTTGTTTACTGAAGGGTCTGCTTTGGCTCCGTTTATTTATGCATTGTTTTAGTTTGTGGATACAAATGCTCCGGTGTGTTTTTTCGGTAAAACATTGGCTTCTGCCGGATATTCACCAAGTCCAACCCAGCTGTGACCGTTTCTAAAATAGAGTTTGTAATTCAGGTTATTTGCTTTAAACCAGTCGACAAACTCATTCTTTGAAATGTAGTATGAAATTGTCGGAATCATTTTATCCAGCACAGTTCTCCAGAAATCTTTAAATCCTCTTTTTCTGAAAAAATTAAAATATTCATTAAATGGCAAAATCTTGTTTATTGTATTAGAGGGCAGAATTAAATTTAAGGGAGCATATAAGAGCCAAATAATTGCCCATAGTATTGCCGATATAGTAAATGATAAAACGAGATTAACTTTAAAGGGTAATTTTGAAGTTATTAAATTTCTTATTGGGTCTGCAAAATTTATATATAATACATTTCCTTCTTTTCCATAAACCCAGACAAGTATTTTCCCGTTCTTCTTAAGATGCTTTGAAAGTAAACTAAATCCGGCTTTTGGAGCGGGCAGATGATGTAAAACCCCGACTGAATAAATAAAATCAAACAGCTCCTGTTCCGGTAAGTTTTTAAATGGCAGATTAGTTAGATCTCCCTGAATAATATTTACATTATCAAATTGTTTTGTATTTTTAAAAGCTGAAAATACTGCATGTGACAGATCCACTGCAAATATTTCTTTTGCTTTAGATTCTGCTGCAACTACATAACAAAATCTTCCACCTCCGCATCCTGCATCCAGGACAATTTTATTTTCAAGATCACTATAGGTCACAAAGTCATGAAAATAGCTATCCAGTTCTCTTTTAGCAAGTTCTTTATCTATATCAGCTGTAAAATACATCCACTCATCTGCAAAGTTTTTTCTGTTTAGATCTACAATAGGATCAGTGTGACTAAGACAAAAAAGGGGAACACCACCTTTAATAGGATAGATAGTTTTGCATAAAAGGCACTCTAAATTACCTTCCATTATATGGTTTGTGTTTTTATCTGTGATTGATACTTTTAATTTAAGATCAGAGTTTGATTTACAACCAGGACAGCTTAGGTATTTAATAATTCTTTCTTTCATTTGTATTCCTTATAAAACAGTAAATTTACCATAACAATATTTGACATGACATTTTGGTAATTTAGAATATGCTTGAAATTGTTTGTATATGATATGTTTAAGCTTATGATGACTTTGATTTCAAAAGATTCATTAATTGTTGATAAGCTTGCAGATGCTCTCAGTGAGTCAACCGGAGATCTTTTAGAGCGGGATTTTAAGGCAATTGCATGTGAGTTTTTAGCAGAAGACAGGGCAATTGAACAAGTTGAGCTTTTTATTTCTGAGATAAGCAAGTTTGAAAAAATTGATTTTAAAAATAAAAAATTACTGGAAATCGGTACAGGTGTCGGGACATTTTTAGTTACTGCCAGAACCAGGTATCAGATTGATGCATTTGGAGTAGAACCTTCGCAGGATGAGTTCTCTCCATTTAATGAAATATCGCTTGCGCTTTTAAGAGAATATAGTCTTCCAAAGGATATTGTTATTTCTGCCAGTGCTGAAAAGCTTCCATTTTCTGACAATAGCTTTGATTTTATTTACTCTACAAATGTTTTAGAGCATGTTCAGAACCCTGAGCTTGTGCTTGAAGAATCCATCAGAGTGCTTAAAGCAGGTGGGTATTTGCAGTTTGTAATTCCAAATTATTTTTCTTTCTGGGAAGGTCATTATGGGATACTTTGGCCTTGTTTAACAAACAGATTTTTAGCTAAAGTTTATGCTTTATTAGCAGGAAAAAATCCAAAATATATTGATACCCTCCAGTTAATAAGTCCGTTTTATTTAAAAAGAATTTTAACTAAGATGAAAAATGTGCAAGTTTTAAGCTGGGGTAAAGGTGTATTTAAAAAGCGCCTTACGACAGGAAACTATTCTGACTGGGCATCCCTCCAAAAAATCAGACCAATGATTTCGCTGATACAAAAACTAAAAATATCTTCATTCTTAGCTGATGTTTTAAATATGTTTGAAATGTATACGCCTATAGTGCTTACTGCCAGAAAGTCCGGGAATTAATTTCCCAATACAGCCTTTTCGTAAAATTCTAAATATTTCTTTGCAATATTTTCCCATGAAAATTGTTTTGACTTTTCTACGCTTTGTTTAGACATTTTTTCTCTTAATTCTGGCGACTTAATTAACTTTTCTATGGCTTCTGCGAATTGTTCAGGATTATTATATTCAGCGAATAATCCATTTATATTTTCTACTACTACTTCTTCAAATCCTTTAACTCTGGAAGCTACTATTGGTAAGCCTGATGCCATTGCCTGAAGGACTACACTGGACATGCCTTCCATAACAGAGGGAAGGATAAAAATATCTGCCCTTCTGTAAATCTCCGGTAACTCTTCCAGATCTTTCCAGCCAAGAAAATTTATTTTTTCTCTCAGGTCAAATTTATCTATTAATGAAAACATTAAATCCTTTAAATATCCTTCCCCAACAATTGTAAGCTTATAATTTGTAGTTCCTCGTTTATTTAAAACATTGCATGCTTTTATTAAAGTATCAACCCCTTTTTGGGGCATAAGTCTGCTTATGAAGAGCAGCTGGACTTCGTTTGTTCCGGGATGTTTGTTTTTATCCGGATAGAAGAGTTCCGGGTCTACTCCGTTAGATATAATTTCAATCTCTTGTTCTGGTGAAAATCTTTTGCAGGTTTCTTTTAAAGAACTACCGTTAGCTATTATATGTGAAGAGTTGTTCCAGATTGATTTTGATAAGAACCTGGTTAATGTATGATAAATATCGAGTCTCCAGTCGCCTATATTGAATCCAGGAACATCTGCACCCAGTGCTGAGATAATATACGGAATTTTATAAACCTTTTTACAATATAATCCACAGCTTCCTGATGGCAGGGTAAAAAAACAGTGTATAAGATCAGGCTGAATTTGCTTTAATACAGTCTTTGAATAATAAATGATTGTTAAAGCAAATATTACAAGCTCGGGTATATGTGTACCGGATAATTTATTTTTAGTCCGACCAATATAATATAAACGATATCCTTCAGGATGATTCACTACATCTTCTTTTCCCGGCTTAGAAGTTAAAATATTTACATCTACACCGAGCCTTGCCATATATTTTGCAAGAAATCTTGTAGTGGTGCCTCCTCCCCCTCCTATTGGAGGGAATTCATAATTTATCATTAAAACTTTTAATTTCTTATTTGCCATTAATTAATAAATTATAACGTGACTTTATTATGAAAAGCATTTTTACTTTAGCTATGATTAGTAAATATGAAAGAGTCTTTCATAAAAAACAAGTTAGCTTTTATTGTTATTTTTTTAATTGTTATCATACATCTTTTTCCGTGTTTTCTTGACAAGGTTGATACTCCGGTTGATATCAGGGATGTTCTTATGTATCCATGGCGTTATCATGCAGTGGATAAGAAAATAGAAACATTTACTTTATGGGAATTAAATTCTTCCAAAGAGACATGTACCGTTGACGATGAAAAGAAGCAATTAATTACCAGTCTTAAGGTTGATGCTGGTAAAACCCGTGATTTCGTATATAAAATCAACTTAAACAAGAAAACAACAAAAAAATTAAGTAAAAAAACAGAATCTAACTATTATGTGACATTTGATTTTAAGCCGGTTACAAAAATCGGCAAGACTGTAAATTTTAAATTATTATTAATTAATAATGTTACTAAAGAGACTTTTGTTCCGAATGTAGCTGTATCCCCCGTTCTGGTTAATAATAAGCGCAGCCTTTGGTACAAAGCTTATTTTGATTTGAATAATTTAATAAAGGATTTATACTCGTACAGTTTATGCATTACTATTCTGAATAATGATTTAAATAATCCTGCATTCCTCTATATAAGTGACTTAAAAATTTCATGTGATGATTATTCTAAAGTTGTAAATATTCATAATCCTTCTATAAATGATTTGATACAAATGTTTACTCCGTTTAGAGAGTATTTTTCCAAATCAATAAAAAAAGGGAAACTTCCATTCTGGAATAATTATATTTTTAGCGGGACAGAATTTATAGCAGAACCACAGGTAGGATATTTTCACCCGGTTTATTTTTCAATTTATTTTTTATTTGATCATTTTACGGCACATTTAATTGTCCTTTTTTTAAGTTTATTACTTTGCGGTACCGGAGCTTTTTTGTTAGCAAGATACTGGGGGCTTGGTATAAGTGCATCATTGTTGACAGCGATAGTTTATATATTTCAGCCTTTTAATGTTACATGGATGAGTTATGAGCATATGTTAATGAACTCAGCAACATTGCCATTTTTGATTTTGGCTTATGAAAAAAATCTTAAAGAAGGTAAAATTTTAAACAAATATTTGTTGATTTCAGCTTTGTTACTGGGACTGATTTTTTTATCCGGACATTTGCAGTATATTCACTACACATCGATATTTTTTATTTTGTTTGCTGTATTTAGAGGGATAAGCACAAGGCTTGCTTTTACAAAGCAGGTATTTAGTATTGTGTTTGTTTTTGGGATCGGGATAATGATTGGAGCTATAGTCTTAATTCCATTTATTCCTATTTTTCAAAATTCACACAGAGTTCCGAATTCTGATGCATTTATTAATGCAAACTCTTTACCTCTAAGAGTCTTTTTAGGATTAATTTATCCTTTTCATAGAGGATTTCCAAAAGGAGCACATTTTAATGAAACTTATATGCAATGGGCGCTTTTTAGAGAATATATTTATTTTGGTTTGTTACCTTTTATTTTCTCTCTTTTTACTTTGCAAAAATTAAAGAATAATAGTCTGGTTATCTTTTTATATTTAACAATAATTTTTTCAATACTTATTTTTACCGGAAGTCCGGTATTCTTTTTAATTAAGAACTTTATTCCTGGATTTAAGGAAATGCAGCACTATAGATTTGTGGAGATTTATAGTTATTGTGTACCATTTCTTAGCGGAATTGGTTTTCAGGTGTTTCTAAATAACTTTCCATTACTGAGACAAAGTCTAAAAAATATTTTAATTTCACTGGTGATTTTTATAACTGTTGTGGATCTTTTATATTACTCCTCTTTTTTTGTTACCTGGTCAGACAGGAAAGATTATAAACCACTGCCTGAAAATGGTTCACTGGAGTTTTTAATTAAAGAACAAAAAAAATCAAAAGAGCCTTTTCGGATTTTGCCATTTTCTGTTCCTAATGTTGATGAGACACACCTGAAAATAAATGTTTCTCAGCCTAATACCCTTTTGCCTTATAAGATTGAAGAAGCATCAGGATACAGTTCTTTTGTCCCGAGGGATATTTATAATTTGTTTGTTTATATTCAGACTAAAGATCCATCTAAACTTTATCCGAAAGAGCTAATCAGGATCTTTCTAAACCCTAATATCCCGTTTCCTGTTTATAATTTCAAAAGTAAAATCCTTGATCTGCTAAATGTAAAATATTTCCTAATTCCAAGTATTATAACTATTGAACCTCAATATGCTACAAAAGTATTTGATGGAGATTGCAGTGTTTATGAAAATAAAGGATTTTTGCCAAGAGCATTTACTGTATCTGATTATAAAGTAATTAATTCTCCCACAGAGATAATCCAGGAGCTTGACAGGGATGATTTTGCCCCCTTAAAAACGGTAATTTTAATGTCAGAACCCCATATCATTGCGAGGAGTGAAACGACGAAGCCACGCCAAAGGCGGGCGAAGCAATCTTCTAACGTTAACAGAGTTAATTTTATTAACTACGATCAGGACAATATAAAATTAAAAATCAAAGTTCATCAGGCAGCATTTCTTATACTTGGTAATAATTTAAACAATAACTGGAGAGTAAAAATTAATGAAAAAGAAGCTGAACATATTCAGGCAAATCTAATTCAAAGAGCAGTTTATCTGCCTAAAGCAGGAGATTATTTGATCGAGTTTTATTATTATTCGAAACCATTTTTAATAGGATTTTCTGTAACCTGCCTTGCTTTTTTTATTCTTGGACTATTAGCGATATTATTAAATAAACAAGCGAAGATCCGATGAAGCCTTTACATGAAAATCAAATTGCATTTATTGTAATTATCTTAATTGCAGTTATTTTTCTTTTTCCTGCATTTCTTGGTTTTGTAGATACTCCTGTGGATATTAGAAATGTACGAATGTATCCGTGGCGTTATCATACTGTGGATAAACAAATCAAAAATACTACATTGTGGCAGGCAAATCTTCCAAAAGAACAAATGATTGTAGATCCAGAAACCATGGTATCTGTTTTTGCTTTGAAAACTCCTCCAAAAAACACAGGTACAATTGTGTCACAAGTGAACTGGGATAAGCTGCTTCAGACAAAATCCAGTAAACTGTCTGATATAAATTATTATATTAGCTTTGACTTTAAAACTATTTCAGATAGTTCTGTGACATTTGATCTTGGAATAACACTTCTCAATAATATAAATAATTCTACTTATACTCCCGGGGTCGCTTTAACACCGCTTTTTAAAAATAAAGATGGAATAGTATCCTGGTACAGGGCATTGTATCCACTGAATAATTTTTTGAAGCAATTAAAATCTCTTAAAAATTTAGATCAGTACAGTGTTCAGATTATTGTAAAAAATAAAAGTAATAGCAGCTCTTCTTTGGTTTATATCAAAGATTTTAAACTTACATGTGAAGATTTTTCAAAAGTTTTAAGAGTTCATAATCACTATAACAATGACCTGATTCAGATGTTTACACCGCTTAGAGAGTTCTTTTCAGAGTCGATTAAAAAAGGGAAATTACCATTCTGGAATCATTATATTTTGACTGGAGCTGAATTTTTAGCTGAGCCGCAGGTAGGGTTTTTTCATCCTTTGTATTTTTTGTCTTACTTAGTATTTGATCATTTTACAGCACATGAGATTCTTACATTTGTATGTCTTATCCTGTGCGGGTTGGGAGCATTTTTGCTATGCAGGCAGTGGAAATTAAACTTTGCAGCTTCTTTATTAGCAGCACTTGTTTATATGTTTCAGCCGTTTAATGTAACGTGGTTTAGCTATGAACACATGTTAATGAATAGTGCTGCTTTCCCTTTTTTACTGCTTTCATATGAAAAAAATCTTAATAATAAAAATATTTTAAATAAATATTTGTTGTTTAGTGCGCTATTGCTTGGATTGATTTTTATTTCAGGACATCTTCAGTATATTTACTATACTGTTATATTTTTTGTATTGTTTGCTGTATTTAGAGGAGCAAGCGCAAGACTTGCCTTTACAAAGCACTTGTTTAGCATTCTGTTTATTTTTGGAACTGGATTAATGATAGGGGCTGTTGTATTAGTACCATTTTTTCCTTTGTTTCAGGCTTCTCACAGAACAGTTAATCCGCCCGATCTTGTAAGAGCCAGCTCAGTACCATTGAAAACTTTTTTAGGATTGCTTTATCCGTTTTATAAGGGTATTCCGGATTGGCCTTTATCCGGTGCAGTTAATCAAACCTCTGAATATATGCATTACAAGTCAGGATTTGCCAGAAACTATGTTTATTTTGGTTTATTGCCATTTATATTTTCATTATTTTGTTTTAGATTTTTTAAAAATAAACTTGTATTATTTTTTATTTTCTTAATTATATTTTCACTTTTGATCTGTATGGGTTCACCGTTATTTTTTGTAATTAGAAATTTTCTTCCGGGATTTAAAGAGATGCAGCACTACAGATTTTTACAGATTTATAGTTATTGTGTCCCGTTTCTTGCAGGGTTTGGCTTTCAGGCAGCCTGTGATTATTTTTCATTTTTAAAACCAGTTAAGAAAATATTAATATTTGTTTTTATCTTTCTTATATCGGCAGCTGACTTAATATATTTTTCTTCTTATTTTGTAACATGGTCAGACAGGGTAAGTTATAAATCTATTCCTAAGGATGGAATTTTAGATTTTATAATTACTGAACAAAAAAAATCAAAAGAACCCTTCAGGATCTTGCCTTTTATAAGCCATCAGGTGGAAGGTGCTTCCATAAAACCTGACATAGCAGAGCCAAATACTTTATTGCCATTTAAATTAGAAGATGTATCGGGTTACAGCTCTTTTATTCCAAAAGATATTTATTATACTTTTGTCTATATCCAGACAATGGCTTCCAAAAGGCTTTATTCGGGAGAAATCTTTGATTTATTTTCTAATATTAATACTCCATATCCCATTTCAAATTTTCACAGTATGATACTGGATTTGTTAAATGTAAAATATTTTTTAGTCCCAAATTTTTTAATCTTAAAATCAAATAAAGTTAAAAAAGTTTTTGAAGGCGATTCGACTATTTATGAAAATAAAAATTATTTACCGAGAGTATTTTTTGTAGAAAATTATAAGATTATTAAAGATCCAAAAAATATAATTGTCGAGCTGGATAGTCCAAATTTTGATCCAAGGAAAGAAATTATCCTGAAAGAAGAAATATCTTTCACTGCGAGGTCTCGCCTGGGGCGGAAAGGCGACAGTCCCTGCAGTCAAAGCGTTCAAGTTAAATACGACTTAAATAACATAACTATTAATATCAATGTTAATCGATCGGGATTCCTTGTATTGAACAATAATTTAAACGAAAACTGGAAAGTAAAAATTAACGGTAAAGAGAATAAGCACTTTCAGGCAAATCTTTTGCAGAGAGCTGTTTTTTTGCCTAAGGCTGATAGCTATTTAATCGAGTTTTATTATTCTCCGAAGAAATTTGTTATTGGGGGGATAGTTAGTGGTTTTGCACTTTTGATTTTATTAACTCTTGCTGCCTTTTTAACCTTAGGTGCGAAAAAACCCAGATAAAGTTCGTTTTTGCCTACCGCCCTCCTTGCTTCGTACCTCGCTTGTCGGGCTTTGCAAAGTGCTCGCAGTCTGCCTTTTGTATCATTTTTCAGGTTTTGCTGGATAAACCAGGCAAAACCTTTCTTTGTAAGTTAGTCAGATGAGATTTAGTAACATAGCTAGGCAGTAACTAAAGTTCTATAATTGTCTGGTGCACCTCACCTATCTTTTTAGATCTACACCAGTGTTGTGAAAAAATAAAGCAGAATGAAAAAGATGTCCTATAAACAAAAAATTCAGTCTGAGATAAAAAAAGCTGTCAATGGTTTTGCTGATGAAATAATAATAGAAAAACCAAAGTTAAAAGAGCATGGTGATGCTGCTACAAATATTGCAATGGTGCTGGCAAAAGCCCGGAAACGGAATCCTCTTGAAATCGCAAATGAAATAAAAGAAAAACTAAAAGCAAATACAGTTTTGATTTCAAGGATTGATGTAGTTAAGCCGGGGTTCTTAAACTTTACCGTTAGCGATCAGGCTTTAGTCGAATCTTTGTCGGAAGTTTTTAAATTAAATGAAAATTATGGCTTTGCACAAAAAAAATCCAAAGAAAAAATACTTGTGGAATATGTTTCTGCAAATCCTACAGGAGACTTACACATAGGACATGGAAGACAAGCAGTAATCGGAAGCTGTCTTGTGAATCTTTTAGACAAAGCTGGTTATAACCTCTCAAGCGAATTTTATATAAATGATTATGGTGAACAGATTACAAAATTATCTGACACTGCATGGGCAATTTATGAAAAATTAAACGGTAAAGAAGTAATCTGGTCAGAAGATTTTTATCCTGAAGAAGGAATATCTGCATATGTAAAAAAATGTAGCGGGGCAAACACTTCTTTACAATTAGGTGGCATGGTAAAAGATCTGATTTTAAAATCCCAGGAAGAGTTATTGTCATCTTTTAGAGTTCAATTTAATAACTGGTTTAGTGAAACTGATCTTCATAAAAATAAAGAAGTAGATAAGGTGTTAAAAAATCTAAAAGAAAAGGGTGTTACTTATGAAAATGAGGGTGCTCTATGGTTTAAAGCAGAAGAATTTGGTGATGTGAGAGACAGGGTTTTAATCAGAGCTGATAAAAGACCTACTTATCTTGTCGCTGACATTGCATATCACATTGACAAGCTAAATCGCGGCTTTGACAGACTAATTACTATCTGGGGAGCAGATCACCATGGACAGGAAGTCAGCTTAAAAGGTGCCCTAAAAGCTCTTGGTTATGATGCTAACAGATTAGAAATAATCTTTGTTCAGCTTGTAAGTTTAAAACAAGGTGGACAGGAAGTAAAAATGTCAAAGCGTGCAGGAGCAGTAGTTACTATAAAAGAAGTATTAAATGAAGTAAGCTCGGATGCATTCAGGTATTTTTTAATTGCAACCCATGCAAACAACAGAATGGTTTTTGATATTGATCTGGCAAAAAAGCAGGACAAGGATAATCCGGTTTATTACATCCAGTATGCACATGCTCGCTGCTGCAGTATCTTCAGGCAATATAAAGAATTAAATATTGAAGAAAAATTGGATTTCCATAAGCCTGACTTATTAATGAATCTGTTCAAATCAGATATTCCGGAATATACTGTAACAAAAGATCTGGTTTTAAAAATTCTTGATTTTCCTGAAGAAGTAATTCTTGCTGCAAAAAGTGAGGCTCCAGGCAGAATTGCCAATTACCTGAAAGATTTAGCTACAAGCTTTCATCAATTTTATACAGTATGCCGTGTAATCACAAAAGATACAAGTTTAACCAAAGCAAGATTAGAATTAGTAGAAGCTGTGAAAATAACAATTGCAAATGGATTAAAAATACTAGGGATTAGTGCACCAGAAGCAATGTAATAGAGAATTGTCAATTATCAATTCAATGTTAGAATTATCCTATGCCTGAAACGCCATATTGTCCGCTACTAAGTATTGAGAAAGAAGTTCCTGTTTTATGTCAGGAGGAACTTTGCATGTGGTATGTAAAGCAGTTAAAACTTTGTGCCATAACAGTAACAGCTTATGCAAATGCACTAAATCTTCAAATGCCGCAAGCAGGCAGTGCTTCACAAACACCAGTGCAAAAACCACAACAGGCACCACAAACTCAACAGATTAAACCTACCTTAACTAATAAGCCTCCAGAAAAACCAAAAGCAACTAATCCGTTTGCATTAGATGACCTGGATTAGGAATCTTATTTAAGATAAGAGCGTCAGGAAGATCTATGAACAGTCCACTTAAAAAAGCAAATACAAGTTTAGAAGGTTTTGAGCAACTTTGGGAAGCTCCTGAAAGCTCCCAGTCCATTGATTCTATTTCAAATCAAATCCATGCAATTTTAAAAGTTTTAGTAGACGAAAGAATCGCTTTAAATCAAGAGCACCAGCTGGTAGCAGAATTAAAACAACACATTAACTCTCTGGAAACACAAATTCAAAAACTAAACTGGCAGCTTGGCCAGAGAGAACAGGAGCTTTCAAATTTATATTCTGAATACCATGAAACTGTATCTAAAAAAGAAGCCCTGGAAAGGCAAGTAAGTAACCAAAAAGAACTGGTACAGGAAAATACTGAGATAAGACTGCTTGCAGAACAGCTTTCAAATCAAATCCTTCAGGAAAAATCTAAAAACGAACAGCTTGTAGAGTTACTTATAAACTTAAGTAACCCTGAACTATCCAGGATCATGAAAAAGCCGGGAATTTGAATGAAAAAAGCTATCGTTGCGACAGCCTCTTTAACGCTTCCTGATTTTTAGGATCAATAGTTAAGACTAAATCATTATATTTTTTTGCTTCCGGTAAATTATTTTGTTTTAAAAATATGTTTACCAGTATATTACAGGATTCTGCTCTTATATCAATTGGAGCATTTACATTTTTTGCAACTTTTATGAGCCCTTTTAATCCGATTTCTAAATTTTTCTTGTTTATTAATATTGTGCTGTGTAAGTATAAAAGAGTTGGATCTTCCGGAAATCCAGACAGTCCATTTTTTGTTGTTTTAAATGCATTATCAATATCTCTTAATTTTAAATAAACAGTAGTAAGTAGTATGTATGGTTCCGGACTGTTTTGTAGTACAGTTGCAATTTTATAGTATTTAACGGCACTTTGATAATCGCCTTTTGAAATATCCAGTAACTGTCCGTAAGCTTTAAATGCTTCCCCGTCTGAAAAGGTCTTAGAAATGGCCTCTTTAAGATATTTTTCGTAATTTGTAAAATCTTTTAATTTTAAATAGCATACTGCAATAGCAAAATTAATTGTTTGACTTGGAGAAATAATATTACTTTTTTGGTAATAAGAAACAGCTTTATTAAAGTCATTCATCTGGAAATAAAGTGTTCCAAGATTTTTATAAACTAAACTTCTAATCTGCCTGCCTGATTCTGAAATTTCTAATGCTTTTAGAAGATGTTTTAATTGCAGATTTTGATCTTTTAGAATTTCATAATTTGTAGCGATTCTAATAAAAGCTTTTGCAAGAATTGATTTTCTGTCCAGTTCATATGTTTTGAAAATAGCAGGCTCACTTATATGTGAGCTGGATTGCTGAACAAATTTCTTTAAAATCTTTGTTGACTCTTTTAAAAACCTTGTTTTTGTGTTTTCATCCTCCTGACATATAGCCAGGTCATATGTCCAGATTCCTCTCTTAAAGAGAGACTTGCTTGTTTTAATGGTGCTTGAAAATAGCGAAGAGCTGTCTCTCCAGTCATTAATTCTTAGAACAGATCTTGTACCAAGCAATATAGATAAAATAATTAACATTGTTATTAAGGATTTTCTTTTACTGAAGCTTAAAAATGTTGAAACTATTCCAAAAGTAATAAATGCTGATCCAAGATAGTTATATCTTTCACCAGAAAGAGAATAAAGAGGAATTATCTGGACAAAAGGTAAAATAGTAATCAGATAAAGTAACACACCAAAAGATAAAAGTGGCAATTTATTCCTAAAAAAGACAATTAGAAACAAAAATGAAATCAATAAAAAAATGCAAAACAAATTATACGATCCTAAGAAAATCTTATCTAAGGTCAATAAGTCCATTTGATCAATACTAAGTTTTAAAGGGAAGAAAATTAATTTTAACTGATGTAAAAATATCTGCGGTGTAAAAAATGCTACCCTTTCTAAGGATTCAATAAAATTATTTTCTAAAGCACTTCTGACAGTTTTTGCAATGAGAGTCGTACGTAATATCCAGTATCCGGCAATAACAGCAAATGACAGAAGGCTTATTTTAATAGCTTGTTTAAATGAATCTGGTTCTGTATTCGAACTCTTTAACAGATAAAAAACAGTAAATAATATTGCAAACGGAATGGTAATAGTGTGTTCTGTAAACAAAATCTGAATTAATGTAATAAACAAAATAAATATACCTGTAGAGGCTTGCCATGGCAAACCTCTATTAATCATATGTACGATTTTATTCAACGTAAAAAAATAAAAAGCTGCTCCTAAGGGCTGAGACCAGTTTGTAGCCCATATTATAGATTCGACGTTTGTAGGATGCATTGACCAGATTAATCCTGAAAACAGGGCTATTCGTCTACTCTGGCTAAAATTAAAACAAAACCATAAGAAAAAAAATAATGCAAGGCAATGCAGGGATAATCCCCATAAATGATATAACAATGGTTTTGCCTGAAAAAGAAAATTAATAAGATAAAAAACAGGTAATCCTAAAATTGATACATGTACATTTTTTATACCTGAAAAAGTAAATCCATGTGCTGCTGAGACACCGCCTGACTGTAAAAGTAAAAACTTGTCTACATAGTCATAAAATGTTTTTTTTACGTAAAAATCTTTTATTAAATTATCTTCATCAAAATTTCTAAATCCATAAAATAAGGAAGGGAGGTAAAGCATGATAGTTATTGCTATTGGAATAATTGCAAAGTAATATTCTTTCCAGAAAGCATATAAATCAGTTTGTTTTTTCATTTATTTTTTTATTATCTGAACACAATTCAAATACTCCGCCGATTAGTGCTACCAGTATTCCGACAAGAAAAATTAATATTGATAAGCTTAGAGAATTAAATCTTTCAATTCCAATCTTTGCAAGTATAACTATTAAAGCACTTTCCCTGACACCAATTCCTGAAAAGCTTACTGGAATAAGGGTAATAAGAGAAACTATTGAAAACAACCAGGCGCATTGTATTAAGTTTAAATTAATATTCAAACTTAGAGCTAAAAAATAAAAAGCAACAACATGCGGGAGCTTAATTAATACACTCCAAATAAGAGTTTCAAACATGAGCAGATTATGCTTTTTATAACTTTCCAGGTAGTCCAGGGAGAGACTGTCCAGTTGATCGGTTTTTAATTTTAAAAATCTTAAACCCTTTATTAACCGGGCTTTTAAAAAGTCGGCAAACTGTCTTGTATCGTCGCTAAATAACATTAAAGTAATAATTGAAAAAGATACTGTTAACAAAGAAACGATAAATATCAGTGTTTTGTTTGTTTGAAATGTTTTATCTGACAGGACAGCAATAAGTCCAATAATTAATATTATTAATAGATTTGTAATTTTATCTATAAATATTGGAATCCATGCTTTTTGGACAGAACTTTCTTTTTTCCCCATTCTTAACCCTTTAATTAATTCACCTGAAGACTGTCCCGGCAAAAAACTGCTGTAAAAAATTGAAATATAATTTAGTTTTAAGAGTTCGAAAAAATTACTTTTTATTCTTAGCGGATCTGCCAATCTCTGCCATTTAATCGTTAAAAAAATACTTGACAGATTACTAAGCAAGACAGCAAGCAAGAAGTAAGTGATGTTTGTTTTTTCCAGTACGTTGATTGTATCTTTAATATTTACAGACTTAAAAATCCAGTAAAATATTATAAAAAGTAATATTAACTTCAGAAAAAATGAATACTGTTTCATTTCAGTTACGTTTGTAATTCTGGCAGCCAATGCAGACTTTAGGCTGCTTTTTGTAAAAACCGGCTCGAAAATTTACAAATTGTTCGGAGTTCCAGATTTTTTCAAACGGAGTTTCAAAGACATTTCCCATGTTTAGTAAACTTGGGTTGCTTATGGTACAGCATGGTGTAACAAATCCTTCTGCAGTAACGTTTGGACTGAACCAGGGGAGCTTACATTGTCCGAGATTGTTTGAAGAATCTCCAAAACCTTCTGTGACTATTTGAAGTTTTTTAACCTGTTTTTTCCATCGTTTCAGATTTTCAGTAAAAGCATTAATTTCATTTTTTTTTAAAGATGATTCCATAAGATTTTTATCAGCTATTATGCTTATGAATAATTGTATATAAAGGACATCAATGCCGAGTTCATCAGATTTAAAAATCAAATCTTCCATTGACGGCTCGGTTTCTTTCATTAAAATTGCCCTGAGAGAAACAACAGGCCGTTTTTTGTTTAATTCATGTTTTATACTAATAAACTTTTTAACATTTTCTGTAACTTTGGCTATAGATGCACCGCTTCTGGTTTCTGCAAAAATCTTTTCGTCAAAACTGTTAATTGAAACAGATAAGTTTTGTAATCCGGAATTAATCAGCTCTCTGGCTTTTGTCTCTGTAAGTATGGTCCCGTTTGTATTAATGTAAGTAGATATTCCTTTATCTGAGCAGTATTTAATCATCTTCATTATGTCTTTATTTAAGAGAGGTTCACCTACTCCCTGAAGTGTGACATAAACCAGTGACGGCACCTGGTCAATAATTTTTTTAAACTGTTCAAATGTAATATCATTTTTATTGTAGCCGTTGTAAGCTTCTGATGTTCCAAGCTGACAGGTAGAGCAACTCAGATTACATCTGTTTGTAATTTCCAGAAAAAGACATGGCGGTAAATAATTTATATTTGCAGGATGTTCTTTTTTTATGGCAGTCAGTGATACGTTTACCATATTTACCAGTCCCTGGGCTCCCTGATACTGAATTACTCTCTGCAGAACATCAGAACCGACCTGGCGCTCTATTTTTTCTTTTAGATTATTTAGGTATGTGAGCATTATGAATTATAGTTAATAAATTATAGCGTACTAAACCTTTTTTCTACGTCAATATTGATTTTGCTATCAACTATTTGTTTCTCGAGACTTTGAATAATGACTGCACAAGCAGTAATTAATTGTTTTTTTAAAACAGGGTTTGTACTTTGGAGAGATTTTAATTCCACCAAAGCATCTCTCAGGTCCGGGAATAATACGATTTTATTTTTCTTCGAGGTGACCGGATAACCGTTTCTGTTTATAAGCATCCATGCTGTTTTACGTGGAGATGTTTTAAGAATATTCTCCAGCTCATTGACGTGATAAATCTCCAGCTTATTTGGACTGATAAAAGCCAGGCTGAATATATTTGAATTATTTAATGTGTCCCGGGTTTCTTTTGGTAATTTGCTCTTTAATTCAGGATTTATGAGTAACCATTTTATGTTTAGTTCTTTTAATAAATAAGGATCCAGCGTAGAAAATGCAGTTTCATATAATGTGTTGTGAGGTGAATATAGCAGATCCCAGTAGACAAATCTTTGTGTCGGTATCAGCGAATAAACTCCGGTATATGCAGGGATTTCATGAATAGTGCTTAGTGCGACATCTCCCGGTTTGCTTTGTGATCTAAAAAATTCCATTTCGCTCTTATAGGCAGTTATTACTCTACTTTTGGTAAGGTGCATATACTGGCTATAGTCTCTGAGGTATGAAAACAATTCATTTAAAGATTTAATTTTCTTAAGATCATTACACAGGGTTTGGACAAGTGACTTATTAGAATAAATATGAGGTGAAAAAACTGCTCCGAAAATCAACTGAGAAAAGGGTGATAAACAAAAAACAACAGCGTAAGGAATGATCAGGAAATTGTTTTTAACAAATGGTTTATATAAAAATGCCGTTCCGCAGGTAATAAGCAGAATAAGCATTGTATTTCCAAAAGCAAACAGCCTGACCAGTTCAACGGGGTTTAATTTAAAATCAATTAACACCGGTATTGGCATTGTCATGGCAGATGCAAGAAAAAGTAAATAACCAAGCCGGTTTTTTGTTTTTATTAAATAAATTAAAGCAACAGGGAAAAGAAATAAACTTAAACCAATCTCACAGATAAAATCCCATGAAAAACATGAAATGGTTTGATAATTCATTACATGAGCACTTATTCTTCCCCAGCCGACCACAGAAAAAAGCTGCTTTTTGATTCCTGTATCAAAAATATTTGTTCTGCCCAAAGCCTGAAGAGAGTCTTGTAAAAAAAGAGGATTTCCGGCAGATTTATTTAAAAAGACTGAAATAAAAAGAATTATCAGGGTAGAAATTATAAATTGTTTTTTATTGTCTTTCCATAAGAAGAAAGTAAAGGGTAAAACAGCCACCCAAAATGTTACATAAAGCCAGTCAGCAGTTAGATATAAAATAAATAAAGTAATAGTTAAAAAGAAAATATAATAAATACCTGATTTTATGTTTTTCTCCCGGATCATTTTCCAGAACAGAATTAATGAGCAGATTAGAACCGGATTACCGAGATTAAATGTAGAAATAAATGTAAGAACTGAAGGTGCATTATTAATTCCTCCATGAATTCCAAGATTTAAGAAAGTCTGTAGAAATGACCAGTTAGTAACGCCATCTGGAAAATTCTTTGTTAAGTATCGGATGACTGCGTCAAGCCATAAAAGTCCTCCGCCAAAATAAGCACAAAAACCACCAAGCAGAGAAAGTTTAAAACCTGAAGTTAAAAGCCAGCATAAGGCAAAAAAACTTAGAAACGTTGTGCCGCTTAAGATAGCAGCTATTAGTTCATATGAAGTTGAAATGTCTAAATTAGTAATATATTGAATGGCACCGGCCAAAAGGTCCCCGCCATAGTGATAGAGAAGTACATAATCTGATCTGAAACAATCTCTTGGCGGATAAACATTATTGTGGAACATTGTCATTGCAATTGGTATATGTGCTTCTCTGTCAAATGTGCCAAATTTACTAACTGCCATAAAAGTAAGAAGACAAATAAATATTGCAATAGTACTTATGGTAATAAGCTGACTTGTAGTTATTTCTTTTTCTGCTGGTGTTGAATTTTTCCTGTTAATAAAAAATATCAAAATTGATTCAAGCACTAATA
Organism: Candidatus Melainabacteria bacterium RIFCSPLOWO2_02_FULL_35_15; assembly: GCA_001784585.1. Lineage (GTDB taxonomy): Bacteria > Cyanobacteriota > Vampirovibrionia > 2-02-FULL-35-15 > 2-02-FULL-35-15 > 2-02-FULL-35-15. The sequence continues at coordinate 3,454 of MFRN01000040.1, read as the reverse complement.
CAATTACTGAAATCCATGCAGCTTTTTGAGTCCCTGTTAAAAATGACAATATATGACAGGTAAAAACATAAGCAGTAATTCCAAAAGAAACTGATAATGGAATTAATAAAACCAAAGATCTGATTTTTAACAGACGGCTTAAAGATATATACCCAAATGCCCAGGAGCAAATTAAAAAAATAATAAATTTTATTATTGAAAACACAACTTATTAATTGTAATGTTTTTAGGGCGATATACCAATAGTGTTTATGAATTTTTTAACCCTGACTAAATTTTCAGGATTGTTTTTAGTGTAATTTAATGCTTCATTTGCAAAATGCAGTGATTCTGTGGTATTTCCAAGAGCCAGATATAAGTGAGCAATTGTATTTGTTATGTTAAATGCTAATTGTTCATCAGAGCCGCTCTGTCTTATTATCGAATATGCCTGATTTAAAAGTGCCAGTGCCTGATTATAATCCTGCTTCTTTATGTAATAACTGCCTGACAGGTACAGTGTCTTTGGATCATTTGGGTCGAGTTTTAACAGCTTATCTGTTGTTTTTTTTGCATTGGTAAGATCTCCCAAAGTCAAAAAGCCTGTTAATGCCTCGTGATAAGTAAATTTTGAGTGTGCGCGAAGCCCGTAAAGATATGAATGTCTTGCATATTCGGCTAAATTATTTTCAAGCTGATAATATCTGAGTGTTTCAAATAGAATTTCCCTGGAATAAGGATAAAGTTTTAATCCTTCAGTTAAATATTTTTTTGCACGATTTAAATTTTTATCAATTTCTCTTTCAAATCTGATTAAAGAGAGCAGGATAAACGGACTGGTGGGAAATCTTTCATATGCATATAAAAAGATTTTCTTTGATCGATCTATTTCCCCGTTTTTAATAAGAAGGTTTGCATACACTTCTAAAGTCTTCGGATCAAAACGATCTAAATATTTTTCATACCGGTTAAATAACTTTAAATACTTCCTGTAATCGTCCTCAGGATCAGTAAAAGTATTATAGCTAATCAGATGAATGGTTTTTATTAAAAGTGATTCATTGTCCAGCCCGTAAGATTTTAAAATCAAAGGTTCATTTGTATATTTTTCTTTTTTTAAGTGCTTCAGGGCTGTGTAATAATAATTTTGTCCTTTTATTGAATATTTTTTAGCTTTATTCAGATTGTGTGCCCGCATTTCTTTACTTAATGCTTTTATTCTCCAGCCTTTGTAAAGGTCATTGCAGCTTGTTTCTACGGTTGATTTTATAAGCGATATATTATCTTTCCAGTCGCTGGTTCTTATGTAGCTCCTTACAGAAAGTAATAAAATAATAAGCGACAGAAATCCGGTAATTAAATATTTTATAACAGCTTTTGAATTTAAAAACTCCTGACTTAGTGCCAGTGCAATTCCAAACACTATAAAGAATATCGGTGTATAAAGGTATCTCTCTGCTGCCATACAGTAAGTAGGTGAGAGAAATTGAGAAAAAGGCATTATGCTTATGAAAAATAACCAGCTTGTGATTAAAAGCCAGTAAGTTTTTTTATTTTTCAAAAATAATATCAATGGTACTAAAAGCCAAAGAAACATGAAAAGGAAACAAAAAATCGCATAAGGATCAAATAATGATTCTCCAAACAGTACAAATGATGTTTGATCTATTGAAAGTATCTTTGGAAAGAAAATTAACTTTATATAATGAAAAAATATCTGCGGAGAAAGCCAGAAAATTCGTTCAAAAAATAAAATCAAAGAATTAAAAGGCGATGCCTGTGAAAATTTGTAACTTGAGAGCAGAAAATAAATTAAATATATGAAAAATCCAGTGAGATAAGGATAAGTTTCTTTTATGGTATTTTTAACGGATTGTTGCAGGCTGTTTGATTTCATATTCTCACAAAAAGAATAAACAAATAAAATAACCGGCAAAGCAATAATGTATTCATTCATCAGCATTGGCAGTAAAAAACAAAATGGCAGAATCACTGGTTTTAATTTTGAATTATTTTTGCCTCTGGTTTTTAAAAAATCATAAAATAAGATAAAGAACACCAGATAACTAAGAGTTGCATTGGCATTTGTGCTTAATAAGACTGATTCTACATGAGCCGGGTGACATGCCCAGCTTAAAGTTAAAAGAATAATTATTAGTCTGGTTATAAATGTAAGATTTAAAAAAAACGTTTTTAGAATTAAAAAAACAAAGCAGGTATTTAAAATGTGAAGAATTAAATTAAATAAATGATAAAAAAACGGATTCTTGCCGAAGAATAAACCCGTAAGCGATCTAATAGGAATGCCAAGCAGATTAATTCTGTTTACTGAGTTTGAACTGTAGAGAAAATTACTTGAGCTTAGATTATTAGTTATGCCAAAAGTTTGAATAACTTCAACAGCTTCCAGAAAAGATGATGAAATCGGGGAGACCGTCTCATTATAAATGGCATCTTCATCATAAAAAATCCATGGACGATTTAGTGAGTGGGTATAAATTGATAAAACAATTCCTGTACAGATAAACAAACCAATTAGTGTCTTTGAATTAAGTCTTTGATTCATTAGTTTATTTTTTTATCCTTTAATCTCTGAAAATATGTGTTGATTAGATAGATTGACTGCGGATCATTTTTGTCCAGAGCCAGTAATTTAGAAACAATGTTTTTAGCTTTATTTAAGTCATTCATATATAAATAGAGATACAGAGCTTGCTGATATGCAGGCTTAGTGTGTGTTCTTAGTCCGTACAGATATGCATATCTTGCAGTTTTTATAAAATCCCGCTGTGACTGATAAAAGTCGTGAGCTTTTGTAAGTACAGAGATGTAATAGGGATAATATGTAAGTAAATCAGAAAGATATTTTTCTGATTCAGATTTATTATTTCCATGTTCTGTGGTTAAGTGAAATAAGCCGGCAAGAATAGACTCTTTGTGCGGATATAAAGAATTTGCCCTTAGTAAAATATCTTTTGCTTCGGAATATCTTTTCTCAAGACTTAACAAATGTGCATATAATTCAAAGATATTTGAATCTAACCGGCCAGATCTTTTCATTATCGGATTTAATATTTTTAAACCAGCTTCAGGGCTCTCATTTAACTCCAGACAGTTTGAAGAAACTTCCAGATAAGCAATTTTTGTAAGTATGGAATCATAGTCCAGCCCGTATGACTTTATTACAGCCGGCAGTGATTTCTGAAATTTAAGTTTTAATTTTCTGTTTTCAATTTTAGCTTTTTTCAAAAATCCCAGTGATTCTATAAAATATTTTTTAGCTTCAGTAGCTTTTTCAGGTTCAAGAACAGTAATTGCCTTAGCCAGCATTCCCAGCCCAATTCCCTTAAAAAGAGGCTCTTTAGCAGCTTTGTAAGTGGAGTTTATAAACGAATAATTATTTTTCCAGTCTAATGTTCTGTAATGTGATCTCATAAAACAGGGGATTAATAAAATGCATAAAAACAAACATGAT
>MFRN01000039.1 GCA_001784585.1 Candidatus Melainabacteria bacterium RIFCSPLOWO2_02_FULL_35_15 | reverse complement strand
CTACAAGGCAATCGTCAAGTGCGCCATATATTTTTGCACCTATTGAACCATCAATATACTCAAGTCCTGACTTCCAATGTCTCCATTTTTTTAAAAGTTCAACGTCAGGCATTAAGTTTCCTTTGATTTTCCCTTTAAGTTCTGGTGGCAAAGCTCCTCTATAGGTGTCAAAGTAATCTTTGATTACACGATCCATTCCACCTGTAATAGAAGGAAAAGCTCCCAGGAGTGGGATCGAACCACCGACCAATCGGTTACTATCTGACTTCAATTTCTTGAAGAGTCGGACTTTCTCTTTATCCTCGACTTGACGTTAGGATAGTGGGTGTAAAGTCTCTGCACTTATCTAAGTTTTATAAACTTAAACTAGCTCAGGATTGCCTTTTACATTTCTGTAGTTAAGGGTTCCCTGAATTAGCCCACTTTTCATCTTAATGTTTCCACTAAGAGCTGCTAACTTAGCATGAGTTTCTCTATGACAATTGGCACACAACATTACACACTTATCTAACTCTTCTTGAACTCTTTTCCAACTTCGAGTGTAACCTCTACTTGAGATATTAAAGTCCTTTTTAGTTGGATCTGCGTGATGAAACTCAAGAGCTTCTAAACAACGATAATAACCACATTGTTCGCACTTACCACCTTTGTATTCGATAGCCATACTGCGAATCTTTTTTCTTCGATTTCTAACAGCATTTATTAGATACTGTCTTCTATCGCTGTATTTTCGCTTTTCAAGTTTTACCAATTTAGATTCCTTCACGCTTTTGGTACAGCCGATCGCTCTACCGCTGAGCTACCTGGGAATATCAGTTTGCGAAACTGGAAATTGGAGAATTAGAGAATTGGAGATTTTCTAATTTCCAGTCTTCCAATCTCCAAATATAATACCGCATTTATTTACTGGAAGCCATAAAATTTAACTAATCTGGTTTTGTCTTAATGGTATCTACTTTTTAGTGGTGTCTTCTGTTTTTGGTAGAGAAACCTGCAGATTCTGACCTGTTCTTGCTTTAGCTTTATTCATCCAAGACTCCATGTCTCCTTCTAGTCTTTTTCTTTCTCTTATTGATTCATTTCTACCTGTTGGTGTTAATGGCAACCAACTTTTTCCGACACCTTTTACATTTTTCATTGTATCTCCTTCTGGTATATCATTAAATTACAATAAGCTTATTCTATCAAATCAGAGATAATGAAGTAAGTATGAAATTACCGCTCCCTAAAATAAAAATTGGCACTGATATCTGTCAGATAAACAGAGTGACATCTGTTTATAAAAAATATGGAGGAAGATTTTTATACAGAATTTTAACTGAAAATGAAATTAAATATGTTACTTCAAATACAAAAAATTTAATTAATCGCCTGGCCGGAAGGTATGCAGCTAAGGAAGCAACATCAAAAGTTTTAGGTACAGGATTAAGAGGAGTGTATTTTAAAGAAATTGAAATCTTAAGAGAATCGAATGGCGCACCAAAGATCGTTTTACATAAAAGAGCAAAATTAAAAGCAAAAGAAAAAGGACTGACTAATTTTGATATATCCATATCTCATGAAAGAAGCTTTGCAATGGCAATAGTTGTAGCCGTTTGTAATTAGCTGTTGTGAGAGTAGGAAGCTAAAACTTTTTTTGCAATTGTTTCATTGGCACATGGAATTTTTATTTTTTTATTTATCCTTTGGATAACTATAAAATAAGGTAATCCTTTTAATTGATCCTTATTCGTATTATCTGGTCTGTTTTCAGGAATTAATAAACTTACATTTTCCATAAATACTGAATACTTTTTATCCTCATTGATATTATAAAGTTATCAATCTTACTGATAAAAAACAATTCTTGACAATAAAGAAACTTTTTGCAGCCTTGAGTTTATATGCCTTTTTAAGGGTTACAAATTGTACATTTTGAGTATTTTTCAATAATCTGACAGGTTCTTGACATAGACCTGTTATGCAAGGTTACAATTATGAGGCATTATAAGGAAACGGTATGATTCTTGAAGAATTTGTAAGTTATTATCACAAAAATAAAAACAAAAAAAAACAAGTAAAAGAAATACTTTTAAACTGGTTGAAAACCGAACTATCTGTTTTCCCACAGAAAAATTATCAAAAAGTTTTGCATAATGAATTGATTCTTATGGAAGATGACAGTGTTGTTCCGAAAAATAAACAAGGGGAAAATCTTTTGAATTCACTAATTAGAATTACTACAATTCTTGAAGAAAAAGAATTTGAGTCCTGGACAAACAATGTAAAGCCTAAGGATTTTTTACATGCCTAGTGATTTAGAGATCAAAGATCAGAGACCAGAGATCAGAAATAAAAAAATCTTAGTAACTGGTTTTGGCGGTTTTATCGGTAGCCATTTAACTGAAAAACTTTTAAATGACGGATATGTGGTAATTGGGATTGATGAGTTTAATGACTATTATGATCCAAAAATAAAAGAAAGAAATATTTCATTGTTTAAAAACAATAAGAATTTTTTTTTTAACAAAGTCGATATTAGGGATAAAAACTCAGTAAATGAAATTTTTGCACGGCATAAGCCAGATATTGTGATTCACCTGGCTGCAAGAGCTGGTGTGCGTCCGTCACTTCAGCAACCGGTTTTATACGAAGAAGTAAATGTCCTTGGCACATTAAATCTTCTGGAAGCAGCAAAAAATAATAATTGTAAAAAGTTTATATTTGGGTCAAGCAGTTCTGTTTATGGTGAATGTAAAAATATTCCATTTAAAGAAACAGAAGTTAATTTAAAACCAATTTCACCATATGGAGTTAGCAAATTAACCGGTGAAAGATATTGTTACACTTATTCTTATCTGTATAAAATCCCGATTATTTGCCTTAGGTTTTTTACTGTATATGGACCCAGACAAAGGCCGGATTTAGCCATTTATAAATTTACAAATCTTATAGAAGAAGGAAAACCTGTTCCTGTTTTTGGAGATGGAGTATATAAAAGAGATTTCACTTATATTACTGAAATCATAGATGGAATAACTGGTTCAATGAATTATGATAAATCAAGCTTTGAAATATTTAATCTTGGTGAATCGCATACAACTTCAGTAATTGATTTAGTTAAACTTATTGAAAGTGCAACTGGCAAAAAAGCAGTTATCGACTGGCAGCCGATACAGGCAGGTGATGTACCACTTACTTACGCTGATGTTAGTAAAGCAGAAAAACTGCTCAATTATAAACCAAGGACAAAACCAGAAGAAGGAATTAAAAAGTTTGTAGAGTGGTATAGGGAGAATCTTTGCAGAGTAATTTAATTTTTTTCAGGTACAAGAAGGTTCTGTGTCAAGACTTCCAGTATGCTGAACTCTCAGCTCCTGAATCTTTGTTCTGACTTTTGATTCTATTTCTTTCATCATCTTTAGATTTGAAGAAATAGTTTCAACTGCTTTTTCGGCACCCTGTCCGATTTTTTCTGCTCCATAGCTAAACCATGTCCCTGATTTCTGAATGACTCCAAGACCTGTCGCTACTTCTACAAGTGAGCTTACAGGACAAATCCCTTTCCCGTAAATAAGGTTAAATTCAGCTATCCTGAACGGCGGAGCGACTTTGTTTTTAACTACTTTTACTTTGATTCTGTTTCCATATTCTACATTATCCTTTTTCAAAGTTTCAATTCTTCTTACATCCAGACGAACTGAAGCATAGTATTTAAGAGCATTTCCGCCAGTAGTAGTCTCGGTAGGCCCGTACATTACTCCAATTTTTTGTCTCATCTGATTAATAAAGATAATGACACTTTTTGTCTTACTGACAATGCCTGTAAGTTTTCTAAGTGCCTGAGACATTAAGCGTGCCTGTAAACCCATATGTGAATCACCCATTTCACCTTCTATTTCTGCTTTTGGCACAAGTGCTGCTACAGAGTCTATGACTATTACATCGACAGCACCGGATCTAACAAGCTGCTCTGTAATTTCAAGAGCTTGTTCACCGGAATCAGGCTGACTTACCAGAAGATCATCAGTGTTTACACCAAGTGCTTTTGCATATTCAGGATCAAGTGCATGTTCTGCATCTACAATAGCTGCAATACCGCCAAGTTTTTGTGCTTGTGCACAGATGTGCATGGCTACTGTGGTTTTACCGCTTGACTCAGGTCCAAAAATTTCAATAATTCTTCCTCTTGGTACACCACCCATACCAAGTGCCAGATCAAGAGATATAGCACCAGTAGGAATAGCTTCAATGGCACCGTACTTTGCATCTCCAAGACGCATTACAGAACCTTTTCCAAAATCCTTTTCAATTTTTTCAAGGGTTAAATTTAAAGCTTTAAGTCTCTCTGTTCTGTCATCTGCCTTAGCTTCAGCTTTTTCACGTCCTTTTTCCTGTGCTTCTTCTTTTGTTATTGTCTTCACCATGTATTTTCTCCTTTTTCTTATTTTTCTTCTACACCTAAAAAATCCAACGGCGTATTTTGTGTTGCAGCCAGTTCTAATTGTAACTGCTTGTCCAGATCCTCTACAGCAACCGGTCCCGATAATTCTATCAGTGTATTTCTTTGGGCTCTAAGTTCAGTATCAAGCCTTCTGATTTCTCTTTCAATCGATCTTCTTTGAATATCTGTCAGAAGCTGGGTTGGTGCAGAATCTGAGTCTTGTGCAGTTAAGTTATCTTTTTTTGCTTCTTCAAGTTCATTTGTTGCCAGAGCTCTTTCAACCATAAGTTTTTTATAAGAGTGATAACGTTGTCTTAGCCTTTCAGCTACTTCATCTATCATCATAAATAAAATTATTGCTTCTGTCTGTGAGAGCTGGATTTGTGCCTGGTTTTTTTTCATTTTACCTTCAATAACACTGCCTAAAACTCTTCCACCAACCTGACTTCCATAATAAGCACCTGCATTATTTGTTAATGCCTGAAGCGCATAGAAAGGAAGAAAAATTGCAGCACCAAGAGTTCTGGATAAAAGGGAATTTCCTTCTTGCGGGGAACTGGCAGGGCTTAGTTTCTGAACAATAAACTGAATGGTTTTATTTCTTTCAATCGTAGCTTTCCACAAATTTAAAAGCTGCTCCTGCTCGTTTCTGGAAAAAAAATCATCGATTGCCCGTTGTTCTTCCGGTGTTAATGCAAGAGAAGGCTGAATAAAATTTAATCCTTCTTCTTCCTCCTTTTGCAGATCTTTTTGTCTAATTTCCAGATCAGACAAATTTCCTTTTTCTTTTGGCTGTAATTTGATAGTGGATTTATTCTGAGGAGATAAGTTAATGGTTTCCGGAAATAACCGGAAGATAGAAACACCTGCTTTTATGGGAGTATTTATCTTTCCAAAGATTGGAGCATCAGGTTTAAAAATTTCACTTAATTCTTTTAATTTTTCTTCCTGCTTCCTGGATAATTTTTCTGTGGCACTAACCGGGAGAATAGATAAAGTTTCTGCTGTTAAAAGTACTAATAGTGTTGTTAATAAAATTCTTTTTTTCATTTTTTGTCTGGAAACATTCAGGCTTAAGTGTTTCCTCTTCTTAACAACGCTCAGAATATTCTTCGCTTAGATTCTAAGTAATTACTCTTTAAAATATACTATCATCCTTTGAATGAATATCCATGTAACCCAGGGTTACATGGAAAAAAAATCCTATGATTTCATTAAAATATGGTTTAATAGAATAGATAAATAAAAGGTTAAAGAAAAAATGAGAGAAAAAATTGTATTTTTAATCCTGATTTTAAACATATATGCATTTAATCTGAGATGTATAGCAAAGATTAACTTTAATGAAAAAAACATAGTAACTGTACCAGCAAAGTGTACTATAGCTGGGGAATTGAATTGTCCAAAAGGTTTTAAGACAAGCTGTCCCAAACAATATAAACCTTCATGTGTTTTTGTAGGAACAACGCATTTACCTGCATGTTTGGCAGACAGTGCTGATGATACTTTTTACAGTTTTGATTTAAGTAAAATAACCTGTGAAAAAAAATAAAATGAGATTTATATTAACTGTTTTAATTTTACTTTTTTTAGTGGTTTGTAATTCTAATGCACAAACTCAAATTGAAGATTTTGAGGTTTCTCCATTGTGCGATATTAACGGAAGCATAATTTGTCCGGATGGGTTTAAGGTTGGCTGTGCAGATGATGTTTCTCTGGCAACAGAACCAAAATGTATATTTTATGGAGAAAAATATATTCCTGGTTGTCTGAAATTTATTGGAATAAAAAAAATAGATCTTAATTTGGAATCACTTATGCTTACACCGGGTTCAATGATTGAAGTAATTGGCGGTGGTGAGACTTATACATTAAACAGAGAAACTGTTGGGTGTAAGAGGCTATAATTAATTGAGAATTGATAATGGAGAATTAGGATGTAGAGCCATGAATTGTCAATTTTCAATTCTCAATTGTCAATTAAATGACTTATTTAAGATATTATATTATTTGAATCTGAATTTTTTAATTCTGATTCTCTGATCTCTGACCACTAGTCTCCGATCTGGCGGCATAGCCAAGCGGTAAGGCCGAGGTCTGCAAAACCTCTATGCGGCGGTTCAAATCCGCCTGCCGCCTTTTAAAAACTTATTAGTCTTGTAATTTTACAGTCTTCCGGAAGCTTTTCTCTTCCTTTTAGAAACTCCAGTTCTACTACAAAAGCAATTCCTACGATTACTCCACCAATTTTCTTAACCAGTTTAATTGCAGCTTCTGCAGTACCACCGGTTGCAAGCAGATCATCAACTATTAAAACCCTTTTCCCCGGCTCAACAGCATCGACATGAATCTCTAAACTGTCAGTTCCATATTCTAAATCATATGAAATTCTTGCAGTTTTTGATGGTAGTTTACCCGGCTTTCTAATGGGGATAAAACCAATGCCAAGTTTATATGCAAGCGCGCTCCCAAAAATAAATCCGCGTGCTTCAATACCAGCTATATAATTAATTTTTTGTTTCTCAAAATGTCTGGCCAATAAATCAACTGCATGTTTAAAAGCAACAGGATCTCTTAGAACAGTTGTAATATCCTTAAATACAATACCTTCTCTGGGAAAGTCAGCTATGTCCCTGATTTTTGATTTAATGAGTTCCGGGGCACTTTCTTCAGCATCTTTCACGGCCACAATATTAACTCCTTGCCATTATATTACTATATTTCTTACTCTCATATTCCAGTGTACTCACACATTCTTCATGTGTCCAGTCTTTAATTTCTAACTGAATGGAAATTTTACCATTAAAATAATTTAATTTTGGGGTATAAACAATTTTTATTTTGTCGCCGATGTGAAATTCTGCATTAGGATCGTGATTCCAGATTAGTGCTTCGAACATTTTTATTTCTGACTTAAGCACAAGCTTTAAATGCTGTCCGTTTTTCCCAATGACCCTTATTCCAATAATTTCTGTTTCATTGCTTACAAAAACAGGCAGCTTATTTCCTAAACCAAACGGTGACAGCTTATATATTTTTTCTATTAAATCTAGGTTTAATTCATTAAGTGGTAATTCAGAATCAATTTCTATTATGGCTTCAAGATTTTCACAGTTAAGTTTTTTATTTACAAAGTTCTTAAAATCAAAGATAAAATTATTTATTTTTTCAGGTCTAATGCTAAGCCCGCATGCAGCTTTATGACCGCCATATCTTTCAAGATGTATCGAACTGTTTACAAGTGCTTCAACTATGTTTAACTGGCTTATACTTCTGCCTGAACCACGGGCTATGTTTTGTTCTTTATCAACAGCGATTAATATAGTTGGCAGGTGAAATTTTTCAACTATCCTTGATGCTACTATTCCGATTACACCATGGTGCCAGCTTTCTTTTGCCAGAATGATGCATTTATCCTTTTTAAGGTCTACATGCTCAGAAACCAGTGTTACAGCTTCTTTTAAAGTCTTTTCACAAATTAATTGTCTTTCTTTGTTTTGAGTTTCAAGTTCAGATGTTATTTGTACCGCTTCAGATAAATCATTGGTTGTTAAAAGCCTGACTGCAAGCGTTGCATCTGTTAGCCTTCCTACTGCATTAATTCTTGGAGCAATTCCAAATCCAATATGTTCAGCACTTGGTTTATTTCCATTTTCTTCCTTAAGACACCCGCATATTCTAAGAAGCTCCTGCAGTCCGATTTTTTTTGTAGCTGCTAACTTTTTAAGTCCCATTTGAACCAGGTACCTGTTTTCATCTACAAGCGGTGCCAGATCAGCTATCATTCCAAGAGCTACAAGATCAAGCAGATCGTCGGCACTGGAACCTAATATTGCCTCAGCCAGCTTATAAGCCACACCTACGCCAGGTAACCAGTGAAGTTTATGATCCGACGGTAACAGCTTTGGATTTAATACAGCACAAGCTGATGGCAGAATCTCTGGAAGTGAATGATGATCTGTAACTATAACATCCATTCCAAGCTCCTGAGCCAGTTCTATTTCTCTGTGGTTTGTAATTCCACAATCACATGTTATTAACAAATTTGTTTTATTTCTCCCGGATATTGTTTTAACTGCTTCTATATTTAACCCATAACCTTCTGTCAATCTGTTTGGAATGTAGAAATCTATTTTGTCAGTAAATTGCCTAAGTGTAATCAAGAGACAGGACACGGATGTAACACCATCTACATCATAGTCACCAAAGACAGTAATTTTTTCTTTTTTGTTAATAGCTTCTACGATTCGATCTTTTGCTTTTATAAGATCAGGAATTTCTTCAGGTTTTGTTTCTTTATAAAATTTAGGATCTAAATATGCTTTTGCTTTTTCTGGAGAATCAATGCCTCTGTTTAAAAGTAATTTTGAAATAATTTCAGAGCCATAAGCTATATCAAGAAATTCTTTTGAAAATTCTTTTGAAATTTCTTTTTGTTCTTTTATAAGCCACTTATATTTCATTTAGAACAAATATAACATTTTGTATTTGTGGGTTTTGTAACCCTGGGTTACAGTAAAGACAACCAAATTTGTTATTGCCAGCAACATTTTGAAAGAAATTACTTCTTAACTAATGTATAAAAGGAAGGTTCAGCTTGTCTGAACCATATAAAAAAGAAATGCCTACTTTTACTTACAAAGCCAGAGACAATAAAGGAGGGTTACAAGAATCCTCAATCCTTGCTGATGATATTAATCAGGCAAAAGCAGTTATTAAACAAAGCGGGCTTTGGATTTTAGATATAAGACAAATTGATAAAACAGCCGCCCCTGGCGAGCCTCACCTCTGGCAGGAAAAAAAAGAAATTCAGGAATCTGCAAGTCCGTTTGCAGCCGGACAAACATTAGAAGAGCAGCCACACCCACAAGAAGAAAAAATAGAAAAGACAAAATCTACGTTTGAAGACTTTTTAATAAAATACCAGCCAGTAACTTTAAAAGATATGGTTATCTTTTCAAGGCAGTTTGCATCAATGGTTGAAGCTGGTGTTGCATTGCTTAGAGCACTGAATGTTATGACTGACCAGACTCAAAACCCCAGACTTAGAAAAGCACTTTCTCAGATTAGGTACGATATAGAGCAGGGTAGCACACTGTCAGGTGCTCTGGAAAAGCATTCAAAGATTTTTGATCGTTTATATATTTCAATGGTTAAAGCCGGTGAAGCAGGTGGTGTCTTGGATCAGGTTTTAAATCGTTTAGCTATATTTATGGAAGAGCGCAGTAAATTAACCCAGCAGGTCAGAGCAGCTATGACTTATCCGGTAGTGGTTATGTTAATTGCAATTGGTGTCTTTTATGCCATGTTAACTCTGGTATTACCTACTTTTTCAGGGTTGTTTTCATCTCTTGGAAGTGATCTGCCGGCTTATACAAAGTTTTTAATTTCAATCAGTGAATTTTTAAGATCCTGGTATATGCTGCTTTTAATTGGTGTAATTATTGCTCTTGGCTGGGCTTTAAAAAACTTTTATCAAACCAAACAGGGAAAATTTACAATTGATTTTATACTGCTTGGTGTTCCGGTCCTTGGAGATATCTTAAGAAAAGTTGCAGTTGCCAGATTTACCCGGACATTTGGAACGTTGACCAGAAGCGGTGTCCCAATTGTTTCTGCTCTGGATGTAGTCAAAGATTCTGCTGATAATGAAGTTTTAGCCAGAGCAGTAGAAGCTGTTCAGACAAAAGTTCAGGAAGGCGGTACGATAAACGGACCTATGAGTGAAAGTAAAATTTTCCCTGCTATGGTGACACAGATGGTGGCCATCGGGGAAGAAACAGGGCAGCTTGAAAATATGCTTGAAAAAATAGCCGATTTTTATGATATAGAAGTAGCCACTGCAGTGGAAGGACTTACATCACTTCTTGAACCTATCATGATAGTTACACTTGGCGGACTTGTAGGCGCTATTGTTATAGGAATGTATCTGCCGATATTTAGTGTAATTTCGCAGATTAAATAATGAAGGTTATCTCTTGTTTCTTTTCTTCGAGTACTTTTTACTTATCTCATCTAAAATATTTCTTGGGTCTGCCATTACCAGAGGATTTGTAAGCATTGTTGGCAAGTGCTGCAGTTTTTTTAAATCCCCTGCAATTTCTGAAACTTTGGATGACAATGTAGCCATTGCACCAAATGCACCTATTTTTGACGAGTCATTTAATTCTCTAATTAATTCAGAAAGTTCTTTTGTGAGTTCCCTGTACAGATGATCGATTAAATTCTGATCCAGTGCCTGAATTGGAATTTGAGGATCATTTTTTGAGTTCTGTCGTGCCATTTTTTCCTTAACGAAGATTTAACTTTAAGTAACTCATTTGTCATAATAATAACTTTTTTACGGGGATTTTTGAAGACATAATACAGATAAATAGATAAAAAGAATTTAATGTTTGCAGGATTAATGGTATCAAGAAGACCAAGATTAAAAAAATTTTATATTTGTTATCAAACGTATTGTCGGGATTAAATTCCACTAAAATTAATTGATGTAAAAAACGAGAGGTACAAAGGTAATTTCGTGGAAACAGTAAATATTAAAAAGACAAGTTTAATAGTTGTAGGAATTATATGGTTTTTGGTCGGCACAGTTTTATCAATTGCAGGTGTAAACTGGATGCTTCAACTTGGTTTTGGGCCTAAACTTATTATGTTTCTTACTCCAAGTGTTTTAATTGGTATACTGAAAGGGAAATTTGTACTTAAAAAAGCAGCTCTGAGACACTATAAAAGAGCAGATGTAATCGAATTTAATAATAGTGACATTTTCCTTGGCTGGGTAAAGATACTGGGTGTAAAAAGTTTTATTCTTATTGCTTTAATGATGGTAATAGGCTCTTTTCTGCGCCATAGTAATATTGATAGACCAATTCTAGGAATAATCTATCTGGCAGTTGGTATAGCTTTATTGTATGCTAGTAAAATATTTTTTAATACGGACGAAGTAAAATAAAAAACTAAAAGATTAAAAAAGAGGCAAACTATTAATGTCGACAATAACATTTGAAGAATTAAAAAATAAATACCAGAATAAAATTGAAAAAGATACTGAAGTTAATTGCAGATTACTTGCAAAACTAAAAGATGGTTATCTGGTGGATATCAATGATGAATGGGAAGGTTTTATACCAGGCAGTCATATCCTGAATTATGCTGATGAGGCTAATTTACATGAAACATTTAAGGCGCTTGTAATTTCAGGCTCTGATAAAAGTGACAGATACACAGTCTCGCCAAAAGCCCTTAAGGAAAAATCTGTCTGGGAAATGCTTGAGAAGCTTAAAGAAGAAAGCAAATCACTTAAAGTTACCATTGCTAAGGTAATAAAGGGAGGAGTTGAAGTTTTTATCGATGGCTTAAGAGCCTTTTTACCAGGCAGATATATAAAACTACCTGGGATTAGTCAGGATAGCTGGGTCAACCAGGAAATTGATGTATTAATTGAAGAGCTGGATTACAAAGAAAAGAAAATTATTTTAAATCAAAAAAAGGCCGTTGATCTGGAAAAACAAAAAAGAGCTGAGATTGCTATTAAGGATCTTCACGAAGGTGATATTGTAGAAGCGCCTGTTTTAAGAATTGCAGAATTCGGTGTATTTATGAATTTAGGCGGACTGGATGGCCTGATACCTGCTTCAGAGTTAAGCTGGGGAAGGTTTGCTCATCCAAAAGATGTTGTTAAAGTCGGCCAGACAGTTCAGGCAAGGATATTTAGAATTGAAAGAGAAAATTTAAGAGTTGCTTTAAGTATTAAACAGCTTTTAGGAGATCCATGGGAACAGCTTGAAAGTGAAGTTGAGACTGGACAGTTAGTAACCGGAAAAGTTATTAATGAGGCGCCGTTTGGTTTATTTGTTGAGCTAAAGCCTGGTGTAGAAGCACTTCTTCATAATTCGGAAATTTCTGAAGGGATAGAAAAACCAAAAGTAGGATCTGTAATTAATGCAAAGATTATAAAAATTGATTTGGAGCAAAGAAAAATAGGACTTTCGTTCAGAGATGTAGAGCAAAAACCAGTTGCCTCCCAAGAGCAAGAAATCAGGGAACAGCAGACATCACCACCACCACAAAATTTCAGTACTGAATTAGATAATGAATTAAATCTGGTTACTACACAGATTAATCCGGAGAATTCTGCATTGATAGAAAGTATAAGTGAAAACTAAGGAGGTAATCTTGCCAGTACAGGAAATACAAACAGTTACGAAAGAAACCCAAAAAATTATTTTAAAAAATATTTATGAATTTCCTGTAATTGGAATCGAAGAATTGGTTGTATTGCTAAATTCCAGAGGAAAGAAGGTTTCCCGGGACGAAGTTTTACAGGTTTTACACAGCATTTCACCAAACAAAAACTGGCACAGAATGTCAGAGGAAGAAATGCAAAAAGAAATCCTGAATTATCTATGGACACTGGAAAATCAGGTTTTATTTTTACTGCCTACAAAACAAAAAGAAACAACAGTTGCTGAGTTTAATCAGGTAAGACTACAAAATAAGCAATCCAGGGTTTCAAAGGACTTAATAAGACACCTGCAGACTTTGCTTTCTGTTGAATCAAAGAATCTTGCAAAGTTTAGGAAATTTATAAAAGAATCAGCTCTTCAAAGCGACACAGATCCGAATCTGCAGGCAATCTGGCTATTTAGAAGGGTTCTTGCAGAATTAAATTTGAACCTGGTGAACTCAAAGGAAGAATTAATCTCAATCCTTATAAAGGATTTAAAAGAAAAATCACCTACAGTCTCTGAAAAAGTAGGTAAAACAATTCAAAGGCTAGCTGAGCGATTTATTGAAAAATATTTACCAAAAAATGCTTCAGATGGTTTATTGAAAGAATTAATATCCAGCTATCAGGCCATTTATCAGGACTATGAATCAGGTGCGGAACGTAAAGTTATGTCACATGGCGAGTTTCAGGATCAAAACAAATTAACACAAGAAATAATCGAACACTTAAAGGAAGCTCAGGGAATTATAAATGAATCACATGAAGGCGGATTTTTAAGTAAATTACTCTCAGGTTCGGTAAAGAACAAAGAAGGGGCCATTAAAATAATCAATAATGCAATCCTTCTGATTAATCAGTTAAATGAAGTACATAATAAATCAAACAAATCTGTCAATGAAAAGATTTTACTTGTTCAGAAACTTCAGTCAGATTATGAAAGTATTGTTCTTGTAAAAAACCAGCTGGAAAATGATCTGTACAACCTGAAAGAAAGCTTACAAACCCTTGAAGAAAAACATTCAATTACAGAAAAAGAATTACAGGACAAAGCAGAATCCCTGGAAAAAGCACATGAAAAAATTGCAGTGCTTCAGCAAAAAACCGATCAAATTCCTGAAATAGAAGGAAGAGTTTCTAACTTTAGAGAAGAATTAGCTACTGCAAAGGATTTAGCCCTAAGACTTTATTCAAGATTAAATAAAATAAAAGCAGATTTGTTTAAACAAATTCTTCCTGAAAAACAAAAGAACCATAAACCAAATAGCGAACAAAAAAATGGAAATGTTAATAACGTCACTATTCATAAGATTCAACAAAATCAGGAAACTGGGGAGACCACGATTAGTACAGAGATCTCTTCATCAAAGTAAACAAAATCTGTTCTGCCTTCTTTTGCAGTAACATTAACGCTTATAGGAGTATTAGTAGAAACAGGAATTGAAAGAACACTTCTTAATCCACTCATACAAGCAGTTACTATTATCCATAGTGTTTTTTTTGAACATTAATTGTAAATTTATAACAGGTCACTAAAAGATCAGCCATTTGGTGTATATGGTTTGATTTCAAATTGACGATATAAAATAGATTCAACAGGGGGAGATATGCCGGAAGAAATTGAAGCGTAGAGTGTAATTATACCCTCTACAAGGGGTGTATTTGATTGTATTATATCCTTTTTAGGGTATACTTAGTTTACGGTATGGACAAAGAACAAAAAATTAAAATAATTACAGATTGGCAAAATTCGATTTTTGAGATTCAGGGTATAGAAAGAAATTATGAAAAAGAATTTGTTTATGAACGGGTAAAGATCTCTAAAAAAAATATTATCCGGTTTATTCTAGGGTTGAGTTAGCAATGGAACACTTCAACTTTTTATTAATTTGAATTTTCGCTCAAACATGTAAATATTACACCTAATAATTGCATTGATATGTATATGTTATACCCTATCTGAAAAAGGTGTATTACTTGGGCCAACACATACGACTCTTGTTTTCATGATCAAGAATACAACTTTTACCAGCTTCGCAATATCCAGTTGGTGCACCTGGACAACAAACACTTCCTTCAGGACCACATGAAGGAGGATACTGTTTTTCAGGAACACATGAAAATTTACATTGTATAGGATCGGTAAATTGTTGTGGAGTTGTTCCTCCGGAACAGTATACTTTTGGAAGGACACAAGAACCTGTAGCTATAACGTGTAAACCAGCCCCTTGAACATGATTACATCCACCATCTGAGATGCCATTTGAGTAACGAGAGCAACATCCTTGTCCAAAGCTATTTTGAAGACAATATTTATCTGCCTCACAAATTCCAGTCGCACTGCCTGGACAACAAATGCTAAGCGGAAGGGCACATGAAGTTTGATTACCATCATCACCGGTGAAGCGTGTATTTGGACAGTATACCCCACCATTAGGACAGGTTGGTAATGGTGAGATAGAAGAAATAATAAGAGAGAAGATTTTCTGAACAGTTTGATTCCTTGAGTCAAGGACCTCAAAAGTAGCAGTAAATGTACCCGCTTGGTTTGGCGTACCACTAAGCACACCGTTACCGTAAGACGTAAAAGATAAACCACTAGGAAGCAATCCTGTCCGATGATACCAACGGTAAGGAGGAATGCCACCAGTAGCCTGGAGGGTTTGGGAGTAGAAAGAGCCAATCTTACCATCGGGAAGAGAAGAATTGGTTACAATAGCAAGAGGAGCAGGTGCACTCCCTGAGCTGCTTGAAGAAAAACTGGGTGACCGTGTACCTGTAACAATAACCTGATTGCTGCAGATGGTAGGACTATCCTTGTAACAAAGTCTAACTTCAATACCAGGCTGAAGAGCTGAGTCGAGTGAGACTTCATCAAAAGGTATGTCGCCCCCTTGAAGACAGAGATTATTTAGATTATTTCCAGAAATGAATTCTTGGTTTGAAGAGGATTTGAGAACAACGCATGAAGGATTCTCACTATAATAGCCTAAATACAAATAGCCATCTCCGAAATAAGCTCTGTGTAGGATTATAGGAGAACCGCTTGATGAAGAACTTGAAGACGATGATGAGCTGGATGAAGAACTGGATGAAGAGCTACTCGTAGTAGTAGAAGAAGAACAAACAATCTTCCCTATTTTATTTGCACTATTTTCTATAAACCAAAGATTTCCATCAGCTCCTTTGGTGATACCATCTGAGCCGCTATTAGCAGTAGGAGTAGGAAACCTGGTTATGGCACCACTAGGTGTAATTCTCCCTATTGTATTTCCCTGAAATTCTGTAAACCAAAGATTTCCGTCAGCTCCTGCGGTAATTCCTTTTGGATTATTAGTAATGCTTGTCGTATTATCACCTCTTGGGATAAGAAACTCAGTGATAGCACCACTAGGTGTAATCCTGCCTATCTTGCCTCCACTCCATTCAGTAAACCAGATATTCCCATCCGGTCCTGCAGTAATTCCATATGGATCACCGCCAACATAATATGGATAACTGCTAGCAGGAGGAATAGGATACTCAGTAATGGTACCACTGAGTGTAATTCTCCCTATTTTATTTCCAACAGCTTCTGTAAACCAGATATTCCCATCCGGCCCTGCAGTAATATCCCTTGGACTACTGCCTCCAGTAGGAATAGGAAACTCAGTAACAGTACCAAGAGGTGTAATCCTCCCTATTTTATTTCCAAGAGCTTCCGTAAACCAGAGATTTCCATCTGCTCCTGCAGCAATATCCCATGGACCTGTGGGAACAGAATACCTGGTAACTATTCCATCAGGTGTAATCTTTCCTATTACACCACCATATCCTGCAAACCAGATATTCCCATCCGGCCCTGCAGTAATGCCAGATGGACCAGTATAGCTTACAAGAGGAAACTCAGTAATGACACCATTCGGTGTAATTCTCCCTATTTTATTTCCAGAATTTTCAGCAAACCAGATATTTCCATCTGGTCCTGCAGTAATATAGTGTGTGTTGCTATTAGCTGTAGGAATAGAATACTCAGTGATGTTAGCAACGTTGCAGAAAACTGTCCCACTACTGGAAGATGAACTTGATGAAGAGGAGCTGCTTGAAGAGGAACCACTTGATGAAGAGCTGGAAGATGAACCTGTTGTTGATGAGATCAGATAGTGATAATTTCCTGTATGCTGGTTGTCATGCATGTACCTCTGCCATTTATTGTTACTTATGCTACTCCCATCGGTGTTCCACACATATATAAGTCCAGTTTCATCGATTGCAAGAATATCATTCTTTCCATCTCTGTCCAGATCATAAATTATTGGTGAAGAGTCTACTTTTGCAATTGTTGAAAGTCCATTTTCAAAGCCATTAAGGAGTTGTCCATTTTGATTTCTTACAACAACGTTTTTACAAAAAAGACTAGATGTCACTATATCAGGATTTAGATCGTCATTAATATAAGCAGCACTGACTGAATTAACTGTAAAATTACTTTGTCCACCTGTGGCTTCATTTTGGCAGTGGAGGCTAGAAACAGGCCAGCCACTTACTGAAGTCCCATCAGATCTCCAGGCACCAATATATACTCCATTATCACGAACCACTTCAAGTTTACCGTCATTATCAATATCTGCTATTGCTCCTGGTTGTCCAAGCTCCCCGCTTATTTGAGTACCAGGCCAGCCGGGAAGAAGATTCCCGGATTTATTATATGCATAAACTTTCTCATAGACAAAAACTATTATCTCCTTTGTTCCGTTTTTATCTATATCACCAATAATAGCTGGAAAGGTTAATTGTGCTCCTGTTGAAACAGGCCAACCTGAAAGAGGTGATCCATCAGCATTGAATCCATAAATTTTTTCCGAATAAGTGTAACCTAAAAATATTTCAGGACTTCCATCATCATCCAGATCTCCAATTGCAAGCGTAGTGGTGTGACCAGTATTGTCCTGAACATCAACAGGCCATCCAGGTAATGGTGTTCCATTACTTTTTAAGCCATATATTTTAGTAAATCCTGTAAGAGATGACTGTTTATCAATTGGACGGTATGAATAGGAAGTAAAAATTTCCTGCTTACCATCTCCATCTATGTCATAAATAGTTGCTACAGAGCAGCTTCTTGTATAACCTTGTGGTGTAGCAGCAGCACTAACAGGCCAGCCAGCCAGACTTGTACCATTAAAATTAAACACCTCAATTTGATGATATAAGGGAATAATAATTTCTTTAGTTCCATCATTATTTATGTCTGAGACTGTAATGGCTTTTCCACTATTAGGTAACATTAGTGTTCTTTTTATTTCCCCTGCATCATCTAGAATATAAATATTATTCTCAAAAGAGCCTACATAGTGAAGATAAGCAATGATTTCATTTCTCCCGTCGCCTTCCAGATCATCTACTAATAAGCTACCAGCAATTCTTCTTCCATTAGCAGGATTTACAGGCCATCCTTTAGCCAAGTGTGAATCGAAAGTTATTTTTGAAACTGAATCAATGTCATAAATTCCTTTTTTAGAGGTAAGTTTAATAAATAAGGGAATATTATTTGTAAAATTATTTGGATTTAGTGCTGCAATTGTTTGATCATCAATGGTTGTACCGGATGTAATCTGAGTCCAGCTCAGAGAGTAAGGTTGTGTGGAATAAGAAAGTGTATATGAATCACCTTTTGCTGTGCCAGTAACATCAAGATTTTCTTTTGTGTTTGTAATAAGAGTTGAATTTGGGACAGTAATCTTTGACTCTATGGCTGAAATATCATCAAATGAATTAATAGCTACTGCTTTATCAGCCTGAATAATACCATTTCCAATATATTCACTTGAGACAGGAGCTTTATCCGCAGAATATTTTAAAATGTTTTTTACCTGATCATGAGTTAATAAAGGATTTTTAGAAAGAATTAAAGCAGCTAAACCAGCTACATAAGGACAAGCCTGGCTTGTTCCGTCTACTCTTATGTATTTTGCATTTGGATCATTTGCAGGAACATAATAATCTGGTGGATATAAAGAAGTACCATTTGCTCTTAAGGAAAGAATATCGACACCTGGAGCAGCAACATCAACAACGGTACCGTAATTAGAAAATGATGCTCTAGCACCAGTATAACCAACTGCAGCTACAGTAATTACAGCCGGAGCATTTGCAGGAGCAAACCCACTGGCATCTGTATTATCGTTTCCTGCTGCTACTACTGAAACTACTCCTTTTGATTTTGCATATTCAAATGCATCATTTAATGCCTGATATGTTCCAAAACCGCCATAAGAGTTATTCGTTACTTTTGCTCCATTATCTGTTGCATATTTTACAGCAGGAATTGCAGTTGCCAAAGAACCAGATCCATCATCTCCAAGTATTTTAATAGGGAGTATTTTAGCTTTTGGTGCTACTCCAATTATTCCTTTTCCATTGTTTCCTATTGCTGCTATCGTTCCTGATACATGAGTTCCATGACCATGTCCATCCATAGGATCATTATTATTATTTATAAAGTCCCAGCCGTGAATATCATCTGTATATCCGTTATTGTCATCATCTACTCCGTTGTTTGCAATTTCTCTTGTATTTATCCAGATGTTTTCAGCTATATCTTCGTGATTATAATCAACACCTGTATCAATAACTGCAACAACGATATTTTCTCCCTGAGTAATGTTCCAAATCTTATCTGCTTTAATTTGTGTTATGCCCCAGAGATAGCTGTTGTAAGGATCGTTAGATGGATCACTGGGAAATGCTGCTATGCTAATTTTATAGTTAGGCTCTGCATATTCAACATTTAGATCTGCCTTTAGTACCTGAAGTGCTTTTTCTACGCTTACTCCGGTACTAAGATAAGCCAAATGCCATCTGTAAATTGCTCTTCCTTCTTCAGGAAGAGCTGAATAATTTTGAGTTGAAATATTATTGTTTACAGGAACTAATCTTTTTAAATTAGAAATTACAGAACTGCTTTCTGCCTGAAGAGTGGAGACACTTTGAGTAGAGATGGCTGATGCAGAATCTTTAAACTTAACTAGGACCTGTCCAGGAACATAATCTCCTTGTTGTGGATTGGTCACTCCCGAAGAAAGGATTGCATCTCTGGTATTTTGTCCTGCCCCTTCACCGCAGGAAACAAAGTTTGTAGCTCTGGTACTTTGTTTTGTTCCTTCCTCCACGGAAACAAAGCTTGTAGTAGCTACACAGCTATTGCTTCCTCCTGATAAACCACTAGAAGATGAGCTTGATGAAGAAGAGCTGCTAGAACCTGGGCTGGGAGATGAAGGTGGCTGGCTACCTCTGACACAAACTATTCCCCAGGTTACATTTTTACCAAGTGATGATGTGGTACCTGTTGAAAGGTTTACTGCAAATGCTGTATCAGTAGTATCTTCTTTATTTGACCAGTAATAAAGATTTGTATTGAAGTTAAAATGCTCACTTGCACCATTACTACCTGCAACATTTTGAAGCTCAGTTAATGCTGGTACACGCCAATCGGTAAAACCACCTTCAGTAAGACCTTCACAATAGTAACGAGCATAGTCAAAACCTGCATAATTAACAAATTTATTACTCCAGGTCAGACAATTCATTAAATCCTGACAGCCTCCAAAAGCAGTTCTAAACCTGGTGTCATTTACCTTACAGGCTCCAGGAGGTGTTTGTTCTCCTGGTGGTGGCGCAGGGCAAGATGAACTCCCACCTGATGATGATGTGCTTGATGTGCTGGTTCCTCCACTTGATGATGAACTTGATGTTGAGCTTGATGTGCTGGTTCCTCCACTTGATGATGTGCTTGATGTGCTTGATGTGCTGGTTCCTCCACTTGATGATGAACTTGATGTTGAGCTTGATGTAGTTCCAAACGAATAATTTCCTGTGCGCTGTTCATCATGCAGGTACATAGGCCATTCATTTTTATTCTGTGAAGTACCTTTTGTTTCCCACGCAAAAGCTCTTCCTTCAGCAATAAATATCACATCGTTTTTACCGTTACCATCTAAATCAGCAACAATCGGGTGGTTTGGATTAGATGACTGGCTTGTTAAATACGGCTTCCAGAAATTATCTAAGAGCATTCCATTTTTATCAAGGCTTGCAATATGCCCGGTGTCTTCTAGTAATGCACCTTTTTCTAAATTACTTCCAAGCTCACCAATTACTACAGCACTATCAAGTCCTATTACTTCAACTCTATTACCTATAATATAATCCCAGAACCATACAGGCCAGCCATTTAGCAGCATTCCATCATGATGCCAGGCATAGGGTGCGGAAGGCCAATCTCCCCATGAATCCGGTACAAATATTTCAAGGTCTCCATCATTGTCTACATCTGCTAATGAAGGAGGTCCGTTTACAGCCACAGGAGTATAAGTACGAAGCTGACCATCAATCACCCTGCTGACTGTTGTCTCTTTAGGCCACCCGGGCAGATTACCTCCCATACCGTCTACTACAAACACCTCTCGGCCAACTGAAAATACTACTTCATTAGTGCCATTTTTATCTACATCTCCAATTGCTACTCCACCGTTTCCATAATCTTCCCATCCACCTGGTATTGGCAATTGAGTTCTATAAATAGGCCATCCATTAAGTGGCGTACCATCTGCTTTCCATGCATAAACTTTGTCGTCCCTGTTTCCCCCTATAACAATTTCAGGTCTATTATCACCATCAAGATCACCAAATACAGCAGTTCCTCTTGTAGACTCGGTTGTAAATTGTTTAGGCCACCCATTAACAGCTTGACCATTATGATGGAACGCATATGCAGATCCTTTGTTAGTCACAACAAATATTTCAAGATCTCCATCCCCATCTATGTCGAAGACTGATGGTGAATTAAACCAACCGCCAGTAGTAATACTTTTAGGCCAACCGGGATAGGTAGAGCCATTTAAATTTAGTACATATAACAAGCCAATATTAGAACCACCGCTTGTTAATGAAATGATTTCTTTTTTCCCATCTCTGTCTACATCTGCTACTGCAAGATAATAAAAGTTAGAGCTATAACCTGATACAGAGATATCTCTTAATAAACTGCCATCAGCATTTAGGATCCTAATTGTTGGTATATAACCATTAGAATATATACTATTAGAGAGAATTATTTCCTTAGTGCCATTTCCATCTAAGTCAGAAACCAGAGAATCAGTAGATCCATGTAAATATCCAGGTGAATATACATCTAGTGGGAAATTAGGAAGTAAGGATTTATCTATGACTAATGGTGCTGAGGAAATAACCTGGCTGTTATTTTTTACAGTTTTAAGTATTACATGGTATGTAGAGTTATCATTGATAAGTTGCTGGGAAGTAAGCGTTACTAAATCTCCACTTATATTCCCCGTACCGCTTTTTATTATGGTGGCATTATCTGAGTATGGTCCTTCAGATGATAAAGAGATGGTATATGAATCACCTTTTCCTAAGCCTTCAACAATAAGAGGAGATTTTGCACTTGTAAGATATTTTCCAAGCTTTGACACTATTGTACTGTTTCTGATTTTACTTATGCTTGCCTGAGGAAGATCAAGGGTCGATCCGTTAAATGCTAAAGCCTTGTCTGCCTGAACAATTCCATTTCCTACATATTCATCTGATATTGGTTTAAGAGTAGCTGTTGCTGTAATTATTATTTTTGCATCATCAGGTGACAGAGATGGATTCTTAGAAAGTAATAAGGCTGCAAGTCCTGCTACATGAGGACAAGCAAAACTGGTTCCATTTCCCTGAAAGTATTTTGCGTTAGGATCATTTACTGGAATAAAGTTCATTAAATACCTGCTATCACTTAACCATGTATTTCTTCCTCTAAGAGATAGAACTCCAACTCCTGGTGCTGCTACATCTACTTTATTTCCAAAGTTTGAAAATGGTACTTCCACTCCACTTCTAATGCTATATCCTCTCTTTCCTCTGTAATCTACTGCTGCTACTGTTATTACAGCAGGGGCATTTGCAGGAGTAAACCCACTGGCATCTTTATTAGCGTTTCCTGCTGCTACTACTGAAACTACTCCTTGTGATTTTG
>MFRN01000038.1 GCA_001784585.1 Candidatus Melainabacteria bacterium RIFCSPLOWO2_02_FULL_35_15 | reverse complement strand
GAAAACTTGAAAAAATATTAGGGTAATTAAATCAGCATTTTTTAATCGTCTTTTGAGGAAATTGATTTAAACTTAGGAACTAATATCTATTTTGGCTCTGCCACCCTAATATGTAATTCTTTTAACTGCTTATCACTTGCCTTGCCCGGGGCGTCAGTAAGAGGGCATGCAGCAGTCTGGGTTTTAGGAAATGCTATAACATCCCGGATAGATTTATTTCCTGTAAGCAGCATAACAAGCCGATCTAAGCCAAGTGCTAGACCGCCATGCGGAGGAGCACCCATGCTCAGTGCATCCAGCAAAAATCCAAATTTTTCTTGTGCTGTGTTTTCATCAATTCCAATAATCTTAAAAACCTTACTTTGTAATTCCATATTATGAATTCTTATACTGCCCCCGCCAATTTCAGTACCGTTATAAATAATGTCATATGCAGCAGCTTTTGCTTTTTCCGGATTACTATCAAGCAGATGAATGTCTTCTGGTTTTGGGGATGTAAACGGGTGATGTGCCGAGCTTAACCTTTTTTCAATTAGATCATATTCAAAAAGTGGAAAGTTCACAAGCCAGATAAGCGCATGTTTATCCTTATCTATTAAATTTAACTTTTCACCAATATGTAATCTGAGTTTTCCAAGCGCCTGAGCTACAATATGTGGCTTATCTGCTATAAAAAGCAGTGTATCACCGGCTTTTACACCTGCCCTTTTTTTCATTTCATTGATTTCATCTTCTTTGAAGAACTTTACTATAGGTGAACTCACAGAGCCGTCCGATTTAAAAGTAATCCATGCTAAACCCTTTGCACCGAAGTCTTTTGACATAGTAAGTGCTTTTAAATCATCCATTTCCTTCCTTGAATATTCTGAAATCCCTGATACGCAGAGACATTTAACCTCTCCGTTATTTTTTGCAATATCAGCAAATGATTTAAACTCACTTTTTGCCATGAGATCAGTCAAATCTACAAACTCAAGCCCAAACCTCAAATCCGGTTTATCAGAGCCGTACAGGGCCATTGCTTTGTCATAATCCATTCTTTGAAATGGCTTTGAAATCTTAATTCCGCCAGCTTCAAATGCACAGACAAGAACTTCTTCAATAGCATAAATTACATCTTCCATATCTGTAAACGACATTTCAATATCTACCTGTGTAAACTCAGGTTGCCTGTCTGCTCTGAGATCTTCATCTCTAAAGCATCTGGCTATTTGATAATAACGAGGGAATCCGCTCATCATAAAAAGCTGTTTGAATAACTGAGGTGACTGCGGCAGTGCAAAAAATTTCCCCGGCTGTACCCTGCTTGGGACCAAATAATCACGGGCTCCTTCCGGAGTAGCTTTTGTAAGTATTGGAGTTTCAAGTTCAAAAAACCCGAGATCGTTTAATTTCGATCTTATTGCCTGGGTAATTTTATGCCGTATAAGAAATGTCTTTTGCATTTTCTCGCGGCGCAGATCCAAAAAGCGATATTTCAGCCGTACATTTTCATCTACATCTTCTGCCTGATCAAGTGTAAATGGTAACGGTTTGGATCTGTTTAAAAGCTCGATTTCAGCAGGGTACATTTCAACTGTGCCAGCGGGTAAATTTGGATTTTGTGTACCTTCTGGCCTTCTTGTCACAGGGCCTTTTACAATTACTACAAATTCATTCCGGAGATGTTCAAAAACTTTGTGGACATCTTTGTTTTTTGCAGGATCAGCTACGATTTGAAAACGCCCGGTATGATCTCTCAGCTCAATAAAAATAATCCCACCAAGATCCCGTGTAGTATCTACCCAACCAGCCACAGTGATAATCTTTCCAATGTCAGACTCTTTTAAATCACTGCAGAAGTGAGAACGTTTTAAGTGCTGAGTGCGTGTTTTTTCTATCGGCATAGACTTTGATATTTTAGCTGTCCTGCTTCAAATGCTATTTTAATCCAAAACCCTAATCACATTTTCTACCTGCTTTACGACATTTGTATTTTTAATTTCAGCAAGTGCCCTTTGTAACCTTTCCTCTTTAACTAAATGAGTAAGCAGAGTTATTGATGCAGTATTGTCCTGGTTTGTGCCACGCTGTGTAAGAGTGTTTATGCTGACATCATGTTTTCCGAACATTGTTCCTATCTGACCTACAACACCGGCTTTGTCTTCTGTTCTAATTCTAAGAAAATAACAATTTGTCGTTTCAGAAACCGGTCTTATTTTTGCAAAGTCTGTATGCTGGCAAACAAACTGAGGATTTGGCTTCTGAGAAGATGAAATCTGTGCGACAAGAAGATTTATATCTCCGGCTACAGAGCTGGCTGTAGGCATTGAGCCTGCGCCTTTCCCAATCAATGTTAACTCACCAACTAAGTCTCCCTCTACAAGAACACCATTGTTAGCGCCAAATACACTTGACAAAGTATTTGTCTTTTTTATAAAAGCAGGATGTACGCGAATATCTATTTTGCCATCTGATTCTTTTTTTGCAAGTCCGATTAGCTTTAATCTGTAGCCTAGTTCTTCAGCAAGTAAAATATCTTCCAGGGTAATTTTCTGAATACCTTCTGTATAGACCGTATCAATTTTTATTCTTTCACGGAAAGCAATACTGGCAAGAATTGCGATTTTATATGCAGAGTCTCTCCCTGAAATATCATTTGCAGGATCAGGCTCTGCATAACCGAGTTCCTGTGCTTCTTTTAAGCATACCTCAAAGCTTAGATTTTTATTTAGCATCTCAGTGAGAATATAGTTTGTAGTGCCGTTAAATATTCCAGTTATTTTTTTAAAGTTATTTGCACTTAATGTCTGCTTTAAAGTGTTTATAATCGGAATTCCACCGCATACACTGGCCTCAAACTGAATCTGGACATTGTTTTCTTTTGCCAGATCAAATAACTCCGGGCCATAGGTAGCTATTAAATCTTTATTTGCAGTGACAATGTGTTTTTTATTTTTAATTGCAAGCGTTACAAGCTCCTTAGCGGGATTGAGTCCGCCCAGAACCTCCACTACTATTCCAATTTCAGGGTCACTTACTATTTCGCTAAGGTTTCCGGTTAAAGCAGGGTTATTGCTGTTTAAATTTGTAAAAAAATCTCTTTTTTTATTTAGGTCCTTAACTCCAATTTTCTTGATCTCTACAAAATCATTGTTTTGAAGTGCTTTAACTACACCAGAACCTACTGTACCTGCTCCCAGGAGACCGATTTTTAGTTTGTTTTGATTTTTATTCATGCATAAAAATGATAGCATCTTAACTTAGCTGAGGACATCTATGTAAGAAGTCAAAATATTGAGCTTAGTGTTCCAGCAGAAATTATTGGGAAAGAGTTAAATCTTTATTTTTTCTTTATAACTAACTCTTTTAAAATATGCATTATTTGATATACAATGTTTACGCTATGCCAGTTAATCCAGTAAATCCGGATAGAAATAACAAAGCACACCTCGTGCCGTTTGCTTATGCTGCTTACAGGAGATTTTCAAAAGAAAAAGATTTATATTTGGATCACAAAGATTTTATTACCATTCCTGTTCAAAGCAGGAATGAAATTGTTAATGTTAATGTGGCAATTCATCATGGGTATCTGGTAGCTTATCCTGAATTAAAAACAACAGTTGTTAATTCTCTGGGCGAAAGGGAAGAAATTAAAATAGAGAACCCATATCAGGAACTTATATTTCCTGCTCAGACTATATATCAGAATGCCAAAGGGCCTACCAGAAAAGCCATTGTAAGTGAAATAGCTAAAGCTGCTGAAGCGGCAGCAGATAGTACCTCCTCAGATCGAAAACAAGCCATAAAGCAGTTAAAACCTGAATTAGAAAAAAGAAAAACCGTGATTTTTAAACGGATAGATGATGTACCGTTTTCACTTGAACCAATATGCCGGGAAGAACTTCTGACTGTTGCAGCAATTTGTAAATTGACAGGGAAATTACCGCCCCCTGTAGATGTGGCATTAAAACCTGGTTCCGGGGTTTATGTAGATCGTAGGAATATAAATATTTTTGATGAAAAACAATCTGCTTAATAACTGTCCTTTTTCTTAATCCCCAGATATTTATATGTCTCTTCAGTAACTACTCTTCCCCTGCTTGTTCGCGTTAGAAATCCTGCCTGAAGTAAAAATGGTTCATAGCAGTCTTCAATAGTTTGCCTTTCTTCACCAAGCGTTGCAGCCAGTGTTTCAACTCCTACAGGTCCGCCATTGTACTTTTCAACAATAATTCTTAGAAGAAGCTTATCGCTTTCTTCAAGCCCGCTTGGATCTACTTTAAAAAGTTCAAGTGCACTAAGCGCATCTTCTTTTTTTGTCTTGGAAATATTTTCATGCTGAGAGTAATCCCTGACAAGCCTTGTTAGCCTGTTTGCAATTCTTGGAGTACCCCTGGCCCTTTTTGCTATTTCAAAGGCAGCATCATCTGTAATTTCAAATTTTAAGACTTTGCTTGTATTGTTTATGATTCGGATCAACTCTTCATGATTGTAAAACTCCATCCTGTATATATGTGTAAAGCGGTCTCTGAGCGGACTTGAGAGGGTGCCGAGCCTGGTGGTAGCACCGACTAAAATAAATCTGTTTACAGGCAGTCTCATAATACGTGCTGCATGTGCCTTGCCTGCAGTTAAATCCAGAACAAAATCTTCCATTGCAGAATATAAAAGTTCTTCTGTCACTTTGTTTAACCTGTGAATCTCATCAATAAACAAAACATCACCAGGGCTTAAAGAAAGTAAAACACCTATAATATCTTTTGGCTGAGAAAGTGCCGGGGCGCTAAAGACTTTTGCTTCAGAACCCAGCTCACGTGCAAGGATAATTGCACAGCTGGTTTTTCCAAGACCTGGAGAACCATATAATAAAAAATGTCCAATGCTGGTTATATCTTCTCTTTTTTTTGCAGCACCAATACAAACGCGTAATAACTCTTTTAACCTTGGCTGACCAATGTATTCATTAATGCTTTTAGGTCTTAAACTTGGTTCAAATTGTTGATCTAATTGTGTAGATTCTGATTGTAAGATTATAGCCTTTTTTGATTTATCATTATTAGTAGACTTAGATTTAGACGTTGAAACTATTGCCATAATTATCTTTATGTTATCACGGGTTAATTGGTGGCGTACCTTTGACCTTTAGTGTTAAAGTATTAGTCAGTATTTTTGGGCTCTTTAGGATAGTTAAGGTCTGAAAATCCAGATAAAGTAGGGATGTGTCATAAAAGTAGCCGAGGAATCATCGTAGTTCCTAAAAAAATTAAAGAACGAAGATGTGACGAGGCGGGAGGAAATAATGAATAAAGCAGAATTAATAAAACTCATAGCAAACAAAACAGGTACAAGCAAAAAGCAGTCAGAAGAATGCATTGATTTAGTAATCAATGCTATTACCAGATCAGTAGCAAAAGGTGAAAAAGTAACCTTGGTTGGATTTGGGACCTTTGAAAGAAGAGACAGAAGGGCAAGAAAAGGCCGCGACCCAAGATCTGGTGCTGCAATTGACATTCCAGCAAAAAAAGTTCCTGCATTTAGTGCTGGCAAACAGTTTAAACAAGCGGTAAACAAAAAATAATTAATAATTACTGACTGAAGAAAAGCACAAACTTGTTTTGTGCTTTATGACAAAAATGAAACCAAATATAGCACTGGTAGGTTGTGGCAGCTGGGGTAAAAATCTTGCACGGAATTTGTTTGATATTAGTGCATTAAACATGGTGTGTGATGCCGATCCAAAAATACTGGACTGGGTTAGAAAAACTTATAAGGATGCAAAAGTTACTACAAGCTATGCTGACTTAATTTCAAATCCGGATATTAACGGCATTGTGATAGCTACGCCTACGCACACACATTATGCACTTGCAAGACTTGCACTTTTGGCCGGGAAACATGTCTATGTTGAAAAACCATTAGCCAGAGGTTACCTTCAGGCTCAAGAGTTAACTCACCTTGCCGGTGTTAAGGGACTTACATTAATGGTTGGGCACTTGCTTGTTTATCATCCTGCAGTAAACAGCTTACGGGAACTTATATTTAAAGGTGAACTTGGCGATGTTAGATTTTTAAACAGCGACAGAAGAAATTTTAATCAGCAACAAAGACGGGATAATAATGTTATCTGGGATCTCGCTCCGCATGACATTTCCATGATGAGTTATATCTTAGGACTCGAACCTGCTGGTATTGAAAATGCATGTGGCTGGTCTACAAACAGTGACAGTATAATTGATGTAGCACACCTTGACTTAAATTTCCCTGGAGATATCCCGGCACATATACATAACAGCTGGATTGATCCTCAAAAACAGGTTTTACTTACAGTAAACGGCAGCAAAAAAACAGCAGTACTAAACGACAGCAGGCAAGAAAATAAACTTGAAATTTATTTTATAAACAATGACGGAGTAGTACAAACAGAAACCCCAGGCTTTAGCAGCGATGAGCCATTAAGACTGGAATGTGAACATTTTATACATTGCATAACATCAGGCGAAGCCCCGCGCTCAGATGGAGCAAGTGGATATCAGGTTGTAAAAATATTAGAGGAAGCAGAGCAGAAAATGCATGTTGCTAATAAGCCGCAAATGTTGAAGTTTACTTAATCTGTAAAAGTTTAGATTTAACTTTATAGACATTGTAAGTGGTTGTGAGGAGCGATAGCGACGAACAACCAAAGAGCAATATTGTCATTGCGAGGGGGCTTTAACCCGAAGCAATCTAACACAACAGCTATTTATATCTACAATGTAAAAAGTCAGGTTTATAAAAGCGGCCTTATTTACATTTACTTTGGTGTAAGATTGCTTCAGGTCTTGCAGACCTTCGCAATGACAAAATTGATGTGATGTTGCTCATCCGCCTTAAGCGGACTCGCAACACGGACACTGTCTGTCTGATCAAATCTAGATTTTTACACTCTTAATCCAAGTTAACAAAAACACTTTTCACTTGTGTGTATAACTCAAGTGCATGGATTCCACCTTCACGTCCATATCCGCTTTGTTTGTAACCACCAAATGGTGTACACGGATCAAAGACGTTATAGCAGTTAACCCAGACAGTGCCTGCTTTTAACGCCCGGGCTACCGAATGTGCTTTTTTAAGATTATTTGTCCAAACACCAGCTGCAAGGCCGTATGTGGTTTCATTTCCCTGAAACACTGCGTCATTGACGTCTTTAAATGGAATTGCACTTACAACAGGACCAAAAATTTCTTCCTGTGCAATTCTCATTTTATTATTTACATCAGCAAAAACAGTAGGCTGCACAAAGTATCCTTTTTGCAGATCTCCGTCTTTAGCTCTGTCTCCGCCACAAAGTGCTTTCGCGCCTTCTTTTTTACCAATGTCCAGGTATCCGGTTACACGTTTTAGCTGATCTTCACTGACAAGTGGTCCCATCTGAGTATCTGGACTTAGTCCTGGTCCAAGCTTTATTTTTTTTACTTTGTCAGAGAGTTTATTTACAAAATCATCATAGATTTTACTTTCTACAAAGAGCCTGGTTCCTGCACAGCAGACCTGTCCCTGATTAAAGAATACACTTCCCATGCATCCTTTAAGAGCACCTTCAATATCACCATCCATAAAAACAATATTTGGTGATTTGCCGCCAAGTTCAAGTGAAACTCTCTTTAAGTTTCCTGCTGATGCTTTTATAATTTCACGGCCGGTTGTATATTCACCGGTAAATGCTACTTTATCAACATCAGAATGGCTTGATAATGCAGCACCTGCTGTAGGTCCAAAGCCAGGGCAAATATTTACAACTCCTGCCGGAAATCCTGCTTCCATAAGGATTTCACCAAGTCTAAGAGCAGTAAGTGGTGTTTGCTCTGCTGGTTTTAGGACTACACAATTTCCACATGCAAGTGCAGCTGCAATTTTCCATGCTGCCATAAGCAGAGGGAAGTTCCATGGAATGATCTGGCCGACTACCCCTACTGGTTCACGTAGTGTATAAGTAAGATAATTCCCGCATGATACCGGAAGTGTTTCGCCATGTATTTTTGTAGCCCAGCCTGCATAGTATCTGAAATGTTCGACTGTAACCGGAACATCTACATGTTTTGATTCATTAATAGGTTTTCCGTTGTCCAGTGTTTCAAGCTGTGCAAACTCCTCTGCATTTTTTTCTATCAGATCAGCTACTTTTAATAAGAGCTGTTGTCTTTGATACGGTGAAACTTTTTTCCATGGTCCTTCAAAAGCAGCTCTGGCTGCTTTTACTGCAAGATCTATATCTTCTTTATCAGCCTCATATACTTTTACAATTGTTTCACCTGTAGCCGGATTAACAGTGTCAAATGTTTTTCCTGACTTTGATGAAACAAACTTACCATTGATTAACATTTGTTTCGGTGCAGTACTTAAAAACTTAACTACTGACGGATGTAGCTCTTGTTGTTTTGTGGTCATGATTTTATCTCCTTTGTTAAAATACCTAACTCAATGCTTATAACCTATTATAAATCTTTTTATATGTAATTATTAATTAGAACTTCATTTTCTTCTCTCAATCAGCCCCCTGAGAGAATTAACCTGTTCTGAGAAAGCCTGATCTTTTATAAGTTTTTTCTTTATTTGCTGGTAAGCATAAATAGCTGAGCTGTGTGTACGGTTAGACAATAATTCGCCTATTCTTGGGAAACTTAAATTATAAAAACTATGAAGCATGTAAATAGCCACATGTCGCGGCCTTGTAAGATCAGAAGATCTCTTTGTGCTTATTAAACCTTCATAAGAAACATTATAAAATGATGCAATTGTTTTAATTACTGCTTCAGGAGATGGTTTACCGCAGGAATCTTGATTTGACAAAGATAAAATTTTCTGTACATTCTTTAAACTAATATTTTCCTGTGTAAAAGATAAATATGCATGTACTCTCTTTAAGGCCCCTTCCAGTTCTCTTATATTATTTGAAAAGACAGCAGCTATATATTCAGCTACTTCAACAGAAAGATCAATATTAAGATTGCCTGCCTTAAGCATTAAAATTGCAGTTCTGGTTTCCAGATCAGGTGCCTGAATATCTGCTATTAATCCGCCTTCAAATCTGTTTTTCAATCTGTCAGTAATAGAGGATAAAGAACTTGGCGGCCTGTCAGAGGTTAAAATAATTTGTTTTCCGTTTTCTCTAAGTGTATTAAATGTGTGAAAAAATTCCTCCTGAGTAGCTTCTTTTCCTGCCAGAAACTGAATATCATCAATCATAAGCAAATCTACTTTTCTGTACTTTTCTCTAAAGCTGCCCATATTGTTTGACTTGATTGAGTGAATAAGTTCATTTGTAAATGATTCAGAGCCAAGGTATTTTATGTTTTTACTTTTATCCTGTTCCAGTGTATAGTTTGCAATTGCATGTGCAAGATGTGTTTTACCAAGGCCTACACTGCCATAAATAAAAAGAGGATTGTATTGTTCGCTTCGGGATTCAGATACTGCAAGTGCTGCAGCATGACAAAACTGATTGCCTGAGCCTACTACAAAACTTTCAAAAGTATATGAAGGGTTTAAATTTGTTTTGTATTTAAAAGTATGATCAAAGAAACTTTCTTTAGGAGATGATGGATGAGAAGTAAGGAGCTGGTTTGATTCTTGTAAGTTAGCTATTGATGAAATAAATTCATCCAGCTTTAAATCAGGTTTTACTATAATCTCCACTTCAGTTTTTTTTCTGGTTACTTTTTCAATTGCAGAAGTAATTTTATTTAAGTAACATTGATTTAAGAAGTTTTTGTTAAACTCATTTTTAACTGCAATTATTGCTTTGGTTTCGCGAAGTTCAATTAACTTTGATGGCTTAATCCAAGTCTGAAAACTCGGGCCTTTCATTTCTTTTGAAAGATGGCCTTGAACAAGATCCCAGATATTTTCAACTTCTTGATTCATTTATAACTGCTTATGTTTTATTAAAAACTTTCCTTTAAAAAACAAATTTTCTAAATGGACTAAAGAGCTTAACATGATACAAATTGATAAATGTCAGTTAATAATAAAAAATTAAAAGTAGATATATTGTGTAAAACAAAAATTATTAACCAATTTGTGTTATAAATATTTAGGTTATTTAAGTTAAAGAAGGAAGAAATAAATCATGAAACGGACATTAGGCGGCTCTAACAGAAAAAAAATTAAAACAAGCGGCTTCAGAGCCAGGTTAAAATCTAAAGTTGGAAGAAATGTTTTGAAAAGAAGAAGAAAAAAAGGTAGAAAGAGACTGGCTCCTTCTTGATAAGGCTACATGCTTCCAAAAACAGAAAGACTAAAAGAACGATACCTGTTTAATACGACCTTTAATATAGGAAAAAAGAACGGTCAGAGATTAAGTTCAGATTTGTTACTACTGTATTATTTGTTTAAGAAAAGAGAGCAGGAAATACAATTACCTAAAACTGCTTTTATTGTTGGAATTAAGGTAGAAAACAAAGCTAATAAAAGAAATTTAATTAAACGCAGAATGCGGTCAGCATACAGATTTTTCAGAGAAAGACTTATTAGCAACAGTAAGCTTAAAAAAATATCAGTATTAATCTGGATTGCTAGTCCAAATATAAAAAATGCTACATTTAAGCAGATCAAGGATTCAATGGAGAATCTGTTAAAAAAACTAGAAAACAAGCAACTGTGATTGAATATTTATTTGCAAAAGTATATTTTATGTTTTATCAATTAATTTTATTTTTTGTTACACTCTGGCAAAAAACACGGGTTGTGAGATCAATTTTTCAATTTTCTGAATGTAGATTTTATCCGAGTTGCTCGGATTATTTTTTGAAATCATTAGAAAAATATGGCCCGATTTATGGAATAGTGCTTTCGTTAAAAAGATTATTGAGGTGTAATCCGCTATGTGAAGGAGGAATAGATCATGTACCAAATGAATTCACCAGTTATAGGCTTTGTCCGATTCATTCGGCAAAGCTGATCAAACGAAAGGAATTGACCGAAGGAAGCTCAAGCTTGTCTTGAGCTATATAAAAAATGGATCTTAGTTTACTTACCTATCATTTTATTCTTCCAATGCTTGAGTTTTTTAAAAACTCACTTGGTAGCTACGGCTGGGCAATTATAGTTGTAACAATTGTTGTAAAAGTAGCTCTTTATCCGCTTACTAAACATCAAACCAAGTCAATGCAGAAAATGCAGGCTCTTCAGCCCAAAATTAAAATACTTCAGGACAGATTTAATCAGCAAAAAGAAAGATATAAAGACAAACCTGCTAAATTAAAGGAAATTCAGGAAAGTTTCCAGAAAGATATGATGGGGTTTTACCAGACATATAAAGTCAATCCTCTTGGCGGCTGTTTTCCTATGCTTTTTCAGCTTCCAATATTAATAGCACTGTTTTGGGCATTTAACGGCTCTCCATTTAAACCTGTTGCAATTACAGTGCCTGTGCAGATTTTAGATAAAACCCAGACTTTAAACGAGCAAATTAAAGGTTCCTCAAGTCCTACAATTTTTGTTGGTAAAGAAGGACTGAAAGGCAGATTAGTTTTACATCCAGGAGAAGTTAAAATCCCCAGTGAAAAAGAAATCACATATAAAATCTATACACTTGAAGGGAATATAAACGGGGTAACAAATAATGTCAGGTGGCAATTCTCAGATAAGTCTTACTTTACTCCGGAAGGAAATCCGAAGGACTTAAGCTCATTTGCTGATCTAACAGTAAACTCAGACAATAGTGTTACCGTTAAAACCAAAAAACCAGGAACGATTTTCTTAAATGCAATTTTACCGGGCTCTTCTGAAAAAGACAGTTTTTTATTTATAAACGGCCTTGGGAAAACGGGTGCTGTTGATCCTTTGACAGGAAAGTTCAATATAGACGTTGTTATTTTAGTTATATTATTTGCACTGACTATCTGGTTATCCGGGAAAGTTACTTCACATACTACTCTTCCTCCCTCTGATCCGAAACAAGCTGACATGCAAAAAACGATGCAAAGAGTTATGCCGGTTATGGTTGGAACGATGACATTATTATTTCCTGTACCTGCCGGTGTTCTTTTATATTTTGTAGTAAGTGGTATTATTCAGGCACTTCAGACGTGGATGGTAATGAGGAAACCTGTTTCCATTGAGAGTTTAAAAATTGAAGAGCCCAGGAAAAAAGAAAAAGTACAAAGTGAAGCTTGATTCTCACCCCAATTTCTGCCCAAAACTAAATTCTACAGAATTTTTATCAGGATCTAAAATCTCACAGATGTAACCCACATCAGCATCTATATAAACCGGTCCATAGTTTAATATTCCTTCTTCTTTTGCAATCTCTGAAATTTTGTCTACTTTATCTTTTGATTCAAGAGCAAAGCCAAGATGACTTAGTGGTTTTGTAATTGACTGGATTGGTTTTTTCTCACCTTCAAAAGCTACAATTACAAACTTTAGATCCTCTCCAAGCCAGATTACCCGATAACCAGTGTTTGGATCCATTCTCCTGGAAAGTACTTTTAAGCTGCAGTATTTAATATAAAAATCACAAGTTCTGTCTACATCTGAAACAAGAAGTGCTACATGTGTAATTTTTGGATTCATATAAATGAATATGTTATCATCAAAACTATGCGTTCTGAATTTGGACAATCAATGGTAGAACTCATGGTAAGCATAGTAATTATTACTACTGCGCTTTCCGGAATCATTGCACTTTTTCCTTATATTATTCAAAAGAATGCCCGAATACAAATGCAGGGGCAGGCAGTTAATCTGCTTCAGAATGAAATAGAAAAACTAAGAGCACTTAGGTACTATGATCCTGAACTGGATGCACTTGGTGGTGGGCTGGGGATGTCTTCTATTAAAACCGAAGGGCCGTTTCTGGTCAGAGTCACAGTAAAATATATTGATCCTAAAACTTCTCTTCCTCCGGATAACTATCCGTCCGATATTTCTCAGGACACTGGTTTAAAAGAGGTAACAGTAAGTGTAAAAAGGAAAGACAATATTGGTTCTCAGGTTAATCTGGTAACATATTTTTCAAGGGCAAAACCCGGAAAAGGATAAATCTTAAAAATTGTAAACTTCCCTTAACTAAATTTAAACCAGAATTTAACCAGACAGTCTTTAATGAATTTATGAGTTATTGTAAGGGCTTGAATTTTTTTCTTTAAATGTGTATCCTTATATGTAACCGGGATGGTTACCAAATAAAAGTGGGCAACATAATTAGAGATTGACCCAAAGAAGAGCGGAGAAATTAACCGCAGGTAAGCAAAATCGGTAGTTAAGGTAATAAGGTCGAATTCCCTAAAAGGAAAAGTTTAATAGCCTTACAGGGAGCTAGGTCAGATCAAGTTAAGGATAAAAACCCCTACGTTAGAGCTCACGTAGGGGTTTTGTTTTTGAAAGCAAGATTAATAACCTTATGAACCCATTACCTCATCTTAAACAATACGTGGTTATTTGTTACTAAATTAGGAGATATTATATGCAAGCAGAAAAAGTTTCAATAACCCAAAGTGGGCCTACACCTTCAGGCAGTGACTTAATAAGTGGCAAAAGCTCAGATGGAATTTACAATCAGATCCAGGTATTAGAACTGGGACAAAGTAGAACAAATGGTACTAATAACGCCTCTCAAATAAAAGACCTTCAGGAGCAATACGAACAGGCTTTACAAAAAGAAAAAGAAGCTGAAGAAGAAGCCCGCCGACAAGAAGCTAAAGAAAGAGAAGCTGAAGGAAAAAAAGCTGAAGAAAAAATCCGCCAACAAAAAGCCACAGCTGAGAATGCTAAAAAAACAACACCACAAACCCCACGCAAAAATATTTCTTCTAATCTAGGGAAAATTTAACTATAGGTTAATTCTTTTGTGTTTGACTCATGTAGAATTTTATTTATCTAACAAGGAGAAAAAAAATTATGTTTTTATTAAATGCAATCCCTCCTGTTCTTGGTCCTAATTTAGCTGGTGGTGTTAATGCCAGTGTTAATGCCAGTGTTAATGGTGTTAATCCTGTTTTATCTGAATCGTTAGATGGACTTGGTCAAGAAAGATCTGGAAGTGTGCTGGATGGCGCTGGATCTGGTGCTGGAAGAGCTATGGATAGTATGGGATCTGGCGTTGGAAGTATGTTAGGTGGAGTATTTGGTGGAGCTGGTAAAGGGGCAGCTAAAATACTACGTGCTCTAATAGGGCTTTTACAAGCAATTGCCGGACTACAAAAGCCTCCTTCTCCACAACCTACTGCTACAAGCCCATCTACAGAAACAGCAGGAGAAGGCACAGGAAGTAATAAACAAAATCTTTTAGAAATGATAATTAGTCTTCTTGAACGTCTAGCCAGTAAGCTGGAGTCTGACAGTAGGAATAATCCTGCAAGTACAGAGGGAAGTTCACAGCCAGAATCTGGCAGCTCAATATCAGAATTTGGCCCTCCAGGTATTGGACCGGGAGCGGGGGGGACAGGATCTGCATTTGGTGGTGAGTCGCCTGTTTTTGGTTCAGGTGCTGCAAATACTGATCTAGGAAGTGGTGGTTCAGGTCTGCCAGGACTGGAAGTATCAGCAGGAGCAGGAAGGAATATTCCTCCACAGAGGCCAATGTAACAGTTTTTTAAACCATTCCTTTATCACCAATATCCTTGCGGTAATACTTACCTTCAAAATCAATTCTTTCGCAAAGTTTATAAGCTAAAACCTGTGCATCTAAAAGACTGTCAGCAAGTGCTGTTACACCTAAAACTCTTCCACCGTTTGAAACAAGCCTACCATCAGCATCACGGGCAGTTCCAGCATGAAATATAATACCTTTAGCACGAAGAATAGCTTCAAGTGTCTGTGGATTTTTTCCACTTACAATTTCTACAGGCTCGTTTAATTTGGAAAAATCAATCCGGATTCCCTTTCGATAGTTTTCAGGATAACCATCTGAAGCTATTACTACACAAAGGGCAGCTCCACCTAACCGGTGAAATCCTTCTTTATATTTTCCAAGCTCTCCTTCTGTCACAGCCCAGCAAATTTCAAACAAATCTTCATCTAAAAGAGGGAGTACAACCTGTGCTTCCGGATCACCAAGCCTTGAGTTAAACTCTACGACTTTTATTTTGCTTTCATCAGTTA
Source organism: Candidatus Melainabacteria bacterium RIFCSPLOWO2_02_FULL_35_15 (assembly GCA_001784585.1). Taxonomy (GTDB): domain Bacteria; phylum Cyanobacteriota; class Vampirovibrionia; order 2-02-FULL-35-15; family 2-02-FULL-35-15; genus 2-02-FULL-35-15. Next base: position 27,941 of record MFRN01000038.1, on the reverse strand, counting down.
CCATAAGTCCACAATATAAAATCCCATGGTATGGGTTTCCTTCTTTTTCCATACCTTTAATCGTGGGCATTATAATTTCTTCTTTTACCTGACCGATTAATTCACCTGTCATAAAAGGAACAGGAGCATAAGCACCCATCCCTCCTGTGTTTGGTCCTGAGTCACCGTCATATAATCTTTTATAGTCCTGGGCAGGTACCAGTGTTACTGCGTCTTTGCCATCTGAAATTGCAAAGACAGAAACTTCATGCCCCCTCATGAACTCTTCGATTACTACTTTTTCTCCGGCTTGCCCAAACTTCCCGTCAAAGCAGTCATGAATTGCAATCTTTGCTTCTTCAAATGATTGGGCTACGGTGACACCTTTTCCAAGCGCAAGCCCGTCTGCTTTTACCACAATTGGATGTTTTTGAGACTTTGCATAAGCCAGAGCAAATTCTTTTTGTTCAAAGCAGGCATATGGTGCAGTAGGAATATTGTGTCTGAGCATAAATTCTTTTGCAAAATATTTTGACCATTCAAGTTTTGCTGCTTCCTTTGTAGGTCCAAATATCCTGAGACCTTTTTTTCTGAAATAATCAACAATTCCTCTGGCAAGCGGTTCATCCATACTTGCAATTGTCAGATCAATTTTCTGGACAATTGCAAACTCAGCAAGTCTTTCAATATCTGTTGGCGACACCGGGACACAGGTAGCAATTTCAGCAATCCCGGCATTTCCAGGAGAACAAAAAATTTGCTTAACATGTGAACTCTGGTGTAATTTCCAGCAAATTGCATGTTCTCTTCCGCCACTACCAATTACTAAAACATTCATACTTAGAAATTATACGGTAATTTTATTAGAGATACATCCTGTCATGTCTTCACTGTATACAATAAAGTGTATAGAACTTATAATAGTATATTGTCAAGTAGATTTTCAATAGTTGTTTCATTTACTGCAGGTGGTATCTGCAGTAAAGAATGCGGAATAATTTAAATGAAAAGAAAAATTTATATTTGGTTAGTTAGTGTTATTTTAGCTTTATCATTTGGTTTTTTGATTTTTACCAATGCCAACGAATCAAAGCCACTTCTGCATTTTGTACAAATTTCCGACACACATCTTCAAAAATCAATTGCAAAAGATGCTGAGAGGCTATTAGGAAGTTCTGAAAAGCTTTTAGGAGATGCAGTCAGTGAAATTAATGAAATAAAAGATCTGGATTTTGTTCTTTCTACAGGTGATCAGGTTGATGTACCTGATGAAAAACTCATTGACAGATATATTGAAATTACAATGGCATCACAATACCCGTGGTATGTGCTTCTTGGGAATCATGATGTAAGTGTAAACGGTGGTTTAGGTAAAAAAGGATTTATTAACAAATTCGCAGACCTTAAAAACCCCACAGGTTTTAGTGGGAACATGACTTATTTTTCTTTTTCACCAAATGAAAAGTTTACATTTATATGTCTGGATGGTACTACAGAAAAATTAGTTACTCCTCTGGGACAAATTGATGATGAGCAACTCAAATGGCTAAAAGATGAACTTGAGAAAAATGAAGATAAATATGTAATTATTGCACTGCACTTTCCGGTCATTGAGCCATTTAAAAGCAAAGATCATTTTATCGTAGAGCCTGACAGAACAAAACTTTTGGAGATCGTAGAAAGTTATAAAAATGTATTAGGAGTATTTAGCGGACATTATCATGCTGCAAAGCTAATTAAAATAAAAAACAGAATACATAACAGCTGTCCTGCTGTAGTTCAGTGGCCAAATGCATTCAGAGAAATAACAATTACTCAGGAAGAGCCTAAATATCTTTCTCTTAATTTTAAATGGCATCCTGTTAACGGACAGAAATTAAGAGATAAAAGCAAAAACAGTTCAAAATCCTGGAGTCTAACCCAGGGAGCAGAAGAAGATAGAGAACAGATGATTAAATTAAGAGTATACTGAAATTGATTTTATGCCAAACGACCTGCTTTTATTTTTTGTAGGATCTTTTGTTTCACTATTTTCAATAGTGGATCCACTTGTTGCAGTCCCGGTTTTTGCTTCACTTACACAAAAATACACTTTAAAACAAAAAACCGAAACTGCAAAGAGAGCCAGCATGTATGTATTTTGGATTTTAATTGCTTTTTTTATAGCAGGCGGGCTTATACTAAAGTTTTTTGGTATATCCCTGGAAGGGCTTCGCATTGCAGGTGGCTTAATGATTATTGGTTCTGCAATTGAAATGCTGCAAAAAAAGGACAGACTGCTTCCTCAGGAACAGCAGGAGTCTGAAGAAAAAGATGATATTGCATTTTCGCCGCTGGCTATGCCTATTTTAAGCGGGCCGGGGGCTATTGCAGTAATAATAGGAATGACTACAGATGCAAAAACCCTTTTTCATTACATGGTTATTTTAATCGTCATTTGTGTTGTAACTTTACTTTGTTATGTGTTTCTAATACTTGCACATGCAATCGCTCATAAAATGGGCACCACGATGATGAAATCATTTACCAGAATTATGGGATTTATACTTTTATGCATTGGAGTGCAGTATATAGTTAATGGTGTAATGCCACTTTTAAAGACTGCTTTTCATGGTTAAGATAAAATGTTTTATACATCTGCCGCCATAGCTCAGTTGGTAGAGCAAGTGTTTCGTAAACACTAGGTCGTGAGTTCAAGTCTCGCTGGCGGCTAATTATAGGATCTACACCAATGATGTGAAAAAAATGAGAGACTATATTAGTGGATTGGTGTTAGATCAATTTGTCAGTGCGAATAATCTTGAATTTTTACTTGTACCGCTGCTACTCTTGTATCTACTCCTGCGGCTATTCTAAGCAAATCCGGACCTGAAGCAAAAACTATTTCTCGCGCCATTTTTTTAAGCATTTGCTTTTTTATATTTTTAGAGATTGACATTAATGCTTTATTTATTTCTGTTAGCTCAAAGTTTTTTGGTTTATACTTACAGGCAGGTAATTGTAATAATTTTTGCTCTAAAACTTTTAAGGCAGCCATTATATCTTTTTGATATCTGCTGCCTTCTTGTTTTCCTATTTCCTCTATATATATATCTTCCATAGGATTATCTCCATCCGTAGATAAAATTTCAGCTGCATGAGGAGCTATTTCCTGTGCAGTATCCGGCTCAGTATAAATTTCTTCCCGCAGTTTATGAACCATTTCATGAACAAATGAAGCTTTAAAAAACTTTTTCCAGTTTTTTACTGTTTCAATATCCAGAGCTTCAATGGATTGTAAAAGGGAGTCAATATAAGAATAATTAACTTCAATTCCAAAAGCACCTTTAACTTTCATTATGGAACTTGTATCACCGCTTATCTCAAATCCAGGCTGTACTTCTTTTCCATTTGCTATAAAATCTTTTGCTTGCAAGTAAGCATCAATAAGAATCTTTTCACAGGTTTGCAGGACAACCTGTTTCTCACGATCTGTACTTCTCACATGATTGTAAATTAAAGAACTCTTCGGGACAGGATTCTCAATATAAAACTTTGCATGTTCTTTTACCCATACAAACATGGAAACAGGATCATTCTTTTCTATATAAAAAACCTTTGATAGTGCATTTAATACAGGGATAAGTTCTGTCCAGCCATAAGCAAGCTCTTTGTTTTCATTTGAGTATCCATCAATATCCTGAATGGGTAAATAATGCTTAAAAGGAACTACATTCCCATAAGATTGAGAAGAACTTTTTCTGACATGGTTTGACTTAAACTGTGGATAGGTTTCTCTCTTTTGTTCTATACTTGTTATTTTGCTTGTGGTTAACATAGTTAAAAATATCAGCACACTTGTTAAAACTAACAAGCTCAAAACCTTTTAAACGGTAATTTATTTGTAAAAATTCTATCAGGATTGTTATTTTGAGTGTGTAATTTTTTAATTACAATGTCTTAGCTTTCTTACACACCAAGTATCTCTGTTTTATACTTCAATTTCAATCCCCAGAGGACAGTGATCTGATCCCATTACCTCAGTCATGATAAATGCTTTTTTTAAACCTTTTAAGAGATTTGGAGTAATAAAAAAGTAATCAATTCTCCAGCCTGCATTTCTTTCTCTGGCTCTTGAAATCGGATCCCAGTATGTATAGTGTCCTGAATCTTTAATGAAGTATCTGAAAGTATCTATATAACCGTGTTCTGTGAACTTATCCATCCATTTTCTTTCTACTGGCAAAAAACCACTTGTGGTTTCATTTTCTTTTGGCCTGGCCAGATCGGTTTCTTTGTGAGCAGTGTTTACATCTCCGCAAATAATTATTTTTCTTCCCTTTTCTTTTAAACCATCGACACATTTTAAAAACTCATCATAAAACCCAAGTTTGTATTTTAGTCTTTCCTCGTCTCTTTGACCGTTTGGGAAATAAATATTAAACAGAATAAAATCTTTGTAATCGGAAATTAAAATTCTTCCTTCTGAATCATATTTCTTTATTCCAAAACCAGTTTTAATATTTTGAGGTTCTGGTTTTGTAAAAATAGCTACGCCACTATAACCTTTTTTTTCTCCGCTTACCCAAAAGGTTTTATAACCATTTGGATTAATAAGTTCTTTACTTAACTGTTCTATATGAGCTTTTGTCTCCTGAACACATAAAATATCCGGACTTTCTTTAAGAAGCCATTTTAAAAATCCTTTTTTTTCAGCTGCTCTTATACCGTTTACATTCCAGGAGAGCATTTTTAATCTTGACATAAAAATTATTTTCCTTTGCTGCTTAAATCATAGAGGTAAACTCTAACACCTGGTCTTTGAAAGTTTAATAACATAACCCCCATCTCATTTAGATATTTTAGTACCAGAGGTTCTTGTTCTTTTCTGATAATTTCTGAAAATAGTATCCATACTCTTTTATAACCTTTTAATTTATTAATGCCATCAGTAAAGTCTTTGCTATTCCCTCCATTAGCAATGGTCATATATCCTTTTTTTTCAGTTTGGCGCTTTATTTTTGGACTGGAGTAAAATTGGGACGGATCTACTTCAAATTTATCATTAAAGCCATAATCCTTTGCATAAAATTTCAATGCATACTGAGCATTGGAATAAACATATAAAATATCATTTTTTGTGGAGTGTTCTTTTATGTATTTTAATACTGGTTTTATTTCAAACAAAGTACGCGGATTTATTAAATCATTAATTACTACGGAAACCGGATTCCAGAATAATAAACATACAAGTGCAATTAATATTATTGAATAATTAGGCCAGATTTTATTTATAATCAGTGAAATTCCTTCTGCAATAAAAAGAATAATCAGGGGAGTAATAAATAACAATAATCTGTTTCCTAGCGGATAAAGGTGAAAAGCAGATGCGAAGAGTACTTGCAAGATAGTAACAAAGAGTATGAGAAACAATACCCTTTTTCTTTTAAAGAATGAAATAGCACCAATAAGAAAAAGGATCTGCGGAATTCCATATGCAGATAGCTCAAGAAATTTAAAAACTCTCATACTAAGTGCATTAAACCAGGTGATATTTAATGGAAATGGCATAAAAGCATAATCAGGAAAGAGTTTAATTCCTGCAGGATTCAGCTTGCACAAGTGTATTTTATACAGAATAAATAAACCAGTTATCCAGAACAAAGAACAAAATAAAACAGCTTTACTTTTCTCCTTGTTTTTTTGTATAAAAGAAATTACAAATAATGCAACTGCTGTACTAATTAAAATAAAAATTGCAGGGAATGAAAACCACAATGATACTGCTCCAGCAACACCACATAAAACAAGTTTAGAAAATCCTGTTTTATTTGTTTCTTCTATTTTAAGAGCCATTAAAAGTAATAATAATGTAACAGTTACATCTCCTGAATACTGCTTAGCCTCTGAAGAATAAAAAATTGAAGGATCTGAAATTGCAAAAAGTGCAGTAGCTATCAATGCCCCGGCCGGGCTAAGACATGCCTTTGCCAGCTTGTTAAAAATAAAGAAAGAAGAAATACTGCAAAATAAAGAAAAAGCTCTTAGTGTATATTCGCTATCTCCAAAAATATTTACCAGAACCTTTTCAACAAATAAAAAACCAGCCGGTGCCCCCTGGTAGTAATCCAGAGGTCCTAAGAGCTCGATAAAGGGTTTATTAATAATGTTTAATGAGATTAGTACTTCATCAAACCATAAGGATCGATCTGAAAAGAATTGAGCTAAGCGAAGAAAAATCCCAATACTAATAAATAACCAGAAGAATAGTTTGAGTTTATTACTCATTAATTAATTTTATAGAGATAAGTACTTGAGCCACCACGAATATTATTTTTTGAATACATACCTAATTTTATTCCAATTGTATCCAAATATTTAATCATCTCCTTTTTATTATCAAAACTGTGAGAAAATAAAACCCAGATCCTGCTATGTGGAGGGAAATTTTTAAGCTCATTAGCAAAGCATTCCCGGGAATTATCTATACAGGCCCCTTCTATAAATATAGGATTATAGCGAGAACTTAAGTAAAGCCTCTGAAATTCTGGATTTGCCTTACCCCAATTTGATTCAGGCATGAAATCATCATTGAATCCATAATTTTTTGCATAGTATTTAAATGCATATTGCGCATAATGGGTAATGTAAATAAAATCCTCCTTCTTTTTATGTTCTTTAATAAATTTAAGTACAGGCTTAATTTCTTGAAAACTCGGATAGTCATTTAGTTGGTAAAAAATCTTAAAGACAGCAGGATAAAGAATTATACAGATAAAGACTATACCAACACAATGTAATAAATAATTTTATTTTTTTCAGTTAAACTCTTCATAGCTCTAATTTTCAAAATTAAACTTCCTGCTTACGATTGCTAGCAATATAATATAATGCTTCAGAAGAATGCATAAATATAATTCCAAATTTAATGTTCTAAAAAATAACTTGTTATGAGCGAAATAAAAATATTAGACCCATTAGTAACAATTGCTATTACTACCTATAATAGACCTGATTTATTGTGCCAGGCTTTAAAATCAGTTATTGATCAAACATATGAAAACATTGAAATAATTGTTTTAGATGACTGTTCAAATTCTGAAGTGCAACATTTAATACAAGAGTTTATAAATATAGATAGTAGAGTTAAATACTATCACCACAATAAAAATATAGGTGTAAATCCAAATTTTAATTTTGCTCTTAAAACTGCAAACGGAAAATATTTTATGTGGCTTTGTGATGACGATTGGATTGATAAGGATTATATAAGTTTATGCTTGCAGAGTTTAATTAATAGTCCGGAATATATACTTGTCACAGGAAAGACAAAGTTTTACTGGGGAGACAAATTCTCGCACGAAGGTATAAAAATTAATTTGCCTGATAACAGTAATATTAGAAGATGGATGTCGTTTTATTTACAGGTGCTAGGCTCAGGAAATCCGCCAAACTTTGGATTAATAGAACTAAACAAACTTCGTAATTTTAAAATGCCAAATGTTATGGGGTGTGATTATATTTTATTTTCCAGAGTTGCTTATATGGGAAAAATTAAAACGCTTGAAAATGTCTGTATTCATAGAAGACTTGGCGGAATGAGTGAAACAATGGAAAAAATGGCATTAAGTTTTTCTTTGCCTGAATTTGACAGAAAATTTGGGTTTGTAAGCTTATGGATTAACCTTTTTAAGGATTTACTCTTTAATCCTTTATTTCATCAGTTGAATCTTTTTAGAAAAACATATATTGCTTGCAAATTAAACCTGTTATTTTGTTTTAATATCTTTGATTATTTTAAAAAATATAAAATGCGCAAGTCCTGACCAGTTATTGTATAAGTTTAAGCAAATTTTTCTCCCTGTTTTTAATATTGTAAATCGGATCTAATAAACTTTTATTTTGTGGCTTTAATTTCAATGATAATTCAAGCCCTTTAAGCATTACATTAGTAAAATCTTCTACCTCCTGACTTTTTGAAACATACCCGTTGACTCCGTTTTGAATCGTGTGTTTATTAATGACATCTGTAGTTACGCATGGAGTTCCACATGCCAGGGATTCTAATATCACATAAGGATTGCCTTCAGATCTTGAAGTTAAAAGAGTTAAGTCACATCTTTGGTAGTAAGGAATAATAGACTCATTTTTAATAATACCCATAAAAAAAATATTCTCGCTGTTTTTTACATTATGCTTTTTAAGTAGCCTATATCCTTCTTCTTTACCTGTGCCTATAACTATTAGTTTTATATTGCTTTTCTTTTTTCTGACTGCTTCAAATGATTTAAATAAAAGTCTGGGATTTTTATATTTTGTATCTGTTATTCTTCCTACGTATAAAAGCAAACTGTCTTTATCTGTTACTCCATTTATGTTTATTAAGGAGTTCCTGTTGCCATCATAGGGCTTGAATATCTTTATATCTAACCCATTTGGCAGGTAATATGATTTCTTTTTAATAAAGTTTAACTTATCTTCTAACCAACAAGTTCTGTCTGAAACCTTAATTATTTTGTCTGCAAGTATTAAACCCAGGAAAGTGATTAGAAAATATATAATCTTTGAAAATATATTGCCATCAAGCCTCCACAATAATCTTGATACCTCATTTTCTATAAATAAAATCACTTTTATTTTCGGGGTAAATAACTTAGAAAAGATAACAAGTAAGAAAAAATTATGCACCATAATAACAGTATCCTTTTCTGATATATTTTTTATGCCAAATGGAAAGTTAGTAATCAGATCCTTAAAAGAGAAGATGTAAGAAAGAGTGTATGAATTAAAAGATTTTCCTCCGGAAATTATATTTATGTCTTGTGCGCTATAGAGCGGCAATTTATTTAAACCAAAAAGAATAAGATTAACCTTAAAATATTTTTTAAGATAGTCTAAATTATATACAATACTTTTTTCCATTCCCCAGCAAGGAATAGGGATTTTATATCCTTTACCTTCAAAGTAATAATCTTTATGCCCAAGTGTATAAAGTAAAATATTTTCTGTTTTCATTTTAACGATTGATATAATTTAATATGATTGGTTAAAAAATTGAAACCACCTGAAGTATCGATAATTATACCTGTCCTTAATTGTGAACGATACATTTCTTATGCTATAAAGTCAGCATTGAATCAAAGCTTTCAAGACTTTGAAATTATAATTGTAGATAGTGGTTCTAAGGATCAAACACCACAGATAGTAAAAAAGTTTATAGAGAAGGACAAAAGAATTAATTTTATCAAACCATCTAAACCTGGTCTTCCTTATGCTCGAAATTATGGAATTGAAGTTGCAAAAGGGGAGTATATAGCTTTTCTGGAAGCAGATGATTTATGGCATCCGGATAAACTTTTATTTCAGCTTGAGTGTTTAAAAACTAAGCCAGAAGTTGGACTAGTATCCTGCTATTCAGTAACGATAGATGAAAATGGTTTATTACTTGGCTGGCGGCTGGGGGTAAATGTGAATGGTATGGTTTATGAAAAAGTTATTGAAAAGAATCCTATATCTAACTGCAGTGTTCCTTTGATTAGGCACAAATGCCTGCAAACCATGGATTTATTTGATGAAAAAGTAAAATATGGTGATGATGCAGAAATGTGGATTCGTTTTGCTAAAAAATTTCCTATAGCAACAGTTCCCAAAGCTTTAGTAGGATATAGACGCTGGCCTGATAATCGCTCAAAAGATTATGAAAAGATTCTTGAGGATGGGGAATGTATTTTAAAGAAAGTATTTAACGATAATCCCACCTTACCTAAAGAGCTTTATAATTTTTGCATCTCAAAAAGTTCCTCTACATTAGCTGGATTGTGCATAATTGATCGGCGCTATGATAAGGCCAAAGAGTATTTAATGAAATCTCTTAATAAGAACAAGACTGCTTTTTTAAGAGATTTTCATATGCTAGGAATTGCAATTTTAGTTATCTCAGCCTTAGTATTACGTCCTTTTATATTTGAAAAAGGTTTTTTAAATCTTCTTCTGCCACTTGTTTTTAAGACTAAACCAGGGAAAAAGTTTATTAATGATTAGATCTCATGTCCAAATCATAAAGGTATGCCACTATACCCTGTCTAAGAAAAGAACCAGTTTTTACCCCCACTTTATCCAGATAATTCAGTGTAACTGCCTTATCTGCTCTGTTATCTGATAGCTTTTCTGAGAATATAAACCAAACCCTTTTATTCTTTGGGATCTTTTCAAGTTCACGAGTACTTAAATTTTCAGCAGCGCCTAAAAAAAGCCTGTGATTAAATTCACTACATTTAGCTTCTTCTACTTTTTCTCTATCCTGTTTTATAGAATAATCACTGCAGAAATTATAATTTTTAGCATAATATTTAAAACTAAACTGAAGAGGATCTGAAACATATATAACATCACCATTTTTTAAGTGTTCTTTTATATATTTAAATACAGGTTTAGTTTCTTCCTGAGTAAGGGGATGGGTAAAATTAATTCTTGTAAAATTAACAGGCTTGTAAAGTAAAAGTATAATTATAATAATCCCAGCAAGTGGAAACCTGTTCCATGTTTTAGCTCTAATCCATTCAGCACCTTCTGCAATAAAACAAATAGTAGCTGGAATCAGAAACAAGACAAATCTTTCAAAGATAGGATATTTATGAAATACAGATGCTATAAGGGTTATAAATGCTGGCATAGCCAGGATAAAAAAAACTCCTTTTTTCTTTTGAAAAAAATAAACTAATCCGGTTAAAAAACATATGCCAGCAATGCTATTAAGAGATGTAAAACGAAAAAATTCCTTTATAATGTTTTTATACTTTAGAAAGTCAGCTGTTGAGTGTAATGGGAAAGGTATGTAATAGTTAGACCAGTAGTCTATTAAACCTGGAATCTTGACAATGTGAGATACTGAAAAAAAATAAAATACAAGAAAACTAACTATCCATAAAAAACATGCAGCTAAAATTAAAATTGATTTAATTCTTTCTTTTTTAATTAATGAAAGAACAAAAATACTTAAGCCAACCCCAGGCAATACAAAAACAGAAACGTGAGAAAACCATATTACTAATGCCCCGGCTAAAGCATAAATAATAAAATAAAAAATGGTCGACTTTTCTTTCAAGTCTATTGCTACTAAAATGAACAGAAGTGTAAACAATAAGTCAGATGAATACTGTTTAGCTTCGGATGAATAGTAATTAAGACAAAGAAGAACTGAAAATAATACAAGTGCTACTGGAACAGCTAATGGTGAAAGGCATTTCTTTATTAATTTATAAAAAAGAAATAACGAAGCTATCCCGCAAATCAAAGGAAACAACCTGAATGAAAATTCACTTTGACCAAGAATACTGATTATTAACTTCTCAATGATTAAAAATCCCGGTGGAGCGTATTGGCTATAATCCAGAGGTTTTAACAAATCTATAAAACTTTTTTCCATTATGTTTAAGGCAAGCATTGCCTCATCTCTCCATAATGATTTATTTGAAAAATATTGTGCAAGGCGAAGAAAAATCCCCACACTGATTATTAAGTAAGAAGTTATTTTTAAGACAGAATCCTTGTTTTTAGAATCAAAAATCAAATTTTATACTGTCAGAGAAAAATCTGTTTCAGGCTCATTTTCAAAACGACGGAGCGATCTGTCATCTCCCCCAAAGCCTCTTATAAATAAAATTTGAGGACCCAGTGCTGCCGGAACTGATGCTGAAATTATTGCAGCTTCATGAGGTGCAGGTAATCCTGGAGACAGTGTAATTATCGGAGAGACTTCTGCTCTGGGAGTTATAGTTTCAGTAAAACGAGGAGAGATTCTTCCTGTATTAAGGAAAGGTCTATGAAATGCTGGCATTACTACATTTGCTCCTGAAAACATCTTTAATTTTCTCCCTCTTATAAGATGATTCTCCTATAATATCTTAATTTCGTCAAGTGGTAATTTAAGTTACAATCATATTTATGCAAAAAACACTAAAATTGTTTTCTTTATTACTTCTCTTTGCTATTAACTTAAATAATGTATGCTATTCCAAAAACAAACAGGACCAAGCCTTGGCTGTTAATTCTCCCCTTAAAGCTCTTGTGCTTTATTTCCCTCCGCCTGCAGTAATGAGGTGTTTGAACCACAGTAATATTCCAATGTCATTTCATAAAGCATTTGTTTATAGAAGAGCAAGGTTCCCAGACAAAGAAGAGATAATACAAAGTGTAACTATTGGTGTAAGCACAGACCGCAAAAAGAAGAAATTTATTTTTACAGGGAATATAAGCACAAAATCTGATTTCATCCCGGTAAAATTAAAAGGAGAAATTGCCTTTGGAGAGCAAAACCAAAAGTTTAATTTCGGACTTTTTGGACTAGAAAGACTTCTCGGATTACAGGGAAAGGTACACATTAAGGATAAAATCGGGAATCAGGCAGTTGACTATGAAACCTTTTTAAAATCCACAAAAGGAAAAATCGGGGATTTAAAATATACCCTTGAGCTGGCTGGAGAGGATCGGGAAGCAGGAATCGGTCCCGATCGATCCCTGCAATATCATTTAACTGGCAGTGGAATGCTGGGGAATTACAATATTTCAGTTAGCGGTAAAGATACAAAAAAAGATAATTATGAAATTACAGAGAAGTACGGACCAGTGGAAATCTTTACAACAGTCAGGGTTTATGATTGATTTATCTGCACGGGGAACTTTTGTACGTTTGTACAAGTCGTGTAGTTCATGGCTGCTGAATTAACCGAAAATCAGAGCAACTTTCTTCAAATGCTAAAAAAGCATTATAAAAAAAGTCCTTTGCCATCATTCAGACAAATAGCAGAAGACCTGAAGTTTAAATATCACAATTCAGTGCAGCATTATCTGGAGGCCCTTATGTTTAGCGGAACAGTAAAAAAAATAGATAATTTTTTATACCTGAATAAAAAACTTTTTGGTTTAAAAATTTATGACTCCCGAGTTCCTGCAGGTATGCCAGCAACTGCAGAAGACAGTTATGAAGTTTTTGATTTTGAAGATTATCTAAGAGCAGACGATGAGAGATCATTTATGCTTCGTGTTGCAGGGGACTCCATGATAGAGGCCGGTATCTATGACGGGGATTTAATAGTAGTGGATAAAAAAATTCAGCCTACACACGGGGTAATTGTAGTAGCAATTATAGATGGCGGCTATACTGTAAAGTATCTCCGTAAAAAAGGAAATAAAAATTACTTAAGGGCAGCCAATCCTAAATACAAAGACATATATCCCGAGTCTGAGTTTAAGATTGTTGGGGTAGTGACAGGGTCGGTCAGAAAATTTTGATTATGCGGGGTGTCCCTTAACCACCATAATATATACTTAACTTTTATAGAGTAAAAGTTTCTTAAAGCACTTTTGAGGGGTCAGATTTATGAATTTTAAAAACCCAGTTAAATTTTTTGTAATATTTTTTCTTTTGTCTGTACTGTTTTTATTTAATACTCCTGCAATAAAAGCAAGAGACCTGGCCAATGATAAACCTTTATTTGTAATTGTTTCTACAGACTGGTGTTATGCATGTAAAATACTGCATCCTGTCGTTAATGAGTTAGAAGCACAGTATGGTAATCAGGTAAATTTCTTACACCTGGATGCAAGCAATGATGAGGCCGTGAATGCATCAAGGCTGGTAGCAGCACAATATGGACTTGCAGCATATTTTGATTCAAATAGAAATGTTTTTCCAAAAGTCGGGATTTTATGCCCTGATTCCGCTGTCCCTGAAAAGGTCATTATAGGAGCCTCTTCTAAGCAGACTTATACAGATGCCATAAATACTTTTATCTTAGATCCAAATAAAATTTGTAGTATAAATGGCAGACCACAGGGACCTGCTAATGGTCCGGATAGACCAAAAGAACCTGAGATACCGGAAATTGCCGGGGGCAGGCCTGATACACCTAATCTTTCAGACAGGCCAAACGAAGTAATTAGCTCAGGAAGACCAAATGAGCTTAGCTTCTGGACTGCAGGATCGCCAATTCCTATCTATGCATACTACCAATATTTGCTTATACCAAAATGTTCTGCTAATAACAATATCATCTGCAGTAATGGAGTTTCACTCAATATTCAGGATGTAAAAAATGGCGGAGGCACAAACTTTAAACCATATGATCCAAATGCTACAAGAAATGAGAAAGGATACCATTTTTAAAATGAAAAAATTATCTCTTATACTTTTAACCCTTATATCTTTTAGCTTACAAACTGCTAAAGCCTCGGATGATTCTAATCCATTATTTGTAACTATTACTATGAGAGAATGCCATTCATGTCAGAAATTAAAACCTGTTATTGAAGAATTAAAAAATGAATATAACGACAGAGTCACATTTATTACTCTGGATGTTTCTTCAAAAGCTTCTCTGGAAGAATCACAGGAAACAGCAATTGACCTTGGAATAGAAAACTTTTTTAATGAAAATAAGAAAGGACTTCCTGCAGTTGGAATAGTTTGCCCCGGTGGAACCAAGATAGAAAATGTATTTGCAGGAGAAACTGAAAAAGAAATTTATAAAGAAGCGCTGAATAAATTATTACTTGATACTTCAAAGCTTTGTAGTTTATAAAAAGACAAAAAACAGAAGCCAAATTTCTTATGACTTCTGTTTTTGATTTTCTGTCTTCTTCTATTTTTAGCTTACATGCTGTGCAACTAATTTGGTCATTTCAAACATACTGACTTGCTTTTTACCATTGAAGATTGGTCTTAAAGCATCATCGGCATTAATGTTTCTTCTGTTCTTTTTATCCTGAAGGCCTTCTTTCTTTATATATGCCCAGAGCCTCTTTGTGATTTCAGTTCTGGGAAGTGGTCTTTCTCCAACTACTTGTGCTAATGCATCATCTGGTTGGAGGGGCTTCATGAATGCTGCATTTGGTTTTCTTGTTTTCTTTGCCATTTTCTTGGTTGCCATGATTTTATAATTCTCCTTTTGTAATTAGGATTGAACTGTGTTCCAAATACTTAGTGTTCAATCCCTACTATGTTATTTCCGCTATGAGATTATAGCTTGTGTCATAGGGATTTGGAATACCCACCAAAGGTAATTTCTGTATTGCTAAGATAGTGATATATATTGAAATTTGCACCAGCAGCTTTATATATCTACCTGCAGGCAGGATTTGCAACTGGAATATGCTTATTTACAAACTGACAGGATTGAGCTTTCTCAGTATATGACCATGCATAGGCTAAAAATGAGATAGTAAACAGGATAAAAATTAGTCTTGGTAGCATGTTGTGTTAAATATACCCAGTTAGTTTTTGTTATACACGTATTTGTATGGAAGATTTTTGATTTTGTTATGAGACGTTTTATCCCTATGAAACCTAAAATTTATACTTTTAGCTTAAAAGCTTAACGTTTCTATAACTATCCTTCTGTACATTGCTAATAAATCAACGATTGATTTAATTTGAGTAAATTTGGAGTAAAAATATGTCAAGTTCAGGAGCAAATGAAATAAAAAGCCTTCAGAATAGCATCACCGATATGTGGGAGCCTACTAAAAGTACGCTAGAGGGTAGACAAGCTGATGATGCCCTGCTGAAAACATTTTTTACCACCTGGGAAGATTTAATGAAAAAAGGGGAATCTAATGTAGAGGGATATAGAGATGCAGTTGCACAAATAGAACAAGGAAGTCCCGGCATACCAAAGTCAGGACTTACAGAAAGCCAGCTGTTAGAAAAGATTGAAAAGATTCTTGGTAAACCACTTGATCCACCAGATCAATTTAAACTTGAAGATTTTGGTACAGATGGTAAGGATGGTACAGGAATAAAAAAGAAACTCAGAGATGATCTTATAAAATGGGTAGCACTGGGATTTTTTTGTGACAGTCAAATAAAGAATTTAAATAATAAGATTGAGCAGCTCAATAAACGAAGCAATGACCCAATGTATGGCGAATCCCCTGATGCAGGAGTGGACAGAAACTTCCTATCTTAAAAAATCAATTATAGTCTGAAACGTTGCTTTTGCTTTTTCTTTAATACCATCTTTAAAAATTACTTCTATTAAGGCATGAAATGATCTTGCCTTTCCCTTATAGGGGTACCACCAAAAACTTTTCGGGTGCAATGAAGGTATATATCCTTGGTCCAGGCTTATGTGTTTAACTCTGACAAAATCATAAATTGAACAGCTGCCATAACCACTATCTTTGTATCCCTGCCATGGGCATTTTGGGTGTGCCTGGAGAAATAAAGAGTCATTTACCCATACAGTTCCGCTATTTAACTTTCCGGCAATTTTTTTAATGTTTCCTGTTTCACTGGTCCAGATGCTTGCAGCCAGGCCATAATGTGTATCATTTGCCAGATAAACAGCCTCTTCAACAGAATCAAATTTCATTACTGGAATTACAGGCCCGAAAGTTTCCTCCTTCATTACTTTCATAGAGTGATTTACATTACTTAGAATAGCTGGTTCAAAATAAAAACCACTTGTAGAAAGCCTTTTCCCGCCACAATGTAATATTGCACCTTTGTCTATAGCATCTAAGATATGGCCTTCAATTTTTTTAACTTGTTCCTCATTTATTAAGGGCCCAATGTCTGTTTCATCATCGAACGGGTCTCCTACTTTTAAGTTCTTAGCCATGTTTGTAATTTTTTCTAAAAACTCAGCATATATTTCTGACTGAACATAAACTCTTTCAATTGATGCGCAGGCCTGACCGCTATTTGACAGTGCACCCCATAAAATTCCTCCGCAGGCATAGTCCAGATTACAATTTTTAAATACAATTGCAGGATCCTTTCCTCCAAGCTCAAGTGAAACAGGAAGTAATTTTTTCCCGCAGACCTCGGCAATTTTTTTCCCCACCTCAGCAGATCCGGTAAAAACTACTTTATCAATTTCACTATTAATCAATGTTTCTGCAGCAGATCCATCCCCGTAAATAAAATTTGCTACACCATCCGGCAGCTCTGCTTTTAAACAAATCTTCTCTATTAATTTACCGACTACTGATACAGCACTTGCACTTTTAAAGACAAATGTATTCCCGCCTAAGAGTGTTTTTGTAATTGCAGAAAATGGCAGATAGAAAGGATAATTCCAAGGTTCTATAATCCCAATTGTGCCATAAGGTACATAAGAAATAAAACTTTTTTTTGCAGGATATAAAACACCAAGATGTATATTTTTTTCACTTAAAAGTTCAGCCCCGTTTTTAATGTGGTATTCCATTACCTGAAGGGTAGATGCAATTTCTGTCAGGTAAGATTCGGTGAGTGGTTTCCCGTTGTTTTTGGAGATGGTGGTGGCTATGTCCCGGCGATCCCGGATTATAAGCTCATATATTTTTTGTAAGTAAGTTATTCTCTTTTCAAAAGACAGACTGCTCCACAATGGAAATGCCGTTTTTGCCTTTTGGATTTTTTCTATTATTTCAGAAGTACTGGAAGGCTTTATTTCAGAAAGGACTTCACCGTTTGATGGGTTAATGATATTGATTAAGGATTCTTTTATAGTTTGCATTTGTTTCTTAATGTTGCTGCTTTGCTCACAATGACACTAATTATTGTAGAATATAACCTTGTACATGGATGAACAAAACATTTTATTATGTAAGGATTTGTTCCGCCTAAGGCGGACAAATCCGATCCAACTAATAAGGATTAGCCGAAGGAAGCTCAAGCTTGTCTTGAGCTATAAAGAATGATTCAAAGATATACAAGGCCAGAATTAGCAAAGATCTGGTCTGAAGAAAATAAGTACAATGTGTGGCTTTCTGTAGAAATTGCAGCAGCTGAAGCACTCTGTGAACTTGGACAAGTATCCAGAGAATCTCTGTCTATTATTAAAGAAAGAGCAAAATTTGACATAAAGAGGATTGAGGAAATTGATAAAGAAGTTCATCATGATGTAATTGCATTTTTAACCTGCTTAACTGAATCAATTGGACCAGATGGAAGATTTCTACATCTGGGAATGACAAGCTCTGATTTGGTGGATACTTCTTTTGCGATACTTTTAAAACAAGCCGGGAAAAAAATATCAGACGGGTTAAATAAGTTTTTATCTACATTACAAAAAAAGGCAATTGAGCATAAAAATACAATTTGTATAGGAAGGACACATGGAGTTCATGCTGAGCCGACTACATTTGGATTAAAGTTGCTTGGGTTCTGGGAAGGGTTAAACAGGGCAAAAAAAAGATTTCAATTTGCCATGGATGAAATAAATGTAGGAATGTTTTCTGGTGCCGTGGGGACATATTCAAACATAAATCCCAGGGTTGAAGAAATTGCTACAGGAAAACTTGGTTTAAAACCAGCACCACTTTCTACTCAGGTTATAAGTCGTGACAGACATGCGCTTTATTTAAATGAACTGGCACTTATAGCTACAATGATTGAAAGAATTGCTACTGAAATCAGACACTTGCAAAGGACAGAGGTTTTAGAAGCAGAAGAACCTTTTTATGAAAATCAGAAAGGCAGCTCGGCAATGCCACATAAAAGAAATCCGTGGAGATCGGAAAATCTGTGCGGGCTGGCAAGACTGGTCAGGGCATATTCTCTAAGTGCAATGGAAAATATCCCTCTGTGGCATGAAAGGGATATCAGCCATAGTTCAGTAGAAAGGATTATTCTGCCGGATGCTACTACATTGATTGATTTTATGCTGGACAGGGTTAATCAAATAATTTCTGATTTAAATGTTTATCCTGAAAATATGAAAGAAAATATGTTTAAGTTTGGCGGGGTCATTTTCTCACAAACTGTTTTATTAAAGCTTGTTGAAGCTGGCTTAGAGAGAGAAGCTGCATATAAACTTATCCAGAAAAATGCACATAATGCATGGAATAAAAAAGATGGGGATTTTAAAAGGAATATTTTAAGTGATAAAGAAGTTTTGAAGTATTTATCACCAAATATAATTGAAGAATGTTTTGATCCAAAGAAACACCTGAAACATGTCGACACAGTGTTTAATAGAGTTTTGGAGCAGAAAGACTTAGTAGGCTGTAAGAGGTAGATAAATCATATATTAATCTTTATGCCAACTCAATTCCCTAAAGTATTAGTGGTCTCCTTTGATGGTGGTGTGTGGACAAACCTTTTACCGCTTGCAAATAGTGGCATAATGCCAAACCTTAAAAGCCTTATTGAGTGTGGAGCACATGCAAATTTAGAATCTACAATCCCTCCGGTAACACCCCCTGCATGGACTGCATTTATGACTGGTTGTAATCCGGGGAAGTCCGGAGTTTTTGATTTTTATGAACATCAGGAAGGAACATATAAACCTGCACTTACTACAAGCAAATCAATTCAGACCAAGACCTTGTGGAAAATTCTCTCTGATAGTGGAATTAGAGTAGGTATTATTGATGTGCCGATTAACTATCCGCCACCTGAAGTAAACGGATTTGTTATTTCAGGATGGGAACGACCAAGCAATAAAAAAGTTTTTACTTACCCCCCTGAGCTTGGAGATAAATTAATTAAAAAGCTTGGCGATTATCCTATCTGCCTTAGAACATTTGACAGACAGGGAACTAAGGACATTGATTTTTTAAATTGTTTAATTGAAATTACACAAAAGGTTGGAGATGCTGCTTTATGGCTTTTAGAGACTGATCCCACAGACTTTTTTATGGTTCATTTTCAAACTACAGATATAATCCAGCATAGCTTCTGGAAGGAGATAGCAACATTTGATTTTAATTCTACAGATCCGACTCTGAAAAAAATATGGGAGTTTTACAGAGTACTGGATAAATATCTTGGAGGGCTAATTGATAAGGTAAACTCAAAAGGGACATTTTTCCTTGTAAGTGATCATGGATTTGGTCCGGTAAAAAGGCGTTTAGCCATGAATGTCTGGCTTATGGAAAACGGATATTTAAAATTGAAGCAGGATCTTGGTACACAAATAAGAACAGGTGTAAAAAGCACAGCTATAAAAATGGTAAATAAGGTAGATGCCCTGGCCAGGTTAAAAACAAGAATTAAACAAAAAAGCGAAGAAGGGTTAGATCAAAGGATTATTGTCCCAAGAGCTGCTTATGATCCTATAAACTACCAGGAAACAAAGGTCTTTAGTGGTATTGGTACAGTGTATGGGACAGCTCAGTTAAATCTTATTGGGCGTGAAGCAGAAGGGATTGTACCCCCTCAGGAAGCAGAAAGTTTAAAGAATGAAATCATTAAGAAGCTGATTAATGTAAAAGATCCCATTTCAGGCGAGCTGTTTATAAGGGCTGTGTACAAAAAAGAAGAAGTATTTAATGGAAGAGCTTTAAATAAAATACCTGATCTGATTATTATCCCTAATCCCGGGTTTTATCTTTTTTCCGGTACTGGTGAAAGAGCTCTTTTTCATGAAGCACATCCGCTTTCATTTGGGAATCATATAAGTGATGGAATTATTGCAGTTAATGGATCACAAGCTGGTAACATTGACCTATCCTTACCCAGGATTGTTGACATGGCACCTACTATTATGAATCTTTTTAACCTAAAGCCACCTGGTTACATAGATGGTAAAAACCTTTATAAAAATTTTATTTTAAATTAAGATTAAGCATTGACAAAGGAATGGTTAAAATAATATAGTTGAAGTATAAGGTATGGTAACAGGTTAAGGAAACTTCCCCACAGATTAACGTCAAAGGTTATTAATTAAATGAATCCATTCTTAAATCAAGTAGCCTCCAAAGATACTATAGAATTAATGGCAAAATTCTTTGATTCAGCTACTAATTCCTTAAAAAAGGCAAACTATGACCCGGCAGTTCTTGAAGCTTTTGATCTGATTCAGGCAATATCCTGCTACAGGTACTTTCCTACCGTCGAACAATGCATTGAAGCCTTTCCGAGCTTAACCCCGGATCGCCATAAAGTTGAATACATTTGGGAACAATTTGGTAAGCTGACATCCAGGCAGTTAAGCGATGTTTATATTGCATCATTGAAAAAACTGGATTTTGATGATGAATTAGTACATTAATTATAAGAAAAGAAAAGCAATAACATGAAACTCAGACAAAATAATTACCGTCTTATCTTTAATTATTATGCCAGATGCTAAATCACCAAATTTATCTTCAGAAGCAAAGAAAAAAATTGAGCAGAGACTTATAGAAATCTTTACAGATATTTGTTTTAATAATGAAAATGTTTTAAATGCAAAAAGTGAATCTGATCGGATAACTGAAGAGATAAGAAATTTTATACTTTCTTATGCAGAAGCTGAAGAACAGATTAATGAAGTTGAACTGTTAATTAAGTCTAAGGAAAAAGGACTGGAATTGGTTGAAAATCATGACCTTGTATTTTTCGATGAAAAAATTGACAAGGGTATGGTCATGAGGGCATTTTTAATTCCAGGCATGAAGGTAGAGTTTACAGAAGAAAATGCTTCAGAAAAAGTTACTGAAGATGATCTGCAGGCAGTTGATCATGAACTCTGCATTAGTTTTAAAGCAAACAGTAGAAACGAGTTTACAAAGCTTGGAAACCTGCTTGATATAAGGGTTACACTTGCTAAAGCTCTTAGTGGCAAAACAAAAGAAAATAAAGAAGTAATTACTTTGATAAAACAAAATCAGACATTTAAAAATGCACTTAAGAATGTTTTAGATTCTGCTATTCATGTCTTAAGTGGCAGCTGAATTGTTGTTATTGCCTGCTGCCCTCGCTTCATAACAATTTATGTAATTTTTTGTGAGATTTAATTTTGTTGTATCAAAACTCATTGCCAGCTTTACAAGTTTAGTCCACTTTTCCTTGTTTTTATAATACTTTGTTGCTCTGATTATTGATTCAAAAAGAGCTTCTTTAGTATATTTTTCAAAAATAAGTCCGTTCATTTCTTCCGAAGAATCAAAATCAGTAATTATTTCTTTTATAGCACCTGACTTAAAAGCAATTGGTATACTGCCATATTTCATTGCAATAAGTACAGAATTTCCATCCGGATGTTCTTCTCCCGGGCAAATAAAGAAATCCGACCCTGCACAAATCTTTTTTGCAATTTCATGATCATACCCGATGCAGACCTTTATGTTTTTAAATTTTTTGGATAACCCGACTAATTTTTCTTCAATTTCCTCTTCACCTTTTCCTAAAAGAACAAGGTTTAATTTCATCTCAGCAATTTCAGGCAACAATTCAGTTATAATATCAGGCTCTTTCTTGTTTGTTAATCTGCATGCAATTCCAAATAAAGGAAATTGAATATCACCTTCAAAACCTAATAAATTAAATAAATCTTCCTTACACTTTCTTTTTCCGATCGAAAAATAATTCTTAGAATAAGTTTGTGCTATGTCACTATCTGTCTCAGGGTTATATATCTCATCATCAGGGCTGCTTAAAATACCTTTAAAAACCGACCTTTTTCTGCTTAAGGATTCCCCGATTCCGGTATTGTAGACATCCGCCAAAAGCTCATTCTCAAAGGTTTCTGAAACCGTTGTTATAAAGTCACAATGATTTATTGCCTCTTTTGTTAATGTAATATTGTTCTGATTATCTGACAGTTCTTCCAGGCTTTGCAGGGTAAAAATTAATTTGCTTTTTTCCAGGTGAGAATACTCCATGTCCCTGGAGTGTAAAAGCTTTATAATTTGTGTACAGGCAGGGTTAAAAACATGAATAATATCAGCGTTTAGTTTTAGTCTTGAAATAGTTTTAAGAGCTGCGCGACAGAAAAAAGAATTCCTGTTTTGAGTTTCATTAATGTACGATTGATTTAAATAAATTTCCTTTGAATTACTAAAATGACTCTGGCTTTCAATAAAAAAAATGCTTGCTAACAGACCTGGCAAAATACCTTTAAAAACAGACAGCGGTATATTTGTTCCGTTTAAATTAACTTTTAATTCAAGCGGTATTCTTTCAATCTGAAAAAGAGCAGGATCTATGCAGCCATACCGTGGAATAAAGATTTTTACATTATAACCTTCTTTTTCCATACCCTTTGCAAGAGTACTTACTAAATCTCCAAGACTTGTAGCTTTTGCAAAAGGAAAACACTCTGTGGCAATTAGAATTATATTCATTTTTCTATATAATTATATAAATATCTTTCAAATAAAAAGGGAAGCATTTCTGCTTCCCTTTTTTTATGTGTCTATTTCTTTAGCCAGTAATTCAGCCAGGGCTGAATAATTGGCTTAGGAGAATAGGCCCCTATGGCATACGGACTCATGTGTCCTCCTAACGAAAGACACCATTGTCTTTAACCGACGCCATTGTCTACAGCTTTTAAAGCTTTAACAGTATTATAACAGGCTTAAAAAATTAAATTTTTTAGTCTTTTAACTGATTTTTAACTAATTTTAGTTAAACTTCAGGCTTAGTAATTTATGATGACAAAAATTTTTAGAAAATCTTAAGAAAGCGAGGGTCAATTGGGTAATATTCCTGTAGTAAGAGTAATAAGATTTGATTCGTCAAGTACACAAATAAATTCACCAAATTCACGAAACAATCCGGGCAAAGATTCAGATCTTGAGCAGGTTTTATTTGGGAGATCTTCAACTGTTGCGCAATATATTGCAGCTGCTCATCAAACAGATAATTCACATCCAGGTCAACATGATGGATTAGATACGTATGCCTAATAAAGTTAAATTTCTTGTTATCATTACTGATTGTGAAGCTTTCGGAAGAAAAGATTAGTCTGCTTAAAAAAGCGCTGACAGAGCTCTATGAATTTATTCTTAATACAACATCATTACTTGAGGGAGATCTGAAATATTTAAGAAGCATTTCAAAAAGCGAGATTAAGAAACTTGATGAAAAAGATCCCTCTTCAAAAGAAATTGAGTTCAAACTTGATGTAATTAAAGACAGAGCAAATGCTGTAAATGAAAAGCTAAAAGAATCCATAGAAAACCATAAAGCATCTTTAGGCCTTGAACAGAAAGACTCCCTGTCTGATTTTTTGCTGTCTAAGGAAGTAAATGAAAGCCTTGATTTTAATGAAAAATTTCTTGCATCCGCAGTAGCTACAGCAATTTCTAAAATAAAGTGCTGAGGTAATAATTTACTTATGCGACAGTCTCACAAGATCACAGCAGCAGAGCGATTTATTGAAATCACGGAGCGCTATATACCAAAAAGGGCCCTTACCTCAGTCTGGATAGAGGACATGGCTACGAACCATGGCGCCACAGGTTCAAATCCTGTAGGGCCCGTTGCAAATAGTAGAATAATAAGGAGAACAGTTTATGAAGTTAGTAAGAAATATTTTTCTTGTATTGATAGCCATTGTTTTATTAAGTTCCTTTACTGTAACTGCTGCTGTCCGGGGAAATAAAACTCTTACAGAGCAAGATAAATATTTTATGCAGCTTGCAATTAAAAAAACCAAAGAAGGAGTTAAAGACGGTCAAACTCCATTTGGTGCGTGTATTATAAAAGATGGAAAAATTGTAGTTTGTGCACATAATGTAGTATGGAAGACGACAGATATAACAGCACATGCCGAAATTAATGCTATAAGACAAGCATGCAAAAAGTTAAATACAATTGATCTTTCTGGCTGCACCATCTACTCTACGACAGAACCATGCCCTATGTGTTTTAGTGCATGTCACTGGGCTATGATATCAAAAATAATATTTGGAACAAGTATTGAAGATGCAAAGAAAGCAGGATTTAATGAACTTACAGTGTCAAATGAAAAGATGAAACTGTTAGGGATGAGCTATCTAGATGTTACAGGTAATTTCTTAAAGGAAGAAAATCTAGAGCTGTTTAAAATGTGGCTGGCATCGTTAAAAATGATGGCATATTAATAATGCACAATAACCAGCTGGAAATCTTTATCCAAAAAATCCCAAAAGCAGAATTACATGTGCATATTGAAGGTACGCTTGAGCCTGAACTTATGTTCCGTCTGGCAGAGCGGAATGGTATCAAGCTGAAATATCCTTCTGTAGATGAATTGCGCAGTGCCTATAAATTCCATAATCTCCAATCTTTTCTTGATGTTTATTATGAAGGTACAAAGGTTCTAATAACTGAACAGGATTTTTATGATTTAACATGGTCATATCTGAAAAAAAGACATTTAGAAAATATTCTTCATGCAGAAATATTTTTTGATCCACAAATACATACAAGCCGTGGTGTAAAATTTGAGACAATTGTTAATGGGATAACCAGAGCACTTCACAAAGGGGAAGAGAGATTTAATCTCTCGTCAAAACTTATCATGTGCTTTCTCAGGCACTTAAGTGAAAAATCTGCTCTTAAAACTCTTGAGGAATCGATTTCATGCAGAGATAAAATAATTGGGATAGGAATTGATTCTGCAGAACTAGGAAATCCTCCGTCAAAGTTTACTGAGGTTTTTAAAAGAGCAATTTCACTTGGGTATTTGCCTGTAGCTCATGCCGGTGAAGAAGGACCACCTGAATATATTTGGGAGGCAATTGATAAATTAAAAGTTTTAAGAGTTGATCATGGTGTCAGATGTCTTGAAGATAAATTACTTGTAAAAGAATTGATTAAAAGAAAAATCCCATTAACGATTTGTCCTCTTTCAAATATAAAGCTTGGAGTATTTAAGTCTATGAAGGAACATAATTTAAAAAAACTACTGAATGAAGGATTAATAATAACTATTAACTCAGATGATCCGGCTTATTTTGGTGGATATATAAATGAGAATTTTTTAGAGATGGCACTAGCTTTGGATCTTAGCAAAGAAGAGATACATATAATTGCAAAAAATTCGTTTGAAGCTTCATTCTTAGAACAGAAACAGAAAAATAAAATGATTGATATCTTTCGTGCCGCGATATAATCAATAGCTGAACACTATAAGGGCCTTTAGCTCAATCGGATAGAGTACCTGGCTTCGAACCAGGGGGTTACGGGTTCGAGTCCTGTAAGGCCCGAGTTCTCATTCCTGATTGATGAATTAATTTGGATGCTTTTTTGTTTTCAAATCTTTGTTGCTCTGTATCTTACAGCCCTACCCATTCCAATTCTTTCTACTTTTTTCAAATCAAGCAATTTGTTCATGATTTGATTTATAGTTGGTCTTGGTATTTTAAGTTTTTTAGAGATTTCTATTGGCGTACACTCTTCAACTGTTTGAATAAATTGCCAGACTGATAATTGCTTCTCAGATAAAATTGTTTCAATGTTTTCTTTGGAGAGCAAATCAATAGCTAATTTTGATTGTTGTAAGACAACATCAAGAAAGAAATCTAACCATTTGCCAATGTCTTCCTTATTTGATTTAAATGTTTTTTGACTTTTCCTTAATGCTATATAGTAATTAGGTTTATTGTCTTCTATTAATTTTTCATGTGAAACATATGACATGTATAAATATCCTTCTTTAAGTAATAGAAGATTAGTCAATATACGAGAAAGTCTACCGTTACCATCCTGAAAGGGATGAATATTCAAAAATTCAACTATAAAATTACCAACTATAAGTAAAGGATGAAGGGCTTTCTTATCTAATATTTCTTTAGTCCATTCAACAAGCTCAAGCATTTCTTTGGGTGTAAGGTAAGCTGGTGTTGTTTCAAATAAAACACCAATTGCTTTTCCATTTTCATCAATCATTTGAACCTTGTTTTCTGTCTTCTTATATTCACCTCTGTGGGACTTGTCTTTTTCTACATATTTAAGTAACTCTTTATGGAAATGCTTGATTGTACTTTCATTGAATCTAACTGTAGACCACGAATCAAATACATTTTGTAGAAGTTCATAATAACCTTTTACCTCCTGTTTATCCCTATTAGAGAATTTTTCCATCGCTAAACCCTTGAGATATCTTTCTATTTCTCTGTCAGAAAGTTTTGCTCCTTCAATTCTTGTGGATGCACCTGTAGAAGTAATAAGAACAGATTTTTTTAATCTTCCTAATACTTGAGGACTTAAATCAAGTCCCCCAATCCATCGACCTTTCAATTCATCAATCTTCGCTATTTTTGACCAAATAGAAGGAGATATATTACTTAGCCTTTTATTGAATCTATATTTTGGCATGATATATATTTATACCCTATCTATCTAAGATTATATAAGATTATATAGGATTAGGGATTTTTAACTTTCCTTACCTCGCCCCAGGCGGGCGCTACCCGCATACTAGCCGTCCTTAGATATTGACTTAGAGCTAGAGTCTCTTCAGAAGCCAGAAAAGTATCCCATGTTGTATAGATAGACTATGCAACACGAGCTAAATCCGGAATGTGCACAAATCCGACAATTGCTAAACCGTTTTCTATGATGTCCCGTTCATTTTATAGTCCAAGACCGCTTGGGCTTCCGTTAGTCAAGTTTTAACGTCTAATAGGATTTGCCGAATAAATCAGACAGATGCTAAAATATTTTAAATACATGAATTTGTTGACATTTATTAAAGGAGGTAATTTTAATTTATGAAGATTGAATTGTTAAGTAATAATAGATATGCAGCAGGGAATAGGGAAATAATTTTAAGAATAACACCACCAGAAGGCAAGACTTTAAGGTTATCAGCTGATACAGAGATTATAAGAGCGGAAGAAGGTTTTTCTGATTTGCGTTTGATTAGCCCCAAGGGTCCAAGTGGAAAATCTAGTAGTCCCTGGATTTTAGTTCAACTTACTGAAGAGCAAACACCAGCATAATTGTGAAAACAATAGCAAGGTCTGGAATATAAATCTGCCCTTTATGGTTTATAATTTTAGTTCGAACGTCGTCCCAGATTCCCCGTTTCAATTTGTATGCTACAATTTCTTACTAATTAAGGAGAAAAATTATGCAAGTTACTTTGGCACTATTAAGAAACAAGTTTGAAAGCTGGAAACACTTAGACCAAAATTTAACTCCTATGGAAGTTGACGATATGTTCAGAACAACATCTATGGGTAAACCTGTACCACCACAAGCAGCTAGGATATTAGTGCAAAGTCAAGAAGATTTTAAACCTCTTAATGTAGAAGGTTCACCTGTAGAAAAAGACATGCTAGTACAAGAATTAGGTTGT
>MFRN01000037.1 GCA_001784585.1 Candidatus Melainabacteria bacterium RIFCSPLOWO2_02_FULL_35_15 | reverse complement strand
ACAAGAGCTATAAATCAAAAGATTGATCCTTACTATTACTCTTTAAAAGATACAACAAAAGATGATGAGGAAGTAAGTTTTTTTATAAATTCAACTCATCCTCTCACAAACGATGAAATAGAAAATTTAAAAAAAGAAGGATGTACAAGAGTTTCTCTGGTTGTAAATAATATTTCAACAGCATCTGCTCCAATAGGTTTAATACCACAAATCGCTGCCCTAGACTTTATATCTTTAATTGAAATGTCAAGGAAGTTGTATCCAAACTAGCAATAAATCTTACTCACTTTTTGTATTGCTGCTATTTTTTTAACTTTTCAATCTATCAAACCATCTTACTGTTCTCTTTTTTTAGCTTCTTGTAAAGTTTCAAATTGTTCTGAATAAATTAATTTTAATGGTATGCAGTGTTTTGTAGCAGTAACTAATCCAGAATTATGTCGTTTTAATCTTTCATCTAAATTATTTGTGTAACCGACATATGTTTTGCCATCTTTTAGACTTTGAAGTATGTAAACAAAGTACATGGTTTTATTGTTACTTGAGGAAGCGGGCCGCTCAAGCTCCGCTTGAGCGAGCCTCGCTCATTTTGCTCTGCAAAATGAGCGGGCGAAGGGAATCGAACCCTCAACAAAAGCTTGGAAGGCTTTGGTTTTACCATTAAACTACACCCGCAATGCACAGCTATTAACTCCTCACTTTTATTTGATTAAATCAGACACTATTATACAAGATACTGGTGGATGTAAAATAAGCCGTATGTCAAGAGCAATTTTATTTAAACCAAGTAACGCTGATACAATAAGCTTTGTTGCTTAGAACTAATTTTATGGCGTTAACAGTTAACTCATATTCTCGATTTAAATTATATTTTATAGAGCCGTCAGCTCTATGCTCATCTTATAAAATTGATCTTGATGAAGTTTATGATATAGTTTCTAATTCTGGATTTGAAATAAGTTTTCATCCAAAAGAAAGAAAAGATTTTATTAAAGCTGATAAATCAAGATTTGTTACAGGGCATGATCTAGCCATTATCAATATTACAAATTTCCCGTTTAAAGCCTTAAAGGAATATATTGAATTTCAGTTAGACAGATATCTGGATGAGCAAAATAAATCCTGTAAACCAGTAAGGCACAAAGACTCTGAAGAAGGGAATTTGTTTGATTGTTATATAGAACCCAGAATTCTTATTTATAGAAGATTTAATGAAAAAAGCTCTGAATGTTTTCTTGATAAATTCACTATGGAACTGGAAGATGCATTTAAGACAACTTTTGCAATAACTGCTTTTGATCAAAAAGAATTAAACAATACGTTAATAGAAATCCTTAATTTAAGAAAAAAGAACCGTATTGTTAGCAATTAATTTTTAAAGCTCTAAATTTTGTATAATTCTCCTTAGCACATTCTCAAAATGGAGGTTTTATGTCCACACAAACTTTAACGGAGGCTAAAATGTCCCATCATGATTTGTTAAAAGATCAAGTTGCAATTGTTACAGGTTCAGGCCGTGGAATTGGTTTGGCTATTGCAAAAAAACTGGCAGGTGCAGGAGCTGCTGTAATAATAACAGACATTACACAAGAATCAGCTGATTCAGGTGCAAATGAAATTGCAAGTTCAGGATTAAAATCTTTTTCAACAGTATGTAATGTAACAGATCCTGAAAGCATTGAAAAAATGACCAGCACTGTTATGGAAAAATATAGCCGGATTGATATTTTGGTAAACAATGCCGGTATTACAAAAGATACTTTATTTATGAGGATGAAGCTGGAAGAGTGGAACGCAGTTATTGAAACAAATCTTACCAGCGTATTTAAGGTAACACAGTCTGTTATAAAAAACATGTCAAAGGCAAATTATGGGCGGGTAGTAAATATTGCAAGTGTAATAGGTCTTCATGGTAATTTTGGTCAGGCAAATTATGCAGCATCAAAAGCCGGAGTAATAGCTTTAACTAAAACGCTGGCAAAAGAATATGCTTCAAAAAATATTACCTGTAATGCTATAGCGCCAGGATTTATAGATACTCCGATGACTCAAAAACTAAAACCTGAAATTAAAGATAAATATCTTGAGTTTATTCCACTAAAACGCTTTGGTCAGCCTGAAGATGTTGCTGAAGCAGCTTTTTATTTCTGTACAGGCGGATCATATGTCACAGGACAAGTTATTGTCGTAGATGGCGGAATGTTTATGTAGCTTATTTTAATTCCATCCAAATGAATTAAAAGATAATAATCAAGTACAATTATTCCAAGGGATATCCATGAATCCCTTTCTTCAAAGCTTTTCTCAGTCGATTTTAGTTGCATTAAATGGGCATATGAGATTTAAGGGCTATAATCAGGGCCTTTGCTAATTATTAGGATTGAAAATTTGCCATGGTCACCTTATCAAAAGATATTAAATTATTAACGCTTTCGCTTATCCTGCGTACTATGTCAAAGGAGCAACAATCCCTGCTTTTAGCACATTTTACCCCTGAAGTTGTTAAAAGACTTACTCAGATTGAGCAGGAAACAGGAATAGATGTGGAAAAGCTTGACTGGACACCGCTTTATCAAACCTGGCCTGAGCTAAAAAAAATATTGAACGATTGCAAGGAAGAGATAAAAATGCAGAAATTAATTTCAGCAGCAAATGAACAAAGACCAAAAATCAAGGAATACCTGCAGCTCAAATTAGGAAAACAAAGAAAAGGAGCACCTGTTTTTTTAACCCAGGAGGTAATAAAAGTTATTGATCAGTATCTCGCAGAATTAAAGCATGATTAAGAAGGAATCATAAAATGCTAATTAAAAAAAGAAAGCTTATAAGCATAAGTAACAGTAAAAGTACTGCCAGAACACTTCAGCCTGAGTATGGTGAGATGAATAAAGCAAGGCAGGAAGCAAAACAGATTAAGCAGGACGCGCGGTTAATTTTAGCTGAGTCAGAAAAAAAATTAAAAGAAGCTGAAGCTAAAGCAAAAGAGATTATTTCAAATACAAATCTTGAAGCAAAAGCTATTAAAGAAAAGGTTTACCAGGAGACAATACAGGCAGCTAATGAAGAGGCTGAATTAATAAAAGAGCAGGCAAAGATGGTGCTTAGAGAGTTATTTGAAGTAAAAAGAGAAGCCCTTACCCGGGCAAATAAAGAAATTATAAAAATTGCACTGGATCTGGCTGAAAAGATTATCAGATATAAAGTGTCACTGGATCCAAATATTTTACAAACCCAGGTTATTGAAGCTATTAAAAAAGCTACATCAGAGGCAGACAGGGTTCAGGTTTTTGTAAATCCAAATGATTTAAAGACCCTTGAAGAAAGTATTCCTCAAATGGAAAGACTTTTCCCTTCAGGTATTGATATTATTCCATTAGCAAATGATTCTGTGGATCCTGGCAGCTGTATAGTGGAAACAAAATCCGGTCAGCTGGACGCAAGATTTTCCACTCAGTTGCAGGCACTGACAGATTTAATAAACCACATTGATACTATTGAACCGCACATAGAAATAAATGAAGAAATATCAGCTGTTAAAGAAGCATTGTTTGTAGAAGTTGAACAGGAAGAAAAATCTTTCCAAAAAGATAAAGATGAATTAACAGAAGCTGAAAAAAAAGTTTTAGAAGAAGAGCTTTTATACGAAGGACCTTTACCCTTTGTCTCAAGTGAACAGTTAATATCACCTCCCTCATCGCTTGAGCTGAAAGATGAAGAGCTTGAAGAGCTTCAGGAGCAAGATGTCCTGAATATCCCGAAAGAAATAATACAAAGTGCTGAACAAAAAGCTTTAGAAAGTAAAGAAAAAGAAGAACCTAAACAAAAGAAAAAACTTAATACAGGTAACATCTCGGAGAGAACAAAAGAAGAAGCAGAAGAACTCGATGAAGGATTGGTTATTGAATATGAAGATGAAAAACCAGACAAGGAAGAAACTAAATCAGTAAATATTTTAAAACCAAAGAAACCTAAATCACAGGAAGTATCAAATCTTGCATCAGAGCTGGGAGAAAATCCTGAATGGAAAGATTTAGTAGAAGAGGATGAAGAGTAACTGTTTCACAGCCCTTGCTATACTATAAAAGTGAAGCAAAAAGTAAAGGTTTTAAATATTACAGGCTGGGGAAGAAGTGGGAGCACCATCTTAGGAAGTGTTCTGGGTAATTGCCGGGATTTTTTCTTTGGCGGGGAATTAAGAAATATTTGGAAGCTGTCATTGTTAGATAACAGACTCTGTGGTTGTGGCGTAACTGTAAGAGAATGTGATTTCTGGAAAAAAGTTTTTGATAATGGATTTAGTGGCATGAATAAAGTTAATGTTACAGAAATATTAAAGAAATTAAAATTTACTTACTATTCAAGGCTCGCTCTTATAAAGCTTTTACCGTTTGGAGAAAAATATTTTAAATCTTATGCACTGTCCATTCCTGAAATAGAAAAATTGTTTCTTTCTGTCTGGGAAGTTACACACTGCAAAGTTATAATAGATACGACAAAATCTCCCCTATGGGGTTATTTACTCTCTCTTATGGATAATCTGGATGTCTATAGTATTCACCTAATCAGAGATCCAAGAGGAATTGCATATTCACGAAAGAAGAAAATGCTCCAGCCAGACAAAGAAAAGACAATTTATATTGAAAGATTTAATTCTTTTGATAGTTCTTTAAAGTGGAATACAAGAAACTTACTGGCTGAATATTTATGGAAACAAAACAAGGATAAATATCTAATGATCAAATATGAAGATTTTGCCAGAAAACCAAAAATGACAGTTAATACTATCCTTGATTTTATTTCTGAATCAGGTGCTTCAACACCGTTTGTTTCTGCTGGTGAAGTAGAACTTTCCGTGAATCACTCAGCATGGGGAAATCCAAGCAGATTTAAAACCGGCAGAATAGAACTTAAAGTTGATGATGAATGGAAGAGCAAGTTAAACAGTTTTGATAAACTAATTTCAACTGTTTGTACGTTTCCTTTGCTCTCCAGGTATGGATATAAATAACTTATTCAAAAAATTTTGCTAATGCATTTTCCCAGATAAGTTTCAAATCAGCAGTTTTAGTAACTAAGTTTAAAGATTTTATTTTAATTTCTTCTTTTATAACCTCTCCTATGACTTCATAAGGACAGTTGGCCTCTTTTAAAAAATTTTCTACTTCTTGTAAATTATTTTTATCAGTGCTAATTACAATTCTGCTTTGTGTTTCACCGAATAATACAGCATCCAGTCTGGCTATTGGCTGTGGGCAATCGGCTATTAGCTGAAATCCTAAGTCATTTGGGAAGGCGCTTTCACAGAGGGTTACAAGCAATCCTCCTATAGAACAGTCATGTGCAGACTTAATAAGTTTTCTTTTAACAAGTTCCCTTGCAGATGACTGAACCGTCTTCTCCAGATTAAAATCCAGTTCAGGTACTCTGCCTTTTATTTCTTTTATACGTAAGTAAAGATATTCAGAAGCCCCGATTTCATTTTTTTGTTTTCCTAAAAGCAAGATTATATCTCCTGCTTTGTCAAATGAGTGGTTAATTACTAATTCTACATCTTCAATTATGCCAACCATGCCAATTACAGGCGTAGGCCATATATCTACACCGTTTGATTCATTATACAAACTTACATTTCCGCCAGTAACAGGGGTATCAAACTCTAAACATGCTTCTTTTATGCCTCTGACAGATTCAGACAGCTGCCAGTATATTTCAGGTTTCTCAGGGTTACCGAAATTTAAATTATCAGTTATAGCAATAGGGAGAGCTCCTGTACAGGAAATATTTCTTGCTGCTTCAGCTACTGCAATTTTTGATCCCAGGCAGGGGTCCAGATAAACATAAGCAGAGTTACCATCACAGGTAGCAGCTAATCCTTTTGTTGTCATGTCATTATGTAACGATCTGATTCTTATCAAACCTGCACTACCACCAGGTTTTATAATTGTATTTGCCTGTACCTGATGATCATATTTTGAATAAATCCATTTTTTTGAACCTATATTGGGAGAAGCAAGCAGTTCTTTTAGAATAGGTACTACTTCTTCTCTTTTTAGATCGGGTATTGAATCCTGGTTAAATTTTTGATTTTCTTTAAAATATTCTGGTTCCCTTTTTTCCCTTTTATAAACCGGTGTATTGTTTACCAGGGCTTTTGCATCCATATCAACAACAATTTTATTTTTGTGTTTAATTGTTATTTTTTTTGTATCAGTAATTTCTCCTATCTGAACACAGTCTAATCCCCATTTTGAAAAAACATCAATTATATTTTTTTCAAATCCTGTTTTAACCACAAAAAGCATTCTCTCCTGCGACTCAGAAAGCATATATTCAACAGGTGTTAAAGTTCCAGTTCGTACTGGTACTTTGTCCAGATCAATTTCAATTCCTACATTTCCTTTTGCTGCCATCTCCGAAGTAGAACATGTAAGTCCAGCTGCCCCCATATCCTGAGCTGCTACTATATAACCTGTTTTAAAAGCCTCAAGACAGGCTTCTATTAAAACCTTTTCACAAAAAGGATCTCCTACCTGGACAGCAGGTCTGTCTTTATGGCTGTCTTCTGTAAGTCCGCTGCTTGCAAAACTAGCTCCACCAAGCCCATCTCTGCCGGTTTTTGAACCTGCGTAAAAAACAGGATTCCCCGGGCCGCTGGCATTTGATTTAACTATTTCCTTTGTTTCAATCAGTCCAATGGCCATGGCATTTACAAGAGGGTTTTCATTATAGGTAGGATAAAAATATGCTTCTCCGCCTATATTTGGAATGCCTGTACAGTTTCCATAGTGTCCTATTCCACTTACAGCACCTGAAAATAAAAATCTGGATCTTGGTAATTTCAAATCTCCAAATCTAATACTGTCTAAAACTGCAATAGGCCTTGCTCCCATGGTAAAAATGTCACGCAGGATTCCACCAACCCCGGTAGTAGCACCCTGAAAAGGCTCTACAGCAGTAGGGCGATTATGAGATTCAATTTTAAATGCAATTCTTATCCCGTCTCCCAAATCAACCACCCCTGCATTTTCTCCAGGTCCTACTACTACATGCTTATTTTTTGTAGGAAATTCTTTCAGGAGAGCTTTTGAGTTTTTATAACAACAGTGCTCTGACCACATCACAGAAAACATATAAAGTTCTACTTCATTTGGTTCTTTGCCGATCAATTCAACTATTTTTAAATACTCATCAGCAGTAAGTTTTAGTTTGGTAAGAAGTTCTTTGTTTGGTTTTATAGTACAGGTGGTCATGGGAAAAGAAAAATCACATGCCTCTCTTTATAACGTTTACATAATCTTCTAAATATTCTTTTAAATCAAATTGTTTGTTGTTTTGATAAATATTAATCAGGTTTTGCAGTATGCGAACTATGATTTGTTTATTTGTCGGGCTGGACAGGTAATCTTCCTGCCAGGTTAATTTCAGTGCTTTAACTCTTTCCTGGCACATAGATTTTGTAATTATTTCTCCCTGGTTAAAGGGATCTATAAAAATTGGTTCAAAAAAGTCCTTGTACTGTATTAGAAAATGAGCAGGCATATTTACACCACTAAAAGATAAGCCAATCCTCTTTGTAATAAGGAGGTAAATCATCGACAATAAAATCGGATTTCCTGATTTTTTTTCTATTACCTTATCTATAAAACTGTTTTCCGGATCATAAAAATTATTTTTATTTCCTTTAAACCCCAGCTCCATAAACAGAAAATGATTAATTTCATTTATTATTGAAGTAGGATCATTGTTTAACTTGATTTTTTTTAGATTATTGGAAATTAAACCAACCCAGTTGCTTATTAACTTAAAATAATGTTCCATGTCCAGCAAAGGACTTGCAAAAGTTGCTACAAGAAAAACACTTTCTTCCAGATCATTTGAATTATTTTTACTCCAATTGTTAAAGTCATTTTTAAGTTGCTCTCTTTTTATTCTGAGTGCAAGTTCTGCAAAATTTCTTTGCAATTCAATGTCATCAAGAGAAATCTCACTGTTTATTTCTTTTAAGATTTTTATATCAAAAGTTTTAAACTGTTCTTCAAGTAACTTAAAAGTTTCCTTATCGCTGGTCTTTAAAAGTTTTGTTATGGCTTTTATTTCAGACCTGGGTAATGTTTTCATATAAACATAATATCAAAACCCACAGAGGCACAGTTAACTGTGCCTCTGTGGAGCAGAATATTTGTTTATTCGGCTGATTTTTCTTCAGGTGCTGGAGTACTTTCTTCTGCCGGCTCTTTTTGCTCTTGCATTTTCTTTGCACATGGGCAACAACAGCCAGTTAAAGCAACCATTAACTGAATTGCTAAAATTGTAAGCAATATTTTTTTCATTTATTTTCCTTTCAGATTTTTAATTATTGTGCTGGTGCAGGCATTGCTGGTTCAGCAGCTGACATTCCTTCAGGAGTTTTGGTTTCTGCTGGAGCAGCTTCTTCCCCGGCTTCTTCAGTTCCGGTTTCGTCGCTTGGTTCTTCAACTTCACCAGCTTCTTCAGCTTCATCTTCAGCTTCCTGTGATTCTTCTTCCGGTTCTTCAGTTTCTTCCTTTGGTTTCGGTGCAGCACAGGCAGTCATATAGATCATTAACATAACTGCATAAAACAATAATGTAAGTTTCTTTAACATTTTTCTTTATCTCCTTCTTTCCTTAACTTATTTACAAACTAAAAAATCTTAACATAATTATTGTAACTTATAATTTTTACCGGAAATTTAAAATTCAATTTATATAAACAAGATGTAATACGTAGTATTTTTAGCTTGAGATAATAAAATTAATCAATAACACTTTTTGTCCATACCAGTGGCTCTACTGTTTTTCCAAGTACATACACACCCCAGTGTAAATGTGGTCCGCTGGCAATTCCAGTACTCCCAACTTTACCAATTACCTGTCCTTTTTTTATAAAGTCTCCTTCTTTTACTAAAACTGAGCTTAGATGTAAGTATCCGCTTATTACTCCATGTCCGTGGTCTATAAAAATGCAGTTTCCGTTTACAACAAATCCCTTTGATACTAAACCTATAAGTACTACTCTTCCATTTTCCGGAGCTTTTATATTAGAGCCAAAAGCTGCTGCAAAATCCAGCCCCTTATGAAAATAATCAGGATTAATGACTCCGTTTACTCTTCTTTTTACTCCATAAGCAGTAGATAATGGCCCATCTGACGGAAAAATAAATTTTCCGCTCCAGAATTTTTCACTGCTGTAAGTGTCCAGCACTTTACCAACCAGCTCTTTTTCAATTCTGCTTGCTTTTAATTCTGATACTTTTTTAGGGAGAGTTAAATCCTGAAGTGGATATTTTGTATCTTTAATAGTAAGATTAATTCTTTTTACATGTCCATCATAAAATATTTC
Organism: Candidatus Melainabacteria bacterium RIFCSPLOWO2_02_FULL_35_15; assembly: GCA_001784585.1. Classification (GTDB taxonomy): domain Bacteria; phylum Cyanobacteriota; class Vampirovibrionia; order 2-02-FULL-35-15; family 2-02-FULL-35-15; genus 2-02-FULL-35-15. The sequence continues at coordinate 35,798 of MFRN01000037.1, read as the reverse complement.
AAGCGGGTAGCTGCCTGGTTTAAAATCTGCACTGATTGGTAAAAGAGTTCTATACCAGTTCTCTTCCAGAGTAAAAACCGGTGCTTTTGTTTTATCAAAAAAAATCTTAGGTATGCCCCTGCTGCGGGGAAGCTTTGCAATTTTTATGGAGACAGTATCCCCAAGAACAGGAGTCCCGGGTTTAATAAGTGTTTCAAATGGCACTATAGAAGTTTGTGCGAAACAGTAACCCGTAAAGAAGATTAAGAGGATTAAAGGCCCTATATTGCTTAAATGAAATTTATTTAATCTTGGTTTAAGAATCTTTATTTTTTTCATGTTATTTATTATTTTATCCAATCAGACTGTTTTGCAATATGCTCTAATGGTAATATATAAAGGAATATTTTTAAGATAAAATAATTACAGACAAGGTAAATAAAATATGACAAACAAAGAAAAAATAACCCGCGAAGAAGTTTTAAAAAAGCTTAATCTTACTGAAGAATCTTTATCCTTATATGAACATGAACTTGAAATAGACCAGGATCCAAATTCATTAAGTCTGGAGAACTTTACACAGGAAGATTTTGAATCAATTGAAATGTTTCACAAACTGCGTGAGTCAGGACTTACCTATAATGAAATTAAACTGTTGTCTTCGTTTACTGAAGTTTTAAAAAATGTAGATTTTGAAGGTCAGGAAAAAATAAAAGGACTTTTATCTTTATCACCAGTCTACAGATTAAAACAGTCACTAAATCTTGCCAAACAGGAACTTGAATCCATAAAAGCAAAAGCACATGAGCTTGAAGAAGCTTTAAACAGGGAGATTCAGACTCGTTCTTCCCCGCCATCTGAAACTATTGCAGCGCTTCATGCTGAACTTGATGCAAAACAAAAAACTATTAATAACCTGGACAGAAAACTTTCAGAGATTACCTTATCTAAAAACGGGCAATCTCAGATAAAAGGCAAAAAAGCAAAAGAGCTATATCAGGTAATTACCCAAAAAGATCTTGAGATTACTGAAATTAAAAAGAAAAATGAAGAGCTAACCGCTGAGCTAAATCAAAGTAAAGATCAAGTACTTGAATTATCAGAGAGAATAGGACTTATGGAAGATGAGATTGCTGAGATGGAGCTTGAGGTTGAGGAAAGATATCATGAACAGATATCCAGCTTAAGAGAACAGATTGAAGGACTTATTCAGAAAAAACAAAATGAATGGGATAATTTTTATTCAAAGACAGGTGAGCAGCACAGAAAAGAGCTCCTAACACTGCAAAGAAAACACGAGCAGGAAATCTTAAGACTAAAACAAATAATAAAAGAACAAACTGAAGAGCTTGACGAATTAAAAACATATAGAAACCCGATTGCCGGGCTGCTTAGGATAGGGACAAGAAGATAATTTAAGAAGTCAGATAACTTTTGCTTCTTCACGAAGAGCTTTAACCAGTGCTGCTACTTTCTCAGGAACTTCACCTTCAAATATCTTGGCTTCTTTTCTGCTCGGTGGTAACTCCATACCTGTAATTTCTGTTCTTTGAAAATCTGACGAAGAAAGAGTTTTAACTGTGATTTCTTTCTTCTTTGCTTTCATAATACCTGTTATTGAAGCATAGCGTGGAAAATCCTCACCGCGATCACAGGTAATTAAAGCAGGTAATTGCACTTCAATTATTTCATGTTCTCCTTCTGCCTCTCTGTCACAGATTATAATTTTTTTCACCGGATCAATTTCGTTAAACTTCATTACAAAACTAACATGTGTTAAACCTAACTCCTCTGCTATAAAGATCGGGATTTGGGCAGATTCCAGATCTATTACTTTTTTCCCTGAAAGAATCAGGTCGTATGACATGGTTTTTAGTTCTGATGAAATTAACTTTGAAATTGTAAACGGATCTGCATATTCCAGGGCATCATCTTTAATAAAAACTGCTCTGTCAGCCCCCATTGCAAGACCTTGTCGTATAGCTTCTTCTGTTCGGGATGGTCCGCATGCCAGTAGAGACACACTGCAGTGTATCTCTGCTTCACCAGCATTTACTTTTTCTTTTATTTTTAGCGCTTTTTCAACTGCAAACTCATCGTAAGGATTAATTATCCAGGTAATCCCGGTAGTATCAATTTTCTTACCTTCTGAATCTAACTTAATTTTAGTTTCAGTGTCCGGGGTCTGCCTTATAATAACGATGATATTCATAATTTATTTTTTCCTAATCATTTTCTTTAGACCTAACGGGATTAAAGCAAAAATTATTAGATTAAAAAATATTACACCAGCCGTTACAATAATTCCTGTTTGTAGATTTGTCACATTTGTCATTTCTTTATTATATAATGATTATACTTATGCCAGATATTTTGGTTTTAGCAGAGATACATGAAGACAAAGATTTAACGAAGCCTTCTATTCAGATTTTAAAGACTGCACGTAATCTGGCAAATCAAATCGGTGGTAATTTAATTTCAGTATTAATAGGCAGTGATTTGAATGCTGCAAAAGCAAAAGAACAGTTTAGTCACTGTGGCGTAGATAAAGCTATTTTAGTAGATAATGCCTTATTGGCAAATTACAATTCTGAAATTTATACAAAGCTGTTTATAAAAATTATAAAAGAGCAAAATCCTGATTTTATTTTTGGGGTTAATTCATTAGTCGGCATGGATCTCTTTCCGGCTGCATCATTTCATACAAATGGCGATCTCATAATGGATTGCACTGAGATACATTTGGATGGCTCAATACTAACAGTCTCTAAGACAATGTACTCAAATAAAGTCATTGTTAAAGTGAAATTTGATGATAAGCGTAAGCCAAAATTAGCAACATTCAGACCAAATAGTCTTATGCCAAAAGATGTTTCACCAAAATCTACAGAAGTAATAACTGAAAAACCAAATATTGATCAAAGTTCAGTTAAGCAAAAAATTAAAGAAGTTATTAAATCAAAATCAAAAGAAGTTCCACTTACAGAAGCAGGTATTATTATTTCCGGCGGCCGTGCCATGGGAAACCGGGATCATTACAAAATTTTATTTGAGACTGCTGAAGTACTTGGTGCTGCAGTAGGAGCATCCCGTGCTGCAGTAGACTCTGGCTATGCACCGCACAGCATGCAGGTAGGACAAACAGGGAAAACCGTTTCACCGCAGCTTTACATAGCATGTGGTATTTCCGGTGCAATACAACACTTTGCAGGAATGGGAAGTTCAAAGGTTATCGTAGCCATAAATAAAGATCCAAATGCCCCGATTTTTAAAAAATGTGATTATGGAATAGTAGATGATTTGTTTAAAGTGGTGCCGGTATTAAAAGAAGAGCTTTGTAAACTGCTTGGAAAAGAGTGCACAGCTGCTAAATCATAATATTCAAAGCACTGCATCTGAATTAAAGTGAAAACCGGGATATCAAGTTTACTTAAATTTAAAAAGCCCATAACTATGAGCATCTTAAACATTACTCCTGATTCTTTTTCAGATGGCGGGAAATTTTTTCAAATTGAAAATGCTATTAAGCATGTGGAGCATCTGATAAAAAATGGAACAGATATTATAGATGTTGGCGGAGAATCTACAAAACCAGGTGCCAAGCTGATTTCAGAAGAAGAAGAGTTAAAAAGAGTGATTCCTGTAATTTATGAAATGAAAAAAATATTCCAGGATATTTTTATTTCAATTGATACTTATAAAGCAAATGTTGCACAGCTGGCTCTTAATGCCGGTGCAAAAATGATTAATGATGTTTCAGGTTTAACAATGGATCCTGATATGATTCATGTAGCAGCAAAGGCAAATTGTCCAGTTGTAATTATGCATAATAGAGGAATACCGGCTACAAAGCCGGATACTGCTTCATGTCAGATTATTCCTGAAATCTATACTTGGCTTAAAAGACAAACAGATCAGGCTATAACAAATGGCATTAAAAAAGAAAATATAATTATTGATCCTGGTTTGGGCTTTGGGAAAACAGCTGAAGAAAATTTATTATTAATTGAAAATTTGAAAGAGTTTAAGTTGCTTGGATTTCCTGTTTTGGTCGGACCGTCCAGAAAGTCTTTTATTAAAAATTTGTTTCCTGGAGAAAATATTGAAAAAAAATCAAAAGAAATAATTGAGTTAGCTGTTAAAAACGGGGCTGATATTGTGAGGATACACTAATTCTTTTTGATACGTTATTACTCAAGCTATTGAAAAGAGACCATCTTCTATTACACCAGAAATGATTGAATATTATAAAGAAATGTCCAAACTTTCAAGAGGGCAGTAATAAAACTACTTAACACCCACAGACTGTTTATTCGTATCATTGTCTTTATCTATTTCAGTGTTACCAGTTTTCTTCTTCTTAGGACCTGCCCACCATTCTGCACCACCTTTACCTTTGCCGTAAATATGGGTGGAGACAGCACCTGCAGCACTGGCTGCTTCACCGAATTCCATTACTATTAAATGTCTTTTCCCCGGATATTCAGTAGCATCACCTACTGCAAAAATACCTGGCAGATTAGTTCTGCACATCTCGTGTGTTTTAATAAATCCTTTTTCGTTTAAGTCTAAACCCCACTTTTTAAGGGCATCCGAGGTAGGTTTAAATCCGGCACAGATAATTATGCTCTGAATTGGCATAGATTTTTCTTCATTGGTCTGGTTATTAAAAACAGTTACTTTTTCTACTTTTCCCTGACCTTCAATCTTTCTAATTTCATACGGAATAAACATATTAATTTCACCGGCATCTGCCATTGCTTTTATCTGATTTACCGCACCTATATGTGCTTTAAATCCATCTCTTCTGTGAATCAGAGTAACACTCTTTGCTACGTCTTTAAGGGTACATGTCCAGTCCATTGCACTGTCACCGCCACCGACTATTAAAATATCCTGCCCTTTAAAATCTCCAATGTGTTTAACTGTATAAGAAAGGCCTTTCCCATAATATTCGTCTTCACCGGGGGCACCAAGTTTTATTGGTGAAAATGCACCTTTTCCGGTCGCTACTACTACAGCTTTTGTCTGATAAACTTTTCCTGATTTGCAGATTAAATTCCAAATCCCATTTACCTGTTTTATTTCATCTACACTTTGATTAAACTCAACATCAGGTTCGATCTGCATAACCTGTTCAGTTAAGCTGTCAGAAAGCTCTTGACCAGTGCATTCTAATATTCCCGGAACATCATAAACAGGTTTTTCAGGATAAAGAGCAGCAGATTGTCCTCCTAAAAAATCAAGAGCTTCTAAAATCATTGGCTTCATTCCGCCTGTACCGCAGTAAAATGCAGTCATTAAACCTGCCGGCCCGCCACCAATTATTATTACATCGTATGTCTTGTTCATATTTCCTTATATTTATACAACAAAAACGTCAAATTTGAAACACGTTATAATAAAATATTGTTTTGGTAAGAAGTAGAATTTACAAATTCTGACAAGGAGAAAAAATGAAATGGTAAATATTGCAATTCTTGGATGCGGTGGATTAGGTCAGAATATGGCTTTGCTAATTGAGCAGAAAAAAGATTTTAAACTTGTCGGCATTTGTGATCGTAATGCATATTTCTTTGATGAAAAAGGTATTTCCGGACTAATCGTAAAAGATGCAAACTCAGTTGAAAAAGTTCACGGTTCAGTAAAATCAACTAACTCCATAAAAGATTTGATTTCAAATTACAAAGATAAAATTGATGCGATTTTTATAGCACTTCCAAATTTGCCCAATGAGTTCATTCCAAATATTGCGCAGGAAATAATTTCAATTAGATATAAAGGTGTAATTGTGGATGCATTAAAAAGAACAAAAGCAGTTGAAATGATTAAAAGACTTGATTCTGATCTTAAGAGGGCTGATATTTTATATCTCACTGGCTGCGGAGCAACTCCCGGATTACTGACAGCAGCAGCAGCACTGGCTGCACAGTCATTTGTAGAAGTTTTGGATGTGACTATTACATTTGGTGTAGGTATAGCTAACTGGGAAATGTACAAAGCCACTATCCGCGAAGACATTGCTCATCTTCCCGGGTTTAATCCTGAAATAGTTTCAAAGATGACTGATAAAGAAGTAATGAAAGAGCTGGAAAAAAGAAACGGTATTTTAGAGCTTCATCACATGGAACATGCAGATGATATTATGCTTGAGCTTGCAAATGTCTGTTCCAGGGACAGAGTAACTACCGGTGGAATTGTAGATACAAAGAATCCTAAAAAACCAATTTCCACAAATGTAAAAATCACAGGCAGAACATTTGAAGGAAAAATCTCGACTCATCAATTTGTCTTAGGTGATGAAACTACAATGGCAGCAAATGTAAACGGACCAATTCTGGGATATATGAAAAGCGGACTGTGGTTGTATGATCTGGGTACAAGAGGAGCTTTAACTTCAGCTTGTATAATGCCACATTTTGGAGCAGCAAAAGATAACTATCTGGAAATCCAGAAAAGGCAAAAAACAGCGTTAGCTATCGCTGCTTCCTGAAGTGTCCTTTTTTGCACCTGTTGGTTAATCCTTATAAATTAATCATCGCAAATTAATGCCCGCTATGTCAACTAAGAAATGGTTAAATATTATCAATGAATTATCAAGAAATAATAAATAAAGTAGACTTTTCAAAAATCAAATGGAACAATATCGGTCTTGTTCCTGCCGTTATTCAGGACTATAAAGACAATGAAGTTCTCATGGTTGCATTTATGAATAAAGAATCTATAACTCTTACATTAGAAAAACAAGAAACATATTTTTATTCCCGCTCACGAAATGAGCTTTGGCATAAAGGACATAAATCCGGTAATGTGCAGAAAGTAAAAGAGCTTTATTATGACTGTGATAATGACACGATTTTGGTAAAAGTAGAACAGATTGGTACAGTAGCATGTCATACAGGAAAGAAAAGCTGTTTTTTTAATAGGGTGATATGACTGAAAGTAATGCTTTTTCAATCCTAACTTTTATCTTATCTTTTCCAAGCAATGAAATTATTAAACCCAGGTCAGGGCCTTTGTTTGAGCCAGATAGTGCTATACGAACAGGCCAGTATAAATCTTTTCCCTTTAAGCCTAACTCTTTACCAATATCATCAATTTTCTTTTTACATTCATGTGAATCTTTAAAGTTAAAAGAATCTGTTGATTTTAAAATTTTGTCTAAGATTTTTTTTGCATTTTCACTGCTTAGTGCTTTTTGGTTTTCACCTTCATTTAAATTAAACTTGTCGTCAAAGAAAAACCTGATTAAACCCGATATTTCATCAAGCTTATTTACTCCGGCCCTTACTGAATCAATCATCTGTAAAAGCTGTTCTTTTGGGTACATAGACTGTAGGGGCGTTTCATGAAACGCCCCTACAAGAAACGGTTTCGCAAGGTTGTAAATCTCCTCAACAGATTTTTCTTTTATGTAGTGATTATTAAACCAGTGAAGTTTCGGTAGATCATAAACAGCAGAACTTTTACTTATCCTGCCAAGGTCAAACTTTTCTATAACCTTATCCAGCTTAAATATCTCAGCTTCCGGATTATCAGGCTGTGTCCAGCTCATATGAACCAGATAATTTGCCAGTGCTTCTGGTAAATAGCCTTCTTTTTGGTACTTATCTATATTTGCAATGTCACCGTGTTTTCTTTTACTGAGTTTTTCTCTGTCATGTGTAAAAATAAGCGGGGCATGTGCAAAAGTCGGGACCGAATAACCTAAAGCTTCAAAGATTGGTATTTGTTTTGCTGTGTTATGTAAGTGATCATCTCCGCGGATTACATGGCTTATTTTCATATCTCCATCATCTACTACTACAGCAAAGTTATAAAGCGGTACTCCGTCAGCCCGCATAATGACTGGATCTCCACCAAGATCGTTTGTGTTTACACAGATATGTCCTCTGATTTCATCATCCCATTTAATGTCCAGGTGATCAGGAAGTTTAAATCTAATTACTGGCTTTTTGTTTTCAGAAATAAATTTTCTCTTTTGCTCTTCTGTTAGATTTCTGTGTCTGTTGTCATATCTTTCAGGGACTTTGGCTGCTCTTTGAATCTTTCTAAGTTCATCCAGCTCTTCCTGTGTACAAAAGCAATGATATGCTTTTCCTTCATTCGTTAATTTTTGTGCAAGCTTACGGTAGAGATCCATTCTTTCACTTTGATAGTAAGGGCCTTCATCAAATTTTATATTTAGCCAGTTAAAGCCGTCTAAAATTTCTTTTGTGTATTCATCTTTATTTCTTTCCTGGTCAGTATCCTCTATTCTAAGAATAAATTTTCCTTTATTTTTTCTTGCGAATAAATAATTATAAAGAGCAGTTCTGACAGTACCTAAATGCAAACTGCCAGTTGGGCTTGGTGCTATACGAACGCGGATTTCTGTGTTTGGCATAATATGACTATTTTAACACTGTCACCTGTCTAATCTCGCTATTTGGAATTATATGAGTGTTTCCATTTAAATCTTTTACAGTAGTTGTTCTAAGATTCATTTTCTCTACAGTGCCTGAAATATCACCGAGTTTTACTTTATCACCTACTGCAAACTGATCCTCAAACAAAATAAGAAATCCGTTTATTACATCTTTCATGAGGTGCTGGGCACCTAAGCTGAAAGCTACTCCCAGCAATCCTGCGCTTGCAAGTATAGGTCGTACATCAAAGCCAAGCTCATGCAGGATCATCATAAACGCAATTGCAATAATTACTATATGGCTGCTTGAAGAAATAATTTGTCGTATAGTCTCACTTCTTCTGATTAATTTTAACTTTCTTAAAAAATTATCAGTGGCAGTATTAGTTAAACGCTGTACAAAAAAGGCAACTGCTATTATGAACAAAACTTTAAATATACTTGGAAGAACCCATGTACTGAGGGTTTCAAAAAAGCTTTGGGAGAATGAAATAAAAGATGACATGTCTTTAAGCAGTAAACAAACTATCTCTGAACTTTTCCAGTGTTGCTCTTAATTCTTTTTTCTCATTATCATCAAGAGCTGTACCAGTGTTTAATTTGTCTTCTAATTTTTTGGAATTTGCTGAAAAGTATTTAAACCAGTCAGTTTTAAATCCCTGAATTTCTTTTGTGTCTACATTATCCAGTACACCTTCATTTGCTGCATAGAGTACTGAAACCTGCTGAGCCACTGAAAGAGGTGAATACTGAGGCTGTTTTAATACTTCTGTAAGTTTTTGGCCACGTTTGATCTGCTGCTGTGTAGCAGGATCTAAATCAGATGCAAACTGTGCAAATGCTTCTATTTCCCTGAATTGTGCCAGATCCAGTCTCAGTTTTCCTGCTACCATTTTCATGGCTTTTGTCTGTGCTGCACCGCCGACACGGCTTACAGAAATACCAGCATTAATTGCAGGTCTTGTACCGGCATTAAATAAATCTGTTTCTAAAAATATCTGTCCGTCAGTAATAGAGATAACGTTTGTAGGGATGTATGCAGAAACATCTCCTGCCTGTGTTTCAATGATTGGAAGAGCTGTCATTGAACCGCCGCCTAGTTTATCACTTAGCTTTGCTGCACGTTCCAGAAGTCTGCTGTGTAAGTAAAAAACATCTCCGGGATATGCTTCACGCCCGGGAGGTCTCTTTAAAAGAAGACTCATTGCACGATATGCCCATGAATGTTTTGTAAGATCATCATAAATAATTAAAACGTGCTTGCCGGCTTCCATAAACTCTTCACCGATAGAAGCTCCTGCAAACGGCGCTATAAACTGAAGTGCAGGCGGGTCAGTGGAAGCAGCAGTTACAATAACTGTGTATTCCATGGCACCGGCATCTTCCAGAACTTTTTTAATCTGTGCCACTGTTCCCTGTCTCTGACCAATAGCTACATAAATACAGATGGGTCTATTTGTCTGATTTTTTTGATTAATAATGGTATCAATTGCAATCGCAGTTTTTCCGGTTTGGCGATCGCCGATGATTAATTCTCTTTGACCGCGTCCTATTGGAATCATGGAGTCAATAGCAGCAATTCCAGTCTGAAGCGGTTCACAGACTGAACGTCTTTTTATAATTCCGGGAGCAACTTTTTCAACCGGTCTGAATTTGTTAGATTTAATTTCACCTTTCCCGTCAAGTGGTTTTCCAATAGGGCTTATAACACGCCCAATCAATGCATCACCTACAGGAACAGATGCAATCCTTCCAAGTGTTTTTACCTGTGTTCCTTCCCTGACTTCTTTTGCAGCTCCAAATAAAACCACACCGACACTGTCTTCTTCAAGATTTAAAACCATTCCTAATGTTTTATCTTTATCATCAAATTCTAAAAGCTCACTGGACATAGCCATCTCAAGTCCGTGAATCCTGGCAATGCCGTCTCCTACAGAAATAACAGTTCCGACATTACTTACAGTCAGTTTTCCCTGATATTGATCTATTTGTTCTTTTAATATGCTTACTATTTCATCTGTTTTAATTGCCATCGATTAAGCCCCCAATTTTTGTTTTCCCGTTAACATAATTTTTCTTTCAAGGCTTCCAGTCGTCCTTTAATGCTTCCATCATAAACAAGATCATTTATTTTAATTTTTATACCGCCTATTAACGAGCGTTCAACCTTTGATTCTACTTCTACCTTTTCATTATGTCCAATTGTATTTGCTATGCTTTGTTTTAGCTTTTCCATGGTATTACTGTCAATATCAACTGCTGAGTAAACTTCAGCTACTGTAGTTCCTCTGGATTTATTTACAAGTTTGCTCAGTTGATTTTGTATTTCAGAAAGGATATTAAATCTTTTATTATCAATTAGTAAAAATAAAAGATTTAAAATCTTTTCATTGATTTTTCCAGAGAACATTTTTTTTATAAATTCTTTTTTTTCATCTTTTGAAATTCCGGGACTGTTAAAAAATCCCCATGAGTTTTTAACTTTATCTAAAGACTCAGTTATAGTTTTTATTTCATTTAGCATGATTTCCTGCAGTTGTAAATCATTGTTTGTAAGCTCAAGGAGAGCTTGGGCATAATTTTTTGCAATTTTTTGGGATTGTTTCATATCAATTTTTACTTGGTTTATCCAGGTCTCTTACAAAATCCTCCATAAGTTTTTTTTGTACCTCGTAATTACTGACTATTTTGCCAAGTGCTTCTTCAGCTAGTTTTATGGCAGATTCACTGGCTGATTTTTTAATGGTCTGAATGGTTTCTTCCTGATTTGAGGTAATCTCTCTTTTGATTTTTTGATTTGCCTGCTCCAGTTCTTTTTCTGTTTCTTTCTGTATTTGTTTTTTAATTATTTCAGCGGTTTTTTTAGCATCATTTTTTACCTGTTCTATTTCAGAGGCTATATTTTCTGTTTTTTTCTTAATGGTTTTAAGTTCTTCCTCTGCTTTTATCCTGGCTTGCTTTGCATCTTCCAGTTCTTTGCTTATTTGATTTTTTCTTTGATCCATAATCCTGGGTAAAAATTTATTCCCAAGATAAACAAATGCAAGAGCCAGAATTAAAACATTTAAAAAATTTGATTCTACAAGGATTTGCCATGGACCGGCTTCATGGTGTGTTATATGAGCCTGGGTTTTACTAGTGTGAGCTGACAAGAGTTTTCTCCATTCCTAAGATTTTATTTGTAATTAAATCAGTAAGAATTTTTATTTCTTTTTCAAGTTTTTGCATTACAATTTTCCTTTCTTCTTCAATCTTTTCAAATGACTCTTCTTTTTCTTTGTTTAAAGTTATTAAGAGTTGTGATATTTTTTCTTCTTTTAATTTTTGTGCCTGTTTGGTAGCATCCTGGATAATAATGTGAGATTCATGTCTTGCATTTTTTATTTTATTTTTATAGCCTTCAAGCATTTCATTCGCTGTGTGGGTTAATTCTTTTCCTTTTGCATATTCCCCGTCAATCAGCCTTTTTCTGGATTCAATTATCTTCCCTACAGGTTTGTATAAAGTCAGATTTAAAAGGTAAATAAATACCAGAAAGCTAATGGCAAACAATACAAGAGTAAAATTTATCTCAAGCAACATGATTTATCTCCAAAAGCTTATCTCAAGCGTGTTTTATAATTTCATAAACAAAAGAATTGAAATTAAGAATGCAAATAAACCCAGTGCTTCACTAAGAGCTGCAAATATTAGTGTATTTGCAAGCAATCTTCCGGTAGCTTCCGGCTGACGTGCCATTCCTTCTAATGCCTTACTGGCTGCAACACCGACCCCCAGTGCCGGGCCACCAACACCAGTTACAGCTATACCTGCACCAATAGCTAATCCCATCTTTACTAAGTCTGAATTATTACCAACAGCTTCTGCAGCCTGAGCAATTAAAACTGGATCCATGTTTTCCTCCGTATTTTCTAAGCAAAACTGACTTTAACCTTAAGGATTATAACATTAAGGAAATATAGAATGTAATTTTATTACTACTGGTTCAGCCATTCATCCTTATTAATCCTTGCCTGTTTCAAGATTTTCAGAAGTAATACTATTCCAATATCTCCCTTATGCGGATTTGGAATTGTCAGAACTAAATTACCTTTTACCATATAAGGATGTCTGCCACCAATAAATGGTCCGCTAAAACCAAATTGTTGTAATTTTTTTACAAGCTCTTTCCATTTAACTGGAGGTAATCTTTGCCCCATTAATTTAATATCTTACTTTTAGTGGCTTTAGATCATAATTTTCTATTTTAGGAATCGGGAGTTTTCTTTGTAAACGAATAATTAGCCAACCTTCAAGGGTACTCAATAAATTTTTCCTGCATTCTTTTAAACTTTTACCTGTTGCCCAAACACCCTTACATACAGATATTTCTGCATAATATTTTTCTTTTTCATTTTTTATAACTTCATACTTTGCTTTTTTTAAAGCCGCATTTAAGTAATCAAGCAACATATAAAAAAGTCTCCTAAACTTAAGTCATTATATCACTGTTATTTGTTAGAACACAATGTTAATTTTATTTAAATTCTTTTTCTATAATTGTAAAGTAGTCTTTGTTAGCACTAACTTTACTCGTAGGTATGTATGGATTTTTATCAAAGACTACAGCTATTCCGTTTCCTTTATTCCATAACCACATTCTTACTACATCAAGTGTTTTTGGGTGAATAGTATGTGAAGGTATTTTTAAAACGGCTTGCTGTACCTGTCCTGTGTTAATTATTTCTTTTACTGTTATATCTTCTAAAATAAGTTTTTTCTCAGATCTTAATTTATTTAATTCATGTTCTATTGATTCAACCGTAAATAATTTGTATCCTGTTTTGACTCCAGGTTTAGGTTCTAAGAACGGTGCATCTGTACGAATTGTTCTTACTTTATCATGTGCTGTTAAAAGGTCAATTGACACAAATCCTCCATAGTTTTGATTTTTTTCTTAAATAAATAACTTGTACATTGTACTTGGAGATCTTAACTTAGTCAATCATACGTACATACCTTATTAGAGTTCTATAATTAAATAAATGATATTCAAGAAACTTATTTTAAAAAATTTCATGTCTTATTCAAATGCTGAAGTTGACCTTTCAGGTATGCATGTGGCTTGCTTAATCGGGGTAAACGGTGCAGGAAAATCGAGCTTGCTTGATGCCATTACATGGACACTATGGGAAGAAGGCAGAGCCAGAACTGATGAACTCATAAAACTTGGTACTGGTGAAATGTCCTGTGAAGTGGATTTTTACATGGAAAAAAATCTTTATAAGGTTTACAGATCCAGAAATAAAGCTCTTAAAAATTCACAGGGAAAATCAAATCTGGAGTTTCAGATTTTTAATCCGGAAGAGCAAAGCTGGAAATCACTTACACTCAGCTCTACGAGGCAAACTCAGGAAGTGATCATAAAGACAATAAAAATGGATTATGAGACATTTGTGAACAGTGTTTATCTTAGGCAGGGAAAAGCAGACGAGTTTACAGTAAAAAGACCAAATGAAAGAAAACAAATACTTGCGGATATTTTAGGGCTTGAAGTTTATGACAGACTCTGTGAAGCTGCAAAATTACAGGCAAGAGAAATTGAGCAGGGAATATTGCTTGAGCAGAATATCAATTTATCTTTAAAAGAAAAAATACAGGGAGAAAATGAAATGAAAGAAAGCTTTTCCGGTATTTCTGTACAGGTTGCCAGTGAAGAAGATGAACTCAGGAAGGTAAAAGATCTGCTGAAAGCAAAAGAGAAAGAATTAAATGAAAAAAAAGAAAAAGGGAAACAAATTCAAACTCTTGAAAAATCCAGACAAAATCAGGAAATTCTAATCAAAGTTCTGGAAGAACAGCTTTTAAACATTAAAAATAAGGAAGAAAAATACAATGAACTTATTAAGAGTAAGTCACATATCATAAAAGAATACAATGAATATTTAAAGTTAAAAACAGAATATGAAACTGCTGAGTTTAATAAAGAGCAGTTTAGTAAACTTACTTTAGAAAAAAACTGCCTTGAGGCGGAATTAAAAGAAAAAATAAAAAAAACAGAGCAGGAGCTTGCAGTTTATAAATCAAAACTAAAAGACAGAAACAGTTTTAAAATAAAATTAGACGAAAAACTTAAAAACGAAAACAGGTTTGGAGATTTTTTACATCGTGCAGAGAGTAAAATAAAAATATTTAAAGAGTTACAGGAAAATTTTTCAAAGATTGAAACAGAAGGTCTGGAGTTAAAGCACAAAAAAGAGCTGATTTTGGCAGAGATAAAAAAATTAAATACTGAAAAAGAAAAAATAAAAGAAAATATGAAAACATTGCATGAACACGGTAATTCCAAGCCTTGCCCATTATGCAGAAGTCCTATAAAAGATAAGGGGAAAATTATTGAACTTTATAATTCTGATATTACTGCTCTGGAAAGTAAAGAAGAAGTACTTAATGGGGAGATTCAGCTTGTAGAAAATAAGCTTCAGGCAAAAAGAAAAGAGCATGCAGGCACAAAAGAAAAAATAAGCAATTTCGGAAAAATAATAATTTCGATTTTACCGGAATTAAGAGAAATAAAACAGGAAGAAATTGACATAAGACCGATAGAAAAAGCTACCGGTGCAGAGGCAGTTTCGTTTTTAACATCCCAGCTTGAAGTCTCAAGAAGTGAATTCCGGAAAACAAAGGAGCAAATCGTACTCCTGGATAAAGAAATTAATGCTTTTCAGAATGAGATTAATTCTTTGGATGAATTTTTAAACAGTGGCAGCCGGATTAAAGAGATCACTGAAAAAATTACTAATATTAAAAATCAGATAAATAACTTAAACTATTCACCTGAATTATACGAGGATTTAAAAAAGAATTTAAAAAACAGGGAAGAAATCGTTGCAGCTTATAACTCGCTCAGTGAGGCAGAGGCAGAAATCCCATCTCTTCAAAAAGAATCCGGAAGTTTAACTTTAAAAATTTCATCCGGTAAAAATGAGATAAATGAGCTTGAGAGCTTAATTAGAGTAAATAAAAAACAAATTGAAAATATTGATCTTTTGGTAAAAGAAATAAATGAATTAAAGCAAAAAGAATTTGAAAGGAACACAAAATTAAATGAAATAAAAAAACAATTAATTGTAATCGAGCAGATTCTTAAGGAGATAGGAAATGCAAAACAGTTATTGAAAGAGAAAGAAAGTAAAATTGAAAACTTTTTAAATGAGAAAAAAGAGCTTGAGATCCTGGGAAAAGCATTCAGTAAGAACGGTATTCAGGTAGCAATCATTGAAACCGTAGTGCCGGAAATAGAAAAAGAGGCAAACAGGATTTTAAGCAAACTTACTGAAAATCAAATGCACATTGCCCTGCTAACGCAGCGGGAAAAGAAGAGTGCAGATGGTTTAACTGAGACACTGGATGTAGTTATAGCTGATGATCTCGGTACAAGAAACTATGAACTTTACAGCGGTGGAGAAGCATTTAAAATTGATTTTGCACTGAGATTAGCTTTATCAAGACTTCTTGCAAACAGAGCAGGGGCAAAATTACAGACATTGATTATTGACGAAGGGTTTGGTTCTCAGGATGATGCTGGAAAAGAAAGACTGGTGGAAGTAATAAAATCCATTCAAAATGAATTTGAATTAATTCTGGTAGTTACTCACCTGGATGAGCTTAAGGAAGCCTTCCCGGCCCAGATCCTGGTTACAAAAGATGATAAAGGGTCTAAGGTCAGACTTATAGCATAGAAAAAAACTGTTATCTTGTTCTTGTTAATTTTAAAGAAATTCTGAAGATATTACAAAGAAGTGAATAAAAACAGCTCTGTTTGTCTATAATTCAATATAAGAGATTCAATGATGAATTTATAAACTGAAGGAGAAGTATTGAAATCCTTGAGTGAAAAGACAGAAACAACCTTAGTAACACAATTTTTAGACAAATTTTCAAAGCTGGACAGGCCTAAAACAGATTTTGAGAAGATAAAAAAAGCTTTAAATTTTGCCTGCAGACTGCATGGCGGGCAGAAGCGTGTCAGTGAAGAACCTTATATTATTCATCCGCTTTCTGTAGCAGAAATTTTAACTGATTTAAATTGTGATTCTGATACTATCTGTGCCGGATTGCTTCACGATACTCTTGAAGATACTGATATAGATATAGTAGAACTTGAAAAAGAATTTGGATCTGAAATCACACAGCTTGTAGAAGGAGTTACAAAGATAGGTAAATTAAGTTTTGTTTCTACACAGGAGCATCAGGCAGAAAATTTCCGAAAAATGCTCATGGCAATTGCTCTTGATTTAAGAGTGGTATTGGTAAAAATTGCTGATCGTTTGCATAATATGAAGACCTTAAATCACCTGTCTCCCGAAAAACAAAAAAGAATTGCACAGGAAACCCGGGACATATTTGCACCGCTTGCAAACAGGTTTGGTTTAAACAAGGCAAAAAATGAGCTGGAAGATTTATCGTTTTTTTATCTGGAGCCTGAGAAGTACAAAGAAGTTGAAAGACTTGTAATGGGTGACAGAGAGTACAGCGAAAAGAAAATAAAAGAAATAATTTCAAAGATAAAAACCGAACTGGAAAAATCAGAAATTAAAGCTGAAATATACGGCAGACCAAAACATCTCTATAGCATTTACAGAAAAATGAACAGACTTGCTTCAAAAGAACTATATGATCTGCTGGGAATAAGAATAATTGTAGAAAGAGAAAGACAGTGTTATGAGGTAATGGGTATCATTCATGATCTTTTCAGGCCTATTCCCGGCAAGTTTAAAGATTACATTGCAATTCCAAAACCTAATATGTACCAGTCTCTCCATACTGCTGTTGTAGGGCCGCATGGCAGACCGGTTGAAATTCAGATACGTACTGAAGATATGCATCAGATTGCTGAGTATGGTATTGCTGCACACTGGAAATACAAAGAAGCAGGATCACAAAAAAAAGCTGATGACATGTATGATGACAAACTCGCCTGGATAAGGCAGTTAATAGAATGGCAGAGCGACCTGAAGGATCCGGAAGAATATATTGATGCAGTAAAGTTGGATTTTCTTTCTGACGAAGTATTTATTTTAACTCCGAAAGGTGAAGTAATAGACTTACCCAGAAACTCAACGCCGGTTGATTTTGCATACAGGATCCACACTGATATTGGTAACAGATGTATTGGTGCAAAAGTAAATGGCAGGATGGTTCCTTTGAGTACTACTTTAAAAAACGGGGATATTGTAGAAATTGTTACAGGTAAAAATGCTCATCCAAGCCTTGACTGGTTAAACTACGTAGTTACAAACTCTACAAAAAATAAAATCCGCCAATGGTTTAAAAAACAACACAGGGATATTCATATTGAGCAGGGAAAAAAGCTTATTGCAAACGAATTTGGTGAAAACAAGGTTGATGAGATTTTATCTTCAGAAGATTTTGATCAGGCAATTCAAAAACTAAACAGAGCTACAAAAGAAGATTTGCTCTCGTCGCTCGGTTGCGGTGATGTAACAATTGCACAGCTTAAAGGTAAATTAAAGGGATTCGTGTCTCAGGAAATTGAAGTTATAAAAGATATTTATGTTACAGAGAAAAAATCCGAGGAAGTAGTGGCTGAACTTGAAGGTATGCTGCATCATTTGGCAAAATGCTGTTCACCGCTTCCCGGAGAAGATATTGTAGGTGTGGTTTCCAAAGGTAAAGGCATAATAGTTCACAGAAATGATTGTCAGAATCTGGATATAGTGGAAAATGAAAGAATAATCCCGGTTCAATGGCACGGATCAAAAAGTAAAACTTACAGCGCTGCAATTGAAGTAGAGTGTATTGATAGAGTCGGGATTTCAAGAGATATTTTGAATAAGGTTGCAGATGAAAAAATAAATGTACGTGATTTAAGAGTAGTAGGAAGAACTTCAAACGATACAGCAGTTCTAAAAATTGTAGTGGAAGTATCAGATCTTTATGATTTAAGAAAAATTATGTCCAGTATAGGCAGGGTTAGTGATGTCCTGAATGTATTTAGATCCGGAGAAAATAAAAGATCGGCTTTATTTAAGAAAAAAGCAAACGGTAAAGATAAAAATGGAAGAGCACACAAAACTATTAAAGATGATTAATAATCTTCCAAATGATTCCCACATTAAAAAGTTCATAAATAGTTCCTTCTTATTTGTTAATTGTCTTTTGAATTCTGATTTTGTTCCGGCAAGTACTTTGTAAAGATAAGATTGCTTGGGCAATCACCAGTAGTTGTTTTATATTGTCTGGAATGTAGCGGGCATTTTTCATCTTCAAGATATTTACAGCTGTAAAGAACCTGAAAGCTATCATCACTTTCTTTTAAACAGCAGCATATGCTAAATGCAGAAGGCGGTCTGGCTGTATCAGAAACATCATAGTAGTTAGACTCTTCTGCGTAAGAGCAAAGAGCCAAATTAAAAACAAATGCAAACAGCATTAATAACAATGCTGGCCGGGAAATTTTGATTTTAAATTTTTTACTCATTTTTTATACTTGTTACTTGTCAGGTATTTACAGAGTTATACCCAAAATTAATTAAGGATTAAATAAAGTAAATGGATGAAATTTGTCCTGCTTTTAGGAGACTGTTGCAAAGATAGCCTATTTTAAGGTAATGATTTACTTATGCAGCCGATACTGGTCTTTTTAATTTTTCCATTTCAGGTAATTTAAAGTTTACATTTTCATCTTTAAATTTAAGGATTTCAACCGGCGCACTAAGTCTATTAATTAAAGTTTCTACAAGGCTCTCCGGAGCAGATGCTCCTGAACTTATTCCTACAATTTTCCCATGAAGCTCTTTTGGTACTTTATAAGTATAAGGATCCGGGACAAGCTCTGCAGGTGTACCGGCAAGCCTGGCTACTTCTACAAGCCGGCATGAATTTGAAGAGTTTTTTGATCCGATAATTAAAATATAATCAGTAACTTTTGCCAGTTCCTTAACTGCATCCTGACGATTTTGTGTAGCATAACAAATATCCTGTGCTCCGGGGAGTACAACTTCTTTGTATTTTTTCTTTAGTAATTCAATAATTTCTTTTGTATCATCTACAGACAGTGTAGTCTGTGTAGCAATAAAAACTTTCCCAAGATTAGAGGGGAGCTTATCAATATCTTCCACAGAGCCCACCAGAAAACAGGAGTCGCCTCGCAGGTTACTCATGGCACCGATTACTTCCTGATGCCCTTTATGTCCTATATAAATAACCTTGTAGCCTTTTTTCCAGGCGCTTACCATCTCAAGATGAACCTTAATTACAAGCGGACATGTAGCATCTACTACTGCAAGATTTCTTTTATTTGCTTCTGTATAAACTCTTACTTCCGATCCATGTGCAGATAAAATCACACAGTTTCCATCCGGTACTTCGCCCAGTTCATCTACAAAAATTATCCCGCGGGACTCAAAATCTTTTTTTATATGTTCATTGTGAACAATCTCATGCCTGACATAAATTGGCGGATCAAGCTTTAAAAGAGCAAGATTTACAATATCAATGGCTCTTATTACCCCGGCACAAAAGCCTCTTAATGATGCAAGAATAATCTTTTTGACCATAGATTTGTTATTGTAGCATCAGAAAAGTTCCCGTTTATCAGGGAAAATTTACCCTGAACTAATGGAAATTGTTAATGCTTCAGTATGGCAGAAACAATAACTTTATAAACATACTTGCATTATTTTTTATGATGATATACTACTTCATTGTAAAAAAGTTCTTCTTAGGGAAGTCTTATAAGGAGTGTAAATATGAAAAAGAATTTGTTCTTACTTTTACTAGTTGTTAGCTTTTTGTTTCCAATGACCACAATGCAAGCTAAAGCTGATGGTGAAGAGATTCTCAAACAAACTACAGGTATTATTACAGGAGTTGTAGTAGGACCGGTAGTTGGTTTAAGCAGAGGCTTTGTAAAAGGCTGGATGTGGGGAACTGATGCCACTGCCGAAGCACTTGGGAAAAAAGATGGCGGAGTACAAAGGACAGTTGGATTTTTAACCGGTGGTGTTGTCGGTGCAGTAGCTGGTGGAGTATCAGGCATAGTAATGGGTGCATATGATGGCATCCAGTACGGCTGGGATAAACCATGGACAGCAGAAAACTACAGCTGGGCAGGCAAATTTACTGATTATGAACCGTTTAAATGGTAATAACTGGTAATAATTAGCTAGAGTAAATAAAATAAAAAAAGCAAGCCATCTGGCTTGCTTTTTTTATTGTGCCTGAGCGAAAAACTCGAGAGCTTGCTCCAGAGACAGTCGGTTTGAAGGGAGCGTTTTATATTGCTGCAGATAAATTAAGTCTATTTAAAAAACTAATAGCTATTATCTGCACACGATCTTCATACATTGCAGACACATTTAAGGTTGACATTATATTGCAAACATGACAAATGGAAACGTTATGGTTTTGTTTAGTATTCCTATGGGTTAAATGCTAAAAGACAAGGTGTTTTGAAAAAACTATGAAAAGAAAAAAATGAACGAACAAAATCTTAAAGTTCTAATTATTAATGATAATCCTGCCGATGTTTCTTTAATAAATGAATATTTAAAAAACGAGTGTGTTTGTGAAGTTACTATTGCTAATAGTCTTTATAGCGGAATAGCTTTAGCTCTGGAAAAAATTGTTGATCTGGTTTTACTTGATTTGGTGTTACCGGATAGTACAGGTTTTGAAACATTTTATGAATTTTATTCCAGTTATCATAATAAACCTGTGATTATTTTTACCAGTCTTGATGATGAAGATATAGTAGTAAGAGCTATACAAAGCGGTGCACAAGGCTATTTTATTAAAGGAGAAGTAAGTGCAAAACAAATAGTTCGCACGTTACGCTACACACATGAAAAATTTAAAAATAACAACAGAGAGCTTGGCTTAGCTCGGGAAATAATAAATGAAGCTGGCATTACAAGCAGAGAACTGGAAATATTATCATTGCTTGCAAAAGGAGAAACCAATAAAAAAATCTCATCAGTTTTGTATTTGACCACTTCTACAATAAGAAATCATATAAGTAATATATTTAAAAAACTGGGGATTTCAAACAGGTCTCAGGCAGTAGCTATTGCAATTCAAGCTGGATTGTTAAAAGAAAAAAATGAAAATATGGATTTTTCACATGTAAAGCCTGCAAAATATAACAACAAATGGTCAATAACTCGGATAAGATAAATTTGCAGATAAAAAAATACTCTTATTACTATAGGACAACTCTACCAAATTTTCCAGTGTACTAGAACATTTACAGGATTTAGGTTTTCAGGCAATGACGAATATAGATATATAGGACACGTTAAAAATACAGGAGGTCCTATGGTAAAAAAATTACTTCTTTCAATTGCAGTCACAGCGATCCTTGTTTTATATTCATCTGAAGAGATTGCTTCTGCCCAGACAGCAGCTACTGTCCCTGTAAATGTTACTGTAAACGGGGCTTTAGTTATAACTGATGCTTCAAATGACTCTATGTCTGGTATAAATCCAAATATAAATGTTAGCTTATCAGTTACTCCTGATCTTGGTGCAGCTATAGTAACTGGTCAGGCAAACTTTAGAATCCGTACAAATAGAACTACCTGGAGGCTTACAGCTCAAAGAACTGTTTCCAATGCAGGTTCCACTGGCATTGCAGATACTGATGTTACTTTATCAGTTGTAAAGTCTGCAGGCTCAACTGGAAATGCAAATGCAGGGATGCTTGTTTCACCATTTACAGCTTTAACAAACCTGAACAGTATTCCTACTGCTTCAAGTGCTGGTGTAGTAAGCGGAACAGCAAAAACTTCAAGTACAAAAGATGGAACAAATACAAATAACTATTTCCAGGTAAACACTACTTATGGAATAGCTCCTGACTTTTTCTATTCACCAGGTACATATAGTACGATAATTACATATAACCTGATTTCACCCTAGATAAATGCAAAAGAATATTATTACTAAACATATAAGACTAGGATTAAAGTACTTTTTATTTAAAAATATTTTTTAATGGAAACATTTGTGGAATGTAAATAATGGCGGGTTAGCCCGCTTTTACTTATTTTCTCTTATGGAATTTTTCTTAAAAAGAAAAAATATTTTATTTGTTTTGTCTTTATTGACGTATACTTCATTTATTTTTGCTTTACCTGTCATTTCTCAGCTCGTACCTGAACCGCCTGAAGTTATACTGAACGATCAAAAAGTAATATTTAACAAAAAACCGATTCTTGACAACGATATATGGCTTTTTCCACTTGAAGAAATTGCTGAAAAATTACAGGACAGGGTAACCACAGATCTTGTAAATGGCACAATTACAATTCAAAGGTACAGAGATAAATCAATAGTTCAGTTAAATGTCAGAAACGGAATAGTAACTATAAACAACAGACCATTTAAAACCCTCTTTGGCTATAACAGAATAATTACAGGAGCTGATTCACAAATGGTTCCGACAAATGCACTGGTAATGTTGCTTGGATTAACATCAAAAGATAATGAAGAAGACAAGTTAGTATTAAATAATACTATTGGAAGTGGAAGTAATGCTGTCGGCACCGTACAACCGCTTGCAAGAAAAGGTGTAAAAGATTTACTAGTAGACTATTTAACGGTTACAAACTCATTTGACTGGTTACAAAGTCAGTCATTTTACACAAGAAGGACAGAAATAAACAATGGCTTTCATAATGATAATTATGCAATAACATCTGATTTTCTGATAAAGTCAGGGACTAATGCACCTTTAATAAATTTTGATACCGGGAATTTTTCATATTATAAAAATGCCTCTCCATTTCAGGTTCATGTAGGTGATAAACCTCTAAGTTTAATCAAGTCACCGTTAATCGGAGGAATTACTCTTAGAGGAGTACAGGTTCAGACTAGCGGACTATTAAAGGACAGTAAATTTATTTTTGGAACAGGTTTTTTACCTACAAATGGAAAAATCTTAGGCAGAAATCTTTCATTTGTAAAATATGGAAGGCTTGCAGAAGTCGCTGAATGGTCCACTTCACCGAATAAGCCATGGCAGTTTTCAATTGGAGAAGCTGCTTACAATGACACCATAACAAACTCACTTGTCAGATCAAAACAAAGCGGAGGTTTATTTGCACTAAGCGCTACAAAAACCGGGAAATATTTTGAAGGAAATTTAAACTTAGCTTTTGGCGCTTCAAATGACAAGGTTACAGGAAAATCAAGTCAGGGTCCTGGCGGAGATATTTTAGTCAGATTAAAACCAAAAGACTGGGTAAGTTTCTTTTCAAAAGGAGCTTATTATTCTCCTGGATTTTATACTTTATCGGGAAATCCTTTTTACCATGACAGAAATGAAACAACTTTTGGATTAAATATAACACCTCCAAGATCAAATATTGGCATTAGTCACTCAATTGGAAAATATAATCTAAACTCTCAAAAACCAAATGACTACAGTGTTACAAATATCTTTGCTTCAGCTACTCCATTTAAAAAAGGTCCAACAATATTAACAAGCTACTCAAAGAATGATTCTCAAATATCTTCTACAAGAGCAATTGACAATGTTTTATTTCCTATAAACATGACAAACATTTCCACAGTAGATTTGGAAACTTTAATAGAAAGAAGAACCAACTCATTTTTTAGAACAAGCATAATGAAAAACTGGAGAACGGTAAACTTTTCCGCAAGTATAAATTATTTTACTTTTGCAGATGACAAACCCTTAAAGTTAACATCAATTGGAGAAAAATCAGTAACCAAGTTTCAAACTTATGACTTAAATATAAATAAATCAATTAATAGATTTTTTGGACTACAGAGTTATATACAGGGCAGTAAGCTGTATAAACAAGTAAGATTTGGAATAAATCTTGGACCTGTTTTAGATAATAAATTGAATCTTTTAGTACAAACCGGTGCTCTGCTACCACAGAATGACAGCCCAAGTTCACTTTACAGTTTGAATCTGAATTATCAGGTAAATAAAAAAAACCAGCTCAGCCTTCACTATGATAAAACAAAGTTCTTAACATCACTCTCCGGTATCTACCAGTACAACCTGCGCGGAAAAAATGCAGGTAACCTGCCTGGCCTTGGAGAAGCGCAAACCATTGGCAGAATAAAAGGAAAAGTTATTGTACTGGAAGAAAATCCAAGAAAGCCAACTGAGCAGAATAAAATTATTCTGCCCGGAACAACAAGAGAAAGAGGAATGGAAAACGTAAGAATTAATCTCGGGAATTATACAATTACTACAAATAAAGATGGCACATTTGAATTCCCCAGCCTTACTCCAGGAATACACAGAGTAAGAATTGAATTTTCTGATTTGCCATCCTATTTAACATCAATTACACCGGAATCAGTAGATATAAAGGTGGAAGCCGGGAAAGAAACTAATTTTGATTTTATTCTTGCTTACTTTGGAGCACTGGGTGGAAAACTTGAGCTTGCAAATGAACCTACAATGAAACTGGAAGAAGAACCAGAGCTCCAGGATATTAGAGTTTATCTGGAAGGTACTGATTTTGAGACCTTAACAAATACAGGAGGTTCATTTGTACTAGGTGATGTAAAACCCGGGAAATATAAATTAAAAGTTGACCCTGATTTTCTTCCGGAAGAATTAGAAACTGACCCGAAAGATATAGAAATTGAAGTCCGCGGAAAAGAAAAGACAGATAACTTATATCTTCCAATCAGATATAAAACCAGACCTGAAGAAATTAAAGTATTTTAGTCCTAGTAATATGATCCTAATTTTTACCGAGTAGATATTTTATACCGATAGAAATAACAGGTAACCAAAAAAGGTTATTGGAACAAAAGGTCAATGACTTGGAAGATGATTTTTTTCTTATGGCTAGGAAAAATTTATATCCAAACTATTTTCTGAATCAAAGAGCTTTTATCCAGATAACATCCAGGTTGCCAGAAAGAAAAGGAAGGAAAAACTATGTTAAAACAAATGCGTGGCCTATTATTGATATTGCTTTTACTCTGTGTAAATTCAATAACAATATCGGAGATAAAGGCAGAAACCGGAACAGTACCATTGTCAATCGCAGTTAACGGTTCACTGGTTGTTTCTGATGGTGACAATGATACAATGGCTGGAAAAGATCCTACAAAGAACGTCAGCTTAACCGTAACTCCTGACCTTGGACATACACTGCAAAGTGGAAGTGCCAACTTCAGAATAAGATCAAATCGTTCTGCCTGGAGACTTACAGCTCAAAGAACTGCTTCAGATGCTGGTGATACAAGCATTGCAGACACTGATGTGCTGGTTGACATTGCAAAATCAGCCGGTTCAAGTGCAAATGCAAATGCTGGTGCTCTGGTAGCTCCATTTACCGCACAAACTAACTTGTCAAGTATTACTACTGCAACTACTGTAGATGTTATTACTGGTACTGCCAAAACATCATCTGCAAGAGATGCTAATAATACTAACAACTGGTTTCAGGTAGGTACAACTTACAGCATACAACCAGACTTCTTCTACACACCGGGAACATTCAGTTCAACCATCACATATAACCTGGTTTCTCCATAATAGAGAATCCGGTCTTTTGCAGGTGCTGATTACAGTCAGCACCTGCACTGTTTTTGGTACAAAATTACCAGATATATTTTAGAAATTTGTGGAAAGAAATACATGGTACCAGCCCTACATAAAATCAATGAAAAGAAAATATTACATTTTTATAGGTCTGTTTGTGTTGTTAATCTTGCTAATAACACCATTAAAATCTTATTCTCAGTCAGCCACTATTCCAGTAAACATAACTGTAAATGGAACCCTTACAATTTCTGATGCTTCAAATGATTCAAGCGCAGGTAAAAATCCAACCATTAACGTAAACCTCTCTATAACACCTGATCTAGGGACTGCTCCGGTAACCGGAGATGCAAACTTCAGGATAAGGACAAATAGATCTACATGGAGGCTTACTGCACAAAGAACCACAGAAATTGATACAGGCCCTACAAACATTGTGGCAATGGATATAACTTTGTCAGTAACTACTCAGGCCGGTACAAATGCAAATGCAATGGCAGGAACACTTGTAGCTCCATTTAATGCAGGCACAGATTTAAGCAGTATTTCTACTTCAGCACCAGTTGATGTAATCAGCGGTACAGCAAAAACATCGACTGCCAGAGACAATACAAACACTAATAATTATTTTCAGGTTAATACCCTGTACAGCATTCTGCCAGACTTTTTCTTCCAGCCAGGCACATGGAGAACTACTATTACGTATAATCTGGTTAGCCCATAGGGTTTTCCTTAGACTTTTTAAATCATCTGCCTCTTTTAACTTAAATATAATTTTTTTATAAAATAATGGACGATGTATAGGACATATCTACTAGACTAGAAGAACTAATCTTTAAGTACTAGTTTCCTAGCCAAAATCATCTTTCATTTCATGACTATAAACACACACACAACAAGGTTTTTGTTTTTGCTTATTATTTCTTGTTGTGTGTTTTTTGTTTTAAGTAATTTAACAGCCAGATCCAATCAGGCTACAGTACCATTAAATATTACTGTCAGTGGCAAGTTAATTATTACTGATAGTGAAAATGATAATAAATCCGGAACTAATCCAACTATAAATGTAAATTTAAAACTGACACCGGATTTAAATAATTCAGTTGTCTATGGTTCATCATCAATCAGAATAAGAACAAATTTAAACTCATGGAAACTAACTGCTCAAAGGAGTAATGTATCTGATTCACCGGTTAATATAGATCCAAAAGACATTTCACTAAGCTTTACCACTCAGACTGGCTCAAAAGCAAATCCAAATGCAGGAAAATTATTATCTCCGTTTAATCAAACAGCAAACTTAAGTCAGATATCTACAAATGGTCCAACTGATGTTTTAATTGGTTTAAGTAAAACTTCTCTTGACAAAGATCCGGAAAATAAAAATAACTGGTTTCAGCTTACATCAAACTATAGTATTTCACCGGATTTTTTTCATGAAACCGGAGAGTGGAGTACGATTGTCGGTTATAGTCTTGTGAGTCCGTAGCGGGGGCGTGTAAATCTTTCGAGGATCTAAGCGGGTGGCGCCCGCCTGGGGCGAGGTTCGCCAACGGCGACCGAAAGGGAAGGGTTCAGAGCGAGGAACTGTGTGACGAAGCTCTGAAGGGTACCTGAAGGCGACAGGACCCGCGCTGTAAAACACCCTCGATTTTTTTTACACACCCCCTCTGGCACTGTAAAACGATATAATAAAAAATATGGTCAAGTATAAAGACTATTACGAAATTTTAGGTGTTCCGCGCAGCGCTACTGAAAAGGAAATAAAAACTGCATTCAGAAAATTAGCACGTAAACATCATCCGGATGCAAATAAAAATAATAAAGATGCTGAAGAAAAATTTAAAGAAATTAATGAGGCCTATGAAGTCTTAGGTGATGCCGGTAAAAGAAGAAAATACAATACTTTAGGAAACAGCTTTAGAGGAGGCAGTGATTTTACACCGCCACCGGGATTTGATTTTAATTTTGATTTTTCAAAAGGCTTTACAAAAACCCAGGATTCGCCTTTTAGTGACTTTTTTGAAATC
Organism: Candidatus Melainabacteria bacterium RIFCSPLOWO2_02_FULL_35_15; assembly: GCA_001784585.1. Classification (GTDB taxonomy): domain Bacteria; phylum Cyanobacteriota; class Vampirovibrionia; order 2-02-FULL-35-15; family 2-02-FULL-35-15; genus 2-02-FULL-35-15. The sequence goes on along the minus strand of MFRN01000037.1, from coordinate 7,837 downwards.
CTCTTTGGAGAAGCATTAAAAGGCAGATCTTCTCCTTTTGGTGAAACCTTTACACAGACATATACACGCCACGAGACAAAACGGCGCGGAGAAGATCAGTCTATTGATTTACATTTGTCTTTGGAAGAAGCTTACAAGGGGACTATAAGAAAAATGGATATTAATGTTCCAGGACATGAATCAAAAAGACTTGAAGTAAAAATCCCTCCAAATGTCAGAGAAAACTCAAAAATCAGGATGGCGGGGGAAGGGCTTCCGGGAAGAAACGGAGGAGCACCTGGTGATTTATATATGATAGTCAAATTAAAACCTCATCCGTTTTTTAAAATTGATGGCGATGATATTAATTCAGAAATTGCCATTACACCGGCTGAAGCTATTTTAGGAAGTGAAATAGAGATCCCGACTGTAGATATGCCGGTTAAAATGGTTGTACCGCCCGGCACACAAAACGATAAGATTTTAAGACTGCGCGGAAAAGGTTTGCCTTACCAGAAAAAAGAAGGCCGCGGAGATCATTTTGTAAAAGTAAAGATAAATATTCCAACGATTGTTACCGAAGAAGAGCAAAAGCTTTATCGGGAATTATTAAAACTACAAAAAAAGAAAAAATAAGTTTATAATTTGTAAATCATTAAGAATAAATTAAAGTTGAGTTTATAAGTCAAGATTATAAAAACAAATTCTAGACTATAGCCTTCATAACCTGTATTATAGTCAAATAATTCATATATATCCGAGGAAAAAGGTCGGGATTAATGATTCCAAGTGTTTTAGATTCAGCTTCAAGAATTCATTTTCCAGCATCTCCTGGCCAGAATGGAAATGATACTCCTGGTCTTTCTGCTGAAGAAAGGTTTAAAAAGGTAAAAAAGAAATTTGCAATTGGTGCAGGTGTTGCAGGAGCTGGAGGAACAGTTGCTTTAGCACTTGGAGCACTTATAAAAGGTTCTCAATTTCCGGCATTATTTTTACGTAAAGTTGGCGGGGTGTTCAGTCTTCTTTCTACTATTTCTTATCCGGTTGCAGAAATTGGAAATGAATTTAAAAACTATTTTTTAGCAAGGTCACATAATCATACAAATGGAAATTCTGCTTCTAATGGAAACGGCAATAAGAACGACATTATTAATTTTGATGAATGGATGAAGGTAGATTACAGGCTTACAAGCCATGGTTTGTTTTTTTATATTTTTGGAAGATTTCTAGATCCTGAAAATTGGACAAAATCTGTTTTTCATATGGCCATAGCTCCTTTAAATGTGCTCTACACTGCTTTTACAGGATATACATGGGCATTTGGAAATACTCAGGCATTAATTGCTAATGGATTCAGAAAAGCAGAACAAATTAAAGCAAAAAAGGCAGAGGATAAAGGAGATAAATCACTGGAAGAATATCACAGATTACAAGCCAGTGACTTTGACAAAATTGTAAAAAGTGCAGAAAGAATGCTTACTGTTGGCAGTACTGCAAATCCGGCAATGCCATGCCTTATACATGCAGCAGATGGTTTGGATTTTATATCCAAATTTTTTAGAGGTGAGTCTTCGGTAGGTGAATTTTTTCAAAGACCAATACTTGGTATAAGTAAATTAGCAAGTATTTTTGTGGCTTTGCCTGAAGCATATGCAAAGGGTGTAGATGCATTTATGAGAGTTTTTGTAACTGAACGGGAACACCTGAAACCTGTTTTGCCCGAGAGTTTTTATAAAGGGATGGAATTATTAGGTAAAAAAATAGAAAAAGAAATTTCAAAAGATCCAAATGAAAAGAGTCTCCTTAGAGATATAAAAAATTCCGGAGAGATGCTCTTCCACACAGCAAGTCCGTTTGCAATGGGAATTTTATTTTCTGAAATGTTAGGAAGAAAACATAAAAGTGAAGAAGCCCAGGCGAAAGGCGGAAGTGCAGCATTTATAGATAAGTGGCTTGGCAGATATGCCAAGTCTATCACTACTATTTATACCGGATTTTATATTTTCTTTAGCAGGCTGCCCCAGGGTATTTTCCAGAGTATTTACTTTGGCAGAAAATTAATTGGAAAATATATAAAGAAAGAAGGTGACGATAAAACACTGACTGCATTAAAGACACTAAGAGAAAAAATATACAATAACCCGGTTATAGCTGGTGTGTCAGCCCTTGCAAGAAAATGTATAAAATTCTGTGTTCCAAACTTCTACGATGAAAATATTGAAAATGAGTATGGAAATCCAAAATATCAGGATGTACTTGCAAAATACAGTCTGGATCAGGCTAAAGAAAAGCACAAAATATTGTTTAAATTAACAGAGCTGTTTTCAGTTAATTCGACAGATACAAGAAACAAAAAATTAAATGAGATTTTTCAGAATGGCATATTTGCAAAAACTGCTGAACTTTATAATCATAAACTTAATCTGGAAGAGGTCATACAGGGAGCTTTGAACAATGATAAGGCAGCACTGGAAAAAGTTACACAGTTACTTATCGAAGAGTGTTTAAATTATTCTAAAATTGAGTGTGCTCAGGGGAAATATCTTCTAAACGATACAGAGCTTGGTGAAATAGAAAAATCAGTAAGAAATAAAATTAATTTTATAGCTACGCCGTCTGAGCAAAGACCATTTAATAAATTAGCTCCTCTTTTCCCGGGAGCGCTTTGGTTAACTAAAATGTTTTTAAACTCACTTGATATTCAGTCATTTATACCTACCTGGCACCATGACAAGCCCAATAAACTGGAACAATATCAGGGTGCAGAAATCAACCATGCATTTAATAAGGAATATCAGGTTGTAAAAGCTGAGAATGCAGAAGAAGCAAGAGAATTATTAGCTTCGTTAGCTGCTTAGGAAACTGCCCGCTTAACCTACACCCAGCGCATTAATAACTTTTTCAAAGTGTTCCACAGGATAAGCTCCAAGAACTTTTACCCCGTTAACTGCAAATCCTGGTGTACCGTTAAAGCCAAGTGAGTTTGCCTGTGCCTGATCTGCTTTTATCTGGGTTTCAATTTCAGGATTGTTTCTGTCTGCATTAAACTTTTGCATGTTTAAACCAAGTTCCTGTGCAATTTTTACATATAGTGCTTCACCAAGCTCTCCCTGTTTTTCAAAAAGTTTATCGTGGTATTCATAAAACTTTCCCTGTCTGCCTGCAGCCAGTGCAGCTTTTGCAGCAGGCATTGCTTCAGGATGAAATGGAAGAGGTAAGTTTTTATAGACATACATTAAGTTGTTGCCGTATTTTTGCATAAGTGCATGAACCGTATCTGCTCCTCGTTTTGAAAACGGGCACTGGAAATCACTAAACACAATAATCTTTATTTTTGCATCTCTGTTTCCCTGAATCGGAGTATTTCCTAAATCTACATTAACTTTATCTGCGAGCTGTTGTTTGAACTGTTCTTCTTCGCTTGGCGGAGCTGGTGGAGGAAAAGGGGGCATATTTGGTGGTGGTACATTTCCTGTACCATCAGCTACAGCAGGGCCCTTTTTTATAATTTCCAGAACAGATTTTTCAAAATTTTTCTTTGACTCGAAAGCCAAAAGATTTAGAACCAGTACTGCTATTAAAGTTATAATGATTAATTTTTTTGTTTCATTGTTTTCCATGAGACTATTTACTCCATCCTTAATTGCTTTTAACTATGACTATAATATTAAAGAATTGTTCTATTGAAACTGTCAAGACCTTTATTTGAAAGTAAGCACATATCGAAGCGGTAAAAACACTGATGGAACAGGAATAACAGCCTGGGTATTAAAATCAGAGGGAATATGCTCCTTAAATGACTTAAGATCAAAACTATGCAGGTGCCATTCATCGTCATTTCGTCTTGGAATATTAAAAAAAAGTCTTTGATATATCTTCAAAAACCCAATAACATCTTTTAATTTATTAATCAGCTTTTCATTTGGAATTGAAACAATAATAAGTCCCTGATTTTTTAAAACACGCTTCAGCTCACTTAAAACAACAACAGGATCAATTACATGCTCTATTACTTCAGTACAAATTACAAAATCTGCGAATTTGTCTTTAAAAGGCAGTTCTTCAGCAAACCCTTTAACCAGCTTAGCTTTATCTCCTAATCTTTTCCTGGCTTTGTCCAGCCACCATTCAAGAGGATCTACTCCTGTTAAACTACCGGTACTTATGCTATCCGCTATTTTTTCCAGGACATGACCTGCACCGCAACCAGCTTCAACAATAACAGGATCTGTTATATTATTTTTTTTCATGTGTGTTTTTATCAAGCCAGTAATTGTCTTTAATCTTTGCTCTTCAACCCACCTTATAAAGTAATGAGAACCTTCATAAAACAAATCAATATCCTGCTTATGGGACATTTCTTCATTCCACTCAATAAAATCCCTGTCAGGCTTTGAATCTTTTAATTTAAACTGTGGTATCGGCATGGATATTTTGACTCAATTATTATAATACCTGATGTACTGTATGTACTGCCAGTTTTTCCTCTACTTTATTTATTAATTCCTCTAATCCTTTTTTTTCCTGACAAGAAACAAAAACAGGAGAAAAATCACTAAAATGATTTGAAATATTTTTAACATCAAGTCCACAAGCCAGGTCAATCTTGTTAAAAACATAAATCTTAGGCTTATCTGAAACTTCCAGGCCAAATAAAATATCTTCTACAACTAATATTTTTGACTCATATAAAGGATCACCTGTGTCAATCACATGTAAAAGCAGGTCAGCATCAATAATTTCACTAAGTGTAGACTTAAATGCATTTATTAAATCAGGCGGTAAATCCTGAATGAATCCGATCGTATCCGACAAAAGAGCAATTCTTCCGGATGACGGCAGATAAAGCTGTCCTACAGTAGTTTCCAGGGTAGCAAAAAGTTTATCTGCCACATAAACTCCTTTTTTTGTAAGTGCATTTAACAAAGTGCTTTTACCTGCATTCGTATAACCTACAAGTGAAACTGTTTTTAAATCTTTGCTTCTTCTCTGCTTTCTATGGCTTGCCTGAATTTGATCATAGTGCTTCAGCTTTTCTTTTATTTTTTGTTCACGCCTTTTCAAATGGCGTTTCATAATCTGCAGATTTGTTTCTCCAATACCCCGTGTTCCAATACCACCGGCCTGACGGGTAAGTTCCAGACCCATACCATAGATCCGCGGTCCCATATGTTTTATGGCTGCAAGTTCAATTTGTAACTTTGCTTCTACACTTTTTGCATGTTTATCAAATATTTTTAAAATCAAATCCACCCTGTCCCAGACCTCTATTCCATGCTTTTTACATATCTCATTCAGGTTATAATTCTGCATTGGTTTAAGGAGATTATTTACTATTAAAAGATTTGCTTTATTTGATTTGTTTTCATCCAGAATCTCCTGAAGTTTCCCGGAGCCAATATAAGTCTTATAATCAGGTATGTTTTTTTTCTGAATGACTTTTACTACAGCTATTCCGCCAAAAGTTTTAACCAGGTTTTCAAGCTCATCAAGCCTCTGCAAGGCTTCTTCTTTAGAGGTGTCCGGAGAAATTACGTCCGCTAAAATTGCCTTTTGTAACATTAGATTTTATAAATAAACTTTATATCCTGCTCAATATCAGGGTGCAAAGACTGATGTACAGGGCATGTATGTGCAGCTCTTTCAAGTTTTTTCTTTTGCTCATCAGTTAAATCAGATGGCATATAAACCTCTAAAACTATTTTTCCAATACGTCTGGGATTTTCAGCCATATGTTTTTGAGCACAAAAATTAGTACCTTCGAATTTTATTCCGTCCCGTTTAGCTACTATTCCCATGATAGTCATCATACACGAACCAAGTGCTGCTACGACTAAATCAGTCGGAGAGAATCTTTCGCCTTTTCCCTGATTATCAGCCGGCGCATCAGTTTCAACTAAAGAACCAGATGGACCATGAGTAAGTTTTACTCTTAGCTCTCCTTCATATTTCCCTTTTATTTCTACCGGCATAGAAAAATTATAGCAAAAACACGGGGAGAGATATCGGCTCTCATCTTTCAGGGCTATCCCCAAAAATCAAACACAATCCACAGCAAACAATGTAGCTTCAAAATATATCTCTTATGGAATAAATTCTACAGCGTTAACTGTTAAACGGGAGAAAGAAAGAAATGAGAAAAATTATAAGTTTGATTTTCATGCTGGCCATTTTTGCTGTAATATTCGGGGGGGGGAGTGAATCTTTTGCTGCTACAGATGAACCTGTTTCAGCTGTTGAACCAGTATCTAAGACTGTTACTTGTATAAATCAACAAGCAGCTGTAGATGCAGCACAAGCAGCTTTAGATACTTGTAAAGGTACTCTAGCAGCAACTGCTATAGATAAATCTGTTTCAGCTGATGAACCAGCGAATGAGTTATGTGATGATAATAATACTTGTACTGATGATAATTATGATCCATTAATTGGTTGTATACATACTAATAACACAGCAAGCTGTAATGATGATAATGAATGTACTACAGACGATGTTTGTTCTAATGGTAATTGTATAGGTGTTGATCAAAGCAACGAGGATCAGGACAATGATGGTATTGTAAATGCTGCTGATCTATGCCCTATTAATCCAGATGTAACATGTGGAATGTCTCCAGAAGACGATAGTAGCAGTGAGCAGTTTACATCAATCTCTTTGGATGCTGAGCAAGCAGCGCCGCGACCTGTTTGTAGCTCAGAGAATTGTAAAAAAGAGATATCAGGTCGGTTTTTATGTTTCGGAGGAAATCCTTACTGTGTTTCAAATGGTGGAATTTTCTCTGGTGGTTTTCAATGTCTTTTGGGTTACCCGAATGATGGAACACGTCCGACTCCTGATAATGCACAATGTATTTGTGCTTATCCTAACTCTTGTCGTCAGAACGGGGCAGGGTTAGTTTGTAGTGATACTTGTAACAACAAACCTTGTACAAATGCTGGTACTGGTGAGAGGATAGGAACTTGGCAGACTACTAACAGCCTTGGTAACGAGGGTTGTCAGTGTATATAAATTAGCACATGTTAGTTCATCATCTTTTCACAATAAAATATTTTTTTCTTTTTCTAACGCTTATGACTACCTGTTTTGTCAAGCGGTTTTTTTATTCTTTGTAACCCTGGGTATCATATGTAACTCCTGGTTACATGAAATTTAACCATCATTGTTCATAATAATTGGGGATGGAAAACCAATTATTCAAAAACAAATATAGAATCAAATCAATACGATTAAAACATTGGGATTATTCATCATGTGGGGCCTATTACGTAACCATTTGTACAAAGGATCGTGAATGTTTCTTGGGGGAAATTACAAACGGGAAAATGTTATTGTCGAATATTGGACAAACCGTTGAAAAATTTTGGATGGAAATTCCAAAACATTATCCAAATGTACAATTGGATGAATTTGTAATAATGCCGGATCATTTGCATGGATTGATATTTATTGACGATTTATTTCCCGTAGAGGCATGCCATGGCATGTCTCTACAAACACGGGTACGAACGTACAATAAATTTTCGAAACCCGTTTCACAATCATTGTCAATGATAATTAACCAGTTCAAATCCGCGATAAAACGTTGGTGTAACAAAAATGGTTTCACCAATTTTGCATGGCAATCCCGTTTTTATGAATCCATTATCCGAAATGAAAAACATTTAAATGCCATTCGTGAATATACAATCAATAACCCGTTAAAATTTGAATTAAATAAAAAATCATGCCCTTCAGATTTTTAATAGAAAAACCTTCTGCTTATTTTTTCCTGCCAGTAATAATAGGCTCTGCTACTGCTGCAGGGACTTCTTCATAACATGCAAACTCCATGGTAAATGTGCCCTGGCCTTTGGTTCT
>MFRN01000036.1 GCA_001784585.1 Candidatus Melainabacteria bacterium RIFCSPLOWO2_02_FULL_35_15 | reverse complement strand
TTCAATATATTTATTTTTTTCATTTTAGGAAATTAATTGCAATAAAAAATAAGTTTTTTTAAGATATGCCAAGAGGTATTATTCCCTACATTGTAAAATACCCGGGGTTAAGTCATGGTACTTATTATCCATAGTGTTTTTTTTGAACATTGATTGTAAATTTATAACAGGTCATTAAAAGATCAGCCATTTGGTGTATATGGTTTGATTTTAAATTGACGATATAAAATAGATTCAACAGGGGGAGATATGCCGGAAGAAATTGAAGAAGAACATCAAAGTAAAACTTTTTCAACAATTTTTACATCTTCAGGACTATCTACTGCCGGATAAGATTTTGGTACAACAGCAAGCTTAATTTGAATTCCGTTCTCTAGTGCTCTGAGCTGCTCCAGCTGTTCTGTTATTTCAAGTGGTGAAGATGGTAATAAACCAAACTGTAAAATAGCTTCTCTACTGTAACCATAAATTCCGATATGACGAAAATATTTTATATCTTTTCTGTTATCCCTGTTAAATGGAATTTGTGATCTGGAAAAATAAAGTGCAAAATTATCTTTGTCCATGACTACTTTTACAATATTTGGATTAGTTAAATCATTTAAATCAGTTACGGGGGTTATAAGGCTGGTCATTTCTGCTTGAGATGTTAATAAACTTATAACTTTATCTATATAATCTGACGGCATTAATGGTTCATCACCCTGAAGATTAACTATATATTTAATATCGGAATATTTTTGTACAACTTCACAAATCCTGTCCGTACCGCATTTATGATCTTTTGAAGTAATGCAGGCTTCAACTTTAAGATTATTTTTTACAAAATTAAATATTCTTTCATCTTCAGTAGCAACAATTATTTTATCTGCAAGTTTTGCACCTTTGGCAGAATTTACAACCCGTTCAATCATTGGCTTGCCAGAGATTTCTGCTAGTGGCTTACCGGGGAAACGAGTGCTTTCATACCGGGCTGGTATTATTACAGCATTAGTCATAAGCTGATTTATTTAATGCAATCCTACTTTGCTTTCTACAATTGGGAGAATTTCTTCCATTGTATGAAAGACTTTTTTAAGTAATTCACAGACCTGCTCTGGCTTCATAGTAGGCTTGGCATCATCACCTTTTTTCTCTACTGAGCTGTTTATGTATGCTACTACAATATCTTTTGTAGCCTTAAGTTTTTCTTCATTTGAAACGTTCTTTAGAATAGATGACATAATTATTTCCTCCTTTTGAATAAGATAACATAAGACACAATTGTATAATATACGTATGTCAAAGAAAAGCAAAACCAGTCGTAAAAAGAAAAAAATCCTTGTTCTTCATGGACCAAATTTAAACATGTTAGGAAAGAGAGAGAGAAAAATCTATGGCAAAATTAATCTTGAAAAAATAAACTTAGATCTTAAATTACTTTCGGAAGAGTTAGGTGTAGTGCTTAAGTTTAAGCAGTCAAATATAGAAGGTGAGCTTGTAAATTTTATTCAGGAGGCTGCAAAGAACGGAACTTCAGGAATACTGATTAATCCGGCAGCATATACACATACCAGTGTTGCTATAAGAGATGCACTTCTGGCTGCAAAAATCCCTGCAGTAGAAGTACACATTTCGAATATTTATCAGAGAGAAGAATTTAGACATAAATCTCTTACTGCTCCGGTGTGCATTGGGCAGGTAACAGGATTTGGTAAAATGAGTTACCTGTTGGGTTTGATGGCATTGGTTAACAGAATTTGAAATTTATCGACACAGCAAAACTAAAAATCTCTTCCGGCAAAGGCGGAAATGGAATTGTAGCCTGGAGACGGGAGAAGTTTGAACCACGTGGTGGACCAGCTGGCGGAGATGGTGGCCGGGGTGGAAATGTTTATATTCAGGGAGACAATAGTCTGGGTACCTTATTAGATTTTAAATATAAATCAATTTTTAAAGCCGGTGACGGACAAAAAGGCGGTCCGAAAAAAATGTCAGGGAAGGCCGGAGAAGACCTTATCATAAAGGTTCCATGCGGTACGGTAGTAAAAGATTCTCACAGCGGGGAAATCATTGCAGATATTATAAATGAAAATCAAAAAATACTTGTAGCTGAAGGAGGTCGTGGCGGCAGAGGGAATTCTCATTTTGCTACAAGCTCCAGACAATCTCCGCATTTTTGTGAACCTGGTGAACCACAAATTGAAAGAGAGCTTGAACTTGAATTAAAGCTTATTGCTGAGGTTGGAATTGTAGGAATGCCAAATGCAGGAAAATCCACACTGATAAGTGTAATAAGCTCTGCAAAACCAAAAATTGCAGATTATCCTTTTACTACACTGGTCCCGAATTTAGGTGTAGTCAGAAAACCTGATGGAGACGGAATTGTAATAGCTGATATTCCAGGACTAATAGAAGGTGCATCAGGAGGTGCTGGTCTGGGACATGATTTTATCCGTCATATAGAAAGAACAAGATTACTTATTCATATAATTGATGCTGCAGGAGTCAATGGAACAAGCCCTGAAGATGCATATAAAATTATTCAAAACGAATTAAAAGGGTATGACAAATCTCTTTTAAAAAAGAAGCAATTGCTGGTCTTAAATAAAATAGATCTTTTATCTGAGGAAGAATGTAAAAAACTAAAAGATTATTTTAAAAAGAAAAGGTTAAACCCCATATTTATTTCTGCTGCAACAAAGAAAAATATAACTTTTCTTTTAAATCATCTTTTTGAATTGCTTGAAAAAAACCCAAAGGAAGAAGAAGATGCAATCCATGCATTTTATGATCCAAACGCTACAGATCACAAGTTAGATGAGTTTATGGTTTTTAAGAACAAACAAGGATTTTATGTAGAAGGGAAAAAAACAGAGGGGCTTCTCTCAGTAACAGATTTAAAAAACTTTCAGTCAGTAGCACATTTAATGCGAGTTTTAAAAAGTATTGGTATTTTTACTGAGCTTGAAAAGATTGGTATTAAAGAAGGTGATACTGTTTATATCTCAGGAGTAGAGTTTGAGTACAGTCCAGAGACTATGGTTATGACATAAGCATAAGTCCTGGTAAAATATAACCTGTGGAACTGATAAATTTCAACGGATCAAAAAATCACACAGTTGGCGTAGAGCTTGAATTACAATTAATAGATCCAGGCTCAAGAGAACTTACTTCAGCAACGACTGCCATCTTAAAAGAGTTAAAAGGTTACCCTCATATTAAGCATGAATTATTTGAATCTGTAATTGAAATAAACAGTACTCCCTGCAAGACTATTAATGATTTAAGAGAAGATTTAAAAAAGCATGTTCAGATACTTCATCAGGCTGCTTCAAAGCTTGGTGTAAAGCTGGGGATGGCAGGCACAAATCCTATCAGCAACTGGGCTCGTCAGACTATTTCACCGATTGAGAGATATCAGGATATTACAAATAAAATTCAGATGCCTGTAAAAAGAATGTTGATTTTTGGATTACATATGCATGTAGGTGTACAGTCAGGCGATGAAGCAATCGCAGTAAAATCAGGTCTTATGGATTACCTTCCTCACTTACTTGCATTATCTGCCAGCTCTCCTTACTGGGTAAAAAGAGATTCAGGTATGGAATCTTACAGGGTAAAAATATTAGAAACATTACCTACTACCGGTTTACCTTTTAAATTAAACAACTGGGAAGAATTTTGTGAACTTGTTTATGTACTGAAAAAAGCAGGCACAATAGAATCTATTCGTGAAATCTGGTGGGATGTAAGACCGCATCCTGATTTTGGAACTGTAGAAGTAAGGATTTGTGATGCGGTACCTTTAATGGGTGATATTTTATCACTTACAGCACTAACCCAGTCATTGGTTACATATCTCGCTAAAAAATATCGCACCGGGGAAGAAGTGGGTCATCTCCCTTCGTTTTTAATAAAAGAAAACAAATGGCGTGCTGCAAGACATGGTATAGATGGAAAACTAATAATTAATAAGCTTGGAGACACGGTACCTATAAAACAGGCTGTAGAAAGACTCTTAGCTGAACTGGGACCCACAGCAAAAGAATTAAAAGCTGACAACGATCTGGCTAATATAAATAAAATATTTGAGCGTGGCACAAGCAGTATAAGACAAAGAAATATTTACAGTAAAACCAAAGGTGACTGGAATGCAGTTGTAGACAGCCTGATTGATGAGTTTGAAGAGAGCTGGGGCTTGAAGAATGAAACAGGAAGTAAAAAACAAGAAGCAGGAAAAATTTGATTCCTTATGTATCAGGCACGCCTTTTAATTACCGGAAAAGTCCAGGGAGTATTTTACCGTACTTCCTGTCAGGAAGTGGCTCAGAGACTGGGTTTAAGTGGTTGGGTTAAAAATCTTTCAGATGGAAACGTGGAAGCTCTAGTTCAGGGGGAAAAGGGGGAAATTGAAAAACTGATCACCTGGTGTAAAAAGGGGCCACCTGGTGCAGTGGTAAGTAATCTGGATGTAAACTGGGAAACAATTGTAAAACAAATAACTTCTTTTAAAATTGTAAATTGATTTAGATATAATCTGGTATTATTTTACACATTGTAATCAGGTGATCGATAAGAGCCTTTCTAAATAAGGAAGTTTCAACACCAAGTTGACTTGCGATTTTCCCTTCGTTTTGTTTGGTTAGTTTAGGATGTTCTCCTTCTCTGACTGCAGGGTTTGCATTTCTTGTCGCAGCAGAAAGGATAATTAAAAATTTAAATGCTTCTTCCAGTTTTTCTTGTTCACCTTTATTTAAAGACTCGGTAGCTTTTATGACATCAACAGGATTTTTTTCTTTTACGCCTTCTCTTGTACGAATTAACCAGGCAAACAATTCTATAATTCTTGTTCCTTGATCTTTGGGATCAAAATTATTAATAATTGATTCATTAGACAGCCCTTTTCCTAAAGCAGCAAGTCCATTTCTTAAAGGTTGTTCTAGCAAACTTCTTGTTAGCTCAATTCCAACTGTGTCATTGCAATTATGTGGTGTAAATAGTCTGTCTCTGGATTCTCCTACAAGCTGATCAAAAGCATCTTTATCTCCATATAAAAATTCAATGTCTCTTAAAACCATTGAAGCTATTGAAAGTTCCTCCCATGTCATACCAAATTCAGCATTATAAACCTTTCTTTTTGGCTGCAGAAGTTTTTCTTCTACTTCTTCCGGTGGAACATGAAAATTAATTTCCTCCGTCATTATTTCATCTACTTTAAAAGGTAATTTATTATTCCCGATAATTTCTTTAAGAGCAAATCTTACTTCTCTTTGAAGCGCCTGAGTATAAGGTCTTGATTTTTCGTTTGAAGGGAAAACAAGAAAATCAATATCTGCTCCAGGCATTAGTGTTCCTCTTGCAAGACTTCCTGCTTGTACTATGAAAAAATTTTCTTTATATTCTGATTTACTTAATAGCTCTCCTCCGCGTAGTTTGCTGCTTATCAGGTAATTGGAAGGATCATTTGGATAATAATCAACTTCACCGTTATAAAGCTGAACACTTACTATTCCTTTTTTTTCGAGATTGGTAATAGCTGTATTTATAGCTTTTTGTAATGCCTGAGAAGCAGTTAATTTGGTAGATTTCCAAATCGAATATAATTCAGTAGCATCTATACGACTTGCAGGTAAAGCTGGAATTGGGTTCATATGTTGTAATAATAACAATTTAAGATTAAGTGTAAAAGTTTATTAAAAAAATTTAATGTTTTTGCCTACCGCCCTCCTTGCTTCGTACCTCGCTTGTCGGGCTTTGCAAAGTGCTCGCAGTCTGCCTTTTGTATCATTTTCCAGGTTTTGCTGGATAAACCAGATAAAACCTTTCTTTGTAAGTTAGTCAGGTTAGACTTAGTAACATAGCTAGGCAATAACAATTTAATCTTAATTCTAAGGAAAATCTTAAATTCATTTAACCATTGTTGTTAATCTACATAAATCTGAATTTACTCCATCTGAGAACCTGGTAAATTATTAAAACTATAAATGCAAAAATTGCAGGAATAAAGGTTATTTCAGTTTTTTGAGGGACAAGTTTTATAGTCTTTTTGATTTTTTTATAGATTCTGCTCATGTCCTGAAAATTTTGTGCATTAAAGTAATATCCCCCGGTAATAGAGGTTATTTCTTTTAACGTAAACTCATCTAACCTGGTTAAGATACCTCCCCTGATAATTGTGCCAAGCGGGTTTCCAATGCCAATAGAGTGAATGGTTATGTTATTTACTTTTGCTTGTGCTGCTGCAAAAACAGGATCAGCTCCTATATTTGCTTCTCCATCAGTTATTAAAATTATTATTTTATCAAAATTGTTTTTAGATCTTTTTAGTGAGTTATCCAGAGATAATACTTCAATTCCACTTAAAACTGCATCACCAATTGCAGTGCCCGGCTCAAGGCTTCTGGCATTAAGTCCCTTGAAAAGATTTAAAATTCTGGCTTTATTAAGAGAAGGGCTTACAAGTATTTTTACGTTTCCGCTGAACAGTCCAAGACCCAGTTGAATTCCTTCCGGAAGATCCAGTATGAATTTTTTTGCGGCATTTTTTGCTGCAGTTATTCTGTCCGGCTCAATATCATTTGCTTCCATGCTTATGGAAATGTCCAGAAGCAGAAGAATTTTCGTGTCTCTCATAGGAACATAAATTTTACTTATTGGCCTGCTTATAGCTAAAATTAAAAAACATAAAACAAGAGATTTTATAATTAATGGGGTATGTTTAAAAAGATCAATTTTTTTTGATTTAGATATTGATTCTGTAAGAATTTCCAAATTTCCAAAAAGAATAATATCTTTATTTTTTTTTCGTTCAAAGTAAAAATGGAATAAGATATAAACTGGCACTAGTAATAAAAGAAATAATGCTTGCGGAAAAATAAAGCTCATGTCTTAGTATTATATACGCAGTGACCTAAGTAATTTTATGTAGGTGCAATCGAGGGTCTGCCAACTTTTGATGTTTGTGCTTTTCTTTCCCTGATTTTTTGCCAGACAGTTCTGACAAGTAATTCCTTTATTTCTACAGGTAAAAATCCTGCCTTTTTTAGTACTTCTGTTAACTCAGTAAGATAATCAATTGCTTTTACTGTCAGTGTAAATTTGTTTGTTTGAATTGGAATATAGTCACTAATAATTGTATTTAAAAACTGTTCATATAAATGAGTCCAGCCCGGATTTGCAAGCAACTCAATTATGTAATTTTCCTCTGACTGTTTTTGAATATTGCCCCAGCCAATTATTAATCCTCTGGATTTATCAATTACTACAATTGAATCCTTTTTTTGCCTGAAATATTCTCTTGATTTTCCTAAAGCAGGCCTTAAATCAGGAGGAATAGATGAGATTTCAAGTTTTTCCAGTTCAGTCAGATCATTGTTTGTTTGAGGCCGGAGAATAAAATCTTTACCATGTCGTAGAGATGTTGCATGCAACGTCTCTACTGTAGTTGCATGCAACGTCTCTACTGTAGTTGTATCTATCTCTCTCTCATAAAAAGAAACCTTTGCATATCTTCTAAAACCACACTGATGGAAAAGAGACAATGCCGGTGTATTTTGTGAATCTATTTCTGCCAGAAAGTGTTCTACGCCATGTCCTCCATAAACTGAAAGAACATATCTCAGGAGTTCTTCTCCAACACCTTCGTTTCTAATTTCATCCGGGACAAATACTTCATCAATCTGCCAGGAGTTGTTTGGTTTTGAAAGAGATCTTAAAATTACATACCCAAGAATATTGTTTTCATCTACAGCTATATGGATACTGGGAAAGGAGCGCAGGTTGTGAGGAATTAAATTTTGAATCAGGTAGGCAAATTCACGTAGTGGCAATTTATGAATTGCCACTACGTGTGATTTATTGGGGATTATTTCTTTAAACCTTTTAAAATCATCTATTTGTAAAGATCTAATCTTGAACATACAAATTATTTTAGCGCATTGTATAATAAAAAAAAGCTCCTACGAGAGCAGCGATTTTAATAAATCTTTTACCCAAAACATAAAAGATCCGGATAAGGAGATATAAAAAATGAGTATAATAACTATGTCAAAAAAAATGAATACATCTAAAAATCCATCAAACGATGAAGTCCTTAGATTAGCAAGAGAAAACGATGTCAAGTTTGTCAGAATGCAGTTTATAGATATTTATGGCATTGTAAAAAACCTTGCTATTCCTGTAGAGCAGCTTCAAAAAGCCCTTGACAATGAACTTATGCTTGATGGTAGCTCTATAAAAGGGTTTCAGAGGATTGAGAGATCTGATCTTTATTTTTATCCCGATAAAAATACTTTCAGAATACTTCCATGGAGACCGTCTGAAGGTCGCGTTGCAAGACTTGTCTGTGATATTTATGATCCTGATGGTAAGCCATTTCCGGGGTGTCCGAGAAATAACTTAAAAAGAATCTTAGCGCAGGTTGAAAAAGAGCTTGGCTATACCATGAATGTAGGGCCGGAATGTGAATTTTTTCTCTTTAACAAAGATGCAAACGGTAATCCTACCATTGATCCTAGCGATGTTGCTGCATACTTTGACGTAGAGCCACTGGATATAGGACAGTCGGTCAGGAGAGAGATTATTTATACTCTTGAAGAAATGGGTTTTGAAATTGAAGCTTCACATCATGAAGTAGCTATTGGGCAGCATGAAATTGATTTTAAGTATGAAGATGCGCTAAGTGCTGCTGATAATATTGCTACATTTAGATGGGTTACAAAAGCAGTAGCTGCAAAACACAGCATGCATGCTACTTTTATGCCAAAGCCTATCTTCGGTCAGAATGGTTCAGGTATGCACTGTAATCAGTCGCTTTCAAAAGATGGGAAAAATATTTTCTTTGATCCTGCTACTTCGGATAAATTAAGCAAAGAAATGAAGTGGTATATTGGCGGATTATTAAAACATATTCGTGGTATCTGTGCTGTTACAAATCCGCTTGTAAACAGTTATAAAAGACTGGTTCCGGGCTATGAAGCGCCTGTGTACATTGCATGGTCGCCTGGGAACAGATCAGCTCTTTGCAGAGTTCCGGATAAAAGAGGCAACTCAACCCGGGTAGAACTCAGGTCTCCTGATCCGTCTGCAAACCCTTATCTGGTAGTGGCTTGTATGTTGATTGCTGGTCTGGATGGAATAAAAAACAAATTAGAGCCGCCAGCTCCGGTAAACAGAAATATTTACCATTTAGATCCAAAGGAAAAAGCAGAACTAAAAGTAGACAGTCTGCCAGGCACTCTGGAAGAAGCACTGAGAGAATTTGAAAAGAGTAAAATAGCTAAAGATGCACTTGGTGAACACATTTACACTCAATTTTTGGCTCTTAAATGGGAAGAGTGGGATAAGTACAGAATCCAGGTAACCGGCTGGGAAGAAAATATGTACCTAAGGACATATTAAGCAACTTTATCCAGCAGTCTTTCTCGCGCTAATAAATAAAACCTGTGTTTGATATTTTTTACTTGGGATAGCCTGATTTCAAGCTCTTTGGCAATTTCCTGTTGTTTTAATTGTGTACGTTTTGGGTTTGTGCCAAGATCAATTCCAAAACTTAACTCCAATGTCTTTTGTATCAAATCCAGATTATTCCTGCTGCCCTGCTCTTTATAAACAGACGGAATAATTTTCAAAATCTCATAATTTGTTTCTTCTAATTCCGGCAAACCATTTCTTTTGTTTGGATTTTCAGTCAGAGGATCAACTAAATATTCTTCTAAGGACATTGATTGATCCGGTTTTGACCCTTCGTTAAATTGATTTATAAATCTCCTTTGTCTGTTTTCTTTTGTTAATGCATCTCTTATTGCATTCATAGAAACTATTGAAATAAAATTTTTAGGGTTTGATTTTCCGTTATATTTTTCCCAGGTCTCCGGGGTTAAAATTTTTATAAAAGCAACGCTTTCAAACTCTTCAGAAGCCTCTTTTAAGTGATAAGTAAATGTAATATATCTGGCAGCTTGTTTTACTGTTTCCAGATTTTTCGTAACAAGATGAACTCTTGCATTTAAATTATCTTTAGCAAGCCGTGCAAGCTCTACGTCAGTAAGTCTTCCTATTCTTGACGATGGCAAAATATCCTGATTCTTTCGAGCGAAAGAAATTCTGTCTATGGTAAAGCTCATTTTTTTTTAGTTAATTAAATATAACCTATTCATTTTAAAAAATCAAGGATGCCCAGAGCTTACATTTCGCTTCTTTAGCCATTATCCGCATTGATTGTACAATTAATATGTTCTTATGCTTAATTATAAAAAATTACTTAATCTTGAGATACCAAAAGAGTATGAGTCTCTAATTTATGATCAAATTGAAAAGACATTGCTTAGAGCTATAAATGGTCTTGAATTGGTTGTTAAGAAGGATTTATCATCAAAAGACACTCCTGGTAAAAAGCTTCTTTACCAGGAAAAACATATTAACCTTTATCATTATCTGCCAAAAAATAAAAATATTTACAGTGTTCCTGTCGTGCTGGTACCGCCTTTAATGATAACTACTGACATTTTTGATCTTGTACAGGAGCATAGCCTGGCAAATACATTAATTGAAAATGGTTTTAATGTTTATCTGGCAGATTTTGGAAAGCCTGATCAAGATGATGCACACTTAAAGATAGATGATTATGTATTGAACTTTTTATATAGAGCAGCTCATATGTCAAAAAAACATTCAAATGCAGAGCATCTGACATTGCTTGGATACTGTCTGGGAGGATCTTTCAGCACTATTTATGCCAGTGTTTCTCTGGATATAAAAAATGACATTAAAAATGTAATTAACATTGCAGGACCTGTTGATTTAAAAAATCTTTCGTTTTTTAATTTGATTTTTAAACCGTTTAAAAATGAATGGTTTGCACTGGTTGATAAATTTGGTTCTCTTCCAAAAGAGCTTCTGACATTTATGTTTAAAATTGCAGATCCTTTAAGCTACCTGAGACGGCCGTTCCAGATCATTAACAAAGCATGGGACAGGGATTTTTTAATAAAATATCAGGCACTAAGTAATTTTTTTAATAATTTTCAGAGTCTTCCTGCTGCTACCTTTAAACAATGTTTTGAAATTATTTTGTCAAATGATTTAATCTCCGGGAAATTAAAACTTTCAGATCAAAATATAAACCTTTCAAATTTACAGGCCAATTATTTAGCCTTTGGAGGTTCGCTGGATACATTTATTTCTCCTGATTCTATAAGAGCTGCACAAAAATATATTTCATCAAGGGATTTTCAATATATAGAATTACCTTTTGGACATTTGTCTATTATGGGAAGTGAAAGAGCAAAACATACAGTGTGGAAAACATGTGTAGACTGGCTTAAAACCAGGAGTGGGGAACTGGTTAGTAAAGATGTGATTAGTCATGTCTCTATGTCAGCATGATGTAAAAAAACAAAGTAATTTACATAAGTTATAATAAAATATTTAAAGCAAATTACAGAGCATAAAACATGAAAACATTTAAATTAAAAGTTATTACACCAAATGCAATAGTACTTGACACTAATGTAGAACAAATTATTGCCAGATCAATAGATGGTGAAATCGGGATTTTGCCTGATCATACTCCTTTAATTACTCCGCTTAGCATTGCTCCTTTCCAATATTGGGAAGCTGGTGACAGAAAAGTAGCTGCTGTATTGGGCGGCATGATGGAAGTTTCAAAAGAAGGTGTAACTATCATCTCAGATCATGCAGCGCTTGCTGAAAATATAGATACAGTTGTAGCTGATAAAGAGAAAGAATTAGCCGAGGCAAAATTAGCTCAGAAAAAAGATAAAATAGATATACAAAAAGCTGAAATGGAATTAACCAGACTGCTTGTAATGCTTGAAGCAGTGGAACTGGCTAAGAGACTTAAGAGTACCCGGGTTGGATAGTAATCAGTTTTCTTTCCGCTTCATTTATTTTTTTAGAAAATATTTTTAATTTTAAATTATTTTTACTGATTAATGCTTCGGCATCTTTTATTTCATCCTCAATATCTTTTGCTTTATAGGCGATTAAGTACCCGCCTTTTTTTAATAAAGGCATTGCATATTTAATTAACACATCCAATTTTCCAACTGCTCTTGCTGCAATAAGATCAAATTTGCTGCACAAAGGCAGAGATGTTTCACGGAGCATCTCTACCCTGTCATTTATGATTGTTATCTTATTTTGAAGATTTAATTCATTTACAAGATGTCCTAAAAAAATTGCTTTCTTTTTAATTGATTCGCACAATACAAAATCCCAGTCTGACTTCATTATGGCAAGCGGTATTGCAGGAAATCCGCCACCAGATCCAATATCAAGAAGAGAGGAGGGGAAAAGATTTTCGATTTCAGGCAGAAATATGATTGAATCTAAAAAATGTTTTTCAATTATGGAATTTTCTCCCTTGCGGGAGATTAAATTGATTTTTTTATTCCAATCCAGGAGTATTTTGTAATATTTTTTAAACATGTCCAGTTGATTATTGTTAATTTCAATGCCATAATGATTACAAGCATTGTAAAAATCATTAAAGTCTTTTAGCTCAATTAAAGAGGCTTCTTCCATGACTAATGAAAATATTACCTCAGTTTTAACAGAAAAACGAACTTTTGCTCCAAATACAGATTTTATTAATCAGGCAAATTTAATAAAAAAAGAATACGAAAGACTTTTATGGAAATCTGGAACTGATTTTGAAGGTTTTTGGGCAGAACTGGCTGAAAAAAATATTTTCTGGTTTAAAAAATGGGAGAAGATTTTAGAATGGAATGAACCCTTTAGTAAGTGGTTTATCGATGGAAAGACAAATGTTTCATATAACTGTTTAGACAGACATCTCAAAGATAAATCAAACAAGCCAGCATTAATCTGGATCGGAGAAAATAAAGAAAAAAGAAATTTAACTTATAGAGAACTTTTTGTTGAGGTTTGTAAATTTAGTAATGCTCTTTTAAAACTTGGGGTAAAAGAATTAGATCGTATTGTTATTTATATGCCGCTTATTCCAGAAGCTGTTGTAGCTATGCTTGCCTGTGCAAGAATCGGGGCAGTACATAATGTGGTCTTTGGTGGCTTTAGTAAAGAAGCTCTTGCAGACAGGATTAATGACTCTAAAGCAAAGATTGTGATTACTGCTGACGGTGGTTATCGTCGCGGTCAGATCGTTCCTTTGAAAACCAATGTAGATGAAGCATTGAAAAAATGTTCTTCAGTTGAAAAAGTAATAATTGCACAAAGAACAAAAAATAAAATTGAAATAAAGTCAGATAGAGATCTTTGGTATCATGAGCTAATCTCAAATTTACCAGCCGATAATCCAGCAAAAGAATTAGATTCTGAACACCCGTTGTTTATTCTTTATACATCCGGTACCACCGGAAAGCCAAAAGGCATTTTACATACTACAGGGGGATATTTACTCTGGACTACCATTACTTCAAAGTGGATTTTTGATCTTAAAGATAGTGATGTTTACTGGTGTACAGCAGATATTGGCTGGATAACAGGACATAGCTATGCAGTATACGGCCCATTGAGTTGCGGAGCAACAGTTCTTATATATGAAGGGGCTCCAAATTATCCTGATTGGGGAAGGTTTTGGGAAATTATTGAAGAAAACAAAGTAAATATTTTTTATACTGCTCCCACTGCCATTCGTGCTTTTATGAAAACAGGAGATGAGTGGATTAAAAAATATGATCTTTCTAGTTTAAGACTTCTTGGTTCTGTAGGTGAACCTATTAATCCTGAAGCATGGATGTGGTATCACAAAAATATCGGGAAAGAAAAATGTCCTATTGTCGATACCTGGTGGCAGACTGAAACAGGAGGAATTTTAATATCACCGCTTCCAGGAGTTATTGTTACAAAGCCAGGTTCAGCTACTTTTCCTCTCCCTGGTATTTTTATGTCTGTAGTGGATAAAAATGGAAAGGAGGTAAAACCCGATGAAGGTGGTTTTTTGGTTATTACTAAACCATGGCCTGCAATGCTAAGAACGATTTATGGTGATGATGAAAGATACAAACAAACTTACTGGAAAAGAATAAAAAATGCTTATTTTACCGGTGATGGTGCCAGAAAAGATAAAGAAGGATATTTCTGGCTACTTGGTCGTGTGGATGATGTCATAAAGGTTTCAGGGCATCTTTTAAGTACAATGGAGGTTGAATCATCTCTTGTCAGCCATCCTTTTGTAGCAGAAGCTGCTGTGGTGGGATATCCTCATGATATTAAAGGTGAGGCGCTCTGTGCATTTGTTGTTTTGAAGCAATCCGCAAATACTGATCATCATTTGTTTTCTGAAGAACTAAAAAATCATGTCTCCAAAGAAATCGGACCGGTTGCAAAACCTGACCAAATAAAATTTACAGAAAGTCTTCCAAAAACCAGATCAGGAAAAATAATGAGAAGACTTTTACGGGACGTTGCAAGTGGAAAACAGACTTTGGGAGATACGACTACACTGGAAGATGTTAGTGTTTTGGAGAAATTAAGAGCGGAAGAGGAAGAATGAGAGATTGTATTTATTATTAAAAATCTTTCTTGCAAAATAATAACTATCAGGATATAATACTAGCAATCTAAAAATTAAGGAAATCCCAAAGACGTGGTTTTTAATTTAAGTGGAATACCATTAGCTGGACTAAATCCGTGTGGAGGTAGTTTGCCGTATAGGAAAGGTAACGGAGTTCTATCCTCACAGCAAAATAGAGAAGTAAAACCAATAAATCTTCCTGCTAGATGTAAAGAAAAATTTTTTAATTTACGTGATCTGGCAGTGAAAAAAACAGGACTAGATAAAGGTTATATAGATATAAAAAACAGGATAATAGCATTATTGTCAGAGTTAATAGTAAAGAGATTTGTAAAAACTAAGATTTGATCTTAAGTTTTATTCAAACAAACAATTCTATCTATCTGTAATCCTTGGTTAGTACTTAAAAATGATGAGTTATACCTTTTTGTTTGTGGAATATCATCATTAATTATAAGATCTACCTTAAATCCGGATTTTTTTGCTTCATTTGAAATTACATCACTTGTTTTTATAATTATTTTTTTGTCACCGGATTTTTTAGTGACATCACCTACTACTATAAAAGCATGTTTGCCAGGTTTTAGCACTCTATAAGCCTCTCTTAGAAAGAGATACATTGCATGTGAATATTTTTCATAACTTGCGGTTTGTGTAGTTTGTTTTCTGACTTCCTTAAAGTCAAATCCTAAGAGCCATTCTCTAAGCCAGTTATCCCATGCATAACTTTGAGCAGTAAAATATGGCGGTGAAGTTACTATTAAGTCAAATTTTTCTTCCCAGCTTTTTGGCAGCTCCTGTGCTTTCCCAAGAAATGCTTTTCCGCTGACTCTAGCTATACCAGCACTTTGTAAATAAAGAGATTTTTCAATCATACACTGAATTACATTTCTGTCTGGTTTTTTAAGGTGGTGTTTTTTGGCATAATTTTTAGTATAGTTTGGTGCCATTGAAAATGAATGAGAGCAGGGAAGGCTTAAGCTGTAACTTGAAGAGCCGTGAAGTATTCCTGTGAGAATACCAAGCCAGTATTGTGCAAGCTGTTCTTTTTTCGTTTTAGTATTATGAGAAATATTACCGGTTTCATAATTAAGGTTATTGGCATCAAGTCCAAAATCTTCCAGTAATCTTTCCTTTATAACCAGGATTTGAGCTAGTGTTTTTGTAGAGAAGAAAACTTTTACATCAGGATCTACATCTTTTATATTTGTTTTGGATATACCAAATCTTATTGATTTTAAATATTCAACTGCTTCTTCATGTTTAATGATATTGACTTTTGCTCCGGTTAAAACATATGCTTCAGGTGTTATATCTACTCCGAATCCGGTCCGGTCAAGCAAACATGCCTGATATGGGGCTGTGCCTTTACCGGAATATGGATCTAAAACAAGGTCACCTACGTTTGAAAAATTACTTATAAAATAATCTGCAAGGGCTGGTGGAAATGATCCTGATCTGGAAGCCATACTATGCATCAGATGCCCACAAAGACGCTCTGCCGGGGTGTCTTTACCGGGATTATTCCGCCAGGTATTCTTTAGATTATAACTGCTTATATAAGGATACTCAAAATCTTCAGATGTATCGCATGAAAGATCTTCATGGTTTATTATTCTTGACAGATCATTGAATTTGGTTTTTAACATTGCTCTGAAATATGCGTTCTTACAATGTCGGGAAAAACAAATTCATGGTTCCTTCTGAAATCCGCTCTCTGTGCAGATTATCATAAAGGCTTTTAGATAATGTTCAAAAAATTTTTGATAACAAATTTGTTCCAGTAATGTTCCCTGAATAAGTCTCTTAAAACACTCTGGTAATACCGAATATAACTCTTACATTAGGTGTTTGTCTTCTGCCATTTAAGTTATGAACAGCAGGTAATCCTACTGAAAGATTAGCAATCCATTTTTTATTTGCAATGGCTCTTATTCCTGGGGATAAATAAATAAGAGTGCCGCCTTCATTTTCTTCTCTTTGATCTCTTACTTTTGGCTTTTCTACCCAGCTTCCATTTGCTTCAGCGATTAAGTGCCAGTCAAGTTTCTTTTTTCCTATATGAGACGGAAAAATTTTATCTATAAAAGATTCCTTTGTTCCAATGAGATAAGATACAGCGAGGTTGTAACTTATAACATCTCCCAGGATTGTATTTTGAACTCCTTTTGTAGAAAATCGATACATTCCATTTGAATCAATATGAAATATTCCAAGATGTTTACTGAATGCTAAACCAATCTGCGGATCCCATGAACCTGTGCCTGGTTGATGTTCTGCTTTAAATAATCCTCCCTGGCGGTTTCTGTCCTGTGCAACTCCTGATGGAATCTTTAACCCACTTAAAAGGGCAGCATGAAAATCATATTTTTCACTATGAATAAATTCATATAAACTAAAAAAGTTTATATCGCCTACACCAATTGCATTTCCCTGACTGTTTACCTGTGGAGTTCCTCCTGTAGTTCTTATTCCATATTTAAAGGTATAAGGTATCTGTGCACTAAAAGAAAGTTTATTTGTTATTCCAAGTCCAAATGTAAGAGATGGACTTAAGGTATTTTCTACTATGTCATAATCTTCTCCTCTACGGCCCAGTTGACTTAATTTGCCATTTGAAAAATCATCAGCATTTATATAATTTGTAATGAAGCTAACGAATTTGCTTCCTTTTGGAAGAGCATATGCAGGGATAGTTACAATAGGTCCAGCAATACCAGCACCGCCACCAAGTCCACCTTCACCGCCATGGTGCGCTTTTGCAGGAAAAGTATAAAATACAAGGCACGAAATAAGAATTATCACCAAATAATTTTTAAATTGAAGTCTATTATTAAACATAATTTACAAATTTATCAGCTTTGTAAGAAAAAAACTTACCAAAGCCAGGTTCTCATGATATGCCCCCCATTTGGTTAACACAACTTACTTCATGTATAATGTTTATCAAGAGTTATAAATGGATAACAAAATAAAAGCAATTGGTCATGATCATGTACCGGTTAGTAAGCCACTAGCGATTGTTCCGGTTCCTGAAGAATCGCTACCAGAGGTTGCTAAACCATCATCACAGACAGAAGAGGCTTCTCCCTGGCGATATCCCCACCTGCGCAGCGGCTTAAGAAACTCTTTTTTGCCTCTTCAGCAAAACCTGGATAAGTTTGTTTCCTGGCAGAGAGAAAAGCTTCAAACCACCCAGGAGCTTAATTTTAAAGATGTTGTAAAAACAGACCCGCATATAAGAGAAACGATTAAAGATTTAATCCCTGCTTTTTGTAACAATGATACCGACTTAATGGATGTTTTAAGAAAAAGATTAATAACATCGACTGATTTTGGAGAAAAAATAATTATTTTAAAAGTATTTTTTTCTACAGAAAACGAAGATGAGCTTTTTAATTCTTTTTTACTGCCATCATTGGAAAAAAAGCAGGGATTTGAAAATTTTGAAGCTAACCATGAATTCTGTTCATATTTTTTAATCTCCATTGATAAAAAATCATTGAATAAGATTCTTGCAAATTTAGACTATGGAAAAACAACAAATACTGATACCCTGGCTAAATCACTGCTAACAATTTCTCCTCCGGACCAAATATTTGATTTATTAATGGATGTAAATGAAAAACTTGTTTCTAACAATGATGACAGTCATGAGCATATCAATGTAATTGAAAAAGTTCAAAAGCTAATAATTGCATCCATGAATTGTTTAAAAGATGAGCCGGGATATGTACCGGTGAAACACTTAAAGAGTCTGTATGAAACTGTTGTTAAACCAGAGCTTGCAAGGGAAGTCGCTGATTTGCTTGGTATACATCATCCTAATGCGGCAGTGAAAATATTTAAGGATATAATCTTAGAAAAAGATGATAATTGTGACGACTGTAGAAGGAAACGATTTTATGCAGTTGAACATTATGTAAAAGCAGAAGGTATAAATGCAGCTTCTAAATTAAAGAAATTTCTTGATGAAGAAAAAGATCCGTTTGTAGCCGGTTATATGTGTTATCAGCTGGCTGAAAAATGCGGTGCTGATGGTAAAAGAATTCTTCAGGAGTTAATAGTCACACATATAAAACAAGGCAAACCATCAATTCCTTTTGGCTGTACAATACAGCTTGCATCATATGGAGAGAAGTATAAAAAAATACTAGAAAATATTGTATGCAGACAGTATGAATCAGACGAAGGACTTAAGAAGGCATTTGTAAATTTAGAAGCAATGGATCTATGCGATATATCAAAATCAAAAAATGGAAATATTTTGTTTTATCTGACTATAAAAGAAAATACAAATTTGGTTATAGACTTCATTAATCAGATAGAACTAAAGAATTTAACAGAATGGGCAGCTGGTAATAAAGAAGATATGTCTCCTGCAGAAAACTTTGTAAAAGAAAATTCTCTTGAAATTCTGGATTATGCCTGGCAGACGCAGAGAGGTAAAATGACTAATCTTTCTCTTGAAATAATGCCGCTTGGAGAAGAGTACAATGATTTAAAATCTAAGTCTAAACAGCTTGTTGGTATGGACTTATCAGGAGATGGACAAATACCGGGATTAAAACCATTTCGTTAGTAAATTATTCAAATCCATAAGGAGATTTAAACATGGATGAAATTTATCCCCTTCCCATTGGACATTTTTTAAGCAGGGTTAGAAAGCTTGCTTGCGTTAATTTGGATACACTGGAGATGTTAGACTCCAGACTAAAGGGCTTTATCGGGGTTAATAGTAATGCTGCAATCCAGAGTGATGTTTTAGAGCTGAATGACCAATTTACAAAATTAGGATTAGATTTAAGAGAAGAGGTTAGAAACAGATTTGAATCAACACATCTGAGGAGTTCTGAGGATCATTTATTAAAAGCTATCTACGCAAGAATATTATTGATTTTAGGAGAGGGACTTTGTTATCCGTTGACAAATAGAATTTCCAACAAAGAGCAAGACGGAGAAGATGAGTATAATTTTGCCATGGATTTTTTAAAATCACTCAATCAGGATGACAAAGAACAATTTATTAAAGAGGCTGATTGTGTGAATAATGATGATCTGAAAAATTTAGCTTCACGACTTATAGAGATCACTGGTAATAATAAAACTGAAGCAGGAATCCATGTATTTAAGACAATAATAAATCACCTTGCAGAACAGTCTAATCCAGCAGTTTATACACAGGTAACAACTTTACCAAAAGAGGCAATACTCAGAAAACAAACTTTAGCACTGCATGTTTTAAGTGAAACTGATGTAAAGGTATTGCCGGATGATCTGACAGCTTCAGCAGAAGTTTTATCCGGGGTTGTTGACAAATTAGCAGAAATGGCTGTATATGGAGCACATCAGGCGCAAAGAGAAAATGCAATTGCTATATTGAACAGATTTACTGATAATGAATGGGAAGAATTATTACCTCCTGAATCCAAAAAATTATTATTTCAGGCTGCCGGCATAGTTGTTAATCATTAAGAAACTTAATATTATTTTTATATTTGAATATTGATTTATATGTTTTAAATTAGCTATCATTGGGCCATAGATCTGGTTAAGGGATATTTAAGAATAAATATAATTTTATCTGTTTATGACTAACTCATTAGTAAAAGTATTTCTTGCTCATTGTAGGGCCCTGCCTTATACCTATGTAGTTTCAAATCACCTTATGCAACAAGCAGCACAAGGTAAACAAAGTGTTCAGTATGATTCAGGCACTGTACTTGGAGAACTTAAAGGTTCAAGTGGAGTATCAAAAAGATTTTTGCCAGGTAATGAACAAAGTCTTTCATCTCTTTCAAATACAGTTGCTGTTCAATTAGGATGTTTTGACTTTACAGATGTAGTTGAAATTAATATAGGAGATAAAAAATACTATTTAAATAAAAAAACAATGCTACAAAAAGCACAAAAGTTAAATGGTATTTTAGAAAGAGTAACACCATTAGCTGATGATGTGGCTAAACTAAAGGAACCTTTAGCAGATATTGATAGATTTAAGAATGCAGTTCTAGGCAGTGCAGATGATATGCTTCCTTTTAAAGCTGAGATTGAACTCTTATTTAAAATAATAAATGAAAGCTCTTCTGTAATTA
>MFRN01000035.1:107496-117779 GCA_001784585.1 Candidatus Melainabacteria bacterium RIFCSPLOWO2_02_FULL_35_15 | reverse complement strand
GGTTAGTTAACAAAAATTTAATTAACATGCTTTCAAAACTATCCGGTAAGTGTTTAAATATCCCTTGTGAATAGTTTCCATAATTTTTGATAGCAAATTCAAATTCTTTGTTTAGTTGTTCCTGAGTTAAATCTTTTAAATAATTTGGGTTACCTGTTAGTCTGAGTAAAAATTCGGTTTTTTGATCTTTTATGGCAAGTTCTTTTACAAACTCCCTCATGGATATTTGTGCATAATAATCAGGATTTTCTACATGTCCGTAAGCCAGAGGAGTTCCATAGTTTTTCATTATGAATCTTTCTGATTCATGAGTATGTATTCCTTTCATCCACTCAGAACTTTTTGCTAAGTAATAAGCAGCATTTGATTTATAAAATTTTTCACTATTCCAGGCTGCATATTTCATTTGATCAGTTATTACAAGCGTTGTATTTGCTGCAAGTCCTTCACTAAATAAATCTTGCTTGTAAAATATATGCAAGATATCTTTTCTGGATTCATCGTTATCAAGCGAAATATCCCAAATACGCGGATCATAAAATGTCGGAGTTCCTGAATCATCAAGCAAAATTTCACAAGGACGCTTGTATCCAAAATATTTATTTGCAGCTATTGATTTTGCAAACTTTGTATTTCTTAGTTCATCTCTGACTTTATCTTTGATTTCATTTGTAAGTTGCTCAGCAGTAAGTTTTCTTCCTATTTCATAAGCAGCTTCTGTGTTTGCATTTTCCTTTTTTAAAGCCCAGCTTATTAAATTAGCAGAGATTTTAATACCTTCTCGTCTAAGTGCACCTATCGCATAAGCACTATTAGGATGCTGTAAAGAAAATCTTAAATCTGTTTCAGGATTAGTTCTATCAGAAGCCACCTTATAAGCAAAGATTGTATCCGGGAAATCCTGTGCTCTTATTATGTCAGTTGGTTTAACATTCGGCCCCAAATAAAAGCTTTCCTGAGAAAGTAATTTGTGAGGAGGAAGCCTTTTGGCAATTGCCATTGCAGCCAGTGTATTTTTATTATCCCTTGCAAATTTTATAGTTTCTTCGGTTAGCGGATAAGCAGGATTAATGAAAGTTTCATATGCAAATAAACTATTAAGATCTTCTTTTGCAGTTTTTATGTCCTCTTTTTTAACAAATTCATCTCTTTTTTCTTCTGCTTTATTTGTAGTTCTTAATAAAGGAACAGGTTCTTTTGAAGACGGAAATATTTGCTGATTGTCTTTTGAGGCATTAGCTGCAGTAGTAAACATTGCACTTACTAAAGCAGCTGCCCTTAATGATGGAATTTTCATAAATTTTTTACAGTGTTTAAATTGTATAGGATAAAGAGTAAGTTTTAAAGAGTAAAGTTATATTTATAAACCAGAATTTGTGATTTTTCTTTACTCCTTTAAATGGCAACAACTGGCCTTTGAGCATTTATAGTAGTAACTGAAGCACTGGCTGCTATCTGGCTTGTGATTTCTTTAAAAACTTTTGAAACAGGATGATCCTTGTTTACTGCTGTTATTGGTTTTCCTGAATCTCCGCCGATCCTTATATCAGGCTCTATGGGGATTCTGCCTAAAAATGGAACACTTAATTCACATGCAGCAGTTTCACCGCCGCCATGACTGAAAATCTCAGATCTTTTACTACATTTTGGACAGATAAAATAGCTCATATTTTCTACTACACCTAAAATAGGTACTTTCATTTGCTTGAACATGTTTACAGATTTTTTACTATCTAAAAGTGCTACATCCTGTGGAGTAGTAACTATTACTCCACCGGCAAGCGGTACTGCCTGACAAATAGTCAGCTGGGCATCTCCTGTTCCTGGTGGTAAATCTACTATTAAATAATCCAGCTCTCCCCAGATAACATCTCTTAAAAACTGTCTTATTACACTGTCAAGCATTGGACCGCGCCAGACCACTGGTTTATCAGATGGTACAAGTACTCCCATTGAAATATATTTAATTCCATAATTTTCCTTTGGAATTATTTTTGCATTTTCTATTTTTGGTGGTTCCTGATCACCCATCATAATAGGTACATTTGGTCCTGTTATATCTGCATCAAGCAGTCCTACTTTTGCACCTGTCTGTGACAGTGCAATTGCGATATTTACTGAAACAGTAGTTTTACCTACTCCCCCTTTACCGGAGCTTATTGCAATAATTTGATTTACGCCTTTTAGTCCTTCTTTTCCTGCAATTCCGTATGGCCGGACTTCGCCCGTCATATTTATTTTTATATTTTCACTTTTAAATCCAATTTCATTAAGTGCCTTTTTACATTCATCCTCAATAACACTTTTTAATGGACATGCCGGTGTAGTTAAAACTACAGTAAGTGAAAGTTTTTCACCTTCTATCTTTATATCCTGTACCATATTTAAAGAAACCAAATCTTTTTGCAGTTCAGGATCATTTACCTTTGATAGAGCTTGTTTTACTTTTTCGATGGACATCTCTAAAATATTAACATTTGTTTGCTCTGTTAACTAGATTTTCTTTTAATAAGACTTCAGCTATTCTAATAGCATTTAGGGCTGCACCTATCCTAAGATTATCTGCTACCACCCACATGTTGAAAGTATTTGGATTTGATTTGTCTTCCCTTATCCTTCCTACATAAACAGGATCTTTTCCTGCTATGTCAATAGGCATGGGATATAAAGAATCATTTGGATTATCAACGACTTCAATATCACCAAAGTTTTTAAGTGCAGTTATTATTTCATCTCTTGTAACAGACTTCTCAAATTCTACATTTACACTTTCACTGTGTCCTATATAAACAGGTACACGTGCAGCAGTGCATGTAATTTTTAAATCTGGCAAGTTAAGAATTTTTCTTGATTCATTTATTACTTTTATTTCTTCTTTTGTATAACCGTCATCTGAAAAAACATCTATGTGCGGAATTACATTAAATGCGAATTTTTTGTTTGGGACATTGCTTGCAACGTCTCTACCAAGAAGGGATTCTTTTGTTTGTTCTGTCAATTCATCCATAGCAGCTTTACCAGCACCAGAAACACTTTGGTAAGTGCTAACGATTACTCTCTTTAAGCCAGCCAGATTATGGAGAGCTTTTAAAGGTGGCATAAGCTGTGCTGTAGTACAGTTTGGATTTGCAATTATGCCTTTGTGTTTTTTTAAATCAGCATTGTTTACGCCAGCTATTACAAGCGGAACATCAGGGTCCATGCGATATGCAGAACTGTTGTCTATTACTACAGCACCTGCTTTTATGGCATGAGATACTAACTCTTTACTAATAACACCGCCACTAGATGCTAAAACCAGATTAATTCCATTAAAGCTATCTTTTGTAGCACACTCTACCAGATACTCCTTGCCTTTAAATTTAATTTTGCTTCCGGCAGATTTTCTGCTGGCTAATAATTTAAGGCTTTCAAATGGAAACCCCCGTTCTTCTAAAATTTGAAGAAACATACGGCCTACATTTCCAGTAGCACCGAGAATTGCAAGATTGATTTTTAAGTCTGACATTAGACTTATTATCATATCAAATGGTATAATTCTTTATTAAATTTATAATTTTATGCAAAATCAGTTTGGACAAGTAATTACAGCAATGGTCACGCCATTTAAGAGTGACCTCTCGATTGATTTTGAATCGACTGAAAAATTAGTTAATCATCTTATTAAAAATGGAACAGATACTATTTGTGTAGCTGGTACTACTGGTGAAAATCCTACGCTTACTCATGAAGAAGAGAGAGAGCTTTGTAAATTTGTTCAGAAAATTGCACATAAAAAAACAAAAATTATTTTAGGAGCAGGATCGAATTCTACAGCAACAGCTATTGAATCCACAAAAGCAGCTGAAAAACTTGGTGTGGATGGAGTGCTTTCTGTGGTTCCTTATTACAATAAGCCGTCTCAGGAAGGCATGTTTGAGCACTTTGGTCAGATTGCAAAGAGTACAAGCCTTCCGATTATTTTGTATAACATTCCAGGACGCACCGGTATAAATATGGAGCCTCAAACAGCAGCAGAGCTTGCTGCAAAATATAAAAATATTGTCGGGTACAAAGATGCTACAGGAAATTTAGAAAATACTTCTTGGGTGATACAGTTAACCCCGAAAGGATTTTTAGTGTTTAGCGGGGATGATAGTCTTACCTTACCCATGTTATCAGTAGGAGCAGCAGGGGTAATTAGTGTAGCCAGTCACATTGCTGGCAATGAAATTAAAGATATGATAAATTCTTTCTTTACGGGTAAAATAGAACTAGCAAAAGAAATTCATAATAAATTTCTTCCATTATTTAAAGCATTATTTAAGGCACCTAATCCTACATGTATAAAAGCAGTGCTTGAAATAAAAGGATTATGCAAATCAAACTTGAGGCCGCCGCTTATAAAATTAAATGAAAAACAGTTACATGAATTAAAAGAAATTATGAGTCAAATCAAAAATCACGCAACAATAATATAACCGGCTAGAGACATGCCATATCATGTCTCAATAAAAAGATTTACAGGCAGGGAAATACAGAGGTGTATGAGCAGTATGCCCTGAAGAAGCAATGAAATAAATATGACAACAGAAAAAACAAATAATGCTAATGAAAAACGTGTACGAAAAGTAATCAAACGCGGCGATGATACTGTCGTGGTAACAAAGGGCATAGATGATCTGAGTGAATATATATCCTTAATTCCAAATGCAAAAATAAAAGTTATTCCTTTGGGTGGAATGTGTGAGATTGGGAAAAATACGTGGATTATTGAATATGAAGATGACATGATAATTATTGACGGCGGATTGGCATTTCCATCCGATGAAATGCCGGGAGTAGAGATCGTTTTACCGGATATTAGTTATCTTGTCCAGAATAAAAACAAAATAAAAGGTCTTGTAATTACTCATGGACATGAAGATCATATTGGCGGAATTGTCCCTATGCTAAAACAATTTGACATTCCAATAATTTACGGACCGTCTTTGGCGATTGGACTCCTGGAACAGAAATTAAAAGATGCACAATTAGCAGAGAAAACCACATTGGTAAAAGGCAGACCCAGACAAACTTTCAGGCTTGGTTCACTGGCATTTACTTATGTTAGAAATACTCACTCTATTGCTGATAGTTTTTGTCTGATAATTCATACTCCGGCTGGAAAAATAGTTCACTCCGGGGATTTTAAGTTTGATTTTACGCCTGTAGACGGAGAGTTCTTTGATGTTTACACTCTTGCAAATGCAGGCGAAGAAGGTGTTTTACTTTTAATAAGTGACAGTACAAATGTAGAAAGAGAAGGATATACACCGTCAGAGCGTTCTGTTTATGGAAAATTAGAAGAGGAATTTAACAAGGCTCCTGGAAGAATAGTGATTACTACTTTTGCATCTCAGGTTCACAGGATCAGACAAATTCTGGATATTTGTGTAAAGATGGACAAAAAAGTTTCAATTTTTGGGAGATCAATGTTACTCCTTGCTACTATTTCCAGGGAAATGGGGCATATGAAATTTCCGGATGGACTTCTGATTAATTTGGAAGATGTAAATAAACTTCCTGATGAAAAAATTGTAATTTTAACTACCGGTTCCCAGGGTGAACCTCTCTCAGCACTTACCAGAATGGCCTTTGATGAACACAAGCAAATTACAATACAGCCAAAAGACACTATCATTATTTCTGCTACCCCGATTCCGGGGAATGAAAGAGCAGTTGCAAATGTAGTTAATGCACTAAGTGCCAAAGGAGCACATGTGGTTTATGGAAGAGAGTCTGGTGTACACGTTTCAGGGCATGCATGTAAAGAAGAACAGAGAATGCTTTTAAATATTGTAAAACCAAAATATTTTCTGCCTGCTCATGGCGAGTACAGGATGCTTGTTCTGCATGGAAATCTGGGAGTAGAGTGCGGTGTAGATCCCAAAAATGTTTTTATTATGGAAAACGGAGACGTGCTTGAACTGACCGACAAATCTGCAAAACTCAACGGACAGGTTCCAAGCGGAATTATTATGGTAGACAGTACAAGAGTCGGCGATGTGGATGAACATATAATTGAACAAAGGCACAAGCTTGCTTCAGAGGGACTTTTGAGTATAATGACTATTGTTTCTGGTGGTAAAGTTCTAGAAGAGCCTGTGGTAGAAGCTAAAGGATTAGTACTTGCTCAGGAAGATACCACCCATGGGCAGTTTGTTACTGATGCTAAAAAAATTGTAATTAAAACTATTTCTGAAAATACAGATATAAATGCAGAAGATTTAAAGGAAAAAGTTAAAGACGAATTAAAAAAATTAATTCATAAAGAGTTAAAAAGAGAACCACTTGTGCAGGTAGTAATATTAGAGTCAAAGTAGGGACTTAAGAATTTTTGTTAGCTTTTCTTTTCTTTCTTTTCTCTTTTTTTCATGTCATGAACTACCATTGCAGCATATAAAAGAGCAGGAACTATTAAAAATAGAGAAATTAAAAAAGCTTCAAATTCACTAGCCATTATTTTTTCTCCTTAATTGCAATACGACCCAAGAAAATAAGAATACAACCTATTACAAGTACTATTATACCCATAATATAATTAGATTCTAGAAAGGGTTTTTTCAAAACAATTGTTTGAAATGCTATTGAACCAATTGGTGTTAAGAAAGCAAACCCGATATTTCTAAAAATACTAGAATCATACTTTTGCTGTTCGGTAACCATGATAAAGAATATATCAAATGGTAATTAAAAACCATGTAACCCTGGGTTACATTTGACAAATTTAATTAAAGATTAATTATTTATTTTCTATAAATGCTTCGGCAATGCTTTTTATCTCAGAATCTTTAAAATCCAGTCGTCTTAAGTAATTTAAGTGTTCATCTACATATCTACCGTTTTGAGCAGATAGTGTTTTTAGAAAAGTTAATCCAAATCGTTTTCTCATATCAGTATATTTTGATTCTAAGATAGGAGTTTCTTTAAATATTGTTTCTCTTACCTCTTTTCCAAATTTAGGACTACGGTAAATCTCATCTAAGACTTTTCTGTTTTCTTTTGGATTTAATTTTATAAATTCATATTCTAAAATAGGATTAAACCAAGGAATAGTTATATAAATTTTTTCTCTTTCTTCAATTTTATGTGTTTCTTTAATTCCATCAAAAAAGCATTTTCTCCAAAAATCTAACCTTGAGTTAATATAAGTACTTTTCCCAAAACTAGTTTCTTGTGTCGCTGAATAAGCATCAATTAATGCAGCAAGTTGTTCTCCCCATATTTGTATTATAGTATCTAGTGGAGCATGTCTTTCAAAGCGCTTTTCAAGCAAATCAATCATTAAATGCTGATAAAGCATTAGCGGTCTTTTAGGTGAATACTCAGAAGGGTTACTTACAGTAGAAGCAAGTATAAAAAATGCATCTTTTCTAAGTTTTATTATATCTTCATAGTCTTTATATGTTTTAAAAGTACAATGTGGAAGATAGCTTCTATATAATTCATGGTTGCCATCTAATATGCATATAAGATCCAAATTAAGTTTGTGAAACGGTGATATATCACCTATATTCAGTTTATTCCCAATACCACTATCATTTATTCCAGTATAAAAATTACTATTTTGTTCTTTATCTAAACTATTTAATGCTCCAATAGATATAAACTTCCCAAGCGCTCTAGATGTCAGCGAAGGATCTTCCTTTGAAATATACTTTTTTAAAAACTTAACAACATTTGTATCATCTGAAGATATTACTGATTCTAAAGCTTCATGGTACATCCTTCTGTTAGAAGATGATTTATCTTCTTCTAATTTTTGAAGCACAACGTCAACTTTGGTTTTATTAATTAAATTTAATTTATTTTTTGCCATTGTTTGAAATTGTTTACTAAACAATTTCCAATCTTCAACATTATCTTTTAGTGAAAACAAAATTGTTTCAAAAGCTTGCTTTTCTAGCTTTTCATCAAACCAGGTTTTTATTTTTAAAATTTCTCTTTTTAACTCAGGATCTACACGCCAGCTACACCAGGTTCTTGATGTTGGCGTATAGTCTATGATGTAAAGGATTTCTTCTGTATTAAACAGTGGATAAAATGATGTATATAAATTTATTAACTGAGCACTATATTTTTTACTGTTTTTATTATCCTGAGAATTTTTTATTGATTCAATTATATGGTTAAGATTATTTTTAAAGTACTTACGATTATCATTAATGAACTTTAGCATCATATTCGGAGGCCAAGATGTTTGAACAACAATACGATTTTCATATTCACAGCCTTTAATTAAAGAATCAGTGATTTTTATAAACTCGTCATTATTAGTATTTTCTAGATTTGTACAATATAAGTTTGATAATTTTTCTACAAATACATCTAACTGATTATGGGTTTCATACAAACGCAACTCCGAGAAAACAGTAGGTAGCTGAACTTTAAATAAAGATGATTTTTCTTTTGGTAATTTATTGACGCCATCTAAAATGACATCGAATAAGTGAACTAAAGTATCATGCAATTCTGTTTTAACCTTATTATTGCCTCTATAACTATCCCTGTTATATAACAACTCATAGTTATAAACAAACCAGGTTATCTCTTTAAATCCAGTTAAACTGTTATTTAAAAAATAGTGATCAGAGTTATTTTGTTCAATAATTTTTATATAGTTATTAGTAAGAGATTTTAATTGTTTTTCAAACGATTTTGTTCTATCTGTCTTATGTACCAAAGCAGAAATTTCTTTTTTTATAGCAGCTTCTAAGATTTTTTGTTTTTCTTTTTTTTCTTTTGGTGTATCGCTTATAGTATTTTCGATTTGTAAATTAAGCCAATCTGCAAATTTTTTATGATGTTCACCATTGTTTCTGGATAAGTCTAATAAAATATTTCCTATATTAGTTAATGTTTCGAGTTCTTTTACATTAGTATTTTTCTTTGATTGTAGTGTTTGATTGAAAAATGGAGTGGAATATTTTGTAGCATTTATCAAATCTTCTGCTTCTGGAATCCAACGGCTAGAGGTAAATTGTTCTTGTATCTGAACTAAATTATTCATGGCTGTAGATTGCTTGCGAGGGTCATTGGTTAATAAAACGTCAATATTTAGTTTGACAGTTTTTTCAAGATGGGGTTTTATTAATTCTGATGCTGTTCTTGTCAAGCCGTGCTCTGAACTGATTTTTGCCCAAAGACCAAGTAGATTTTCCAGGTTTTGTTCTAGTGCTATTTCTTTTTGTGTTTCTTCAGGCTTGTCCTTAGTATGGGATAGCGTTGTTAAATTAGATTTATTTTTAGCTTCTATGTTTTGTGAGCCAATTGTGGCAGCAATACCTAAAATGAAGGAACCTGCTATTTTACTAACTCTCATCATATTTGCATCTTACTTGTGTAAAACTTATAGCATGAAATACATTATTAATTAAATATGAATAGATAACCTAAGCAATCAATGCATCCAAATATTCATCCAGATTAAATTCTGCCAGATCATCGATTTTTTCACCTGTGCCAATAAGTTTTACCGGCAAGGAAAGTTTATTCATTATATTTAAAACTACTCCGCCTTTACTGGAGCTGTCTAATTTTGCCAGGATTATTCCTGTTAGTCCAATTGCTTTTGAAAAGAGTTCTGCCTGAGTAATTGCATTTTGGCCAATTGTAGCATCAAGGACTATTAGCTTTTCTATTTGTTGAGGCAATTCATGAATTGCCTTCACTTGCTTTTCAATAACAGAGTCTATCTTCTTTAATTCAGCCATCAAATTTGTCTGTGAATGTAATCTTCCTGCAGTATCTATTAACAGTAAACTGTAATTTTCTTTTTTTGCTTTTTCAATTGCACTAAATACCACAGCATCAGGTTTTTTTATATCGGGTGGTGAAAATATTTCTATACCTGCCCTTTGTGCCCAAATATTTAACTGTTCTCCTGCTGCTGCACGAAACGTATCTGCAGCTACTATTAAAACTTTAAAACCTTCTTCTTTAAAATATTTTGCAAGTTTACCAATAGAAGTGGTTTTTCCTGAGCCATTTACACCAACGATTAAGACAATATTTAATGCTGTATTTGTCATTGCGAATGTACTTGCAATGACAGGACTGTCAAGTGAGAGTTGAGATTTTATAGCTTCTTTGATTTTGTTTTTAAAATCGCTTTCTTTTATCTTTTGCTCTTTGATCTGTTCTTTAAAATCTGAAATAATTTTTTCTGATAAATCAATACCAATGTCTGCTCTTATCAGCTTATCTGACAAATCATCGTAAAAATCTTCATTGATTTCTATATATAAATCAATCGCAGTAGA
>MFRN01000035.1:40887-107490 GCA_001784585.1 Candidatus Melainabacteria bacterium RIFCSPLOWO2_02_FULL_35_15 | reverse complement strand
CCACGGCAAGCCTCTACTGCGGGTTTTAAACAGGGCATTTTTAATTTTTGAAAGATTGTCTTTAAGCCAATTTGCCATATCAAGCATATAATAATAACATCATGGTAAAAGAAAATTCCATTGCGCTCTTACCTCTTGATAATCGTCCTGTTTCATATTTATTACCTAAACAAATCGCAGATTTTTCCGGCATTAATCTTATTTTGCCCGAAAGAAAATATCTGGGAGATTTAAAATGCGAATCTGATTTAGCTTATCTGGAAAAATGGCTGAAAGATTTATCTGGTATTGATTCTCTAATAATTTCTTTAGATGATTTTGTTTATGGTGGATTAGTCCAAAGCAGAAAACATAATAATTCATTAGATGAATTAAAATCACGTGCTGAACATATAAAAAATACGATACACGATACACGATACACGATATACGGTTTCTCTTCAATCATGCGAATCCCGGATTACAATTCAAATGAAGAAGAAAAAGATTACTGGAAAGACTATGGAAAGAAGATTTTTAAGTGGTCTGAATTAACACACAAAATTGGTAATCAATCTTCCAGGGAAATACCACCGGATATTCTTACTGATTATAAAGCACACAGAGAAAAAAACTTTGCAGTAAATCTGCAATGGTTAAAATTAATTCATGAAAATTGTTTTGAATATCTGATTTTTTCATGCGATGATTCAGGAAAATATGGAGTAAATGTAATTGAAGCTGAATACATAAAAAAACAAATTAAAAATCAGAATTGTTCAAATTGTGCAAAAGTAATTTCCGGAACAGATGAGATTCCGCTTGTTTTATTGACAAAAGCTATATTAAAAAAATCAGAATATAAGCCATCAGTTTCTTTGTATTTTAACAGCACTGAAGGGAAAAATCAGATTGCACGATATGAATCAAATACAATCTATAACTCGGTTATAAGTCAGGTTGAAACTTTGGGAATTGAAATAAAAGATTTTAAAGATTCTGACATTGTTTGTTTTATACATTGTGCTGATTCTGTACAGGGAGATCACATATTTAAAATTGAACCGTCTGACACTAAACAAAATATAGACATACTTATAAAAAAACTAGAAAGAGAAACCAGGCCTTTTATAATAATTGATTTAGCTTATGCTAATGGTGCAGAGCCAAAACTAGTAGAAGCATTGCTAAATTCAAATATAAGTTGGGATAAATTATATGCTTATTCAGGATGGAACACCTGTGCAAATAGTACAGGAAGTGCTCTGGCAACAGGTGTAAACAGATGGATCTCTGAAAAGAGAAAAATATTTAATGAAGCTGCCTTTAAAAAGTGCTTACTGACAAGATTTTTGGATGACTACGCTTATCAGGCAAAAATCAGGCATGAAGAAATTACCGAAGAGGAAGTAAATAAAAAAATGAAACCCTTTGTACAAAGATTTTCAAAACTGTTAGATCTGAAAAATCCGGATGTTCGGTTTGAATTACCCTGGCAGAGAGCTTTTGAAGTAGAAATAAATTATTAAGTTTTGAAACGCATGTAACCCTAGGTTACATGGAATTTAACACTTGTTGTGTACAATCGCTTCATGCCAAATTCATTATCACAAGAAGAAATAGCAAGCATAATACATTTTATTAGAGGCAAGAAGATTATGTTAGATAAGGATTTAGCTGGACTTTATGAAGTTTCAACTAGTGTGTTAAATCAGGCAGTAAAAAGAAATAAAGAACGTTTTCCTAAAGATTTTATGTTCCAGCTGACTAAAAAAGAAGGAAAACTTTTAAGATCACAATTTGTGATCTTAAAGCAAGGAGAACACATAAAATATCTTCCATATGCATTTACAGAGCAAGGAGTAGCTATGTTGTCAGGTGTTCTGCAGAGTAAACGGGCAATAATTGTAAATGTTGCGATAATGAGAGCTTTTGTAAAGCTTAGAAAAACATTATCAGCTCATAGAGAGTTAGCGCATAAGTTAAATCAACTTGAACATAAAATAGAAAAACATGATGAAGAAATCCAATCGATTTTTAAAGCAATACGCCAATTAATGCTACCACCCGAAAAATCAAAAAGTAAAATCGGGTTTCAGATTAATAGCTCTTAATATAAAATCATCTTGGCAGAGAGCTTTTGAAGTAGAGATTCGAGTAGTTTAAACAGTACATGCACAACACGTAGCAGGCATCTTAGCTCCGATCATTTGTGCAAGCTCAACCAGCCGATTACTGTATCCCCATTCATTGTCATACCAGGAGATTACTTTTAACATCCTATCCCCGGTAACCATAGTCATTTGAGCATCGACATAACTTGAATGAGAATCACCTAAAAAGTCCATGCTGACAAGTGGTTCATCTGTATAACCAAGAAGTCCTTTTAACGGGCCATTTGCAGCATCTTTTAGAGCTTTGTTAATGACTTCTACTGTTACTGGGTTTTTTGTAGTGGCTACAAAATCAACTACACTTACATTTATAGTAGGAACCCGCATTGCAAAACCATTTAGCTTGCCTTTTAATTCAGGTAAAACCAGACCAATTGCTTTTGCAGCACCTGTAGTAGTTGGGATCATGGATACAGCAGCAGCTCTTGCTCTGCGTGGATCTTTATGCGGAGCATCCTGTAAACTCTGGTCATTTGTATAAGCGTGAATGGTAGTCATTAAGCCGGATTCAATGCCAAAGGTATCATTTAAAACTTTTACAACTGGTGCTAAACAGTTTGTAGTGCAGCTTGCATTTGAAATAATATTATGTTTTGCCGGATCATATGTTTTTTCATTTACACCGATGACAAATGTAGCATCTTCCCCTTTTGCCGGTGCACTGATAATTACTTTCTTTGCTCCTGCAGTAATATGAGCTTTTGCCTTTTCAGCATCAGTAAATGCTCCTGAGCACTCAAGAACTATATCTATCTTTAAATCTTTCCATGGAAGTTTTGCAGGATCTTTTTCCTGAAGGTATTTTATTTTCTTTCCGTTTACTGTCAGGCAGTCACTGCTAACTGAGCACTCTCCTTTAAATCTTCCAAAGATACTGTCGTATTTAAATAAGTGCAAAGCCGTTTCAATACTGCAAAAAGGATCGTTAATCGCTATGAGTTCTAAATCTTTAAGGCCTTTTTGAATCAAAGCACGGAGTGCATTTCTGCCTATTCTTCCAAAACCATTAATACTAATTTTTGCCATTTTAATTACCCCCAAATCGTGATAATAACAATAACATAGAACACGCCTTATGAAAATAAAGATACAATGAAAAATGAAAAATCTATGGAAAGTATTGTCAGTATCCGCGGAGCAATTACGGTTAAAGAAAACAGCATTAAGGAGATTAAGGCTGCTACTACAAAGCTTCTTCGTGAGATTTTTACCCAAAACAATATTCAGGGAGAAAAAGTTATAAATATTATTTATACAGTTACAGATGATTTAGATGTTTTAAATCCGGCAACAGTTACAAGAGAAGAATTTAAAATTGGTTCAATACCAATGCTTTGCGTCCAGGAAATGAAGATCAAAGATGGTTTGTCAAGATGCATAAGGATCATGCTTCAGGTTTATTCTAATCTTAAAAAAGAGCAGATTAAACATATTTATTTAGGTGAAGCAGCAAATCTTAGGCCAGATTTAGCATGAAACAAATCCCAAATTTAATCAGTATCTTCCGCACAACCCTGGCAATTGCTCTTGCAGTTTTTATATTACAAAATCCAGGGAATAAAAATTTTCTTATGTTTTCATTCTGGATGACATGGATAATAATGGTTCTGGACGGAGTAGATGGAATTATTGCCAGATATTTAAAATCAGCTTCTGATTTTGGTGCTTTTTTTGATATTGCCTGTGACAGAATTGTAGAATTAATTTTTATTTCTCTTTTTGTGGTTCTTAAATGGATTCCGTTTTGGATCTTAGTGATTTTTTTAGTCAGAGGGATTTTAGTAGACGGTGTCCGGGGGTTTGCACTGAAAGAAGGTAAAACTGCTTTTGGTGAAAAATCTATGATGAAAAGTAAGCTCGGGTATTTTTTAACAAGCTCCAGATTTATGAGAGCGTTTTATGGGGGTGTAAAAGCTGTTGCATTTGCTTTTATGTTTTTGGTGTATTCCTGCTACCCAAATCTTTTTAATTTTGAGATGTTTTTAATTTATCTTATGACGTTTCTTTGTATAGTTCGTGGTATACCGGTTTTGATAGAAGGCAGAAGGTTTTTTTAATACAAGATTTTAAGATAGAAAGCAGATCATCTTTCATCTCCACGAAAAAATCTACAATAACTGTT
Source organism: Candidatus Melainabacteria bacterium RIFCSPLOWO2_02_FULL_35_15 (assembly GCA_001784585.1). Lineage (GTDB taxonomy): Bacteria > Cyanobacteriota > Vampirovibrionia > 2-02-FULL-35-15 > 2-02-FULL-35-15 > 2-02-FULL-35-15. The sequence goes on along the minus strand of MFRN01000035.1, from coordinate 103,215 downwards.
TTTATCTTTCTCATCTTTTCTTTTATGTCTAACTTTTTAATAAACTCTTTTAAATCTTCTTCCAGGATTTCTTTTAATTTATTCATTTGAAAAGATAAAATACCAGCTAAACCAATTAAATGATTTACCAGTGATTTTATTGTCACCATGGGGATTTGCTGTAGCAAACCACTGCCTGTTGCAATACTGATAACAAATTTTCCAATCATTTGAATTACATTTCCTGTCATATTTTGGTTTGTATTATTAATTTGATTTGGGATTTTATTTAACCCGAACAATTCAACACCAAAATTTCTAAGTATTGCCTGAATGATTTTATTACTTAGAAAATTATTCAGCATCATACTTACAGCAATGCGATCAAAGCGGTTATCATTTCCACCGCCACCTCCTCCGCCAGCCTTGCGGAGCTTTTCTAAAAGCTCATTCCAGTATTTCTGGCTTAGCTCTGCCCGTTCCATGGAAGCATTCAGTGCTGCTTTTGAAACAGAGGACTGCTGTAGCAAGCTTCTATTTCCGATTGATATTCTGTTTAACTCTACTGCCATAACTTTTTACACCATTACCCTTTCTATGTTTAAACTTTTTTCTCTGGAAACTTCAACTATTAATTCAGGAGTTGTTGTTTTAACACTATGATTTGTATTTTCTGCAGATCTGATCACTGTTTTAATTTGATTACTATTTTTGTCTTTCATAAATAACTTTCCAAGTGCAAAAGTACTTAAACCAAATCCAACTCCGCCTAAACCTGCAAGTACTGTATTTAATAAGTTTGATTCACTTTCCTGATTTAACTGCTTGCCAATAGCCATACTGCTTACTTTGCGCCCATCTTCAGTTAACCAGCAGGTGCTTCCTCCATCAGTTACAATATTTCCTGTATAAGTTTCATCTTCAGATTTTGCAAATAACATGGTTGCCGTTTTACAGGCACTTCTGGATAAAATTGAATCCCAGAGGTGTACCGAGTTCCTGAGCATTAACCCTTTAAGCTCTCCAAACTTTGCAGGAATATTTTTTACTTTTTCACCTATCCGGAATGACAGAGCAGGTCCAAGTAAAACTAAAAGAGGAGCAGGAATAAAATTGCTTAGTTTCATAGCGCTTGAGGAAATTATCGCGTTTATAAAATGAAGAAGCGGAAGCCTCTGCAATTCACCACCCAGCGAAGTAGAAGATATTTCAACATTTTTAATTAGTCTTTTTCCTTTGTCTGAAAAACATATGAGGTAAGTTAGCCCGGCAAATCCCAGTGAAAGCGGTATTCCAAATAAACCATTTCCTACCAGGTCTCCTAAATTAAATGCAATTGTTTCAGGTATATTTAAAATTCCCTTTATAATTTTTCCTTCAAGTGTCCCAAATGGGATCTGATAATTAAATGAATTTAAAAGTGATCCTATTGTCGGTAAACCTGCAGTTACTCCTAAAACACCAAGGGCTATTTTTTTTGTGGAATTAAATGTTGAGCTGAATGTATGCCCAATACTTGCAAATAATGAATCAAGAAATTTTGAACCTCCCTGTCCTGCAAAACCTTCCAGTGAATCCCATTGCATTTTATTTGTTCTTAGGTTTTTTGGAATTAATAATCCGGCGGTTGACAGTAAAGTTGCCAGGAATGCCCCAAGCTCATTGTGATTTGCAGATATCTCTGCAGCTTTACTAGCTAACATTGAATCCAGGTGATGTATTGAGGTCCTGCCTAAAATTCCCGAAATGGTATCATTAGGCAATGAAAGAGATTTGTTGTCTTTCTTGTTTATGGAACGATAAGCACTAAACAAGCTGGCTCCGCCAGCCAGGATGCTTGGTAAAGTATATTTAGCTCCTTCTTCTCCCACTCTTGAAAAGATTGAATCCAGGATGTGTAATGAGCCGCGTAATGAATTTGCACCCAGGGATAGAATTGAAAATTTTGTTGACAGAAAAGGTACATTTTTCATTAATGATACTCCAAATGCACCAGCAACAAGTCCAAAACCTGAAATTAAGTTTAATTTTTTTGCTGTAAATGCACCAATACCGGAAAATAAGGAATTAATTACACTCACTCCGGCACATCTAAACTGCCCGCTTAGTGTATTTAGATTTGCTTTTATGTTTAAGGTTTTGTCTGCAAATTTAAATCCATTTGTTTCAGAGTCCAGAAATTCTTTTTGTGACATTTCAAAGTCATCCAGCTCTTGGATGGTTAATGCAGGAACGTTGTATGCAATGTCCCTGCAGGTATGATCATGTTTTTCCAGTGAACCTGTTAAATAAAATGAAAGTGCTTTTTGAAATGATATTTGCAATCTTTTGAGCCTCGCAAAAGAGCTTTGCTATTTAAATCCTTGTGGGTTTTCGGACTTTAACCGTTGCGGGTCAGTGTAGGTTTTTCACCATACTTTCCCCACTTAAAGATTTTTTTATGCTTAATTAATGCCAGCCAATGCTGGTATAAAGAATAATACTATAAAAGTTTCACCTGATCATTTTCTTGCTTCTTAATTGTAATATCTAAAAACTTTTTAATTCTTTCTACAATCAATTTTGAAGTCTTAATCGTATCATTTATAGATATTCCGTATAAATAATTTCCTGTAAAAAATAACCCGTAATTCTTATCCATTAATTCTTCGATTTTCTTGACTCTGCTCATATGTCCTAAGTTGTATTGAGGAATAGCATTTGTATGGACTTTTACATATATGGTTTCAAGTAAGCCTGGATTTGATATCTGCATACTTTCAGACACTTCTTTAGCCGTCAGGTTTGCTATTTCTTCTTCAGACTGATCTGTTATTTTTTTATTTAATGCTCCGCCAACATATGATGTTAAAAGTATTTTGTCAGATGGTGCACGATTAGGAAAAACAGATGATGTCCATACAGTTCCTAAAAGTTTTCTGTATGGTTCTTTAGTACACAAAAACCCAAACCCTTCCAGAGATATGCTACAGCATGCCTCTACAGTTGATTTTTCTGTTGCCTGAACTACTGTAGCGATAGGTGCATATTCGATTTGTGTTATTTCAGAAGCATAACTTTTTGGAAATAAATAAGCAAACTCAGACATTGTATGAGCCGGAAGGGCAAACAAAATAGAGTTTGCTGTGTAATTTATAATTTTATTATTAGATTTGAAATTAACAATGTAAAAATCTTTTGCGCGTGAAATCTCAATATCTTTTGCATCAAGTATAATTTTGTTTTTTAGCTTGTTGTAGATTTTATCCGAAAGTGTTTCCATTCCATGTATAAATGAATAAAGCGTAAGCCCTTTAAATGAGCTTCTGACTTTTGGTGATAAAAACATTCCACCGATGATGCTTCTGTATTTGGTTTCAAGTCCTTTTAGTTTTGGAAAAACCGCATTTGCAGAAAGCTTCTGAACATCACCGGCAAAAATACCATTTAAGTAAGGCTGGATAAAGTTTTTTAATATTTCTCTGCCAAATCTTCTCTCTGTAAAATCCTGCACAGTTTCTTCTTTGTTTTCTTTTTTAATAAACAATTCTTCCAGAAGCATCATTTTCCCTTCTCTGGATAAAATATCTGTTTTAATAAACTCTTTTAAAGTAGATGGAACAGGCATTAACTGACCATTTCGATAAATATATCTTTTTTTTGCCTGTGGATTTGCTGCTTGTAATAAATCTTCTATGTCTAAATCCTTTACCAGCTCCATTATTTCTTTACTGAGAGAATTAAATGTACTAGGACCACTTTCGACTAAATAATCTCCAATTTTAACTGTCTTAATGCTTCCACCTGCTCTGTTTGCAGGTTCTAAAATCTGAAAATCAATATTATTTTTATATAATTCAAACCCTGCTGATAAACCAGCAATTCCAGCTCCAATGATGATGACATCTTTCATTTCGTAAGAAATTTATTTTAAAAGTAGCAAGTTTTTGATGCTTACATTATTATTTTCCAGACAACCAACTACTTGATTATACAAGGCTTGTATTAAATATTTGTCAGTGTTTAAGGCTGGTATCCGTGCAAATGTCTTGATCTCAAGCTTATTTGCTATTTCTTTATATAACACTCCGATTTCAAAAATGGTTTCTACATGTTCACATACAAAGCTAACAGGCACTACTAATATGTTTGTATTTTTATTTCTTTGAGCTATTTGTTCTATTACCCTACCGGTAGATGGTTCAAGCCATGTTACAGGACCAAGCTTGCTCTGGTAACCAATGTGCCATTTTTTTTTCCAGCCTAGTTTAGTAATTATTAAATTGGCAGTTTCAATGATTTGTTTTTGATATGGGTCTTTGTTTTCTATGTTAAAAACAGGAATGCTATGTGCACTGAAAATTATTTCTGTACTTCGCAAATCCAGGTTTAAAAGTGAATTGTTGATTAGTCTTGCATACGATTCAATATAATCTTCATCAGTGTGCCACTGTTTTATGAAGTGTAATTTTGTACTATTTAAGTCATTTCTTTTTAACCATCTCTCTATGATTAGCTCTACAGAACCAGTTGTAGTGTATGAGTATTGCGGATATAAAGGAAGTATAACCAGTTTTTCATATTTACCTGAAGATATTTCATTTAAAGTGTCTTCAATAAAGGGTTTACAATAACGAAAACCAATAAATACATCAACGGGAAGCTCATTTTTACCAAACAAATTTTGAAGTTTTTCAGCCTGAAGATAGGTTATAGGAATTAATGGACTCATACCACCAATTCTTTTATACATTTTTCTGGAAGCCCGGTCTCTTATATTTGAGATTAGCCAGGCAAAAGGGCTTCTGTATAGATTTATAAATGGAAAGTTTAGTACTGTTGGATCGGAAAATAAATTATAAAGAAATGGTTTTACTGAGCGTAAACTGTCAGGGCCTCCGAAATTGACAAGGAGAACTGCAATTTTATATTGATTTTGAATAAACCTTTTGTTTTCCATCTTTCCTTTGTAAATAATAATCAAATATACAGGCAATATTTCTTAAGAAATATTGTCCTGAACTTGTTACTTCAATAATTTTAGAATTGAGAATCAGTCTGTCTTTTTCTAATTCTTTTAATTTCTTTATTTCAAATGCAAAATACCTGTCAAAATTAATATCATATTTCTCTTCTATCTCAGATTTTATAATAATTCCATGGCAGAGAATTTTCATTATTATTTCTCTTCTTAAGAGGTCATCATTATTTAATACAAATCCTCTAAATAGAGGCATTTTATTAAAATCAATTGTTTCATAGTATGGATTTATTTTTTTTATATTCTGGGAAAGGGTATTCTGGACATTACTTATAGCAGTAATTCCAAGTCCGTATAAGTCACACCCTGACTTAGTCGTATAACCCTGAAAGTTTCTGTGAAGTGTTTTGTTTTTCCTGGCTTGTGTTAATTCATCATGTGGTTTTGCAAAGTGATCCAAGCCTATAAAAACATAACCGTTATCAGTTAATGTTTTAACAGCATATTGAAAAATTTCTATTTTCTCAGATGAGGATGGCAGAATATTTCCCGGGATGAATTTATCCTGATGATTTAAAAGCTGTGGCAAATGAGCGTAATGAAAGAATGCTATTCGCTCCGGATCTAACTGAAAAATCAGATCAATAGTTCTTTTAAAACGATCTATTGTCTGAAAAGGTAAACCGTAAATTAAATCTGCATTGATAGATTCAAAACCCAGATTCCTTGAATATTCAAATATTTTTTTTGTTTCTTCAAATGACTGAATGCGGTTAATAGTCTCCTGAACTCTTGGATCAAAATCCTGAATGCCCATACTAATCCTGTTAAAACCAAGCTCTGACAATGTTTTCAGATGATCGAATGTAGTTACTCGTGGGTCTACTTCTACCCCGGCTTCACATGTTTTTGAAATATTAAAGTTTCCTTTTATTGCATTAAATAACTCTTTTAATTCATCCGGATTAAAATAGGTTGGTGTCCCTCCTCCAAAGTGAATTTGTTCTACAGATCTATTTTGATTTATCAGGTTTCCCAGGCTGGAAATTTCTTTTTTAATATGTTCCAGGTAAGTGTTTACAATGGATTTTTTTTTACTAATTACCACATTACATGCACAAAAGTAACACCGGCTTTCACAAAACGGAAGATGAAAATAAAGAGAAACAGGGGTTTTATTTTTATTTGCCAGGTCATTTGCACATAAAAAATCTTCTGCTTTAAAATCTTCTGACCATTCTGGTGCTGGTGGATAGCTTGTATAGCGTGGGACATTTACAGAATATTTTTCTAATAAATCACTGGTTAACATAAGCTGGTTCATTTGCAATTTCAAAAACTGTATCTAACATAGCGTGTACATTTTCAACGGGGGTTTGAGGTAAAATACCATGCCCAAGATTACAAATATAACCTGTCTGCCAGTTTTTAATGGACTGAATCAGGGCTTTTGTTTTTTCACGAACTATTGTCTGATTCGTAAGTAAAATCCCCGGATCTAAATTTCCCTGCAAGCCAAGACTTGTACCAAAACTATCCCTGACTTCCTGGAGGTTACATCTCCAGTCCAGACTTAGTGCAGCAATCTTTAAGGTGGAAATTTTCGATAACAGATGGTGAGAGTTATTTGTATATAGAATAATCGGGACTTTAAGTGGCATTAAATCGCTGATTAATTGCCTTAGGTATGGAAGTGCAAAGGTTCTGTAATCTTCCTGTGATAAGACTCCTGCCCATGTGTCAAATATCTGAAGAACATGTGCGCCGGAATTTACCTGCATAGTCAGATAAAGAAACAGTGTATTTGTGATTTTATTTAAAAGCTGATGTGATGCCTGTGAATTTGTATAAAGAAATGTTTTTGCTTTGTTAAAATTATTTGAACTGTAACCTTCCATCATATAACAAAACAAAGTCCATGGAGCCCCGCTAAACCCGATAACTGGAATCTTTTCGCCGACTTCTTTTCTAAGCATATTTATGGCAGTTAATGTAGGATAGGTTTCTTCATTTGCCATCGGGATTTGAAGTTTTTTAATATCAGAAATATTTGAAATTAAATTATTAATCCTGGGACCCTCATCAGTGAACTCTAACTCTAATCCCATCTTTTGAACTGGAAGTAAAATATCTGAAAAGACAATTACAGCATCCATTTTAAATCTTTCATATGGCTGAAGGCTGACTTCTGCTGCAAGTTCGGAATTATTACAGAGATCTAAAAAGCTAACCTGCGATCTGATTTTCTGATATTCAGGTAAATATCTTCCAGCCTGTCTCATTAACCAGACAGGCGGGCGCGGGACAATTTCTTTATTTAAGGCTTTTAGTAAAAGGTCATTGAACATAAGAATATTATATCTTACTGTTTACTCTACCGTCACTGACTTCGCCAAATTCCTCGGTTGATCAATATCCTGCCCGAGAGCTTCTGCTATGTAATAAGCTAAAAATTGAAGTGGAATTACTACTAGAAACGGGCTTATAATTTCTGAAATCTGCGGAATGTGCAAAACAGTGTCAAAGATACTGTCAGCTTTTTTATCTCCATCTACTGCTACTGCAATCATTGGAGCTTTTCTGCTTTTGGCTTCAAGACTGTTTTGAATAACACGATCATAGGTTTCTCCAGGGACACAAATTGAAACTACAGGTACATTCGGGTCAAGGACTGCAATTGGCCCGTGTTTCATTTCACCTGATGCGTAACCACTGGCATGGATATAACTTAGTTCTTTTAGTTTTAAGGCAGCTTCAAGTGCAATAGGATAATTTACCCCACGACCTATAAAAACAAAATCACGTTTGTTTGCATATTTTATAATCTGTTCCTGATAGTATTCTGCTCTAAGCAGTGCTTGATCAACAAGCTGCGGCAGTTCTCTAAGTTCTTGTTTAATTGATTGAATCTCTGCTCTTCTCAATCCTTGAACTTCTGAAATATAAACAGCCAGCAAATACAATACAGTGAGCTGTGCAGTAAATGTTTTGGTAGCAGCTACACTTATTTCAACACCTGCTTTACTAAGAATTAAATGTTCTTTTGCCAAGTCAGCCAGTGCTGAATCTGCCCTGTTTGTAATCCCTAATAATGTAGCACCTGTTGAAACTGCTTTTTTTATGGCAGCCAGTGTATCTGCTGTTTCACCGGATTGGCTTATCCCTATTACAAGAGATTTTTTTGTTAATAGCGGACTTGCAGTTATAAATTCACTTGAAAACTGAACCTCAACAGGAATTGAAGTTAAAGTTTCCAGAATATATTTAGCTGTTAATCCGGCATGGTAAGCAGTTCCACAGGCCAGGATTAAAACCCGATCTATATTTTTTAAAAATGACGGATCAAATTTTAAGCAATCAAACTGAACAGGTTTTCCTGCGCCAGGTAAAAAATCTTTTAAAAGATTTGAAATAACTTCAGCTTGTTCGTTTATTTCTTTGGCCAGATAATGCTTAAATCCTTTTTTATCCAGAATATCTTTTGTCTTTGTTATTATTTGCGGTTCTTTTTTTATTTTTTCTCCGCTTAAGTTATAAAATTCAACATTGTTTTTTGTAACGATTGTAATTTCATTGTCATTAAGTCTTATAACTTTATCTACAAACTGGGATAAAGTAGGAATATCACTGGCTACAAAGTTTTCACCATTTCCTATTCCAATTACAAGAGGCGCTTCTTTACGAACAGCATATATTTTGTCTGATTCACCTTTAAATAAAATAGCAATTGCGTAACTGCCTTCAAGTTCGTTTACAGATTTGGAAATAGCTTCCACGGCAGACTTTGTTTTCTTTAAGTTCCGGCTTATTAGCTGAACTATTACTTCAGTATCAGTCTGGGTTACAAAAGTAAGGCCGTGATGTGTTAATTTCTCTTTTATTTCCTGATAATTTCTAATTATTCCATTGTGGACAACTGCTATTTTTTCTTCAGTGTCAAAATGTGGATGTGCATTTACATCAGATGGCTCTCCATGAGTCGCCCATCTGGTGTGTCCTATTCCACAATTAATATGACCGTTTTTTCCATTATATTCAGTTTTATTTTTTATAACTTCTTCTAAATTTGAAATTTTTCCAATTGTTTTAATGACATTTAAATTATGTCCTCTATGAATTGCAATTCCTGCTGAATCATACCCACGATACTCAAGACACTGAAGACCTTTAAGTAAAAGGGGTACAATTTCTTTATCTCCAACGTATCCTATAATTCCGCACATTTTTTAACTTAATCCTAGTGCCTTCTTTGCAGAAGTAATTATTTCCTGAAGCAATGCCCCGCCACTGGTTACTATCTGAGCTAAGCCACCGTTATTTTCGACAAATGTTAAAACAGAGGTTATATTTGGTGTGCAGTTTGTATTTGTGCATCCACAGACAGTTTTTTCACATGAAGAACTGCTTCCTTCTTGTAAAACTGATTTTGTAGTAGTTTTGCTGTCTGTAGTACTTACAGTTTGTTTTAAATTAACAGTTACAGCACCTTTTGAAAAGTCTGCTTTAAGTTTTGCATTAAATGATCCGTCACTCTTACTTGTAACAGTTACAGAATCAAAAGAAGCAGCTTCACTGCCTGCAGGTGAATCTATTTTAATTTTGGCTCCACCAATTGAAGCCCCTTTATCGCCTGTAATTGTTAAAACAGAGTTGGAATTTGTGATATTAACTTTGCTTGGGTCAACTGTAGTTACAGAAGAAATTATCTTTGTAAAATCTGTAATCTGCGGAGTTCCAAGTACTGTATCTCTGGCAGTTAATGCAGCTATGTCAGCATTGGTTATTACCTGATTTGCTCCGGTTCCATCATTTGCAGCACCATCGATTATTGCATTCTGTGCAACTGCTCTTGTGGACAATGGTGCAAAAGAAGAAAAATTCCGCGGATTAGTTAAACTTGTAGCAGAACTTAGTATAGATAAAGTTCCGGGTGTGTTTACTATAGCTCCTGAAACAGGTTCAAAAAAAGAAAGCGATACAGTACTATCTTTTAATGCTGCAGCATCACTGTTTAGAATAAGGTTATTAATTTTAATGGTAGTTTTTACTGTGGCAGGATCACTTCCTGAAGAGTTTTGCCTGATGGGAATTACAAGAGTTCCAAACGGAGCATTTGAATCGTCCGTATTGTTCATGACAATATAAGGCGCTGCACTGACTACAAATGAATTATCAGAAAAAGTAATGTCACTGGTTACAGGTGGAGCAGAAAATAAACTTGAGACAGAAGGAATAAGCCAGATATTAACTGCATTATTTGCGGTAGAAGTGGCAACTGATGGATTTATTATAGTAGGTGATGATTGACCGCCTACAGGGATTGATTCGTTATTAAGCTCTTCTATTTGTACTGTATTTGCTGTAGTAGTACTGCCTGCTAAAGCCGGAGTAACTCCTGTTTCGTTTGTAGATATTTCTCCTTTAACTGAAGTAACAGTTTCAGTAGCATAAGAAAGTTTTGCAGCCTGCATGGGGGTGCCAATATTTGCACTGCCAATTATTTCTGTAACAGTTGGATTGTTAATTGCATTTTTTGCAGCTATAGTTACTGTCAAAAAATTCCCTGTATTGTTTGGACAAAAAATATCCTGAGAATCTAGTCTGATTAAAATCGAATCAATCATACTGGCATCTGCAAAACTATTAAATTCTGAAATCGTGAAGCGAATTTTTGCCGGGCTTGTGCTGGTAGCTTGAGCTAATCCGGTAGCTGCTGTTAGTAAATTACTGATTGCATTACAGGCTACGGTTAAACCTGTAGTAGAGTGGCAGGTTGGAAATGAAAAGTCATTAATAGTGGAAAGGTCACTGCTTGAACCTGCTATATCATCATCGTCATCTATTACATCGCAACCATCAGGCAGACTGATTTCAAATATTGTTGATGTCAAACCACCTAATCTGGTAACCAGCGAGCTGAATCCTGACGGATCTCCGGAGCTTGATAAACCATCTGTACCTGCAATTTCTGAAATTAAAATTCCCCTTCCCAGGCTTTGTACTGTAGGATCAGCCTGAGTCTTTATTCCACTTATAGTAGTTAATATTGTTCCACCGGTAAAAAACGGAGGAGGTGCACACAGTGAACCGCTTGAGCTGATTTTTGACTGAACGCTTTCAGTAGTAACTGTGAAATTTGAGAGATTTAATCCTTCAGGCGTTGTACTGCCTGCTCTGGTTATACAAATAGTATTGTCTTTAAATAATTCTACACCACGAATATCAAAGGCTGCCTGAGATTTAAAAAAGATTCCCTGACTTATTAAAAAAAGAATTATGAATAAAATATTTCGGAGTGATTTTAAAATTTTTATTTTACCATCCACGTATCACCTGCATTTAAAATTTGTTCAAGGGTTTGCTGCGGCAAGCCACCACTTAAACTTTTTTCTTTTGCTAATTTTTCCTGTTCAAATAAACGCTCCTGATAGGTAGGCTGCTCAATTTGTCTTAAGACTCCAAATGCTACCGGAAGTCCTTCGTTTTCCACACCCATCTGACCAAGCACATAAGCCAGTCCCCGGTCATCAGCATGCTCATTATGAACAAGTGTTTCTTTTATATTTCCATTTGCAGCATTAATTACTTCAGGATGAAAACCATTTAGTTTAATTGCTTTGTCATGATTTTTTCCAAAGATAAGTGGCTTACCATGTTCGATGTATACAGAGTGATCATCTTTAACATCTTTCTTGGTAAAGCCTTCAAATGCATTATCATTAAAAACTAAACAGTTCTGGTAGATTTCAATAAACGCTGTTCCTTTATGTGCTGCTGCTTTCTTTAAAACCTCCATCATGTGTTTGACATTTTTATCAACTGTTCTTGCTACAAAAGTAGCACCACTGGCAATTGCTACAGAAGCAGGATTAATAGGATTATCGATCGAACCGTATGGAGTGGATTTTGTTTTCTTTCCAAGTTCAGATGTAGGAGAATACTGCCCTTTTGTTAAACCATAGATTCTGTTGTTAAATAAAAGAATTTTAAAATCCTGATTTCTGCGTATAGCATGTATAAGGTGATTTCCGCCTATGCTAAGTCCGTCTCCATCGCCGGTAATTACCCAGACTGAGAGATCCGGGTTTATTGACTTAACTCCTGTAGCTACAGTAAGTGCTCTTCCATGAATAGTATGAAAACCATAACAACTCATATAATGTGGAAATCTGCTTGAACAGCCAATGCCGGATATAAAAACAAATTTTTCTTTTGGAATACCAAGTGCTGGCACCACACCTTGAACAGCAGATAAAATCGCATAGTCGCCACATCCCGGGCACCAGCGAATATCGTTTGCTGATTCAAAGTCTGCTTTTGTGTATTGCGATTGATTACTTATTGCCATATTTTATCCTGCTATGCTTTTAATAACTTTGTGGCAGCTTCGACTATACCGTTAACTTTAAGCGGCTGACCACCTACTATGTTAAATCCCTGTGCATCAATTAAATATTTAGCTCTTATTAATAATCGTAATTGTCCAAGATTAATTTCAGGAATTAAAATCTTTTTATAGTTTTTTAAGAACTCACCAAGATTTTTTGGAAAAGGGTTTAAGTATCTTAAGTGAGCGTTTGCTACTTTATATCCTTGTTTTAAAAGTTGTTCACAGGCAGCATTTATAGAACCTAAGGTGCTTCCCCATCCCAGGATTAATAAATCTCCTTTTGATTCTCCGAATATAGTTTTTATGTCCGGGATATCATTTTCAATCTGTGCAATTCTCTTTGCACGGATTTTTATCATTGCATCATGGTTTTGTGGATCATAACAGATTTTTCCTGTGATTTGTTCTGTCTCAACCCCTGTGATTACATGCTCTAGTCCTGGTGTTCCTGGTAGCGCCCATGGCCTGGCTAAGGTATCCGGATTGCGAAGGTAGGGATAAAAGCCATCAGCTTCTTTTCTGAATTTAACTTCAATTTTTGGAAGGGTATTTATCTGAGGGATTCTCCATGGTTCTGAACCATTAGCCAGATAACCATCGGACATAAAAAATACAGGTGTCATATACTTTACTGCAATTCTTACAGCTTCAATCATAGTTTCAAAACAATCACCAGGAGTTGCTGCTGCAAGAATTGGGATAGGACTTTCAGAGGTTCTGCCAAACATTACTTGTAACAAATCTCCCTGTTCTGTCTTTGTAGGTAATCCGGTGCTTGGCCCTCCCCTTTGAATATCACAAATAATCAGCGGTAATTCTGTTTTAATAGCCAGTCCTGTAAATTCTGATTTTAAGCAAATCCCAGGACCGCTGGTGGTAGTAACACCAAGTCCACCTGCAAAACTTGCTCCAATAGCAGCTCCGATAGCAGCTATCTCATCTTCGGCCTGAAATGTCCTTATTCCCAAGTTTTTATATTTTGAAAGTTCATGCAAAATATCACTGGCAGGAGTAATAGGATAACTGCCCAAAAACATTGTTAAACCAGTTAACTCATGTGCAGCAACTAAACCTAAAACAGTAGCCTCATTTCCGGTTATATTTCTGTATTTGCCAGGAAGAAGTTTTGCATGTTTTATTTCATAATTTGAAATAAATGTTTCAGTAGTTTCACCATAATGATATCCGGCTTTTAACACTTTTAAGTTTGCTTCTAAAATCACAGGATCTTTTGAAAATTTTTTCTTTAACCAGTCAATAGTAGTATCCATAGGTCTGGTATAAAGCCAGTACATAAGACCAAGAGCAAACAAATTCTTTGAACGATCGACTACTTTTCCCGGAAGATTCATGTCTTCAAGAGCAAGCTGGGTAAGCCTGGAAATTTCAATTGGAAAAACCTGATATTTTTGATTTATTTCAGCTTCAAGGGGATTTTCTTCATAGCCTGCTTTTTTTAAGTTTGTTTCAGTAAATGCATCTGTGTTTACTATAAGCATTCCACCTGGTTTTAAATCTTTTAAACTTGTTTTAAGTGCAGCGGGGTTCATAGCTACAAGCACATCAAGAATATCTCCCGGTGTATGAATTTCTTTACTGCTAAAGTGAATTTGAAATGCACTTACTCCTGCAAGTGATCCAGCCGGTGCCCTGATTTCTGCCGGAAAGTCAGGCAATGTGCTTAAATCATTACCTACAATTGCTGTGGCATTTGTAAACTGTCCGCCGGTTAACTGCATTCCATCCCCGGAATCACCTGCAAATCTTATAGTGGCCTCTTCCAGAGTTTCTATTTTTTTTTCTTTTTTTTCTTCTGTTAATGTCATTTCTTATCTTTTTAAATTGTACCTTATTTCTCAGTATCAGTAATAGTATTTATCGGTTTTGCAATTTCTATAGGCCATGGGATCAGTGCCAGTACCTGCTTGCCTGATTTTTTGTTCATTATGTTATATGCAATAGCCAGTAGATTCCCCCTTTGTTTTAACATTGTATAGTTATTTTTCTGATTTTTAATTTTTAAGGTTGAATCATCAATATCAAAATCAATCTCCATTTCTTTGTTTGCCAGCTTTTGCTTTTCAAAATATTCTTTAAAGGAAGCAAATACTGCTTGTGCACTTTCTTTTGTAATATACCGGGAAAGAATAAGAGATATTCTTTCCTTATCTTTTGAATTATCTTCCTGGTACTGCGCAGTTATGATTCCTCCTGATTCACTAAGATTGAAAAGATCAAAATCTATTGTATTCCCGGTGAAATATTTTTTACAACATACAGAACCAAGACAATATTTTTCAGTTCCCTGAACTCTGTTTAAAGCAGGGAGCTGGATGGCTACAACAGGAGGCATTTGCTCTGTTTGTAGATTTTTTGAAATATCCTGGCTTGCAAGAATAATAAATTCTTTTGCAACACTGTCATTTTCAGCATTTGTGTGGATGTCAATAAAGTAATTTCCCCTCCAGAAATTAACAAGTTTATCTGATTCACTTGCATTTTTCCCTACTTTTAATTTTGTAGTAGCACCGCTATGTAGTACTGTATAAGCACTGTATGCTCCTGTGAAATCCTTAAACTTATAAATTAACACATCAACAATATGATTTTCTTTTGTATAAGTTTGCTTTAAAATTTTTTCTAATTTTAATTCATTAAATAATTCCTGATTTCCCTGTGAAAAATCCAAAGCAGGATTTCCCTCTGTCCATATAACAGGCTTATCCGGTGTATTCCAGTCGGTATATAAAGCTGGATCAAGTTTTGGCAGAAGTAAAATTAATTCATCCTGTTTTTCTTCTGCAGCAGACTGAGCGTGGGGGGTGACAACAGGTTCCTGAATTTTAGGAGCATCTTGAGATTTAATTAAATCCTCATATTTTTTTGCAGGGTCAATTGTGGTTTCATTTATTTGGGACAGGACAGAAGAAAAGAAACATGAAGCAAGAAACATAAAACAGAAAAAGAAAAAATTTGATTTAATTAAGTTCATACAATTACAGGATTATTTTATAACATATTGTTATGTTAATATTAACAAGGAAAAAATAGTATGTAACCTGACTGGAATAACAAAATTAACAGAGAAAGGTTTTGTCCGACTTGTTCGGCAAAACCTGGATGACGATAAATTAAGTAGACTAGGAGCACTCTGCAAAGCAACACAATTTTATTAGAAAATTGTGTTGCGGATAGAAAAATATGCCTAACCTAAAACATATAAAAGTAAGAATTAAATCAATAAAGAGTACCCAAAAAATTACTCAGGCAATGAAACTTGTTGCTGCAAGTAAAGTAAGAAGAGCGCAGATCAGGGTTTTAAATTCAAGGCCATATACCCAGCAAATTATTAACTTTATACATAAAGCAGTAGTTTCTATTTCTTCACTTGACAAAAATGAAATTCCTCTAATGCGTGAAAGACTGGTAAAATCTGTTGGAATTATTGTAATTAGTTCTGACAGAGGCTTATGTGGCAGCTATAACACAAACATTCTTAAAAAAGCTATGCGAAGGATTATTGAACTTGAAAAATCCGGAGTAAAACTAAAATTAATTACAATTGGAAACAAAGCAAATAATTTTTTTAAGAGAACTAGAGTGGAAATACTGGATAATTTTACTCAGTTACCTGCTATTCCAAATATTGAACTGGCAAATCTTATAGCAGGAAGTGCTGAAAATGCTTTTTTAAATAAAACAGTTGATCAGGTAGAAATAATCGGGACAGATTTTATTTCTATGCTTAGAAATGAAGTTTATACAAAACAGTTTTTGCCGATTATTCCGGATACTTCTTCCGGAAATAAGCAACCTTCAGAGATTTTATTTGAACCGACATTAGATATGGTCCTTGGCAGTTTACTTCCTTTGTATTTAAGTAACATTATTTATCATGCACTGCTTGAAGCATCATGTAGTGAGTTAGCCAGCCGTATGAATGCCATGTCAAATGCTACAAAAAATGCAAAAGAGTTAATTGATAAACTCACTATTGTCTATAACAAAGCCCGCCAGGCTGCAATTACACAGGAGCTTTCAGAAATTGTAGGCGGGGTTGAGGCATTAAAATAAAAAGTTAAAACTGAAAACTTTTTTTCTTTTCTTCAGCTCTGTAAAAATCGTCAGGCATATCGGACATAGAATAAAGCTTCTTTAGTAAATCCAGCTCAGATATCATACCTAAAAGTTTTCTGTTACTGTCTACGACAGGCATACTTCCAAACTTATTTATAATCATTACCTCAATAGCACCTTTTAGCGGTGTATCCGGCCCGATAGCTTTAACTTCTCTAATCATTATGTCACCTATTGTTATATTCTTTTTTCCATTAGCTAAAGCATCTACTATTTCTCTAAGAGTAACTAATCCGATTAATTTGTTTCTTTCATCTACCACAGGCAGATTTCTAATTCTTTCCTTCTTCATAAAATTTGAAGCCTGGAGTATATCATCAGTTTCATGCAAAACAAAAATCTCAGTATTCATAACGTCTTTAGCACGCATGGCAGTCACCTCATTTTAGGATTATATGATTTAAATGTACCCTACTAGAAACGTAATTAATCACGCCTCTATTAGGGCTATCGCTATCTTACAAACCTTTTTCTGTAACTCTTTGAAATTTGATTAATACTGAAGTTTAAAAACAATATTATGAAAATCAGAACTACACCTGTAGCAAAAGCTTTTCCCCGTGAATCGTAACTTGTCGCCTGGTAATAAAGATGAACAGCTAAAGTTCTGGCTGAGTCCGGCAGAAAAAACGGATAATCACTTGATAAAAGACTTGGCATGGCTGTAATGCTTCCTCCTGCTGCAAGGATTAAAATGGCTGACTCACCGATTATTCTTCCAATACTAAGCAAAATGCCGGTAAGTATTCCCGGGAATGCAGATGGTAAAACTACGTTTGAAATTGTCTGCCATTTGTTTACACCAAGAGCTAAACTGCTCTGCCTTAGCCTTTGTGGTACTGAAAGCAACGCTTCTTCTGATGTCCTGATTATTACAGGTAAAACCATTATAGCTACTGTCAGTGCACCTGCAAACAATGAATATTCAAATTTTAAAAATATTACAAAAAATGCCAGGCCAAAAAGCCCATAAATAATAGAAGGAATGCCTGCCAGATTTTCAATTGCAAATCCTATTAACTTTGTAATAGTGTTTTGTGGCGCATACTCTGTAAGATAAATTGCTGCAAATATTCCAATTGGTGCTGCTACTAGTATTGCGCCAAAAATTAAATAAAGTGTTGCAATGGATTGATATAAAATTCCTCCTGTATCATATCTGCCACCTTCAGGAGGAGTAAATAAATATTGAAAAGACAGAGCAGTCGGTAAACCAAAATAAAAAATATAACCAATAATAAAAATGAGCACTGCTACAATTAACCATCCGGAAAACCACAATGTGCCAAGAGCAATATTTTGCTCCATTTGAATTTTTGCTACATTTCCCTTTTCAAATTCAATCTTCATAAATTATTGTGCCCTTCTTACACCATAAGCTTTTTTCAGAAATAAATAATAAACCGTGTTTGTAAGAATAATAAAAACAAATAATATTGCTCCTGTTGCAAATAAAGACTGTAAATGTGGTCCAGGTACAGCATATTCAATGTCACCAATTATATTTGTGGTTAGTGTCCTCGCCAGACTTAAGAGTCCAAATAATGTATCAGGAGAAAAATCAGGCATTGTCTGGGTATTTCCAATTATCATCTTTACTGCCATGGCTTCACCAAAGGCCCTTCCCAGTGAAAGAGCAGTTGCTGTCATTAATCCTGATGAGCTTGCTGGCAGAATGGCCCCATAAATTGTCTGCCATTTTGTAGTACCAAGTGCAATGCTGCTTTCTTTTAATTCTTTTGGAACAGCTCTGATAGCATCCTCGGAAATACTGATTATTGTAGGTAAAATCATTATGGAAAGAATAATTATTGCAGCTAAAATTGAAAGCCCTGCAACTTCAGTAAAAGTTTGAATCAAAGGAACTATAAATGCTAATCCAAAAAGCCCAAAAATTACTGATGGTATTCCTGCTAAAAGCTGGACAGCGGGCCTTATAATTTGCTGTGCATATAAAGGTGCAATTTCAGCCAGAAAAACAGCACAGGCTATTCCTAATGGTGCACTTAATATTAATGCACCTATAGTTACATAAAATGAAGTAATAATCATCGGGAATATACCAAAAAGTTTTCTGGTTACCGGTTCCCATTCAGATCCAAAAATAAAATCTTTTACAGGAACTGTTTTAAATATCTGAATACCGTTATAAAAGACATAAATTGTTATTAAGAACAGCGAGACTACTGCTATAAATGCACTAAGAAAAAATATTTGACTCATTAAATTGTTAACAAAATTTGTCCAGAATCTTTTTTCTTTTTTTATAAAATACTTGTGCATGTTTTATAGCCTAAGATAAACTCAGATCCTTTTAAACAAGAACAGAAGCTACACAGTATAGGTTAATAAAGAATTGTTCAAATTGCCGTAAATATTTTTCTTAACACATTAAATTTTTCTAATATTTCTTACGAAAGTTATGTTTTACACTGGATTTATTAGCGTAATAATATAATTAATGTCTTAAGATAATGCTTTATGGCTACTATTGACATTTTTTCAAGGATGGAACTCCCTCAAAAAGAGGTTTTTAAATACTTCCTGGAGATTAGTACTTTTAAGAAATGTGTTTCTCCGTTTTTTACAATTGAAAATTTTCAATCACCAAATTTAAATATCGATACAAACACATGTTTTTCACTAAAATGTGCCTTTCTTGATTTACTTCAGTTTTTTGTAACTGTAAAAGAAATAATTCCTGATAAAAAAATTGTTTTTGATTTAAGCGGACTAATAAAAGGAACACAAACAATATATTTTATAGATGATGGTGAAAATAGTACCCTGCTGAGAGAAAAGTTTGATTTTTCTTTATATAACCACTTTAATTTACCTGCGCTTAGCCTGATTCTCTCCCTTTTCTTTTATATTGAGGCCTTGATAAAACATTTTAGATTTAAGAATGTTTTATATAAGAATTTACAATTAACTTCAAATCAGAAAAAAAATAACTTTAAGGATCTTTTTGCCATCAGAAGCTACATAATGATTGAAGCCGACATAAATGAAATTAATTCATTATTTCAGGATTTAAATAAGTTCTCTCTCTGGTTATCCCCCTTTATAAAAATCGATCTTTTAAATGGAAAAAATGAATTCACTTTTACCCTGCCACTCTTAGGCAGTTTTCAGTGCAGGATAAACAAAAATGAATCAAATAAGATTGAAATCTCATTCTCTAACCCGATTTTAAACGGCATAAATACCTGGGCAATCTTACCATGTGAAAATGAAATTGTTATTGAGAACACACTTGAAATTGATGAAGGCTCGATTTATTTAAAACTCCTGTGGTTATTGCTTGGTAATTCTTTACTGAGAATGGAGTTAGATAACTGGAATAAGAGATTAAAAGATATTGTTGAGAAAACAAATTTATATAAGGATGTTTTTCAAACAGCTTAAAAAAACATTTTAGTCAAATGTTCAAAGGTCTCTTTTTTAATATCACTATATCTCATCTCTCCGCATAAAATTTTTGCCATTATATTTGTAGCTGACTGTCTTTTTAAAATTTTTTTATAGCAAATATCTGGGAATCTGTACAGTATTTTCGATAAATTATTTGCTATCTTCATATCAGTGCCAATTTCTTTATGGATAATTTTTGTGTAATTTTTAATAGCAGAGGTATCTTCTGAAAGTGCTTTACTTACAGCTTCTGCAGCTTTTAGTCCTGTAAAGATTGATGGTCTGATTCCTTCTGCAGTAAGCGGATCGACTACACAAGCAGCCTCACCAGCCAGAATAGCTCTTTCATTTTTGGTGTGAAGTATTTGATTCCCGCTCCAAAGTGAAATCGGATGCCCGTATTGTTTTGTAGTATTAAAATCAATATCAAATATTTTTGAATATTTACTTACAATGGATTTTAAATTTTGTTTTTGATTGTTTTTAAATATTCCTATTCCTAAAGAATATCCGTCGATTTTTGGAAAATTCCAGAGATAACCGTTTTTTACCATTCCAAATTCAAAATGAGCTGTTGAACTATTATTAACTTTTACAGAAGCTTCAGCTTCAATAGCGCCGCCGATAATATGTTTTCTGTTTTTAAAACCTAAAAAATTAGCTATTGGACCTTTAGCTCCATCACAGGCAATTAAGTAAAAAGCTTTTTCAACTCTTATTTGCTGAGGCAATTCATGAATTGCCTCAACATGCCAGAGATTATCTTTGAATTGAATCCCAATCACTTCGGTCTTATCCTGTAACTCAGCGCCAAGTTTTTGTGCCTGTTTAATAATATAAAAATCAAATTCATTTCTTCTTACCATCCAGAGAGGTTCTTTTAATTTAAGTTCGATATCTACAGGATCATCTCCGCACCATGTATATCTAAAAGCTCTTATCTTTTGAGAAATAACAGGACTAAAATCAAAATCAAACCATTTTCTAATAACTGGCGATACTCCCCCGCCGCATGGTTTATAGCGGGGGAGAGATTCTTTTTCAATAACTAAAACTTTATGTCCATCTTTTGCCAGGTGATAAGCAGCTGCTCCACCAGCAGGTCCTGCGCCAACGATAATGCAGTCGTATATCCTATCCATAAACTATATGGCGAATTCTAACATGCGCTACAATTATTTAAATGAGTAAATTAAATGAATTACTAAAGTTAGAAGAGCGTCCATGGGGTGGATATGTCATTTTACTTAATGAGGCAAAGTACAAGGTAAAAAAACTGATAATAAATCCAAAAAAGAGATTTAGTCTTCAATATCATAATAAAAGAAATGAAACCTGGACAGTTGTTAAAGGGGAATTAAAAATTACTGTTGATAAACATGAAAAAATTTATTCTTATGGTGAAACCATTTCTGTGCCGATTGGAATACTTCACAGAATAGAAAATATCGGAGGTGATACTGCCGAGGTAATTGAAGTTCAAACTGGAACGTATTTTGGTGAAGACGATATCGTTAGATTAGAGGACGATTTTGGGCGCATTAAATAAAAAATATAGGATACCAGATGAAACTTACTGGTGCGGACAGAAACCCGTAGCAAGATTAATTTTAAACAAAATTAAAAAGAATAATACCATTCTTGAAATAGGCATTGGAAAAGGCGGGGTAACAAAATATTTACTTAAAAAACAACCTTATTTAAATATTATTGGATTTGATATAAATGAAGCTTCTCTTAAAGAAGCAAAAGTTTTTTTGAAATCCAGATGTAAAGCAAAATTCAAAGTATTTAAGATGAGCCAGGATGTAAGCCTGGTTAAAAAATTTGGAAGGGAAAAATTTGATTTTGTAATTAGCTCAGGTGTCATGGACTATGCAAAAGATCCGGATAAAGTAATTTTTAATATAAAAAAGATATTAAAGTCCGGAGGATATTTTGCTTTTACTTTATTTGATAATTTAAGTTCTACTGATTACGATGGCAAAAGTCCGAAGCAGCAATACATCAGTAAAATAGGTATTAAGACATGGGGTTATAGAGATTTTTATGTTAAAAAGCTGCTTAAAAAAATCGGTTTTCACCTTTGCTCTGTATCATTATTTAAAAAGCTTCATACAAACAGGCACATAGAGCTTTCACATACTGAAATTAAAGCAATAAGAAAAAATTTGGACGATCCTTATGATGACCATTTTGTAATTTTGGTTAGAAAATAATGAAAAACCTTATTAATGAACTGATTGTTGCCGGCATTGAAGAAAACGAAGCAAAAAAAGAAATATCAATTCTTGAGTCCGAGATTAAGGATAAAGAAAAAATAAAATTGCTTGTAAAAGAAAGAATTAAGAAAAGAATTCCTGTTCAATATATTCTTGGCAAAGCGTATTTTATGGATTTTGAAGTTAAGGTGAATAAAAAGGTTTTAATTCCAAGGCCAGAAACAGAAATTTTGACAGAAGAGACAATAAAAAAATTACAGAAGTATGCCCAGCCGGAAATAGTAGCTCTTGATATCGGCACTGGTTCAGGGATTATTGCAATTGCTTTGGCAAAACTAATACCTAATATACAAATCACAGCCATAGACATTGAAAAAGAAATAATTGATTTGGCTTGTGAAAACGCAAGATTAAATTATGTAGAAGATAAAATTGATTTTAAAATTTGTGATATTTTTTCCAAATGTTTTGAAAAATTATTGCAAAGCCGAAAATTCGATTTAATTATTTCAAATCCTCCCTATGTAAAACTAAATGAAATGCAAAAATTAAAACCAGAAATCTGTCTTCATGAACCAAAGATTGCATTACATGGATCAAAAGAAAATAAAACAGGTTTGATTTATTACAAGAGGATTGTTGAATTAGTAAAAAAATGTTGTGATATAAAACTATTAGCATTTGAAATTGACCCGCTGCTTGTCAGCGATTTAAAATTTCTCCTGAGAAAAAATGGCTTTAATAATTTTGAAATTATAAAAGATTATGCTAAATTAGACAGGTGTTTATTTGTGTATATTTGAAAAACCAGGATTTAATCTGACAGACAGTGTCAGTGTTGTGAGATTGCCCGCTTTTGCTCACAATGACATATAGCATTAATGATAAAATAAATGCTGTTAAACCTAATTTCTATGCCACTTACAAAAGAAAAACCCAAACAAGTAATAGAAAACCTGAGAGAAAATGCTCTCAGGCAAAGCAATAAAATTAATCTTTCTATATTTAACTATTGTTTTCTTTCTTATTATTATCTGATAAAAGAAATTAAAAAAAATGCTTCATATTCCAAAGGAATACTTCTGGATGTGGGATGCGGTTCGTCTCCGTTTCAAAATTATTTTTTGCAACATATAGAACAATATTTAAAACATGAACATCCGGAAGCAGCTAAAGAAAATGTTAAATATGATTATCTGTCTGAACTTCCTGAGATAAGTGCTTTAAATAATTCGATTGACACTATAATTTCGTTCTCAGTTCTTGAACATGTTTCAGAGCCATTTGAGGTATTAAAAGAATTTAAAAGAATTTTAAAAATCAATGGGATTTTTATAATCTCAATCCCCCAGTACTGGCATCTGCATGAAGAACCACATGACTATCTCCGCTTTACAAAGTATATCTTAAAAGAAAAAATTAGCGAATTAGGATTTGAAATTATTTATATGAATGGAATCGGGAGATCTTTTGCTTTAGTCGGTCAGGCATTGTGTAATGCAATGATTTTACTTTTTGATTTAAATCATGTAAAAAATATTTTTAATCTTTTATCAGGAAAAAAATCAGAAGATCTTGGGAAAAGTATTATGTACGCTGTTTACAAATCACCGTTAATCTTATTAGCAATTATCCTTATACCAATTATCAATATACTTTTTTTAACCCTGGATCAGTTATTTGGAAGCCTAAGAGATACCATAGGGCATTTCGTGGTTGCGAAAAAAATCGATTGAATTGCTAAGATGATTTAACACAGATCATTCGTATTACATTGTATATTTATAACTATGAAAGCAGTAATACTAAGCGGTGGCTCAGGACAAAGATTAGCACCGCTTACAAATACAACTACAAAACAACTTTTACCTGTAGCAAACAGACCAACTCTTTTTCACATTCTGGATTTAATAAAAGAAGAAACACCTGTAAAATTAGTTTGTATAGTGGTAAGTGAAGAATACGGACATAAAGTCAGAGAAGAATTAATAAACTCAGAACATTCAAAATATTTTCAGTTTGATTTTGTTTTTCAGGACAAGCCTCTTGGGTTAGCACATGCAGTCCAGCTTACAAGCATGCATATGAATGATGCTCCGTTTCTAATGTTTTTAGGAGATATTTTAATCAATAAAGGTGAACTAAAAAAAGCACATGAACAATTTATAAAAAACAAACCAGAGAGCCTGGTTCTCTTAAAAGAAATAGAAGATCCAAGAGCCTATGGAATAGCAGAAATATCAAACGGAAAAGTTTTAAAACTTGTTGAAAAGCCCCAGGAGCCTAAGTCAAATCTCTGTCTTAGTGGAATTTATTTTTTTCGACCTTCAATCTTTTACGCTATTGCAAATATAAAACCAAGTTACAGAAATGAACTTGAAATCACTGATGCAGTAGATTTTTTAATTCAGCAAGATAGGCCGGTAGAATACTATCTTATAAAAAGCTGGTGGTATGATATCGGGACCCCGGAAAATATGTTAAAAGGTAACCAGGCATTGCTTAATGGTATCTCAAATTGTATTGATTCAAAAATGAATGACTCAGTAAAAATCAAAGGAAAGATTATCATAGAAGAAGGTGTAATTATTGAAGATTCGGAGATTACCGGACCAGTAATTATTGCCAGAGGCTCTATGGTGAAACACTGTAAAATCGGCCCTTATGTCAGCATTGGTAATAGTGTTTATATGGAAAATATAAAGATTGAAAACTCAATAATCCGTGATCAAACCAAACTTATAAATCTACCTCCATCTATTACAGACAGTGTTCTGGGGAAAAATGTAGAGGTTAGGTTTGCAAGAATGAATCCGGAAGAATTAAACGGAATCAGAAAGCTAAAGATAAAATATGTTATAGGAGATGACACTAAATGCACATCATTGTAACAGGCGGACTAGGATTCATCGGATCTAATTTCATCAGGTATATTTTGTCTTGTGGCAATGATTTATTTATTACAAACATTGATGCCCAAACTTATGCTGGTGGATTAGATAATCTGAAAGATATTGAAGGCAGAAAAAATTATCAGTATTTTAAAGGCAATATTCAGGACTATGATTTTATTGAAAGCCTAATAAAAAAATATAACCCTGACTGTATAATAAACTTTGCTGCTGAAACCCATGTAGACAGAAGCATTCATTCAGCACAGCCATTTATCGATACAAATATTGTGGGAACACATGTGCTTTTAGAAGCAGCTTTAAAACAAAACCTGAATAAATATATACAAATCAGTACAGATGAGGTTTACGGTTCTATAGAAATACCTCATAAGTTCACTGAAGAAAGTCCTATAAAGCCTAACAGCCCCTACTCAGCCAGTAAAGCAGGGGCAGATCACTTAGTCAGGGCATATCATGAAACTTATAATTTAAACTCGCTAATAATAAGGTGTTCAAATAATTTCGGTCCATACCAATACCCTGAAAAAGTAATTCCATATTTTATTTCACTTGCCCTGGAGGATAAAAAAGTACCTGTTTATGGCGATGGTTTAAATGTAAGAGACTGGATTTATGTAAATGATTTTTGCCAAGCAATAAAACTGGTTTTAGAAAAAGGGCAAACTGGTGAAGTCTATAACGTCGGTGGAAGCTGTGAATTAAATAATTTACAGCTTACAAAATCTATACTTAAGAGACTTAACAAACCAGAAAGTTTAATTAATTTTGTAAAAGACAGGCCAGGACATGACAGAAGATATGCAATGGATTCTACAAAGATTCAAACGAAACTTGGCTGGAAAAAGAAATATAATTTTGAAGAAGCACTGGATGAAACAATTAACTGGTATAAAAATAATAAAGAATGGGTTGAGAAAAGGACAAGAAATTTGATTATAGTTTCTTAGTTACAAATTTTTTATCTTGCTGGAGCTTGTACTCATGAGCAATGGGGGAAGAAATATCCGATTGTTATTAAATCCTGGAAAGACAAATGGGAAAACTTATCCACCTTTCCTAATATTATTAAACCTTCTGCCTTTCTTTATTTAGTTTGTCCAGTTCAAATACTTTGTGAATAGCACGAATTGCTTTATCTCCATCTTTTGCATCTATAACACAACTGACTTTTATTTCACTGGTTGAAATCATCTGAATATTTATACCTGAATCTGCAAGAGCTTTAAACATGGCTGCTGCAATACCTGGACGGCCTATCATTCCAGCACCGACTATTGAAACCTTTGCAATATTTGTATCAGCCGTTACACCAGTGGCACTTATATCTTTTGCAATTTCTTTTGTAGCTTTTGTGGACTCATCTACAGTATCTTTATCTACAGTAAATGCTATTTCATTTATTCCATCTTTGCTTGTGGATTGGACGATCATATCAACGCTGATATTTTTTTTAGCCAGAGATTCAAAAACTTTTGCTGCAATACCTGGTTTATCAGGTACACCAGTTATTGCTATTCTTGCCTGAGATTCATCTAATGCAACTCCGCTCACAGGATTATTTAACTCCATTTCTTTAACTCCTTTTATTAGTGTACCCTCATCCTGGGGTTTAAAGCTACTCCTAACCCGCATAGGCATATTATAATTTTTAGCAATTTCTACAGATCTTGGATGTAATATCCCTGCTCCTAAGCTTGCCAGCTCAAGCATTTCTTCATATGAAATATATTTTAATCTTGTAGCATCCTTTACTATTTCAGGATCAGTTGTAAACACTCCTTCCACATCTGTATAAATATCACAACGCTCAGCTCCAAGTGCTACTGCAAGTGCTACTGCAGTAGTATCTGATCCTCCGCGACCAAGTGTAGTAATTTCTCCGGTTGATTCGCTAATTCCCTGAAAACCAGCTACTACTACAATATTTCCTTCTGACAAATATTTTTTTATTTTTGCTGTTTTAATTTCTGTTATTCGTGCTTTACCATGCCTGTCTTCAGTCATTATTCCTACCTGTAACCCTGTCTGTGAGATAGCTTTAGTACTAAGTGCATGAATAGCCATTGCTACAAGAGGAATACTGATTTGTTCGCCTGTAGAAAGTAAGAGATCATATTCTCTGGGATCTGGTTTGTGTGTAACGTCACAGGCGAGATCAATTAAATTATCAGTGGTATCTCCCATAGCAGAGACTACTACTACTACTTGATAGCCAGCTTTTTGTGCATCAGTGGAAATTTTTGCTACACGCTTTATACAAATAGCGTCCCGAACAGATGTACCACCAAATTTTTGAACAAGAATCGGCATATTTAAAATGATAGCATTTTTAGTTATAATATTAAATATGTTCAGGGAGAAACATATGAAATCAACATTAATAGAAAAAAATAAAAGTTTAGAAAGTTTTGGAGTTAAGCCTCACGGAAAAATTTACTGGAATCTTTCAACACCAGCATTATATGAAGAAGCTATAAACAGAAACGAAGGACTGACTGGTAAATATGGTCCCATAGTAGTAAACACCTCCCCATTTACCGGACGATCCCCAAAAGATAAGTTCATCGTTAAAGATTCGGTGACTGCTGATAAAGTCTGGTGGGGAAAAATTAACCAGCCAATTGATGAAGAAAAATTTATCCAACTTAAAAAACTTATTCTTGAACACTTGCAAAGAAAAGATTTATTTGTTAAAGATTGTTATGTAGGAGCAGATGACAGGTACAGAATAACCTTACGGATAATATCAGAACGTGCTATCGGAGCATTTTTTGCAGGTACTATGTTTATTCAGGAAAATGATCTAAAGAAACTTGAAAACTTTACTCCTGAGTTTACTGTTTTACATGCACCTTCTTTAAATGCTGATCCTAAAGTTCATGGCACTAACTCAGGTACATTTATTGTTTTAAACTTTAAGGAAAAATTAATTTTAATTGGCGGGACATCTTATGCCGGTGAAATTAAAAAATCCATGTTCTCAGTTATGAACTATCTCCTTCCACAAAAAGGCATAATGCCCATGCATGCATCAGCAAATTACGGAAAAGATGAAAACGACACAGCAATATTTTTTGGTTTATCAGGAACCGGGAAAACTACTCTTTCTGCCGATCCTGACAGAACCTTAATTGGTGATGACGAGCACGGCTGGAGTGATCACGGTGTATTTAATTTTGAAGGCGGCTGTTATGCAAAAGTAATAAAACTTTCAGAAAAAACAGAACCGGAGATTTATGAAACCACAAAGCGGTTTGGCACTATGCTTGAAAATGTAGTCATAGATCCTCTTACACGGGAAATAGACTTAAACAGTGATTCAATTACTGAAAATACAAGAGGCTCCTATCCTGTTTCATTTATTCCAAATATGACATTAAAAGGAACAGCCGGTCATCCAAAAAATATAATTATGCTTACCTGTGATGCATTCGGAGTACTCCCCCCCATTTCAAAGCTTACATTTGAGCAGGCAATGTATCACTTTATTTCTGGTTATACTGCAAAAGTAGCCGGAACTGAACGTGGGATTACCGAGCCACAGGCTACATTCAGTCCTTGTTTTGGAGGGCCTTTTATGGCTCTTCACCCGCAGATCTATGCAAAACTTCTGGGTGAGAAAATTAAAAACCACAGTGTTGATGTCTGGCTTATAAATACAGGCTGGAGCGGCGGACCATATGGCACAGGAAGCAGAATGAAGCTTCCTCTTACACGAGCCATGATAAAAGCAGTTCTTGACGGCAGTTTAAAAAATATTGAAACTAAAACAGATCCTATTTTCGGAGTTAATATTCCTGTTTTATGCCCGGGAGTACCTGCTGAAATTTTACAGCCAAAAAACACCTGGAAAGATCCTGCTGCTTATGATAAAAAAGCAAAAGAACTAATGGAAATGTTTGAAAAGAACTTTAAGGAGTATGGTTAATACAAGTCTGGATAAGCTTTTATTGCCAACATAAAGAAGAATCATTATCAATTTTATAAAAGCTCAAACAGTTCCTGCCATGGAATAAACGTAATGCCACTATCTACATATCTTTTTGTTACACGGGAAGCACAGATTAGTTTTGCTTTTGAATCAATATCTAAAAATGATTTTAATCCTTTCAAACTGCTTAAAGAAGGATTAGCGCTGGCTTTTATTTCTCGTTTATACATTTTACCCTATAAATCGTTGTCTATGACAGCATTATACCATGCAAAACGCTGATTTAAAATGTAAATTGATGCTTGACAATACTCCATATTTATCCGATACTTATGGAGCATGTTCCAACGACTAATCAAACCAACTTTATCAAGAAGCTTCTTTCTTTTTGGAGCAAGAGGCACTGGAAAATCCACCTTCTTAAAACAGCTCTTTGCAAAAAAAAATACTTTATGGTTTGATTTGCTGGATCCACAGCTAGAAGATGAACTTTCAAAGCGACCTAATAGTTTTAAAGAACAAATTATGTCAAAGGAAAAGATATCTTGGGTTGTTATCGATGAAGTTCAAAAAGTACCTAAACTTTTAGATATTGTTCATCACCTTATTGAAACAACAAATATAAGGTTTGCTTTAACCGGCTCAAGTGCAAGAAAATTAAAATATGGAAGTGCAAATTTATTAGCAGGAAGAGCTTTTGTAAATTACATGCATCCCATGACCTCACTTGAGCTAAAGAAAGAATTTGATTTAAATCATTGTTTAAACTGGGGTAGTTTACCAGAAATTTTTCATTTGAAAGCAGATAAAGAAAAGCAAGAATATCTGCGAAGCTATGCTCAAACCTATTTAAAGGAAGAAATATGGGCAGAGCATATAATTAGAAAGTTAGATCCTTTTAGAAAATTTTTAGAAATTTCAGCACAATCCAATTGTGAAATTGTTAATTTTACTAACATTGCACGCGATGTTGGAGCTGATACTAAAACAGTCCAATCTTACTATCAAATTTTAGAAGATACATTACTTGGGTTTTTGTTAGAACCTTATCATAAGTCTATCAGAAAACAGCAACGTCAAAGTCCTAAATTTTACTTTTTTGATTCTGGAGTTAAAAGAGCACTATGTAATACTTTAACTCAAACCGTCTTACCAAACACTTACGCTTATGGAAAATCTTTTGAACACTGGGTTATTTCTGAAATTTACAGACTAAATCTATATTTTAAAAAGGATTTTAAACTCTCATACTTGCTAACAAAAGATCATGCTGAAATTGATCTTATTGTTGAGAGACCTGGTAAAACAACTCTGCTTATTGAGATAAAATCTAGTGATAATATTGATGATAGAGCAGTTAAAACTTTAAAGCAATTTATAAATGACATTTCTAAATCTGAAGCGCTTGTTTTATCCAAAGATAAAAAATCTAAGTTAATTGATGGTATACAATGCTATTATTGGCAAGATGGAATAAATAAGATTTTTAAATAGAAAACCTTGTCAAAAACTGTCTTAACTTTTTCCTTTGTTTAAATAATTTCCCTATAATCACAGAATAAACAAATGCTCTTTGTAATTAAGTATGCTGGTGCGAACACCTCTACTGCCCATAAAATTAAGCTGCTACGCTAGTTGATTTATCTTTTTCCATATCGCTTAGTATCCAGCATAATCTTTGTTTAACACTAAGAGCTCCCTGGGGAAACATATCTTCTCTATCCTGGTAATCCTTAGCCATAATATCCATAATTAGTACACTTAATTCCAGAGGTACCTCTGGATTAATTTCATGAGGCAATTTTGGATAATCAAAAGGATCCTGAATTCTGGTTGATACTATTCCAGGCTTATCTCCGGTAAAAGGATACTCTCCGGTTACTAAATGAAACATTGTAGATCCTAAAGAAAACAGATCTGTAGCAGGAGGTAATTGCTCTTTCCCAATACCTCTGGCTTGTTCAGGCGACATATAATGATATGTTTTGGGCAGTTCCTGACCAGTTGGATTTATTGTAGAGGCATCTTCAATTGAACCAATATTAAAATCTACAAGAATTGGATTACCTTTATCATCGAGCATAATATTTCCTGGTTTAATATCACGATGTAATATTGAAGGCCTTTGTCTGTGCGCATGATCTAAAGCATCAGAAATTCCAATAGCAATTTTCACTACATCAATTGGATTTATTTTGTGATTCTTTTTTAATTCCTGCTCAAGCGACCCGCCCTCAATATATGGCATTACTAAAAAACAAGGCGGATGTTCCTGATCATTTTTGCCATCTGTTTTTTCCAGATCTATAATCCTTATTATACCGGGGTGCTGTAGTCTGTTTGTTATTTCAATCTCTTTAAGAAAACGTGCAACCACTACAGGGTTGTGCCGGTTTTCCAGGCTTACTACTTTTACAGCCGCAAATTCTCCGGTATCATTGTTTTTTGCTTTATATACTTCTCCTACTCCGCCAATTCCAACTCTTTCAATAATAGTGTAATTTCCTTTTATTCCGGAAATTTCTTTTCCATTTGGAAAAACTGGCATAGTAAAAACCTTGCCTGAATCTGAGACTAGAAGAAAATCACTTGTTGTATCGGGAGACGGTACATAAGCACTTGTTGGAACCCCCGATCTTTCTAATAGAGGAATTATAGCAGCCTGATTGTTTATTGGCGGGACTGTTTCTTTTTGTCCATTATCTGGCGGACCAGAAAGTTTTGCAGTTGGCCCGTTTGCCAGCACTGGTTTTATTGTTAACGAGTCACCCATAAGTCCTCTAATAGTTTACAAGTATAAATCATTTAAGAAATTTATTTAAAGAATTAGCTTTGTTTCTTAACTTAATTTCTTAACCTGTAGCTTATTGGATCACTTTTATTAACCTTATTTCGTAACATTTATGAATATATTAATTTTTTTTTAATCTCAGCTACTTTAGTTACATATTTTGTTTTGGTAATCTAAGTAAGATCACCTGAATTTATGATTTAACACTTTTTGGATCACTATGTCTTTAGTTAAAAAAGTATTTAAAACTATTTGTACGCCTTTTATTTGGAAAAGACCTGTTGAGAGTGCTGATAATACTTCAGTTAATATCCCTGCTAACGATGGATCATGTACTGAACCTGGCAACAGCACTGAATTGTCTAAATTATTTAGAACCAGACTGGTTGATGCTCCAGGCAGCAGAACAAAACTTAGTTACTTGTTAGATATACCTTTGTATGGTTTTTGGAGAGATGCAAAATCAGAGCAAACCTTAGTAGAGCGATTAGAAAAGAATGCATTACATAGCATTGGATTTCTTGATGGAAAAGATTTTCTTAAAGGAATCCTGGATAAAAGTAAGATAGGAAACTTTAAATATCCGCAAGGTACACATAAAGAAGCAAAAAAAATTGTGGAAGAAAGAGAAACTGTTATTGATGAGATTTTTCATGGAGATACAACCGCATATATAGAAGCTTTTAGAAAAAACCTGTGTGTTAACGGAGAAGAATTATTTTTAGAGTTCGTAGCTGAAGGACTAGACTCTCTGCCTCAGGATTTAACAAAAGATTTGCTGGGTCCTCAAAATTGTCCAGGGACTCCCTGTGAGCTGACAGTCAGCAGAAATGTTTTGAAATTTCTGAATAAGATGAGAAGTAAGGATAATGAAGCAGTAGAAAAACTGCTTAGCTACTTAGGAAACGGGCAAAGAGTATTAGTGCATACTTTAAGTACGGCAAAAGTACAGGAAGTAAATGGTTCTACAGACCGTAAATATAACAGATTTATTGATTATCTGCTCCATGAAATTAAAAATTCACCGGAAACCCTTCTTGCTGCAATGCGTGTTTTACCTGAAATAGTTCAAAGAGCTAAGATTGAAAATGCCAGAAAAATACTTGGCATTGAAGAACATGAACAAAATTTCTTACTAAGTAAATTAGCTGAAATCAGAAACGAGTTAAGTAATAAGTTAAAGGCAGATATGGCAAAGGCTCATGACCAGCGCCGGAAAAGTATGCAAAAGATTTCCGGTAATTATAAAATTACAGATAAAAAAGGAGAACTAAAAACCAAGACACAAACAAATGACTTGCCTAATCAGGGCACTTCAGTAAGTTTAAGAAGATCTGGCAATTCTGAAAGCGGTAAAACTGATATATCACCAAAAATTACTGTTGACGATATCTGTGCAAAGACTAAAGAAAAAGTTCTAACAATATGCAAAACTGCTTTAGAAAATGAATGTCTGAGGGTGGCTGAGATCGAAGCACAAAAGGTTATTAGTAGACGCTTCTTTAATAAAACTGTAATGATTACAGGAGGAATTGCTGCTGTATTAATTCCTGCCGGAATAGTCGGAAGAAATATTTATTTGTCACACCTGGAAGAGGAAAGAGTTCAGCATTTAAAAAGAAGGGTGAATAATATTATTGATCTTTATATAAAATTCTTTCCTGATGCCTGCCAACAGGCAAGACAAGAAATGTGTGTTGATTTAAATGCTTCACTTGATGCTAATACTTTAATTAGAAACTGGAATAAGGCTGTTTTTAAAAGAATGGCTTTATATATTGAGCCTCCGCCATCTGATGAAATATTAAGAAGAGAGGCTGGGTTATTCAGAACAGACCTTCAAACAAGACTTAAAAATGATCCACAGAAAGATGAATTAAATCGGGTTTTAAGAATGTTTGATGAGTATTTTAATCGTCAGATTGACAGGGCTGCATTAAGCCGGCATTTATATGGATTGAGAGAGCAAACCAGAGTGGTAGGACATTTTCAAAATAGCTTTAGGTCACTTTGGTCACATTATGCAATTTCACAGGGACAGATTTCAGAT
Source organism: Candidatus Melainabacteria bacterium RIFCSPLOWO2_02_FULL_35_15 (assembly GCA_001784585.1). Classification (GTDB taxonomy): domain Bacteria; phylum Cyanobacteriota; class Vampirovibrionia; order 2-02-FULL-35-15; family 2-02-FULL-35-15; genus 2-02-FULL-35-15. Next base: position 69,426 of record MFRN01000035.1, on the reverse strand, counting down.
ACTCCTAATGAGATAACTTCCAGTTTAACAAATGAATTAAAAGACATTTTTGGAGATGACTATTTTAAGATTATTCCAGCCAGAGATCTTGAATTACCGGTTACAGAATATCCTACGTTTCGTCAATGTTCTCCCTTAGAAATTATTGGACCAGAAGTTATAACTACTGTTGCATCTAATGGAAAAATAGCAATGCTCTTAACTGCTAACAGACCAGGTGGTATGCCTGCTTTAAATGTTACCGGAAATCATCCTGGTGCCAGACGAAACTCAGGTTATGTTGTTAAGTGCTGGCAATGGATGTATAACCGGGTAAAGAACAGATGTGCACAGACTGTTCAACCACTAAGAAATAATTTACAGGAGTTAAAAGATATTGCAAATGACTCAAATCCTGAAATATCTAATCTTGATAATATTGAACAAAGAATTATTTCTGCAGAAGAAGCTTTGCGGCAATTTTCGAGAACCTTACTTAGAGGTCAGGCAAGAGTAATTACTGGCTTTGAGCTTGCCGCAGAAAATTCTCCGGTTGAATTAAAGCTTGAGAAGTTTATTATTTAAGTTATTCCCACTGGCATGCTGAAGAGCAGCCATCACCATCTGTAAGATTTCCATCATCACATTCTTCTGGTTGTTCTAACTGGTTATTTCCACATTCAGATACCAGAGGAGTATCACAAGCATCACCTAAACTATCACCATCTGTATCTGCTTGATCCGGGTTCGAAACGCCTTGACAGTTATCAACCACATCGCCTGCTCCATCTCCGTCTGTATCAGTTATACACAAAGAAGTACATGTATCTCCATTTACAGTATTTCCATCATCACATTCTTCACCGAGGCTACTTTGAAGAGTGCCATCACCGCATACTTCACTGATACAGAGTGATGAACAACCGTCTTCTTCAGTATTATTATTATCATCGCACTGTTCATCTGATTCTACTATTCCATTAGGACAAACCGGAGCAGAAGTTTCAACCTGGCAGGTCTCTGAACAACCGTCTCCAGACACAGTGTTTACATCATCACATCCTTCATCCGGAGTAATTATAATTCCATCTCCACAAACTGGTACTGGTAAAGGATAAGCATCACTTACCATTGCTAATGAGGGTTTAATATTAAATAAAAGAAAAAGTGCTATTAAAAGTAAAGGTCTGTAATATAACATGAGATACTCCTTGTTTTTGCTGTTTCTTAGGTATTTATTCCTGGGATAAAAATCCCAGGATGACCTAATTCAATGTTCGGTAAACTCAATCAAAAAAAATATAGAAGTAAACCTGAACAATTCAGGGCTTGTACTGTTTACTACTTAAATCAACTATTTGTACTAGACTAACCGGATTACCTTCATTAATTAAAATCCGCTGCTGGAAGAAGATGATGTAGCAGAACCAGAAGAACTGCTGCTGGAAGAACTGCTGCTGGAAGAACTACTGCCCGATGATGAGCTGCTTGATGAAGATGAAGAACCTTTTAAAAGATCTGCTCCTTCTTGTGGAGATAAGGTAAAAGAAGTTCCGTCAATTCTCATTCCCGGGGAATATTTGCCAACAGCTTTTAAAAACTTATCGTGTGGATTAAGTAAATTAAAACTTAAATCACCGGTTCTATTTAGCGAAACCCCCTGAAGATTATTGTTATCAAATAAAACCTGATCAATAATTTTATTGTCACTGGTAGAAACTGTAACCTGCTCAGCTCCGCTATTGTTTAAACCCAGGCTTCCGGTATTTGCAGTCTGGGATTTAAGCACATCAGAAAAAGTATTTGTACTTCCTCCGCCAAAAATTACAACAGATTCAAGGTTTTGGAGAATAGTACCAGGAGGTACAGTATGCCTAATCTTTGTATTGTCTGAAATAAGTAATCCGCTTATATCTGACGCTGCGCCGGAAATATTAACCACTTCAATAAATTCATCCTGATCGCTTTTAAAAATACCATCCTTATTTACATCAACTGTAGGTGCTGCAAGCACTTCATTTATAACCAGCTGTTTAGGCTGAACTTTGCTGAGAAGATTTACATTTGCTATTACTTCAATGGTTTTATCCTGATATGCAATCTCTATTGTGGCGCTACCATTTGAAAACGGGGAGACAAGACCGCCTGAATTAACTTTAATTACATTGTCTCCACCTGTTATTTTGTAAACAGATTCACTTGTAATTTCTTTATTTTCTCCATTTGTATACACACCGGTTACATAAAGCTGCTGTGGAGTTTGATCCTGAAACAACAATTCAACAGGTAACACTGAAATTTCTCTTAGTGTTAACGGAACAGATTCACTGACTGAATCAGTAATTAAGACTGGTGCAGGTGCAGGAGTATTTTGTACTGTTGTGTTTTGATTTAAATTTGCCGGTGGACCTCCGGGAGAAAACAAACTAACAGGATGTTTTTCAAAACCACTTAAGTCACTTTTTCTTTGCCAGGAAGGATCACCGCTTTTACCCGGAGAGTAGCCTGTATAATCAATTGTCATCTCATCACATACAAATTCGACAGTAGTTCCTGTATTGATCAAATTCAGGTTTTTATTCTTTGCCTGCTCTCCGAAAACAACCAAATATTTATCTGGTTCAATAACCGTATTTTCAGAAAATTCATAACAGGCTGTTTTATTTTCTCCGGTAAATAATCTACATCCTGAAATATTGAATCTTTCCTTTGCAATATTTTTAAGTTCAATAAACTCATCTTCATCAGATCTTGCAAAACCGTTCATATTGGCATCAGTAGCAGGAATAATACCTGAGGGAAACGGGAAAATCTCATTTATTATAACTTCTGCAAAATCAGGTTTTCCGGGAAGTTCAGAGACAACGGTAATCTCATCACTAAAGAGCAGATTTTCCGGTACCCATATAAAAGAAGCTTTTAACTTAGCATATCCGGTATTTTTAAGCCTCAGGATATTTTTTCCTGTATCAAGATCAAATGCATCTCCGGAAGCTAATTCAACCTTAGAAAAATTTGTAATATCGACTGTTTGTAAAAAGTTACTAAAGCTTAACTCAACTCTGTAAGGATATTCTTTATTGGCAGAATCAAGTTTATTTTCCGGTAAGACTATTTTTATCCGGTTCGGCAAGCCATTCTCCGCATTAAATAAAATCAAATTATTACCAGGGGCAGAGTCAATATATTCCCTGCCTTTAATATATTTCCTGTAAAAAGAATTTATTCTAAATGGACCCGGTGGTAATAAATCCGGCAGATACAGCTCAACAATTTCATCTGAGACTGGTTTTGATTTTATTTCATAATTATTAATTTTACAAAACAGCAGATTATTCTTATTAAACTTTCCGTAAATCAGTAATCGTCTGCCCGGGATTACAGAAACAGTATCTGTATTTTGAAGTACCGGTCCATTAAATGTAACTGTTATTAATTTACTTTTATCGTTTGGGTAAAACGTTTCTTTACTTTTATATCCTAAATAATTTGTATATAATCTTATCCTCCCCTTACCGAGAGGAATCTTAGGAACAATTACTTCTAAAAAATTCTTTTCGCTTTTTAAAACTCTGACCGGATAACTGTTAATCCAGATTTTATTTGCAGATCTTGGTGTCTCAAAAAAGTTTTTACCGTAAATTTTCACCTTCTGCCCGGGGATCAGAAAATTTGTTTCTATCTCTGTAATTTCAGGATCTTTACCAATAATTTCAAAATCGGGAATAACAAAAGCCAGTGCCTTCAAAAATAAAAAACTTACTACCAAAAGAAGGAATACAAAAATAATTTTATTGTGATTTTGCATTATTTACCTGCAGCCTTTTCCTTCTTTCAGTTTCTTTTGTAAACCAGCCGCCTGTCCTGGAGTCAAGCTGACCGGTAAATTCAGCTATTTGAAGATCTGCAGACAGCTTGCTTATCTGATCTTTCGGTGGAGAAACTAAATTTTCCAGCTGCAGTCTTCTTCTTTGAAAATAAATTCTGGTTACATCATCTAAAAGATTTTCTTTTAGATTTGCTGTTAATCTGGCCTGACTCAATATATCTTTAATTTCATCATCATAAAAAAGCTGATTGGTATTCCACAGGACTGAAAGCTGCTTAAATGCCCTTCCGTCATACTGGTATCTGTTTGTTTTATCTGCATTAAAATCATTACTAAGCGAGGACTTGGCTGAAATTCCTTTATCAATCTGATAATAATTTGTACTTGTCCCTGTGGTATTTAAATCTACACCAAGCCTTGGAACAATATTTCTTAATCTTGCCTGCAGTCTGTATCTTTTATAATCATTATTTGTAGGTAACGATGCAAACTTTAATGCTTGTTTTTGCACTTCAATAACACCAGGTTCCAGCTCTCCCAGGTTTGCAAAATCAGTTTCTACTTTTCCTTTCAGGATTAATTTACTATTTTGCTCTTCTTGTTTTGGTTCCTGTAAAACAAATAAGCCTTCATCAGTAGCAGCATATAAATCACTATCAACCTGTGCTAACCAGTAAACATTTTTTGAATTTTCTTTCGTTCTAATACCAGAAGTTAAATTATTCCATGAATCATTTTCTGCACTATAAAAATAGATTCCATTTTCAGTTGCAGAATACAAAGTATCTCCGGATTGAAAAAGATAAAATGCTCCCTGAAACCCTTCGGAATTTTTTCCGATTCCGTCTGATACATTTTTCCATAATTCCCCGCCATCTGTACTTTTATAAATACCTGTTCCGCATGCAGCCCAAATATTTCCTTTATTTAGAAGCAAATGCCTGGCATTTATTTTCCCGTCAGGGAGTCTGTAGATTCCTTCCGAAAGATTGTGCCAGGATGCTCTACTGTGATCAAGTTTATAAATTCCGTTTGAAGCTGCCAAATACAACTCATTACTAATTTTTAATGCGTAAAGAATCTGAAAGTTTCCTGAAATATTATCGGGATCCAATCCCTGATTTAATCTTTCACAGCTCCCAAGGTTTAAGTTACAAATCCAAAAGCCGTCATTAGTACTCAGGTAGACCTCATTTTTATCTACGGTTAAAGAATTGACTTCATTTGATTCAGTTTTTACATTTTCAAAGAACCTGTGCCAGTCCGGCTTAGCTATATCAGAATAGTAAGCACCGAAATTTGTAGTAATATAAATCTTTTTATTTTCTCCGTCAATATAAATCCAGTTTACAGATGAAAGACCGCTGCTGTCTTTTAAAAGTTGATTTGTACCAAAATCATTCCATGTTTTTCCTTTATCATTACTGACTAAAACTCCATTTCCTGTACCAGTGAAAATCTGATCTTTATATATGCCAATTGTTTTTACAACCCGCTGACGAGGCTGATACAGAAACCGCCATATATCTTTGGAATGACAGTCAACAGGAGTCGTGACTGTAAGTATCATGGCAAGGAGTATTGCGAGTCGAATGAGATTGCTTTGCATTTTGGTTTTTCTTTCAGGGGACTGTCTCGTAAGTGAATAAATAATTTACTGAATGTTTGATCTTTTCGCAATTCGTAATATGATACCCAGAGTTACATTCGTTATACTTTTGATACCGCAGGTTACATTGAAAGATAAATTTTTTTTAATGTTGGCAACAATGTAACCGTGGGTTACAAAGTTGCATAAATATCTAACTATGACTAAAATGGACTGGTTACAAATTGTGGCTATCTCTAGAGAGGCATCAGTAATTGAATATGAATACAACTTTAATACCAGTTGAAAAAATTGAAAAAAGGATTCTCTTAATACGAGGTAAAAAAGTCATGATCGATGTAGATCTGGCAAACCTATATGAAGTTGAAACCAGAACTTTAAATCAATCAGTTAAAAGAAATATTAAGCGTTTCCCTGAAGATTTCATGTTTCAGCTTACTATACATGAAAGGGATGAACTGATCACAAATTGTGATCGGTTCAAGAGACTAAAACATTCCACTTCATTACCATATGCTTTCACCGAGCAGGGTGTTGCTATGCTCTCAACTGTTTTAAACAGCGAAATGGCTATTAATGTAAATATTCAGATAATGAGAACCTTCACAAAGCTTCGGGAAATGATTGAAAGTAATAAAGACCTAAGAAAAAAGATTGAAGAGATAGAGAAAAAATACGATAACCAATTTCAAATAGTATTTGAGGCAATAAAACGTTTGACAGAACCTGAAGTAAAATCAAGAAAAAGAATTGGTTTTTAAATTGATCGAAAGATAAATTTTTTTTAATGTTGGCAACATTAAGAACTGGTTAAAAGTATTATTTAAAAAACTTAGCTTTATTTACTATCAAAATTACCCTGACTTGATCTTTATATTTAGTGAAGGAAGAAACGGGGAAAAATAAATGATAGAATTAAGCAAAAATACCAATGAATTAACAGAAATAGTGCCGGCATTGGTTCAGTTAAGGCATCTTAGCGGCGAGTCAGTTTATATAAGCGATCCGGAAGGTAATAAAATCGAGATAAAGACTACTGCTGAGGGAACAAAGATTGTTTTTACAAAAGATGAAGAAGGCAGGAGTTTAGCAATTGAAGAAAGAGCAAACGGTACAAAACTTTATCATATTTCAAAGGATAGTACCGGTTTACCATCAAGCCACGAAGTAAGGGAAGACAAGACAGAAATAATTTATTTTTATAATCAGGAAGGTTACTTAAAACATTTTGTAGAACTAAGACCAAACGGTAACAGGATAAGCACTGTTATGGGGAAAGAAGGATCTATTTACTCCATAGATCAAAAACAAATTGGCGGAATTATTTTTCAGGCATGGATTCCAGAAAATAATGAGATAAAAGAAGGTCTTGTCTGGCTACACCCGGATGGCGAAGTCAGCACTCATGGTCATAAAGAAGTGATTCTGGAACTTCTAAATAAGTTTCACAGGTTCCTTGACGGCGTGAGAGTTAATGTTTAAAACATAAACTCCTCATCCTCCTCCTTGCAAAAGCCCCTCCTAAAAAGAGGGGTTTTTGTTTTGAGTGATGATATAATCAGGGATAACCCTGTATATCTAAACCTTTTGATGTAGTGGAGGATTCTGACCCATAAATTCATCCTAAACAACTCGTAAAAGTACTATACTATACAATTTAGCCAGCCTGGCTTGACTTATTCCTTTTTATACATTAAATTAATCATACTGCACAAAAAAGGCAATTTTTGTGCAGTATACTATGCTACAAGAAATCATACTTCAACAAAAAAAAGAAAAAGAACAAACACTCTTAAAGGATTTTATAAAACGGGAAAAAATCACCGGGTTTAAAAAAAATCTTTCTTCAGATTTGATTAAAGTTATTACAGGACCAAGAAGAGCAGGGAAATCCGTTTTCTCTTTTCTTTTACTTGAAGATGCAAATTTTGCATATTTGAATTTTGACGATGAAAAACTTTTAGATGTAACTGATACAGATGAAATTATTAAAAGTCTTGTTGAAGTTTATGGAAAGACTAAATATATTTTTTTTGATGAAATCCAGAACCTGAAAAACTGGGAGCTGTTTGTAAACAAGCTGCAGAGAAGGGGCTATAATCTCGTTCTTACCGGATCAAATGCAAAGCTGCTAAGTAAAGAATTATCTACATCATTAACCGGAAGATATATTTCAGTTGAAATATTTCCATTCAGCTTTAGAGAATTTTTAACTGCAAAAAAGGTTTCTGTTGCAAAAAAGGAATTTAATTTGCCTGAAATTAAAGGTGAAATATTAAATTATTTAAGTGAATACAACCTGCATGGAGGATTTCCTGAAGTTACTCTGAAAAACTTTGAACCAAAACAATATTTAAACACTTTATATGAAGCTATTTTATTGAAAGATATAGTTAAAAGATACAATGTAAGATTTACACAAAAAATGTATGATCTGTCCGTCTATACTGCATCAAACTTTTGTCAGGAGTTAAGTTATACAAAGCTGAAAAATATTCTTGGTTTTAACAGTACACATACTGCTCAAAATTATCTATCATATTTAAGCGAAGCATATATTTCTTTTACTCTGAACAGATATTCAAACAAAGTAAAAGAACAGATAAATGCCTCAAAGAAAATTTATCTGATTGACAATGGTTTTATTGAAGCAAAGGCATTTCAGTCTTCTAAAAATTATGGCAAGCTTATTGAAAATCTAATCTTCATAGAACTTTTAAACAGAGGTTGTAAACTTAATATGAATCTCTTTTATTACAAAACAAGAAACCAAAAAGAAGTTGATTTTGTGTTGAAAAAAGGTATAAAAATCAAAGAGTTAATTCAGGTTTCATATGATGTTAAAGATCCTTATACTGAAAAAAGAGAAATTAATTCTCTCTTAGAAGCCAGCGAAGAACTTAATTGCAAAAACCTTTCTATTATTACCTGGGATACCGAAAAAAAAGTTACAGTAAAAAAGACAAAAATCAGTTTTATTCCTCTCTGGAAGTGGCTGCTTGACAACACCTTATTTTGTTAAATACACAATTCTGTTCTCTAAAAAATCTTTTTCTTTATGGTGTAATAATTTTTCCAGTGAAACGGCAAGTTTTTTCGAATTTCCCTGCGGAATGGTTTTATTACTTACTAAAATTATCCCGGAATGCGGTTTTACCTTTGCAATATATCCTTTTGCTAAGTCTGTAAAATCTATAACATCATATGTAACTATGGCCCTTTTTTCTCTTATGGCAAGTTCAAACTGTTCAATATCACTTTTTGACCGGGTATTGTTTTCGTGCACTGATATTACATCAAATCCTTTTTCTCTAAGTTTTTTAGCAACAAGTGGTGAAATGTTTTCGTCAAGGTAGAGCTTCATGATTAAATACTGAACTTAGTAACTAATTTACTTGAACTTGCAAACTCTTCAGCTTCATCATTTTGTTTTACTTCCTGATCAATCTCATTTTTATAATGCTCATAATAATTCAAAGCTGCATTTAATTGTATTTCAGTTAAAGGATAATCTTTAAGAACTTTCTTATAATTTTTGTTATAACTTTTACAAATACTTATCATTTCCCATACGTCAAGCCCGGAACCAGCTACTGTAGCTCTCCTTCTGCCGGAAGGACTATTTGTAAAAATAATACCCGGGCACTGAAACATTCTAAGAGCTTCAGCAATAAGCCTATTAAGCACCATACTCAAAGGAAGGTGCAGAGCTTTGGCCAGATTTTTTATTTCATTCAGGACCGGTAATTCTAATCTGATATTTATTGGATTTGATTTTGCCATGATTTTACTACGATTAACTACAGCTAACTACATTGTACCCTATATTATATTGTTAACTGGTTAAGAAGGGAAACATAGAAAACCCATATAGGTTTGATATGATATATAACGTTTGTTTTAAGGAGGATGTTTTATGCGTTTAGCAATTTTAACCGGGGGTGGTGATTGTCCAGGGCTTAATAACGTTATCAGAGCAGTTTTATTTCAGGCAATTAAAAAATATGAGGATGAGGTTTTTGGATATTTATACGGCTGGAAAGGTCCGATAAATAATTTAATAATGCCGCTTGCACTTTCTGATGCTGAAGGAATTTTTAATCAGGGCGGGACTATCATAAAAAGCTCCCGTACAAACCCTTATAAAACAGAGGGCGGCCCTCAAAAAGTAATTGATAACTTAAAGTTAAATAAAATAGAGGCATTGATTGCCGTTGGCGGAGAAGATACCTGTGGTGTAGCTTATAAGCTCTTTAAGGATTTTAAGGCTCCTATTATTTGCGTGCCAAAAACAATTGATAATGACCTGAATGCGACAGATCAGACTTTTGGTTTTGACACTGCGCTTTCAATAGTCTGTGATGCAGTAGACAGGCTGCACACCACAGCCAAGTCGCATGATCGTGTTCTTGTGCTTGAAGTAATGGGCCGTCATGCAGGATGGATAGCAACTATGGGAGGAATTGCAGGTGCTGCTGATTATATTTTAATTCCTGAAGAAGCATTTGATATTAATAAGGTTGCAGAAGCAATTAAACTCAGGAAAAAAGAAGCAGGCTATGCGGTAATTGTAATTGCAGAAGGTGCAAAATTTTCAGATGAAGAAATTTTAAAAGGTCAGGAAAAAGATGCTTTTGGACATGTAAAACTTGGCGGGATTGGAGACAGGCTTGCAAAGGCTCTTGAAGAAAAAACAGATTTTGAAACCCGAGCAATGTCACTCGGGCATATTCAAAGAGGCGGCTCTCCCACTGCTTTTGACAGGGTACTTGGTACAAGATATGGATTAAAAGCAGTGGATCTTGTTCACCAGAAAAAATTTGGAAGAATGGTATCTCTTCAGGGAAATAAAATTGTCGATGTAGATGTAAAAGATGCAGTAGGTACATTAAAAACAGTTGATAAAGAACTTTATAACCAAACTAAAGTTTTCTTTGGTGATGAGATTAAGACTATGACCCGTGTTTAGATTAAAAAAATCACAACCTGGTTTATTGTTAGAAACTATAGGGATACCTTTAAATAGATTATTAACCATATAGTTTAACCATATCTTTAATATGGTATAGTATTATTGTTTTAAAACCAGGACAGAATCAATATGAACTCAAATTCAAAAAAAGCAACTTTTACTTTACCTGTTGACTTAGTACTTTATTTGCAATCCAAAGAAAATCAAGCAGCCTTTGTAGCAGAAGCTCTTAGAAAAGCAAAAGAAGAAGAAGAAGCTAAGATAATTAAAAAGGCTGTTTGTGACATGAAAGAATGTAAAGAACTTTGGGACGAGCTGAAAGACTGGGATATTACACTGGAAGACGAATAGGTGGCAGATATAAAACCAAAACGTGGCGAGATCTGGATAGTGAATTTAGATCCTGCAATTGGTAAAGAAATTAAAAAGACCAGGCCATGCCTTGTTATGCAAAGTGATTTGATAAATGAAACACTACAGACTACAATGATTGCACCAGTAACAAGTACTATTAAAGAAAGCTGGCCTTTTGCAGTTGTATTAGAAAAAGGAGAAGGTGGCTTGAGAAATAAATCAATGGCACTTTTTAATCAAATCAAAACAACAGATATAGCCAGATTTGCTAAAAGATTAGGCAAGATATCAGACGAAAAAATGAAACAAGCTGAAAAGGCTTTGCTGCTTAGTTTTCAGATAAAATGGAATTATTTTTAGGTAGCCATTAATCTCTTAATCACAACTTCCGGTCTTTCAAAATCATCTTTCTTGTAGTAATATCCGATTCCTACATCGCTAAACTGAATTTTTCCTGTACCAGTTTTTGATGATAAAACAAAAGGACATGTAAAATGCTGATTCTGTGGAATATTAAATAAAAAAACAGGTGTATGTCCGACTATCTGATAAACATCATCAGGAATTTCCACATCAAGCTCTGCCGGATAAATATTTAAAGCCGGTAAGCCTGTCCTTCGCCAGACAAAAGAAGTATTTATGTCATTTTTCCCTTTGTAAATATCAAACAAAGGATCATCTTTAAACGGTTTGATTATTTCTTTCCAGTTATATTTTTTTTCTTTTTTACAATTTAAAAAAAGATTGTATGCATTCTGTCCATGTTGTTTAAATCGCTGGTTTAAAGCAGTTGCAAAATCAAAAACATTTGAATTGGTTTCTAATCCTAATTCTTTGTAGTCATCGTTAATTATGTAGCTGTGGACATATAATATATTTTCATCAGAATATGCTGCCAGAATATTTCCTTCTGCAACAGACTTTATTAAATCTCCTGTAATTCTAAAATTACTGGAAGCATCTATTATAGAATCCTGAGAAGGAAATATTACAGGGTAACCTTTTTCATTTCTTTCCAGAAAAGCCATTTCATGATTTCCGGCTAATCTATAAATCTCAAGACTATTTTTTATCTGGAGATTCAACCAAAAATCAATTACATCTGCATCCGGAGCCCTGTCATAAAAATCACCTAAGAAAATATATTTGAAATCTCTCTTTAAACTTAAATCAGAGTCTGAAACACCATGCTTATATAATGTAACTATTAAATGTACAAAATCTCCATGAATATCCGGAATATACACTGTTTCACCTTTGTTAAAAAACAAAGACTCATCCGGCTTAATTGATTTTAAATATTCTTTCAGCTTTGAAAACAATAATTCAGCTTTATTTTTCACCTGATCATTATTTACATAAGACATTTCAGTAGTAGTTTGAAAATTTTGAATGTTTGACTGCATTTATACTGATTTTTCTCTGAACATACAAGTATATAGTAAAATGTCATGTAATTAAAACAAGTCAGCCAGATTATGACCTTTACAATAAGGAAAATACCACCCTCCAGCTTCTGGAATTTACAGCATATCCTGCGAGACTATCTTTTATTGTCTCCAAGTAAAAAACTATATTCACTGAACCAACTTTCCCGTGTTAATCACGAAGAGGTTTATATAAAAACTTTTGACGGTGAAACATTACATGGATATCTTTTAATAGCAAATAAACATTCAGACAAAGTAGCAATTTTTTTCCACGGTAATGACTTTAATGTAAGTAAATGGTATTCAGCACCGCTTCGAATTCAGGAAAAGATTCCGATAAATTTTTTAATTGCAGATTATAGAGGTTATGGAAAAAGTACAGGAAGTCCGACTTTTCAGGGAATTGTTTTAGATGCTTTTGCAATGTATGACTATCTCATCAAAAATAGAGGTTACAAACCAGAAGATATCTCATTGTACGGACGCTCTATGGGAGGTGCTCCTGCTCTTGAACTTGCCAGAAAGGTTAAAACAGGTCCTGTAGTAATTCAAAGTTCTTTCACAACATTTACAGAGCTGGCACATTATCATTTCCCGTTAATTCCAAATTTTGTCGTTAAAAATGATTTGTTTAATTTAAAGGATCTAATTAAAAAAATTAATGTGCCTGTATTAATAAGCCATGGAAGTGCTGACAGAATGGCGCCTGTAAAATGGGCATATGAATTATATGATGCTGCAAATGAACCTAAAAAGTTAATTATACTCAATGGTGCAGGACATAACAGTCTTACACAATATTTCACAGATGAATACTATGACACCTTAAGAGAACTATTTCTGTCTTCTAAATTTTCATCCTAGTTCTTTACAGGACTTACACAAAGTTAGCATATTTAAAACTGGCTGTTTAACCGTGGCAATGTATTTTTGCTCACCTCGCTTACACTCGGATGTTGCAAATAATACATTGCCACTGACGCGCCAGTTTAGTTAGATGACATATGCGTAAGTCCCGTTTTAATTATATTCTCTGCAATAACTATTCTCTGAATCTCAGAAGTTCCTTCATAAATCTCAGTAATTTTTGCATCTCTTAAGTAACGCTGGGCATCATATTCTGTCGTATAACCATAACCGCCTAAAATCTGCACTGCTTTATTTGCAGCCTTTGACGCAAGCTCACTACAAAATAGTTTTGCTTCTGCCGCCTGACGTGTAAATTTCAAACCCAGATCATACATGTTTGCTGCCTGACAGGTAAGAAGCTGACCTGCTTCAATTTCAGTAGCGATTTCAACAAGCATAAACTGTATAGCCTGGAAGTTAATTATTTTTTGCCCAAACGCTTCTCTGGCTTTTGCATATGAGCTGGCGAGGTCATAACTGGCCTGTGCAATGCCTAATGCCTGCGCAGCAATTCCAATCCTTCCTCTGTCCAGTGTCGACATTGCAATTTTAAAACCGTCACCGATATTGCCAAGCAAATTTTCTTCTGGCACTTTTACATTATCCAGGTGCATCTGACATGTCGCACTTGCTCTTATGCCTAACTTATCTTCCAGCTTTCCAAAAGACACACCCTGTATATTTTTTTCTAAAATAAAAGCAGTGATTCCTTTATGCTTCAAATCAGGATTTGTTTGAGCAAAAACAATATAAACATCTGCTTCAGAACCATTTGTAATCCATGCTTTTGTCCCATTTAATATAAAATAACTTCCTTTATCTTCTGCTTTTGTCTGCATTGCTGCTGCATCAGATCCGCTTCCCGGTTCAGATAAACAATACGCCCCAAGCAGTTCTCCGCAGGCAAGTTTTCTAAGATATTTTTCTTTTAAACATTCCGAACCAAATTTAACAATCGGCATTGAACAAAGTGATGAATGCACACCCAGAATAACACTGGTTACAGCACATACTCTGGCAATTTCTTTAATAGCTATTACATATGAAATATAATCCAGTTCGCTCCCGCCGTATTTCTCAGGAATTATAAGTCCTGTAATTCCAAGTTTTGCAAGCAAGTTAAAATTTTCTCTTGGAAATTTATGAGTTTTATCTGTTTCTCTGGCTTTTTCCTTAAAGTTTTCTTCTGCTACTTCACGAATTGTTTTTCTTAATAATTCCTGTTCTTCCGTAAATCTAAAAGTTTGTGTTTGGTTTATTAAGAAATTGTTCATAAATTTTATTATATTTTAATTTTTGCCGGTTGATTTTATACTCATCTTTCCTTTAACATTAAATTAAACACTATGATTTCCCCTATATTACTATCAGCAATCAAAAGAATTACAAACAATAACGCTGTAAGAGTAGAAGACAGACGGACTCTTGCCAATCATTTTGCTCAACAAGCTTTGATAGAGGACGGAGAGCCTGCTAAAGAACGATTTTTGTTATTTCTGGATAATAGAGAAGTTACAGGACCGGTTTTGGCACAACTTGCGAGTAAAAGAGAAATAGCAGAATTAAAAAGGACTTTTGCTCCGTTCAAAAACTTAGTAAAAGATTATGTACGATTTTTTTCAGAACTTCAAACAAAGCAATTTCATTTGCAACTCCCAACAGATGCTTTTTCTGATCCTGCTACTGCTGCAAAAAAATTAGTGAATGTTTATAAAGAACTGCTTGCACTGCTTAATCTTGACACACCACGAAATAAACAAGAGGCACAGAAATTAATAGAAGATATAAACAGGGGAATTTTTGATGGTCAATTTAATGATAACCTAGACAATTTTAAAGCCTGGGCTGAAAAACATAAGGTGAGCATAAAATTTGATTAGTATTTGGTCATGCTGGCAGTATTGGTACATAAGGCCGGATCAACTGTGCAAGCTGCTTAGCTCGATCTGCCAGATCTGCTTCTCCGCGTCTGGTATGAATTCCTGCAAGCTGTTCTAAATTCAAAACTACCTGACTTAATGAAGGATCTCTTCTACGAATTAATTCTGTAAGATCATTATCTCCCGGAGTAGCTGCCTGCTCCAGTTGTGAAAGAATAAATTCTATTTCTCCCTGCTCTTCTCCAAAATCCCCTGCAAGAGCTCTCAGATATGCACGAAGATCCTGATGAATGTCAAACCGTGATGGTGAAGCCACCGGTAGCGGTTGTGAAATTGGCGGTGGTGAGTTTACCTGTAATTGAAACTCTCTTCCATCATTTGTTCTCAATGTATATGTTCCGCTTGCCCGATATGGATCTGCTCCAGGAGCAAATGTATAGCTGCCATTTTTATTCATTTTAAATCCACCTTGATATTCATATGAACCTGGTTCTGTCCATGCTGTTGCTCCAGGTGCTGTTATTCTTGTTAGTCGTACTCCAGGAGGTAAAGCTATCCTTCCGTTTGTACCTGCTGTTATTGGTGGTACTTCTATTCTTGGCAGCTGCGGTTGTATTCTTCCAACTCCAGGCTGCGGTTGTACTCCTCCGGCTCCAGGTCGTGGCTGTACTCCGCCGACTCCAGGCTGCGGTTGTACTCCTCCGGCTCCAGGTCGTGGTTGTACTTCTCCAACTCCAGGCTGCGGAATAGAACCTGGTCTTATATCACCTTCATACCATCTGCCATTAATATAAGTTTGTGGAGGAAGATCTACCCGTCTGCCATTATTTGGATGGTAACCACCTCCATAGAAAACTGTTCCGTCATTTCTTGTTGTATAAGTTCCTACAAATCCATGTCTGCGAAAAGTACCATCTGGATTTTCAAGCAAACTTAAATGCCTGATTGCATCCTGCCTGCTTAAGTATGAGATAGCAGGTGCCTGCGATCTGGGTAATAAATATGTTCTTGTAAATGTACCGTCAGAATTTATGTCATGTCCGGGAATATATCTATTTCCTCTACCTGTACCTGTGTTGTAAATATACGGTCCATTTTCTCTTCTTAAATATTGTCCATTAACATCCGGATCATATTCATATGTCTGATAATAATTTCCTCCAAGGGGTGTAAATCTACGTCCAGAACTTATGTCTCTTGCTCTGTTTTCTAAAACTCTGTCAAATCTTGCTTCGACTCTTCCACTTAATGGACTTATTCCTTCTGGCATATTATTTTTTATTGGCAAAAGATTTTAAATATTTAGCCAACCCCCTCTTTTTTTATTTCTTATATCAATTCTTTTTTACCCGTATAAATACAGAGATATCAAAAAGCCTCAAGAATTCATTTAAAAGGAGGAGAATATTTAGAGTTTTCCCTGAAAAGAAATTTAATCTTTAAGTTTTCTTCTAATCATTTCTTTTGCAGCCTCAGCAATTTTTTCTTTACTTTTTCCATACTACCAAACAGTTTGTATTAATCCTGATTTTTGCATGTTTTGATCTTTTGTAATTAAAGGCAAATTTGCATCCAGTGCCGAAGCAACTATTAATTGATCAAATGGATCTGGCAGCTTAGCTCTAAAACCAGATGCTAAAGCTGCTGCTTTCCGGGTAAGCGGTAAATCCCTAAAATCCTCCACATTATCTAATGGTTTTTGCATTAACCATAATGCTTCCTCTGGAGATTTTTTTTGCATGGTTAATTTGCCGGTAATAATTTTTCTGCTGATTTCCCAAAAGCATATTGCAGGCACATAAAATATACATTCTTTTACCTCAAGTAATTTAAAGAAATGGTTTACTAATTTTGAAAAGCAATTTGTTCCTTTCAGCATGTAGTCTATATAAATATTTGTGTCTATTACAAAAAGCTTCATTCTGATTTCTCAATTAATCTAATGAGTTCCCAGTCTGGTTCATCAAAATCAGGAGAAACTATAAGCTTTCCTTTTAAAAATCCAGCGTACGATTTTTTCCTGGATTTCTTTTTATAATCTTCCGGTGAAATCAGATATGCAACTGCTTCATCTTTTTTTTGATCAATGATTTCAATTGGTCCAAGCCCTTTATTAACCATATCAAGGAGCTTCGGGAGTGTTTCTTTTGCTTTTTGTTTTCCGATCCGTTTATTCATGATTTTATAAGTATTATACCATGCGGTTAAACCGTACGGTTAATGACTTATTAATAGGGCTAATTTATTAACTTCCTTTTAATAACTTCTCTGGCAGCCTCAGCAATTTTTTCTTTAGTTAATCCATAATGAACAAGAAGTTCATCACTTTTTCCGCTTTGCCCGAATTGATCCATAACACCAGTTTTTTTCATAGGTATAGGATGATTTTCAGTAAGTACAGAGGCAATAGCATCACCAAGTCCCCCATGGATATTATGTTCTTCGCATGTAACTGCACAACCTGTTTTTTGTACACTGGCTAAAATAGTTTCTTTATCAAGAGGTTTAATAGTAGAAACATTTATAATCTCTGTACTTATTCCTTCATTTTGCAAAATTTCAGCTGCCCAGAGAGCTCTGCTCACCATTACTCCGCAGGCAAAAACAGAAACATCAATCCCGCTTTTTATAATTTGTGCTTTTCCGATTTTAAACTCAAATTTTTTTTCATCAAATAAAACCGGCACATTTGATCTTCCAAGTCTCATATAAACAGGACCAAAAAAGCTGGCAATAGCTCTTGTAGCAAGTTTTGCTTCAGTAGCGTCAGCAGGAACAATAACTGTCATGTGCGGTATTGCCCTCATAATAGCCAGATCTTCAATAATCTGATGAGAGCCGCCATCTTCACCTACAGTTAATCCTGCATGTGTTGCACAAATTTTTACATTAAACATATTGTGACAAACAGAGTTTCTGACAAACTCCCAGGCACGACCACATGCAAACATTGCAAAGCTGCTTGCAAAAGGAATCTTGCCAGTACTTGATAACCCGGCTGCAACACCTATCATGTTTTGCTCTGCAATTCCCATATTAAAAAATCTTTCCGGAAATTCCTTCGCAAAGAATTTGGTTTGCGTAGAACCGGAAAGATCTGCATCAAGTACTACAATGTTTGGATTTTCTTTCCCAAGCTCAAGGAGTGCTTTTCCATAGGCAACTCTTGTTGCAATTGATTCTTTTTTTTCTGTCACAGTTGCTCCCATATTTGAGACATGCCATGGCATATCTTTAGTTACTCCCATATTTGTTGAGACATGCCATGGCATGTCTTTACTTCTCCTTTTCTTTAGCCTAGTTCTTGAAGTGCTTTCTTTAGCTCATCATCGTTAGGCGCTATGCCATGCCACTTCACCTGATCCTCCATAAACGAAACACCTTTTCCTTTTACAGTGTGAGCAATAATTACACATGGTTTATTTTCTTTAGGACCGATTTCATGTGTTTTTAAAATTGCATCATAAATTTGATTTAAATTGTGACCATCTGTTTCCTGTACATGCCAGCCAAATGCTTCAAACTTTTTATTTATGGGTTCCAGTGCCAGTGTCTCTTCTGTCCAGCCGTCAAGTTGAATTCTGTTTCTATCCACTATTGCTGTTAAATTCCCGAGGTGATAATGACTGGCTGACATAATAGCTTCCCAGCTAGAACCTTCCTGAAGTTCACCGTCACTTTGAAGCAGGTAGATCCTGTTATTTAATTTATCCAGTCTGCATCCAAGTGCTGCACCTACAGCAAACGATGTTCCATGACCCAGAGATCCTGTAGATGTTTCAATTCCCGGAGCTTTCAGTCTATCGATATGTCCCTGATATGGAGAGCCAAGCTGCCTAAAAGTCAGAAGATCATCGCCTTTATAATATCCTGCTTTTGCCAGAATGGAGTAAACAAGCGGTGTTGAATGTCCTTTGCTGATTACCATTCGATCCCGCTCATTCCAGTTTGGATTTCTAGCATCATATTTCATAATGGCAAAATACAAAACAGTTAAAATCTCGACTGCTGAAAGTGAGCCTCCGGGATGGCCTGAAGCTGCTGCATGAGTCATTTTTAAAATTGATCTGCGTAAGTCTTTTGTAATTTCTTTTAGTTCATTTAATTTTTCTTCTGTAAAAGGCATAAAAGTATTTTAGCAGTTAACCCCACGTCCTGAGTTTCATAACATCTCTAACTTTTTCCAGTGTGTATCTTACAACTTGCCTTGCCCGTTTATTCCCTGCATCTAATATTTCCAGGATATCTTTATCATTTTTAAATGCTGTTCTTTTTTTTCTAATTTCACAGAAATAATTGTTCATTATCCCGGATAGTCTTTTCTTACAATCCACACAGCCAATTTTTGCCCCTTTGCATTCATCCTGAACTATATCGAGTATTTTTTTATCTGCAAATATTTCATAGTGTTTATATGCTACCTGACAATCTTTCGGCTCTCCCGCATCAGTTCTCTTTATCTTTTTTGGATCTGTAATCATCTGTAAAACTTTTTTAGATGTAGCTTCTTCACTGTCCACAAGCTTAATATCATTTTCATAAGACTTACTCATTTTTCTTCCATCAATGCCAGGTACAGATGGGGTTTCAGTAAGCAGTGCTTTTGGCTCTGGAAACAAGTCTGTTTTATAAATAAAATTAAATCTTCTTGCTATGTCGCGGCTCAGTTCGAGATGTGCCACCTGATCTTTTCCTACCGGAACCAGCTCACCAAGCACACCTAAAATGTCTGACGTTTGTAAGACCACATAACCCAAAAGCCCATACGTAACTTCTTCTTTTGCTTTTTCTTCATCTTCAGCAAGCATCCTTACCATATCTTTTAAAGTAGGATCCCTATGAATCCAGTTTTGATAAGTAACCATACTTAAAAGAAGGTGAAGTTCTGCTACTTCAGGAATTGCAGACTGAACATAGAGAGTAGATTTATTTGGATCGATTCCGCCAGCCAGAATATCTTTTGCTACTTCTAAAATATCTCCCTGAAGTTCATTTGTATCTTTGTATTTTGTAGTTAGTGTATGCCAGTCAGCTATGAAGTAAAAACATTCATGCTCATTTTGTAACTTAGCCCAGTTTCTAAGCACACCTAAATAATGTCCTATGTGCAGCGAGCCTGTAGGGCGGATTCCTGAGAGTAAACGTTTTTTTGGCACAGGGTTATTATATCGTCATTTGTCATTCGTCGTTCGTATTTCGTAAACAAAATATTTTTCTATGTTCCAGTGCCGGTAAATTTTTTCTAACTTGCTTCAGGTATTCCAGATCAATATCAGCAAATATAACAGTTTCACCGTTTGCCGGTCCTTCAGCTAAAATCTTTCCCCACGGATCCACGATCAAACTGTGTCCGTAAGTTTTGATTCCACCTGATCCGATTCCAGCCTGATTCGGTGCTATTACATAAGAGAGATTTTCTATTGCTCTTGCTTTTATAAGTGTATGCCAGTGAGCTTCACCTGTAAGCCTGGTAAAAGATGAGGGAATACAAATAATTTTTGCACCAGCTCTGGAATAATGACGATACAGTTCCGGGAATCTTAAATCATAACAAATACTCAACCCTGCTTTTATATTTTCAATCTTTGCTAACTTTGGATTTTTACCAGCCTGATTTCTGCCTGACTCCAGGATTTCTTTTCCTTTTAACCTGATGTCAAATAAATGTATCTTTCTGTATTTTGTAACAATTTTTCCATTTGGGTTAATTAAAACTGATGTATTAAAGGGCAGGTCCCGCCCACTTTGTGAGCGAGGCCCGCTCGTTTTACGAGCGGCACGACCTGCCCCTGCAGTTTCTAACATACTGCCAATTAAAATCCAGATCTTATATTTTTTTGCAAGCCGTGAAATGAGATCTGTAGAATATCCCGGAACAGATTCAGCAAATTTAACTGCTTCATTTAAATTTCCGCGATAATTAAAAACCTCCGGCAGAACAATAAACCTTGCTTTTTTTCTTACAGCTAAAGTTATTAATTTTTTTGCCTGTGCCAGATTTTTTTCTTTATTGCTCCCGCTTGACATCTGAGCTGCAGCAACTTTAAGTTTATTCATAGTTATTACTCGGGTGGCTCTTGCCGCCTCGCCTCTGGCGGCGGTGACGTTGCTCCTCAGAGCTACCTTTATATAGACTGCCCGGTTTGCTGATGGAGTACCTGAAGTTATTAAAAAGAATGAAGTTCCTCATAAGCCGGGTTTTGTTTATGCAGTTATCTATCTGGGAGTATTGTCACCAATACCCTCAAGCGGCTTTGGCAGAATTGAGCAGCGGGCCACTGTGATTCAATCCTATACCTTATCCTTGCACCTTCAGCGGGGTTTACCTAGTTCTTGCGTCACCGCAAAATCTGGTGAGCTCTTACCTCACCGTTGCACCCTTACCCCGTGAGATATGAAATTATCTCACGGGGCGGTCTTCATTTCTGTGGCACTTTCCTCACACTTACGTGCACTTCGCATTACGAAGCAACCAGCCCTATGGAGCCCGGACTTTCCTCATTTCTTTATACCGGAGAAATCCCTTCAAGATTTTTCCTTACCAATAACCTGGCATAAAATGTATAAATAAAACGTAACTGCTTGAGGAACTTCATATGTATTATAGCGTAAGCTTTTGTTCCTTTTATTTCTAAAATTGACAAAAAAATTAATACTTTTTAGTAATTATCTGTATCCCTCATAATGAAAATCTTTATATATACGCAGCGACCTAAGTAATGTTACAAGTGAGGGTTGTCCTTCGACAACCCGAACGCCAATGAAGATCCGCCATAAAATAGCGACATAATATGCGTTAGCATTTATGTCGCGTTATATAGTATGTATCTTGTGTGACATTTATTTCACTTATTAGCAGTTAAGAGGTTAGCATTATAAAAGATATTTTCTTTATGGGAGGAAAAACTGTGAAAAAATTTATTTTGATATTTTTTGTTGTGGCACTTGCTTTTATTTCTTTTGAATTTTGTACGACAAATGAAACAAGTGCAAAAGGGAAGAAAGGTAAAACATCAGCTAGCATTCAGGTATTTAGTAACGATGGTGAGCAAACCATATATGGAAGTATTTTAATACCTACAGCTGATGATGCTAACGTAGCTCTTCCACCGAATCAGTTGGCAAAAGTCAGAAAATCTGGTGTAAGTAAACTTACTGTTACTTTAACTTCAGCATTAGACTCCACAAAAACTTATACAGTACCTACAGAGTCAGTTACAGTACAGAACAGAAAACTAAAGAAAAAATCCGGTAAGTTCCTGGTCGTAAATTTATTTTCTATTACTAACCAGTCAGGAATTACTGTTTCACCCAGTTCACTTCCCGGTGATCAATATAAACTAACAATTTCCGATGGAAAAGATATAAATATTACTACCAGTTCATTTACATATGAACCGCCTGCACTTGTTGTTGGTACTGCTAAGACAAAATCAACAGGTGTAGTAACAGTAGAAGATCTTGAAGGAGATATGATTTCAGATAAGTCAGTTATCACAAGTAATAACGGTGCATTCTTTACAGAAGTAAGGGCAAAAAATCTTCCTTCAAACACTACTACTACTAAGAATAGAAAACTGTCAGCACAAACTGAAGATGAAAGTAATACTTTACTCGAAGATGATACAGAACCGGGAGTTGTTGCTGTAAACATTGATGAGGATAAAGATGCAGAACTAGAAGCACTGGTCCCTCTTAGCACTGACCCGGACGCAAATGAAGCAATCTCAGAAAATGAAGCTATTGAAGTAACAGAAGAGACGACTCAAGAGCTCGATTATTTAAAAGCAGCAGCAGAAGGAGATGAAGAAGCACTTAACGAAATTGCCGATCAGGCAGTAAAACAAAAATTAGATGATATTACAGGTGGCACATCAACTTCAAGCAGTGGTGGTTTACCTACACCTTCTGCTGCATGTCCGGATGTTAAATTGCTTGCAAATCGTTGTGATAAACCTGATGCAGCACTAGGAAATGATGTTAAGTCTACATATTTTAGTGTTTGTAACTTTGAAGGAAAGGAATTCATTGAGAAACTGCCTCTGGAAAAAATAGCAGAAGTTTATTGTAAGCATGCTACCAAAGGAGAAGAAAAAGGCAGTCCCTGTGATGTATATGAAAAGTTTGTACTGCCAAATGCTAAAGGTCCTAAACCAGTTTGTCCTCCGCCAGAATGTACTAAGTTTGCAAGCATTCTAAAAAATTGTGTTCAGCCATTTGGTGTTTGTGGCGGCCCACAAGGAGGCCCCGCTGGCCCAGGACCAATAACTCGATTAGCACAAGTATCTGGCCCGTCACCAGGTAGCACTCCGGGCGGCCCTGGTCAATGTTTTGTAAAAAAACCGCCAAGAGATTTATTCTGCTTTGAAATAGATGCAAAAGACGGAGTACCAGCTTCTGAATGTATTCCTGACCCGACAAACCCTGGTCCTGACTGGGCTATTGGTGATGCAGGTAATGGTAAAAAATTCTGTGTTCCTTCTAAACTACAGGGTGGATTTTTTCCTCCTGGTGAAAGTGCGCCAACTACTCCAAACGACATAGCCAGACAACTCTGTGTACTAACCCGTTGTCATAAAGATTGTGAAAGTCAGTTTGGAAAACCTTCATTTACAGGCTTAGAACAAACATTTGGCGGATCAACTGCTGGTGGCCCTGGCGGTCCTGGTACCCCTGGTGGTCCCAGTGGTCCTGGTGCCCCTGGTGGCGGTTTTGGATTTCCTCAGGATTGTAAAGTATGTAAGTGCCATCAAACATGTGACGCTAAAAGTGGCAGGCCTGTTTGTGATTTTGGTTCTGGCATAGTTACTAAAGGTTGCTGTACAAGCACAACATTTGCTGCACAACAATTTGGCGGCTTTGGTAGTGGTATGGGAGGATTTGGTGGCCCTGGACCAATTCCACTTGGAGGTGACTTACGTAGTTGTCTTTGTAAAGATTTAACAGCTAATTTTGGTTCTGACAAGGTTGCTACTGATGTTGCAGTAGAAAGTTGTAAGAAATCATGCCCTGATCCTGATAAGTATGAACCAGGAAAACTTTCAAATGGACAAGAAGCTTGTTTACCAATTTGTGAAAAATTTGGACAAGGACTTGTCAGAGATGAAGGCGGAGGTTGTAAAAAAGGAAAAGGCGGCCAGGACAATTGCCCTGCCTCATGCAGCCAATATGTAAGAAAACTTCTTGAACAAACGCCAGGCGGTACGCAACCTTCTGGTTTCGGCGGATCAACTGGAGATATTCCTCCAGAGTGTAAACCATGTTTTGGCGGTGGCTTTGGCGGTGGACAATGCCCACCAGATAAACCTGTAAAGTGTCCGGATGGTTTATGTAAACCTTCTCAGGCAGAATGTGGCAAAGGAGAATGTCCACCTGATCAGAAATTTGATCCTGTTACTCAAAAATGCATCGGCGGTGGTCCTTGTCCACCGGACAAACCAATCAAGTGTCCAGATGGAAGCTGCAGAGTAACACAGCTTGAGTGCACCAGCACAAGCAGTGGTGGCGCATGTCCACTAGGACAATTTAAGTGTCCTGATGGCAAGTGTGTATTTAATCAAACTGAATGTGGATCAACTACATGTCCACAAGACAAACCAATCAAGTGTCCAGATGGAAGCTGCAGAGTAACACAGCTTGAGTGTGCAAGCACAAGCAGTGGCGGCACATGCCCGCAAACTACTCCAATAAGATGTCCTGATGGAAGCTGCAAAGTGACACAGCTTGAGTGCACCAGTACAAGCAGTGGCGGTACATGTCCACAAACTACTCCAATAAGATGTCCTGATGGAAGCTGCAGAGTAACACAGCTTGAGTGTGCAAGCACAAGCAGTGGCGGCACATGCCCGCAAGCTACTCCAATAAGATGTCCTGATGGAAGCTGCAAAGTGACACAGCTTGAGTGCACCAGTACAAGCAGTGGCGGTACATGCCCACAAGCTACTCCAATCATGTGTCCTGATAACTCATGTCAGGTAACACTGGCTGCTTGTCCGTGTCCGGCCGGGCAAACTAAATGCTCAGATGGCACATGTCAAATTACATGCACTAGTACAAGCAGTAGTGGCGGTGGCGGAGATACATGCCCACAAGCTACTCCGATAAGATGTCCCGATAACTCATGTCAGACAACACTGGCTGCTTGTCCGTGTCCAGCCGGGCAAACTAAATGCTCAGATGGTACATGTCAGATTACATGCCCTTGCCCACAAGCTACTCCGATAAGATGTCCCGATAACTCATGTCAGACAACACTAGCTGCTTGTCCGTGTCCAGCCGGGCAAACTAAATGCCCAGATGGCACATGTCAAATTACATGCCCTTCTTCAGGCGGCGGACAAAATTGTCCGGCAGGGAGTTTCTTCTGCAGTGCAAGTAATACTTGTAAACCCACTGGAAGCCCCTGCCCTTAGGTTAATTAAAATAATCTAAGAAAAAAAATTAAAAGCCCTTTATAAAAAATAAAGGGCTTTTTTTTATTTGTAAGGTTATGGAATAACATTTATCCCTAAACAAAATAAATTTTTTCCAATAAATATTCGTGTATCACCTGTAAATGAAAAAAATTCAGGGCTAGCCAGTGTGATATTTGTCCCACCTGAGGGTAGAGAAATCTTAGTAATCTTACACTATCGGGGATTAGTTTTTTATGGGAGGAAAAACAGTGAGAAAATTTATTTCGATATTTTTAGTTCTTGCATTATTATCTTCTGAGTGTTTAACTGCTCAGGAATGTTATGCAGCAAAAGGAAAGAAAGGAAAACCAAAAACAAGCAGTACACAAGTACTAAGTAACGATGGAGAAGCTATTATATATGGTAGTGTTTTAATACCAACGGCTGATGATGCTAACGTAGCTCTTCTGCCGGATCAGTTAGCTAAAGTCAGAAAATCTGGTGTAAGTAAACTTACTGTTACTTTAACTTCAACAGTAGACTCCACCAAAACTTATACAGTACCAGCTGAATCTGTTACATTACAGAGCAAAAAACTAAAGAAAAAATCCGGCAAGTTCCTGGTCGTAAATTTATTTTCTATTACTAACCAGTCAGGAATTACTGTTTCACCCAGTTCACTCCCCGGTGATCAATATAAATTAAAAATATCTGACGGCAGCGACTTAAACATTACTACCGATGCATTTACATATGAACCACCGGCACTTGTTGTAGGTACTGCTAAGACAAAAACAACAGGTGTGGTATCCGTAGAAGACTTAGGCGGAGATAAAATCTCAGATAAATCAGTAACCACAAGTAATAACGGTGCATTCTTTACAGAAGTAAGAGCTCAGAAACTTCCATCAAACAATACTACTACTAAGAAGAATAGAAAATTACTGGCACAAACTACCGGTGATGATTCGGCAGCACCAGATACTGATCCTGTTGATGCAGGGGTTGTAAGTGTTGAAGCAGAAAAAGAATTTGAAGCTCTTGTCCCTCTTGATTCAGATATAAATGATGAGTTTTCATCTGATGACAGTGGTAGTTTAATTGAAGTAAATGATTTGACTACTGCTGCTTTAGAGGCACTAAGAGATTCAACAGATGGTGACATCGAAGAGCTAACTCAACAAGCACAAGACATTGTTCAGGAAAAAATAAATGACATTCAGGATACTGCTACTTCAGGTACTTCAGACACAGATAATGAGGAATGTCCTGACGACCAGCAATTCGCATCTCGCTGTTCTAATCCTGATGATGTATTAGGAAATGATGTTAGAAAAACATTTTTTGATAATCCTGCCTGTAATTTTCCGGAAAAAGTGATTTTTGCATCTCAACCTGATGAGAAACTTGCAAAACTATATTGTGAGCATGTTAATGAAGAAGGAGATGAGCAAAAACCTTGTGAAATATTTGCAAACTTTGTTTTACCTAATGTTCCAAAAGGTAAAAAACCAATTTGTCCTCCTCCGCAATGTATTCAGTTTGCAAAACTTTTAAATGATTGCGAACAACCTTTTGGTTTTTGTGGTGGTCCTGGCGGCCCTGGCGGATTTGGTCCTCCAGGCGGCGGTGGCAATTTTGGTCCTGGCGGCGGCCCTGGTCCATTAGCACAAGTTAAAGGTCCTGGCGGACCTGGTGGTAGCTTCGGTCCTGGTGGCCCAGGTGGTCCCGGCAAATCCGGTAGTGGTCCTGGATGTTTTTCTAAACCTCCAAGAGATTTATTCTGTTTAAAAGTACCAGGGGAAGTTTCAGAATCCGAGTGTGCTCCAGAGCCATCTGGCTTTGGTCCTCCATGGGTTATCGGTGATGCAGGCGGTCAAAAATATTGTGTTCCTCGTGAATTACATGGTGGATTTTTTCCTCCTGGTGAAAGTGCGCCAGCTACTCCAGACGATATAGCCAAACAATTGTGTGTATTAATGGCTTGCCATGAAGATTGTGATAAACAATATGGCAGACCAGGTTTTGGTCCTGGTGGCCCTGGCGGATTTGGTCCTCCAGGCGGCGGTTTTGGATTAGCACAGGTTAAAGGTCCTGGTAGTGACTTCGGTGGTTTTGGCGACTTTGGCCCTCCAGGCGGCAGCTTTGGTGGTGGCTTTGGTCCTGGCCCTGGCGGTCCTGGCCAAGAAGGTGCTAAGTGTCACTCAACCTGTGAAGGTAAAGCTGGCAGAACTATTTGTGATGTTTATTCTGGTGTATTTACTAAGAGCTGCTGTACTGCAGGAAATGGACCAAATGGTGGTCCTGGCGGATTTGGTGGCCCTGGTGGTCCTGGCGGCTTCGGCGGCAGTGAAGGCAGCTTTGGTGGCCCTGGCGGCTTTGGATTTGCACAGGTTAAAGGCCCTGGTGGTGGTGGCTTTGGTGGTCATCAAGGCGGCGGCATGGGAGGATTTGGTGGCCCTGGACCAATTCCACCAGGAGGAGATACATTTGGCTGTATTTGCAAAGATGAGTTTGATTCTAACAATCTTGCCACAGAAGCATCAATAAAAGCTTGTCAAGAATCATGTCCGGAAAAATATGAAATTGGAACGCTTCCAAATGGTAATAAAACTTGTTTACCAATTTGTGAAAACGGGCTTACAAGAGCAGAAGATGGCTTTTGTAAAAAAGGTAACCAAGACAATTGTCCTCCAGGTCAACAGTTTGATCCACAAACTCAAACTTGTAAAGGACAAAATGATAATCAATGTCCTGCCTCATGCCAAAACAATCCACGTGTAAGAAAATTACTTGCACAATTTAGTGGTGGCTTTGGCCCTAGCGGCGGCAGCTTTGGTGGTAGTCCTCCAGGCGGCAGCTTCGGCGGCGGTGAAGGTAGCTTTGGTGGCTCCGGCAATAATAGTATTCCTCCGGAATGTCAACCATGTTTCCCCAATAGTGGACCTGGTGGCCCGTTCAATGGCTCATCAGGTGGATTTGGTCAACCAGGCGGTTTCACTTCTAGCGGACAATTTGGTCCTGGCGGTTTTGGACCTAACACTTCAGGTGGTCAATTTGGTCCTGGTGGTTTTGGACCTAACACTTCAGGTGGTCAATTTGGTCCTGGTGGTTTTGGACCTAACACTTCCGGTGGTCAATTTGGTCCTGGCGGTTTTGGACCTAACACTTCCGGTGGACAAC
>MFRN01000035.1:18950-40807 GCA_001784585.1 Candidatus Melainabacteria bacterium RIFCSPLOWO2_02_FULL_35_15 | reverse complement strand
CCTCCTCCTCCAGGTGGCGATACATTTAGTGCACCACCTCCACCTCCTCCTCCACCACCACCTCCACCTCCTCCACCTCCTCCACCTCCTCCTCCATAAGCTGGTAATAAATACAGAGGCGCGATCAGATCGCGCCTCTTTTTTTTATGTCTTTATTTAGATCAAACTTTCCGTAAAGCAAAATATTTTTCTTTTAACCACTGTGGTTTTGCAAATAATTTTTCATGAATTTCTTCATTCCAGTATTTTGTTTTTCCATTTGGCATATGTTTTATTTTTTTATCAAGTAGTTTATTTGACGCAATTAAAAAAGACCAGACACAGCCAGGATACATCGGCACTATTGAAACCAGCCCGTCTACATATTTAAATGCCGTTCTTATATTTTCAAGACTGGTTTTAAATTCTTTTTCCTGAATTAAAAGAGATCCGCTCTGACAGATGTAAATGCCATTTTCTTTTAGTGCTTTAGATACATTTTTATAAAACTCTTTGCTTATAAGCCCTGCTGCAAAACCTTCAGGATCAGTAGAGTCGCACAGTATTACATCATAAGAACTTTCTTTTGCATTCTTTATGTATTGAATTGCATCATTTAATTTTATTTTGAGTTTTGGATTATTAAGCTCACTTGCAGTTTCGGGGAAATACTTCTTTGATACATTTATTACTTCTTCATCAATTTCCACAAGCTCAATCTCTTCTACAGTCTTATATTTCAATACTTCTCTTACTGTTCCGCCATCCCCGCCACCAATGATCATTATTTTTTCCGGATTTGGATGGATTGAAAGGGCAGGATGCACAATAGATTCGTGATAGTAAAACTCATCGCGCTCAGAAATCATTACCTTATCATCCAGAAGCATAACTTTTCCCATAGTCACTGAGTCAAGGATTTCAATTTTTTGATATTTGGATTTACCTGAGTAAAGTGAATCTTTGATTTTAA
This sequence comes from Candidatus Melainabacteria bacterium RIFCSPLOWO2_02_FULL_35_15, assembly GCA_001784585.1. Taxonomy (GTDB): domain Bacteria; phylum Cyanobacteriota; class Vampirovibrionia; order 2-02-FULL-35-15; family 2-02-FULL-35-15; genus 2-02-FULL-35-15. The sequence continues at coordinate 39,855 of MFRN01000035.1, read as the reverse complement.
TTGCCACAGCAAATGGCATATCATCTTCAAAGAACCAGCCATTTGTTAACATATTTTTTCTCCTTTTATCTTGTAATTAATTCTTTTGCAATTTTTTGTCTGGATTTTTCAACTACATTTTTCATACAGGTTTGAACTGCCTGTTTTTGTCCCTGATAGTGGCCTTTGTGTTTATATGACTTTAGCACCGGCAAATTCTTCTGGAAAATCATCTGTGCAACTGGCTGGCCGGTTTTCAATAAAAGCGGAGCCTTACCCTGATTTGTAAGCTCTACTACTGCTACTCCTTCAAATCCTGAATCAAAAAGCCCGGCAGATTCCACATATAAACCTACTCTTGCCCAGCTGGACTTTCCCTGAAGAACACCATGTAATGTAGATCCAAAATAAAAATATTCCCGGGTAACTGCTAAAACAAAATCTCCGGGCTTTAAAATAAACTCTTCAGTAATAATCTCTTCAAATGAACCATCATTTAGCTGAATTGCAAAGTGATTTCCTAAATGCACATCGAGACTATTTGGCTGAATCGCTTCTTCTTTAAAATTATCAATTTTTAAAAGACCGAGCTTTAAATAAAGTTTTAACTGCCAGTCCACAAGATTTCCGCTTGAGAAAAATAAAAAGCAGATGCCAAAAATAAATAAAACTGAAAGTAAGGTTAATAAAATCATATTTTAATTATTATACCGAAACATGATTATTTACAAAGAACTTTCTCAATCGCCTCAACCAAAAGTTTGTGTTCTTCTGCCAGTATTCTCTCTGATAAACCAGCTATAGTATCATGTGGCATTACAGGTACTTTCCTCTGGGCAATAATCGGACCGGCATCCACTTCATCAGTTACAAAATGTACAGTACAGCCGCTTTCTGTTTTACCACTTTTTAATACAGCTTCATGGACTCTTTTACCGTACATTCCTCTTCCGCCAAAATCCGGCAAAAGAGCCGGATGAATATTTATAATTTTATTTTTAAAAGCATTAACAAAGCTTTTAGTAAGTATTCGCATATATCCTGCCAGCACAATTAAATCCACGTCGTAATTATTAATCACTTCAGTAAGTTTTTTATCGTAATCAGTATTTTTAGTAAGATCTTTAGGATTAAGAAAAACTGTTTCTATTCCGGCACTTTTTGCCCGCTCAAGTGCAAATGCATCTTTTTTATCTGAAATTACTGCTGCTATATGAACATTATTTAATTTACTGTTTTTTATAGCATCAATTATTGCCTGAAGATTAGTCCCTGCGCCGGATGCTAATACTGCAATTTTTTTTTGAGATGACATTAATTAGTTTATAATCTGCTTAACTACTACGTTTAATAAAAGATCCCTTAACAATGCAGCTTTCTTTTTTGAAAAAATATTTTTTCTGGTTTTTGCCAAACCATTTGATTTTTTTTGTTTTACTTTTCTCATGTCTCCTCCTTTTAAATTATTCCGACCTTTAATAAATCTTTCAAGTCTACAATTCCAACCAGCTTGCGGGATTTATCCAGAACTATTAAATCTGAGATTCTGCAATCTTCCATAATTTTTAGCGCACTGGCTGCAAGATCGTTTTCACTGATGATTTTTGGATTTATATTCATTAAGCTAAAAGCTGTCTTTGAAAAAATACTGCTTCCTGACTTTAAATATGCTCTGCGTATATCTCCATCCGTTATTGTGCCAGCAAGTTCATTGTCTTTATTTAAAACCGTGGTAAAGCCAAGTTTTTTATCATTAATTTCTTCAAGAACTTTATCAAAAACCGTATCTTCTTTTATAATCGGGATTTCTTTATCCATCCTCATAACATCTTTGACTTTTATGAGATTTTTTCCAAGCGAACCGCCCGGGTGAGATTTTGCAAAGTCTGCCTCTGTAAAATCTTTTTTCTGCATAAGTGTTATAGCAATAGCATCCCCAAGAGCTAGTGTAGCTGTAGTACTGGCAGTAGGAGCAAGGTTCAGGGGACATGCTTCCTTTTCAACCTTTACATACAAAGTTACATCACTGCTTTGAGCAAGTGTAGAGTTTTCATTTCCGGTAACTGAAATAAGTTTCATACCAAGCCTTTTAACCGGAATCAAAATCTTCTTTAACTCATCTGTTTCTCCTGAAAACGAAAGCGCTAACAAAACATCACTACCCGTAAGCATTCCGAAATCACCATGAGCCAGCTCAGCAGGATGTACAAAAAAAGCCGGTGAACCGGTACTGGCAAGCGTCGCTGCAATCTTACTTCCTACATGTCCTGACTTCCCAATTCCCGTTACTACTATTCTTCCCTTACAGGAAAATAAAATATCAATTGCCTGATCAAAACTTTTACATTGATTTCCTTCAAGATCAGAAATCAGATCCCTAAGAGCCGTTTGTTCTATGCTAAGTACGTTAAGTGCATTTTGAAGATCTTTTGATATTGTTAATGTTTGAGGCATCTAAATACGGCCTCTTTCAGCATAGATTTTTTCAAGCTCTTCAACTGTATAGCTTTTTAATTTTATTTCACCAGAGTCTATTCTTTTTGTGTATTCATCTATAGCTTTATCATCTTTTTTTTGAATCAAAGTTACTAATTCTTTAATGCTTAATTTATTGTAGTAGTTCTCTGAAGTCATCTGGTTTTACCTCCCCATTTTCATGAATGTAAAATATTCTTATATCTATTTCACCTTTTGGTTCCTCAGCTTTAACCAATATTCTATCGCCTCTCATCTCAATTGAAAACCAGAATATGTTGCTGTTTCTGAGAAACATCAAAAATCTGTACAAACTAAATAATTGTTCTTCTGTTGGATATTGTGATTCTGCCATTCTTATTATTTGTTATTACTCAGGTGGCTCTTGCGGTGACGTTGCTCCTCAGAGCCACCTTTGCATAGACCGCTCGGTTTGCTGAATGAATCAGGCAAACCTCGCTTCCTTAGATGGCCCAGATTTAGAGCATGATCATGATGCACTTGGAATACCTGAGCAGTTACTTATATTCCTAACAATTGTACTTATAATTAGTAACATATCTAATAAAAGATTATAATCAGGTAAAATCTCTGATTTGGTTAAGGAAATGGTTATCCGCTCTAAGCAAAAATTAAAAATTTATAAATCTTTTAACATTGTTCTGGTAGAGCCGGAAATACCGCCAAATACCGGAAATATAGCCAGGCTCTGTGCTGCTACAAATACAAAATTGCATCTGATTCACCCGCTTGGATTTGAAATAAATGATAAGCATCTTAAAAGAGCGGGGCTCGATTATTGGCATCTGCTGGGTATAGAAGAATATGAAAGCTGGAAAGAATTTTATTTAAAACACTCCGTAAAATCTTGGTTCATTTCCACCCGTGGAGAAAAAACCATCTGGGATGTGGAATTTAATCCTGGCGATTATCTGATTTTCGGAAGTGAGACAAAAGGGTTAAGTGAAGAAATTTTAAATTCAAATAAAAACTCTGTGATTTCAATTCCAATGAACGGCAAAACCAGAAGTTTAAATCTTTCTACAGCAGTGGGCATTGTATTATATGAAGGACTCAGGCAGCTGGCAGTTGAAAAGAAATTGTTTGAGGTTATGCCAATATGACAGATTCGGAAACCCCTGTTTACAACACATTAAAAGACTATCTTTCAAAAGATCCTGTCCGCCTTCATGTCCCGTTCCATAATGGACTCCCAAACAATAATATTTTCCCAAAAGAACTTTATAACCTGGACATTTCTGAAGTAAGCGGATACGACACAGAAGGAAAAGATAATCCAATATTTCAGTCAGAAAAAATTACAGCAGATTTTTTTGGTGTAGAGCATTCATTCTATTTAACTGGTGGAGCAAGTGTTGGACTGATAGCCAGCCTGATTGCATTAAATAAATTTGGAAAGAAGGTAATCCTGGCAAGAAATGTTCACAAGTCAGTTATTAACGGCATTGTTTTAAGCAGCTTAGAACCAGTATGGCTGGATGTGGATTTTCTGGATGAGTGGGGAATATTTTCAAAAGTCAATCCGGATAATTTAAAAAAACTTTTAACTGACAAAAAAGATATTGCAGGTTGTGTAATTGTCTCGCCGACTTATGAAGGAATTGTTTCAGATGTAAAAGAAATAGCAGGCATTTGTCACAAAAGAAACATTCCGTTAATTGTAGATGAGGCACATGGGGCACACTTGTCATTGCGAAGAGCATCAGCGACAAAGCAATCTCATTCAGCCATTTGCAATAAAGCTGATCTTATAATTCAATCCTGGCATAAATCGCTTGGCAGCCTTACACAAAGCGGTGTTTTGCATCTGGTTAATGAAAATTTTTTTACATACAATGACATTAAACGCTCGCTTGATCTGGTCAGTTCCACAAGTCCGTCATTTTTGCTTTTATTGTCCCTGGAATTAACCAGAAAATATATATCTGATACAAATGGTTCTATTTTTAATACCTTGTTAACATTAGGTCAGTCACTAAAAAAAGAAATGCAGGAAATTCAAAATCTTAAAACATTTAATAATGACGACCCGTTGAAAATCTATTTAAAATCAAAAAATATTTCAGGAATTGATTTTGCGTATGAGTTATATAAGAAATATTCCATTGAAATAGAAAATGCAAATGAAATTGGTTTATTAATGTCAATCGGACAGGGACTTAATAATAAATTAAAAAATAAAATTATTGATGCAGTCAGGGAAATCATGAACCGTAGAGATATTGCGTGCAACGTTTCTGCGAAAAATTTAAAACCACACACAAAACAATTTAAAACAAATCCTCGTAAAGCATTTATGTCAGGATTTAAAAATAATATTGTTGATTATAACTGTGAAATAACTGCGCCATGCCCGCCAGGATATGCTATTAATGTACCGGGAATGAAGGAAAGTAAATCGTGAATCGTACTTTGTGTATCGAAAAAACAAATCATGCCATCAATGCTCTCGAACAAAAACGATTTTTTAAACTTGTTTGTGGCGCTAGTTTAACTGATGTTCAAATGATAGAAAATCTTTGTTTTGTTTTTACGCTTGCCGGTGCACATGTAATCGATCTGGCACCAAAAACTGATGTAATCTTTGCTGCCAGAAGAGGAATTCAAAAAGCCAATAGCCAAAAGCCAATAGCCAATAGCCCTGTTCTAATGGCAAGCATTCAGCTTGACAAAGATCCACATTTTCGCAAAGCAGCAGTAGATTGCAAATTATGTGATTTATGTTCTGCCTGTATAAAAATCTGCCCAACTGGTGCTTTTAAGATTGCCGCCTTCAGCGAGCCTCGCCAAGGGCGGGAAGATAAAAAAATTATTTATTCTGCAGAAAGGTGCTTTGGGTGTGGCATTTGTCTATCCTATTGTCATGTGTCTGCGCTGGAAATGACTGATACAAAACCAGCTCCGGTAGAAACTTTAAAAGAAATGATCTTACTTGGAGTAAAGGCAATTGAATTTCATTTTGGCAAAAACATTCAGAAGCTGGAAGAAATTTGGGATGATGTTGTAAGGGTTTGTCATGGCACAGAGGCATGCTGTGGCATGCCTCTATTGTCGTTTTCAATCGGCAGCGATCTTTTATCTGATGAACAAATTAAAAATGCAGCAAATTTATGTTATAAACTTGCAGGAAAAGGTATTATCTTGCAGTGCGACGGAACACCGATGAGCGGTGGAATTGATAAAAAATCTAAAAACAGCCAAAATGGGAATAATAAGGATAACCCCGGTTTACAGGTAGCTAAAATTATAGAAGAAGAAAAATTGCCGGTTTATTTACAAATATCAGGCGGGACAAATGAAAGTTCATTTGCCATGGCAAATGAAGCAGGAATTAATATTCATGGTGTTGCAATTGGATCGTATGCCAGAAAATTACTCATGCCATATTTAAATGATTTGGAAGATAAAGAAACATTGCACCATGCTGTTAATATCGCCAGATCATTAGTAAATTCTACAGGGGGAAACAATGAAAGATAAGGAAACTGTTAACCAGCCAAGCAGCTATAAAGATGACAATTTTGTTCCTGCACAGGATTTACCATTACTTTTAGATATACTTCCTGAAAAAATCAGACAGTCTCTGGAAAAATATGACCTGAGCAGTTTAATTGAAATTGTTATGGATTATGGCCGGCTACCGGAAGCAAGGTTTTTTGATGGTAAGAGAATTGACCTTGAAGATGAATCTGTAACTTTGGGTGATATTAATTATGCAGTAAACAGAGTAGGTGATTTTACTTCCGATAACAGAGCAGGCATAGCCAGAACATTACATAGAATAAGCTGTGTCAGAAACCGTCGCGGAGAAATCATTGGTTTAACATGCAGAGTTGGCAGAACAATAACCGGGACTATTGATCTAATCCGCGATCTTGTAGAGTCCAAAAAATCAATTTTACTTTTAGGTTCTCCGGGTGTAGGTAAAACGACAAAGCTAAGAGAGATGGCAAGAGTCCTTGCAGATGAACTAGACAGAAGAGTAATAGTCATTGACACTTCAAATGAAATTGCAGGAGACGGGGATATTCCGCATGCAGGAATAGGAAGAGCACGCAGGATGCAGGTTTCAAGACCTGAACAGCAACATGCTGTAATGATTGAAGCAGTAGAAAATCATACTCCTGAGACTATTATTATTGATGAAATCGGAACTGAGCTGGAATCTGCCGCTGCACGTACCATAGCAGAGAGAGGAGTACAACTCATTGGAACTGCTCACGGAAATGCCCTGGAAAATCTTTTAAAAAATCCTGTGCTCTCTGATCTGGTGGGTGGAATCCAGACTGTAACACTTGGAGATGAAGAAGCCAAAAGACGAGGTACACAAAAAACAATTTTAGAAAGGGCAGCAGAACCTACCTTTGATATTGCAATTGAAATATTAGATCACCAAAGGCTTGCTATTCACAAAGATGTAGCAAGTGCTGTAGATGAGCTTTTAAGAGGCAGGGCGCTTTTCCCTGAAATAAGAAAGCTGGATAAAGAAACAGGAAAAGTAGAAATTCTGACAAGAAAAGAAACTATAACACCACAAGGACAGGTTTCATTTTCTTCCACTGATATACAGCTGCCGGTAGTAAGCATTTATCCGTATGCAGTAAGCCGCGGGCAGTTAGAAAGGGTTATACAAACTCTTGATCTCCCTGCAAATGTTTCTAAAACAATCGATGAAGCAAGCGTGATTTTTGCATTAAAAAATTACGCCAGGCAGGGTGCAAAAATTTTAGAGCTGGCAAAAAAGCATAAAATACCGTTATATGTAGTAAAAAATAATACTATTGAAGGTATTCAAAAAGCGCTCAAGGATCTTTTTCCTGATATGATCAGTGACTTTACTGTAGAGCTGGATGTTAAACCTGATTTTGACAAAGAAGGTGCTCTGGAAGAAGCCCGTGCTGCTATAGACAAAGTTATGGACAGTGATAAAGCAGTTGATCTGAATCCGAGAAATGCCAAAATAAGAAAACTACAGCATGAATTAATCGAACAATATAAACTTGACAGCTTAAGCATTGGACAGGAACCGATGAGAAGAGTAAGAATTTTCCCACCACCTAAACCTGGCGATAAAAGTAATTTTTAAATGTCATAGCTGGATGGATAGGCATCATTATCATGACGTTCTTCATAATATGCTTTTTTATTTTGTTCATAAAGTGTACTTAATATCTCACTTTCACTAACCATTAAATCATGCCTAGCACCCATATTCTCAGCATACTGTCCATGTAATTCCACTGGATTAGTTAAAAATTGTGCCGGGACATATGGATTATTCATTACAACTGAATGCTCCTGATTAGGATCTGCTGCATCTGTAGATTGTGGTTCGCTGCTACTACCAGAACTCTGCGAAGAAGTATAATTTACAAATTCCGGATTAACAAGTAAAAAAATCATATTTGACTCTAGTTTTCTAACTGCACTATTTATCTCAGATAGTTTTGCTCTGATATCTCGCAATTGTGCTTCTAGTGAATAATTGCCACCAATTGACAGATCAATATCTAACATAAGATTTGGAACTCCCTTTAATTTTGATATTCAATTTAACAGCTAAATGGTTAAGATTAGGTAATGAAAAACTTTCAGTGCATACAAAGTCCGCCACAAATGTTGATGGACTGTCCTGTTATAGCGCTTGCATAATCACTGGCTAAATACAAAGCCAGACATGCTACTTCTTTTGGGTGAATATATCTGCCAATGGGAACAGCTTCAATGCAGGAAGTTTTTAGTTCACCAAAAGGAATATTATGATACGTGGCATATTTTTCATCGTGCAGAATTTCTTCGGCCATTGCAGTTTCAGTCCAGCCCGGACAAATTGCATTTACTGTAATATTTTCCCTGGCTACTTCCTGTGCCATTGTCTGGGTAAGTCCTATTAAGGCAAACTTTGAGGCATTATATGCCCCTGAAAATGCATATCCTACTTTTCCACAGACTGAAGCCATGTTTATTATTCTTCCATATTTATTTTTTTTCATTTTGCCTACAACTGCTTTTGAGCAGCAGAATACTCCGTTTAAATTTATTTCTAAAAGCTCTTTCCATTTATTTATATCCGTATTTTCAACAGTGTCATTCCAATGAACTCCTGCATTGTTAATTAAAATATCCACACGATCAATCTGGTTAAAAACTTCACTTACATTTTCCGGTTTTGAAACATTGAGGACAAAATATTTAGCTTTTAGCTTTTGGCTTTTAGCTTTTAGCTTACTTTCATTCCTGGAAAGTAAAATAACTTCTGCATTACTTTCTGCAAACACTTCAGCTATTGCCTCACCAATACCCTGGCTGGCACCAGTGATAGCTACTGTTTTACCTGTTAAGTCAATAGTAAACATAGGTAATGTATTTTACCACGTATAATTAAATGTATGTCCAAATCTACTCTACAAAACATTCCCGTTTCAGCAGATGAAATCATTGATCTGGAAATAGATTCAATGGCATATGATAATTCGGCTGTAGCAAGGTATAAGGATTTTATTGTTTTTGTAGATCGCGGAGCACCACAAGACAGTGTCCAGGCTCAAATCACTACTCTACGGCCAAACTATGCCAGAGCAAAAATTACTGAAATAAAAAAATCAAACCCTGCTTACAGGACAGAAACCCTCTGCAAACTTTTTAAGATCTGTGGCGGATGTCAATGGCAGCATCTGCCATATGAAAAACAGCTGGAACAAAAAGATTTACTCTTAAGAAACTTTTTTTCAAAGTTAAATCTGGCTGATGGAGTGTTAAAAAATATTTCAGGTGCTGAAAATCCCTGGCACTACCGAAATAAAGTCCAGTATCCGGTAAGAACAACAGAAAATACAAACAGATTAAAAGCAGGATATTTTGAATGGCACAGTAATGATCTAATAAACATAAAATATTGTCCTATTCAAAACAGTCTTTTCGACAATATTGTAGAAACAGTTCGTGAATTAGCTTTAAAATATAAAATAATTGCCTATAACAGCAAAAACAAAACAGGATGGCTTAGACACATTTGTGTTCGTATTGGTGAAAATACAAACGAAGCCCTGCTTACACTTGTAGCTGTAAATGAAAACTTATCCTGTTCACAAGATTTTGCAGATGAAGTAATGAACAGACATTCTGAACTTGCAGGGATCTGCATAAATATAAACACAAATACTACAAATGTAATCTATGGATCTAAAACAAAAGTTTTAAAAGGCAGAGGATATATTTTTGAAAAGATTGATAATTTGAAATTTAAGATTTCAGCAACAAGTTTTTTTCAGGTGAATACTCCACAAACAATCAAATTATTAAATATCATTGAAGATATGATTATGGGAGACGCTTCGCCGGAGCGTCTTTACGGAGGCATTCTTGATGCTTATTGCGGCGTCGGTCTTATATCGTTATTCTTAGCAAAACATGCAACACAGGTCATCGGCATAGAAGAAATAAAACAATCAATTGACGATGCCATATCAAGTGCAAAAGAAAACAATATTCAAAATGTCATTTTTATAAATGTCAAGGTTGAAAACAAAATCAAAGATGTTTTGGAAAAATATAAGCCTGAAGTAATTATTCTGGATCCACCAAGAATCGGTTGTAATAAAAAAATATTAGAAAGTATTTGCAACTCTGGAATAAAAAAAATAATTTATGTTAGTTGTAATCCAAGCACATTAGTAAGGGATTTAGAGATTTTGAATAAAAGTTACGAGATCAAATCCATCCAACCAATTGATATGTTTCCACATACATATCATATTGAAGATATTGTTTTATTAGAGCGCATCACGACTTATGTCCACAAGTAGGACAAACTTTTACATTTGATTTTTGAACTTCATTTGACCAGTAATTATCAAATATTAAAAAATGGCAATAAAAACAACGGGACATGTTTTTAACTGATTGTCTGATTTTATCGGGGGATGGAAAATCATTATTTTCATATTTAGTTAATAATGGTTCAAAAAAACCGGATTTAGGTTTTAGTGTTTCAAGCAAAGATTTAAGTAGAAACATAATCAGCTCCTTTTTTATGTCAGGACTTTAAAAGACTTTATATTCAGTTTTTTGTGCCGGCAAGATAGTTTTGTATAGTATTACAGCGAAATAATTCACATAGGCTAAAATATATTAGCTGGAGCGAGTTATGGAGTGTTAAAAAACAAATGAAAAATTCCCAAGCGTACATAGTAGATGCAATACGAACACCAATAGGTCGTGGAAAAGAAGGCTGTGCATTTTCTGAAATGCATCCTGTAGATCTGGGCGGTATTCCTGTAAAAGAACTTTTAAAAAGAAATAATTTAAAGCCTACAGATATTGAAGATCTTATTTACGGCTGTGCAAGCCCAGTTGCCCAGCAGGGTTTAAACATAGCCAGATTAATAGCCATAACTTCACTGGATGTAACTATTCCTGGAGTACAGTTAAACAGAATGTGTGGCTCAGGACAGCAGGCAGTACATTTTGGTATTCAGGCCATAATGTCAGGAGCTCATGATCTAATTATTGCTGGTGGTGTAGAGTGCATGGGTAAAATACCAATTGGTTCTGATGGCTTACCGCTCCCGGGGAAGACTGACATGACACTGCCTGAGAGTTTTTTAAAAAACTTCAGGGCAAATCCCATGGGCATTTCAGGCGAGCTTATGGCAGAAAAATGGAAGCTAAGCAGAAGAGAGCTGGATGAGTTTTCTTATAACAGCCACATGAAAGCCAGCAAAGCTGCATCTGAAGGATACTTTAAAAAAGAAATTGTACCTGTAAACACTCCAAAAGGACTTGTAGAAAAAGACGAAGGAATCAGGCCCGATGCAAATATAGAAAAAATGGGTACCTTGCAGCCAGCATTTAAAGCAGGCGGGGTAATCACTGCAGCAAATGCCAGCCAGGTAAGTGACGGAGCCTCTGCACTGCTACTAGCCAGTGAAAGTGCACTTAAAAAGTATAATTTAAAACCACGTGCACAGTTTATAGATTTTTCAGTGGTTGGAACAGAGGTTGAACTTCAGTTAACCGGGCCAATTTACGCAATTCCAAAAGTTTTAAAAAGAGCAGGACTTGAAGTAAAAGACATTAATCTTTTTGAAATTAATGAAGCATTTGCATCAGTAGTAATTGCTGCTCAAAGAGAATTAAAACTTGATCCGGATAAAATCAATGTTAACGGTGGTGCTATAGCTCTCGGTCATCCTCTTGGTGCCAGCGGTGCAAGGCTTTTAACTACACTATTATATGAATTAGAAAGAAGGAATCTAAAACGTGGAATATCCAGCCTCTGTATTGGTTTTGGACAGGGGATTGCAGGAATCATTGAGAGAGTTTAGATGTAAAAACTGGAAACATTCGGGAAGCACTGCCGCTCAAGCTCTGTTTGAGCGAGCCGGGAACTTTTGTAAGAAACAATTTTAGCAAGGTAATTGAAATGGAAAGGCAATGTAGATAATTAAACCAGAGCCAGTTCTGATAATTTTGCTACATTTTGTTTAACAGCTTCTGCGCTCTTATGCAGTGCTTCCAGTTCTTCCGGAGCTAATTTTAATTCAATAATCTGTTCAATGCCTTTTATACCAAGCCTTACCGGCACACCGACAAAAACATCTCTTAAACCATATTCACTACTTACATATGCTGCTACAGGAAAAATTCTTTTTCTGTCCTGTACTATAGCTTCAACCATTGTTGCAGCAGAGCTGGCAGGAGCATAAAAAGCACTGCCTGTTTTTAAATAATTTACAATTTCAATTCCGCCGTTTTTTGTTCTTTCATTAATTTCATTTATTTTCTGCGGTGGAAGGAGCTCAGTAATAGGAATACCTGAAACTGTAGAAAATCTCGGCATAGGAACCATTTGATCGCCATGTCCACCCAGGACCATTGCCTGTACATCTTCACAAGAGATATTGAGAGCTTCTGCTATAAAAAATCTCATTCTGGCTGAATCCAGAACTCCTGCCATTCCAAAAACCCTTGAAGGTGGAAATTTACTTTTTAAATATGCAAGGTGAGTCATGACATCCAGAGGATTTGAAACTACTATGATAATTGAATTAGGAGAGTACTTTACTGCCTCAGTAGTTACTCCGCCAACAATTTGTGCATTGGTTTTAAGAAGATCATCCCTGCTCATTCCGGGTTTTCTGGCTATTCCTGCAGTAATTACTACAATATCAGAGTCTTTTGTCCTGGCATAGTCATTTGTCCCGGTAATTTTCCTGTCATGTAATTCAACCGGCCCTGCTTCCATTAAATCAAGTGCTTTACCCTGAGGTATGCCTTCTAAAATATCTATTAAAACAACATCACAAATATTTTTTTCAATTAATCTTTGAGCGCAAGTGGCTCCAACATTGCCAGCACCTACAACAGTCACTTTTGGATTTTTTAGTGGCATAATTATTTCCTTTCAATTCTTGTCATTTTACCAAGAATAGTCTTTTCTTTGGCACCTGTGCAGGATGGCATATTGTTTGGCTTTTTTAAATGACATGTATAACCAAGCAATGCAAACAGTATTGCTTCTTTATATTTATAAGGTAATCCGTATTTATCCGAGGTATTGAACCTTATAGAAGGAATTAATTTCCTTAAATGCTTCATAAGGATTTTATTTTCAACTCCCCCTCCTGAAGTTATAATTTCGTTTATTTTATAGTTTGGAAAAATAAAATCATTAAATGCTCTTTCAGTTACTTTTGCACTGAAATAAGTTATGGTGGAAATTTTATCTTTCCTTTTTTTTATTTTAGAGAAATATTTTTTTACAAAGTTCAAATTAAAATATTCTTTTCCGGTACTTTTTGGTGGTTTCTTCCTGAAGTATGGATCTCTTAGCGCTTTTTTGACAGCATTAAAATCAATCTTCCCTTTTTTTGCAATTTCTCCGCCGTTATCAAAATCTTTTTTAAAGTACAGGTTACACATCAAATCAATTAATCCATTCCCAGGTCCTACATCAAATGCCGCCGGAGTTATGTTTTTTCCTGTAATAGTTATATTTGAGATGCCGCCTATATTTAATACAGCCCTTATATTTTTACTTTCACCAAAAATTATTTGATCCAGATACGGTACCAAAGGTGCACCGGTTCCACCAGCAGCAATATCTGCTTCCCTGAAATTTGTAATAGTTTGAATCCCTGTCTTAAAGGCAATTACAGAACCCTCTCCAATCTGAAAAGTAGATCTTACTTTATAAGATGAGATCCTTTCTATATCAGGGTGATGATAAATGGTCTGTCCATGTGAAGCAATAAGTAAAATATCTTTTTGTCTTAATTTGTTTTTTTTAATAATTTTATTTACTGCTTCTGCAAATATTTCACCAAGCAGGAAATTTAACTGGGAGATTTTCTGTAAATGTACATTATTCCGATAAATTAATTTTCTGATTTTTTCTTTTACAATCTTTGGATATGTGTAAATAATTCCGTCAATGAATCTTGGTTTTAAATCACCGAAAAATCTCACTAAAGCTACATCAACTCCGTCAAATGAAGTTCCTGAATTTAAGCCAATTACATAATGACTTTTCATTTGATTTGTATCCCACATTGTAACAGCTTTATACTTAATCCATAAGCAAAATTACTTGCCGGATTTTTTCTGGCTACTTTTTTATCCTTTAGTTCTAAATCGTAATTTGGATTTTGAATTAACCCTTCTGCAAATCTTGTATAGGGATTGTTTCTGGCAATTTTTTTATCTTCCTTTTCAATCTTATATTCATGATCTATGGTAAGTAGGGCTACAAAATCACTCTTTAGATTTTTTCTGATAAATTTTTTATCTCTGAATCCTGTTTTATGACTCTTATTCAAACAGGATTTAGATGCAAAACTACTGCTAAGATTCTTTTCTGCCAGCTCTTTATCAGCTGACTCGATTTTATAGCCAGGATTTAAAATCAACCCACTTGCAAAATTACTATTAACATTACTTCTGGCTATTTTCTTATCTTCTTCTTCTATCTGATAGGTTGAAAACTGGGTTAATATAGCTGTAATTGATTCATTTATATTATTTCGTACAAATGATTTATCTTCTTTTTCAATTCTATAACGCGGGTTTCTTACTAAGCCATTTGCAAATTTGCTTTTTGGATATTTATATAAAATTTCTTTATCAGCTTTTTCGATTTTGTATCTTTCAAGGCGGGCTATTTCTCCTGCAAAATTACTTTCAGGATTATTTCTGGCAAAATCTTTATCTGACACGCTAACTGTAAACCCCGGATTTTTAATTAATCCCAGACTGAGTTTTGTATGGAGATTATTTCTTAAATATTTTTCATCTTCATCGGTGATTTTATAACCTGGTTTTTGAGATACTTGTTCTGCAAAATCAATATTAGGATTATTTTTTATAAATTCTCTGTCGCCTTCATCTACTATATAGTTCGGATTTTGCAATAATCCGAGAGTAAAATTTGAATCTAAATTTTTTCTAGCAGTTTCTTTATCTGTTTCTTCAATTTGATACATAGGATTTTTTGCCAGATTTAAAGCAAATAACGTATGAGGATTTTTTCTGGCTATCCTTCTGTCTTCAGGATCAATTGTGCAATAGCGATTTTTTGAAATTTTCCTTGCCTCGACAGGAGCACAAATTAATAAAATACCTAATATTATTAAAAATAAAAAAATTAAAGATTTACAAGACATTATGACAGCCTCAAAAAATTACTTAGAAGTTTATGCCCGTGCTCAGTTAATATTGACTCCGGGTGAAACTGTACACCTGTTAGATTTTTAAAATCTTTATGAACTAAAGCCATAATCAGATTATCTTTTGTCTTAGCTGTAGCTCGTAAAGGTTTATCTTTTATGCTTTCTAAATCTATTATTAATGAATGATACCTTGTAGCTATAAAAGGATTTGGTATGTCTGTAAAAATAGAATTTCCTTCATGAAATATTTCAGATGTTTTGCCGTGCATAAGAACTGGTGCATTAGTAATCTTTCCACCAAATACTTCACCTATACACTGATGACCCAGACATACTCCTAAAATAGGAATCTTTCCAGCCAGTTCCTGAATTAAACTCTTACTAATACCAGCGTCATCAGGTCTTCCAGGGCCCGGAGAAATAACTATGTGTGCAGGTTTAATGTCCCTGATTTTGTCTACAGTAATTTCATCATTTCTGTAAACAAGCACATCTTGCTTTAGTTCGCCAAGGTACTGAACAAGGTTATAAGTAAAACTATCATAATTATCTATAACTAAAACGCTCATTTCTATATCGGAAAAATCTCGCAGAGATTTCCTTTTTTCCTTTTACATTTAATATTTTACTAAATACAAATGTCTTTTTAATTCAGCTATATCAGTCACCGCTGTTCCATATTTTTTTACCACTATACTGGCTGCCAAATTTCCCAAAGTACATGCAGTGTCCAGCGGTAATTTAACACCTACAGCAGCTGCTATAACACCAGCTACAGTATCACCAGCACCAGTTACATCAAAAACTTCACTTACATTAAACGCTGGCAAGATAAAAGGATTATCAGATTTTTTTGCATTAAATAAAGCCATTCCTTCTGAACCTCTTGTAATAAGCACATTTTCAGTACCTGAAATTTTTAAAAGTTTCCCCCCGGCTTTGATTAGTGAATCTTTATCTGTAATCAAAAAGCCAGCAGCAGATTCAGCATCAGGCTGATTTGGTGTAATTAAATACGAGCCGTGAAATCTTTGAAAATCAGTTCCTGCATCTACGACAACCGGCACTTTGTTTTTATTTGCAATATTAATCAAAGTCTTTATAAATCTCTTAGAGCAAATACCTAAATTATAATCTGAGATTAAAACTGATTTTACTTTTTTAACATATAGCTCAAAAGAGCTTAATAGTTTAGCTTCAACATTTAAGCCAATACTTTTCTTGCTTAAGCGATCCAGTCTTAGAAGCTGTTGCTTAAAAATGACAGAGCTTGTAGGATGCTTGTGTGCAGTAGATAAAAGTCTGGTTTTAACAGTAGTTGGTCTGGTCTTGTCAAAAGAAAGAACCGGATTAATATTATTTTTTAAACATTCATTTTCAAGTGCTTTTGCATAAAGATCTTCTCCTACAATTCCTATTAAATAACATTTTGTACCCATAGAGCTTATATTATGAGCTGCATTTGAAGCGCCACCGAGTGCATAATTACTGGAAACGTGTTCAAGAATAATTACCGGCGCTTCACGGGAGATCCTCTCTGGTGATCCGACAATGAACTCATCCAGGATAATATCTCCTATTACCAGCACAGAACCACTGGAAAGTTTACCTATTAAATTAGTTAATTTATTTTTTTGTAGCATATTGTTGCTCGTTCTCTAACAGTTGTTTTTTTAATTTCTTGGTTATTAATTCTGGATTATACGAGTTCATTATCGCTCTTACAACTGCAACTCTTTTTGCTCCTGCATCAGTAACTTTATTAATATTACTCTCATCAATACCGCCGATTGCAAAGTAGGGAATATTTTTTAAATTATCTTTAGCCCATGATACATATTCCAGCCCTGCTGGTTTGTAATCAGGTTTTGTAGGAGTGGGAAATACTGGCCCAATACCCAGATAATCTGTTCCTGTAGCAATGCCAGCTTTCCCCTGATCAGGTGAGTGTGTGGACAATCCAATGATAAAGCCTTCCGGAGTGATTTTTCTGGCTTCACTAACAGGCAAATCATCCTGTCCTAAATGTACACCATCTGCATCAGCAGCTAATGCTAAATCCACACGATCATTAATTAAAAATAAAACATCTGTATCTGAAATAATTTTTTTAATTTCTTTTGCCAGACTTAAAATTTTTCTTTCATTGTTACTTTTTTCACGAAGCTGGATAATGTCAACACCGCCAGAAACTGCATATTCAATCACATTAAAGAAATCCCTGTCACATTTAAGACCATCTCTATTTGTAATCAAATACAGCTTGGCATTATGAAGTCGCAGTAATTTTTCATTTTTTAAAAGCTCTTTTTCAATCGTATAAATTTCATAACGATTTTCTTCAAGAAATTTTGTATCCAAATTCAAAATCTGCCCATATTCTGATAAAACCCTTACAGATTCTTCAAATCTTTTACAGTTTGCACAAATTACATCTCTTATGGATTTTCTTCCTGAATTGTTTTCAATATTTCTTCCTACATCAAAATCAGACTCTCGGCTCATTACAAAATTCGGATTAGATAAAAGAATATTATTTATAGAGTGTCGTATTTTTTTTAACTTTTCAGAGATTTGTTTGTCATCTTTGGAATACCTGATCCAGTCTTCAAGCACCCTTAAAGCTTCAGAAGCCCGGTTAATATTTGCATCGATTATTCTGTGGATATCGTTTCGGAGCATGATTATATTTTAACCGGTATAATATATCCTAATGCACAAAGAAATCCACATATCCCAGTAAATCCAGCTTAGCCAGGACAGGTAAAAATTTGTTTACCTCTTCTGTAAGTCCCATGCGGTTTTCTCTTTTTAAAATCCCAAGCAATTTATGATATGCAGGAATTAAATATAAAACATCACTGGCTGCATATTTAATTTGATCTTTGGTCAGCTCAGAATGTCCCCAGTCTGTCTGCTGGGTATTTTTATCAATATCAATATTTAAAATTTCTTTTAACAGATCTTTTAAACCATGTTTATCAGTGTAGGTTCTTGCCAGTTTGCTTGCAGATTTTGTACAGAAAACATTTTTCATTTCAATCTGCAAATGATAATAAAGAAAGCTCAGATCGGTTCTGGCAAAATGAAATATTTTTCTTATTTCCGGATTTTCAAAAAGTTTTTTTAAATTCGGAGGCTTAGTGTCCGGTTCGATTTTTACCAGTGTTACTTTTTCATTTTTATCACACATTTGAACCAAGCAAAGCCTGTCTCTGATAGGATTTAAACCCATCATTTCACAATCTACTGCCAAAAGATCACATGAAGAATAATAATTTAAGAGTTCATCAGAAAGATCGTTTTTTAAAACTTGTATAGTTTCAAGATTAATTTTCATTATCTCTTTGAGTATTGGAATCGCTTTCTTGCTTTTTTACGTCCATATTTCTTACGTTCTTTACTTCGCGGATCTCTTGTAAGTAACCCTTCTACTTTAAGTAGAGCTTTGTTTGAAGCACTAAGTGCTACTAATGCACGAGCTACACCAAGCCTTATAGCATCTGCCTGTCCTGAAAGGCCGCCGCCATGTACTTGTGCAATGACATCATATTTTTCTCCCACCTTGGCTGTTTCAAGTGGTTTTTTAATCAAATTTAAATAGTTTATAACATTGCCTAAATGAAGAGATGGCTCTTTGCCGTTTATTGAAAATTTTCCCGTTCCTGATCTTAAGAATACTCTGGCAATAGCTGTTTTTCTTCTGCCTGTTCCGATGAACTGAGTCTTTTTATCATGTTTTGTAACTGTTCTTACCAAAGTTTTCTACCTTTCTATACGCATCATTTTTTAAATTCCCACTTTACCGGTTTTTGTGTAACATGAGGATGATTTTCACCCTGATATACCTTTAATTTTGTAAACTGTTTTTCTCCAAGAGTATTATGAGGGAGCATTCCTCTTACAGCATTTTCAATAATTTTTACAGGTCTTCTTTTTCTTAGCTGTCCAACTGTTTCAGTTCTAAAACCACCAGGTACTCCGCTGTGTCTTGAGTAAACTTTCTGAAGCTCTTTTTTACCAGTTAGCCTGATTTTTTCTGCATTTATAACAATTACGAAATCTCCAGTGTCAACATTTGGGGTAAACTCAGGCTTTGTTTTTCCTCTCAATAAAGCAGCTATCTGTGTAGATAGTCTTCCAAGCGTCTGGCTTTCAGCATTAATGAGCCACCACTTTCTTTCTATTTCACCTTTTTTTGCAAGAAATGTTTTCATGGTTTTACCTCAACAGGTTTTTAATTATAGCTTATTTACTACGTCATTACAATTATTTTGCTCTTTTTCTTGTATATGAGAAAGCTGTATTTCTGGTATTTTTTTGCAGCTGATTAAGAGAAATATTTTCTTCTCTTAGAGGTAAAGTGTATGCTGCCAGATCAAAAGCACCAATTAACTCTCCTTCGTTGCCTTGTTTTTTTGATTTTGCCTTGGAAATCCTGCTGTCAAATCCCTGCTTTGTCCCGGTTTTTCCAATTGAAATATTATCTATTGAGATTACTCTTCCATATTTTTCTAATTTTTTAAACAGCTCAAGTATATCTGTAAAATTACCGGTTACTCTTACTTCGATCGGATAGCGATACAAATCTACCGGCAAATCCTGTCCTTTTAATTTATCTAAAACCTGTTTTAGTTTTATAGTTTTACTCCCCCCTGAAACATCACTTTGTAACTGCTTTTCAAGAATTATATTCATCGGCTCAGGATCAGAAGGAGTAAAGCTGTCTAAACTAATAGAGCTTTCATCACATATCTTTTTTAAGTCCTGAACCAGAAAATCAATTTCATAAGTTTTAGCCAGATATAATTTTTGATCATCAATTTTTTGTGACAATTTCTGGTTTTCACCTTTTATTTTTTCCAGTTTTCTTGTCTGATTTTCAATTTCAAATAATTTGTTTTTACTCTGGGATATTTTGCTGGTAGAATCCATATACTGATTCCAGGAAGGAACTGTCATGTAAAAAAAAGGCATTGACGCAATTATAAGAAGAAGCATTCCTACAATATTTTTTTCTCTTTTTGAAAGCTGGTTAATTTTAGTTAACAGGTTAAAAGCCATATGGAAATAATAGACGATATGTATGAGATTTTGTGCAAAATACGTTAATCTTTAATTGACCTAATAACCCAGTGTAGGCTTATGGCAGGTACAAGCAGTATAAAGATCAGGAAAAACCTTAAATTTATAAATGATGTAACAACTATTCCACCAAGCTCTTTTTCATTGACCTGAAATATTGAGAAAACCAAAGGAGCCCAGTGGCTCCATAATGTTGCTGTCATAACAAAAAGGAGCAATGCAAATAATAATCCTACAATAAAAGTTTTAAAAAAAATGTTTCTTACAAGAACCAGATTCTGTTTTTTCATGTATTCAATGTTAGCATAGTTTTTATGAGTTTAGATTTTTACTTTTCATCAGCAACCTGTGGTTTTAAGAAATCAAAGAAACCAGATCTTGCTGTTATTTATTCAGATATTCCATGTACTTATAGCGGGGTTTTTACTACAAATCAAATTCATGCAGCGTGTGTAGATGAAAACAAAAGACTTTTAAAGAAAAGAAAAAAAATCAGAGCAATTATAGTCAACTCAGGCAATGCAAATGCATGTACAGGAAAAAAAGGAGTTTATGCAGTAAAGAAAACACAAGAAATTGCTGCAAACCTTTTAAGAACCAAACCTGATGAAGTTTTAGTAGCCAGTACAGGTGTTATTGGAGTACATCTGGATATGGAAAAGATGGAGAACGGGCTT
>MFRN01000035.1:0-18942 GCA_001784585.1 Candidatus Melainabacteria bacterium RIFCSPLOWO2_02_FULL_35_15 | reverse complement strand
TACATCAGGTTTAAGCGTTAAAAACTTAAAATCTGCCGCAAAAGCAATTTTAACCACTGACAGATTTCTAAAGATTGTAACAAAGAAAACAAAAGATTTCAGTTTAACCGGTTTCACAAAAGGTGCAGGTATGATTCATCCAAATATGGCAACTATGCTTTGTTTTTTAATGACTGACTTAAATACCTCACAAAAACTTTTACAGAATGCTCTGAAGACTGCCATTAACAATAGTTTTAATAATATTTCTGTAGATGGCGATATGAGTACAAATGATATGGTAATTTTAATTTCAAACAGACAAAGTAAACAAGAAATAAAAAGTCAAACTGATCCTGTTTTTACAAACTTTCAAAAAGTATTAAACGAATCCTGTATAAAACTAGCAGAAGAAATAGTAATTGACGGTGAAGGCGCAAACAAATTAATAACCGTTTCAGTTCTTGGCGCAAAGACTACTAATGACGCAAAAGAAATTGCCAGATCAATTTCAAGTTCTACTCTTTTTAAATGTGCGATTTTCGGATCAGATCCAAACTGGGGCAGGGCCGCCAGCAGAATTGGCTGTACAAGTGTAAAAATTGATCCTAAAAAAATTGATGTATTTTTAAATAGTACTCAGGTTTATAAAAAGGGTTCACCTCTTGAGTTTAATAAAGCAAAACTAAAAAAACAAATTAAAAAAAGTAAAGGAGTAACAGTAACAGTTAATTTAAATCTTGGAAATAAATCAGCTTCTGCCTTTGGATGTGATTTGAGTTTTGATTATGTTAAACTTAATTCCATGTATTTTTCTTAAAAATTAAAGGATTACCCATGGAAAATCAATTAAACTTATTTAGCATTCAAGAATCAAATAATGATAGTGTCATTGCGAGGAGTGAAACGACGAAGCAATCTCATGAACGTGATAAAAATAATGAGATTGCTTCGCCGGAGCCTGCACTGAGCGAAGCGAATGTGGCTCGCAATGACAATAAAGTAGAAATAAAATACAGCTCCCTTTTAGAAGCAAAATCAGAAGCCATGAAGTGTACAAAGTGTGCACTGTGCAAAGGCAGAACAAATGTAGTTTTCAGTGATGGTCCTGAAAATTCAAAAATTATGATTATTGGTGAAGGTCCGGGTGAAAATGAAGATTTACAAGGATTACCTTTTGTAGGCCGGGCAGGACAACTTCTGGACAAAATCTTTGAAAGTGTAAATTTAAACAGAAGGGAACATTTATATATTTGTAACATTGTAAAATGCCGCCCGCCAAATAACCGTGCACCGCTGGAAGAAGAAGCCAAAGCATGCTGGGAATATTTACAAGCACAAATAAAATATATTGATCCGAAAATTATAATTCTTGCCGGAGCAGTAGCAGTACAAGGAGTATTAAAAACAAAGGATGCAAAAATTACAAAAATACGAGGTCAGTGGATTAATGTAGAGGCGTATTGCAATATGCCTCTATTAGCAGGCAGAAAAATCATGCCAGTCTTTCACCCGTCATATCTCTTACGTCACGAATGGAATAAAAATCCTGATTCCCCTAAAGCAATGATGTGGAAAGATGTGCAAGAAATTAAAAGAGTCTATGATTCAATTTAACCTAGCAGTTATTATTTGGTTTGGATTAACATAATTTTCGCTGATTAGTTCTATTAAAGGGCTGTTATTTCAGTACAAAAACCTTATATTCCGGAATTAATTCTCTTATCTTCAAAGCTGCTTCCCTGCTGGCATTCTTATCGGTAATTTTTTCTTTTACAGTCTTAAGTAATTTTTTTATTTTTTCCAGCTCTTCAGGTTTTTTGAGCCAGTTTTTTGTAATTTCATAATAATTTTCCGGAGTAGCCTGATTTTGAAGCAACTCCGGGACTATTTTTTCTCCATAAATAATGTTCGGCAAACCAACCATATTTATTCTTTTTAGAAGCAGATATAAAAAATAATTAATCATATTTCCTCTGTATCCCAGAATCATCGGCGTTTCATAAAGCGCAGCTTCAAGAGTTACTGTACCGGATGTAAGCCATAGAATATCACTGGCACAAAGTAATTTATAGTTATTCCCCGGTAGAAGTACCTGTACTTTTCCTGCTTCCTTCAGATTTATCGCAGGCGCCTGAGCAATTAAAAACTTTATTTGTGGAAAAATATTGTGAAGTAATTCAGATGCTTTTAATAAAACAGGAAGCATGAAATAAATTTCAGATTTTCTGCTGCCAGGAAATAATCCAATCAATAAATCTTCTTTTTTAATTCCAAATTCACTTCTAATTTTTTCTCTGTCAAATTTTTCCAGTTCATGCAATATCGGACTCCCTACATAGCAAGCATTTACTCCTCTTCCCTTATGAAACTTTTCTTCAAAAGGCAGCCCGCATAAAACAAGATCACAATATTTTGCAAGTATTTTTGTACGCCTCTGATTCCAAGCCCATACCTGAGGCGGTAAATAATAAACAATTTTTGTATCTGGTAAAAGGGTTTTTACTTTTTTTGCAATTCTCAGATTAAATCCGGGGAAATCTATAAGTACTAAAACATCCGGTCTAAAAATAAAAAGCTGAAATAAAAGCTCTCTTTCAAGGTTTAAATACATAAAAAGTCTACTAATAACTTCAGTTATTCCCATTGATGCTAAATGTTTTGAGTTAAAAAATATGTCTGCACCTGCATCTTTAAGATGACTTCCCCCAATTGCTTTAGCTATCATTTGTTCTTTTGGTATTATTTTATAAAGCTCATTTAAGAGGCTTGCTGCATGCATATCCCCAGAAGTTTCACCTGTAACAAAAAATATTTTTTTCATTCATCCTAATTCTATGATAAAAAACACAAAAAATGCAAAGGAATAACATAACACAATGACATAAAAACGCTAAAATGATCAAATGCTTACAAAAAACTTTTTATTAAACCTGGAAGAAAATATTAACAGAACTTTTTGTGTAACAGATATAGAAACTACAGGCCAAAAACCAGAAGAAGCTGAAATTATTGAAATTGCTACTGTTAAAGTTCAAAACGGTCAGCTTAAAGAAGAGTTTTGTTCTTATATAAAACCTCTAATTCCTATCCCTGATTTTATTACCCAGATAACAGGAATTAAAAATGAAGATATTAAAGATGCCCAGCGCGTTGAATCAGTATTAAAAGACTGGCTTAAGTTTGTAGAGGGGGGGTATTATTTTTGTGCACATAATGTAATGTTCGACTATGATTTTATTTATAAATATCTCCAGACTTGCAATCTGTCTCTTAACAACCTTAACAGGCTAAAATTTTTTTGCACTGTTAAAACTGCACGGATACTGTATCCTGATCTCCCAAGCAGAAAATTAAATGATCTTATTAAGCACTTTAATATTCCTGTAGAAAAAAGACACAGAGCACTAGATGATGCTATGGCTACAGCAAAGATTTTACTTATCTTTTTTGAACAAATAAAACAAAAGAAAAGTCAGCTTCTTAGACTCATAGAAAGCACCCAGCAGGATAAGTTAAAATCTTTTGAAGCTGCAGAATATTTAAGCGTAACAAAAGAAAAAATATATGAAATGGTCAGGAGCGGCACATTAAAAGTAAATGAGACTTATAAAACAAAAAATGGATATGAAGGGTATTTATTTCTGAGGAGAGATGTGGAAGAACTGGTTTCTAAAATTTAGGAGACTGCTCCCATTATCTCAGCCCCTTTACCAACTCCTAAAATATGTGCGCCAGCCTGAAGTAACTGAAGAGCTTCTTCTTTGGTTCTTATTCCGCCTGAGGCTTTAATTCTGATTTTATCTTCGCCATATTGATTTAATTCTTCCAGTGTTCTTCTGATTATTTGGATGGCACTTAAGTTTGAAGTTTTATTTTCCGTAAAACCTGTTTTTGTTTTTATAACCAGCTTTGCATTTTCTTCATTTGCAACTTTACAGATAGTTTGTGTTGCCGTTTTTATCTGCCTTTCATTAAGTAAATCAACTTCTAAAATAATTTTTAAAACCTTTCCTTCCATTGATTTTGTAATTGCTTTTAAATCTTTTTTGAAGTTTCTGATGTCTCCCTCTTGCAGATACTGGTAGTTTGCCACGACATCTATTTCATCTGCCCCAAGTTTTAAAATTTCCTTTACATCTTTTGCACGGCTTTTTGTAAGCCCCTTGCCATGAGGAAAGTCACAGACAGAAACAGTTAAAACCTGACTGTTAGTTAATATGCCCTTTACCAGTTCTACATTACACGGATGAACTACTACAGCCCTGAAACCTAGTTTTAATGCTTCCTGCGTAATATTTTTTATATTCTCAGCTGATAACAGCTCCGGACGTAAAATGCTTTGATCAAAAGTTTTTTGTAAATTTTGCATTATTTTAACTCTGACTCTGATGCTGAAGCTTCTACCTGGCTTTGTTCTTCTGTATGTTTTGTAACTGATGCTACATAGTCATCTTCATCTAACCTTTGTAATCTGACCCCGGTAGCCATTCTGCCCTGACAGCTTATCTCACCGACTTTTGATCTTAACACTACTCCATGAGCTGATGCAATAATTACTTCATCTGTTTCTTTTACCACATCCAGTGAAGCAAGGTGACTTTTTTCTGATTTAAATTTAGTGCCGATTAACCCGACACCTGATCTGTTTTGTACTCTGAATTCTTCTAATTCAACCCTTTTACCAAAGCCATCAGTAGTAACCAGCAAAATTTGATCTTTTGAATCTGCACTAAATGTATCAAAACCTACTACATAATCACCTTCACGAAGGTTTACTGCTCTTACACCCCGGGCTGTTCTTCCAAGCGGTCTTAAATCTTCTTCATTAAATCTTAAAACCATGCCATCATAAGTACCTATAATAATGTGATCTTTACCATAACTTCTTCTGACCCAGCCTAATTGATCTCCTTCGTCCAGGTTCATAGCTACGATACCAGATCTTCTTACACTTTCAAAATTATCCATTGAAATCTTTTTAACAATGCCCTGTTTAGTAAGCATTACAAAGTAATTATCTTCTTTAAATTCACTGGTAGCATAAATAGCAGTGATTTTATCTTCCTGACTTACTGAAACCAGATTAAATATTGCCTGTCCCTTATGCTGAGTACTTCCTTCCACTACATCGTAAACTTTTGAACTAAAGACCGATCCCCCCTGTGTAAAGAAAAGAAGAGTATCATGCATATTGGCAATAATGAAATGCTCTACTGCATCTTCTTCTCTTGTTTTTATGCCACCTTTTCCACGCGTTGCTCTGTTTTGTCTTTCAAATTTTGTAAGAGGAATTCTTTTTATATAGCCTTTTTCAGTAAGAAAAACTACCACTCTTTCATTTGGGATTAAATCCTCTTCACGAAATTCTTCTGCTGCTGCTACTATTCTGGTGCGTCTCGGGTCATTATATCTCTTTTTAATTTCAGCTAATTCTTCTTTTATGATGTCCAGAATTAATTGTCTCTGAGAAAGTATTTTCTTTAGCTCCTTAATTCTCTTATTTAACTCTTTATTTTCTTTTTCAATTTTTTCTCTCTCAAGTCCGGTTAATCTGCGGAGCTGCATTTCCAGTATGGCGCTTGCCTGAGGATCACTTAAGTTAAATTTTTTCATTAAAGCTTGTTTTGCAGTATCAGTATCTTCAGCTGCTCTGATTAGTTTAATAATGGCATCAATACTTTCCAGCGCTATTAACAATCCTTCTAAAATATGGACCCTTGCTTCTGCTTTTCCAAGCTCAAACTTACAGCGCCTGGTAATAATTTCTACACGGTGCTCTACAAACTCCTGAAGCAAATTCTTTAAGCTAAGTGTCTTTGGAGTTTTACCAATAAGAGCAAGAGTATTAATGGAAAATGTTTCCTGAATCTGAGTATGTTTGTATAAGTTATTTAAAACTACATCCGGTTTTGCATCCCTTTTTAGCTTTACTACTACACGTAAACCATCTCTGCCAGACTCATCATTTAAATCTGCAATGCCGGTAATTTTGTCATTTTTTACAAGATCCGCGATTTTATTAATTACCATTTCAGGCCCGACAAGATATGGCAGCTCAGTAATTACAATGCCAGTTGCCATGCCACGTCCCGAGCTGCTGGGCACTTCTTCTATAGAAACCTGACCTCTTACGATGACCGATCCACGTCCTGTTTCAAAAGCCTCTTTAATTCCACTAATTCCCATTATCTGTCCGCCTGAAGGAAAGTCAGGCCCTTTAATGTGCTGCATTAAGCCTTCAGTACCGATTTCAGGATTATCTACAAGTGCGATGGTTCCGTCTATAACTTCTCCCAGATTATGCGGGGGAATATTTGTAGCCATTCCTACTGCAATACCACTGGAACCATTTAATAAAAGTGTCGGAACTCTGGATGGAAGAATAACAGGTTCTTTTAATGTGCCGTCAAAATTATCTACAAAATCAACTGTCTCAGAATCAATGTCTGCCAGTATTTCCATAGACACACCGGTAAGCTTAGCTTCCGTATAACGCATGGCTGCCGGTCCATCATCAAGAGAACCAAAATTTCCATGTCCGTCAATTAATTTATAGCGGGAGCTAAAAGGCTGTGCCAGCCTGACTAATGCTTCATAAACCGCTGTATCACCATGGGGATGATATTTACCTAACACTTCCCCGACAATACGTGCACATTTTTTAAATGGCTTATCCGGAGTAAGACCCAGCTCACTCATAGCAAATAAAATACGTCTGTGAACAGGCTTCAAGCCGTCACGAACATCCGGCAAAGCACGGCTGACAATGACACTCATAGCGTAGTCTATAAAACTACGTCTCATCTCATCTTTAATATCTACTTCAATTAGCTTTCCCGGGTTTGGTGGCTGATCTTTTGGTTTAGCCATAGAGGACTATTTTAGCGTATTTTAGAGTGTATTTCAGTAAGAGTTATATGATATACCGTAATTACTGTTATTACAAATAGATATAATTTACTTATATGGACTTACCAAAATATATACATGGACCGCAAGACAGCCTGCCAAAGACTCTGGCTTCACGAGTTTCATTCTTAAGAAATGAAAGAAGAATTCACATGACAGAATTATCTGTTCAAGCAAAAGTTTCAATTAACCTCCTCGAAGACATAGAGGCAGGGATTGAAACATGGTTACCTACTTCTGTCAGGCAGAGAATTTCCAGAGTATTAAAAGTAGATCCAAAAATTCTGGAAGAAGTTGAAGTTAAAAACCCAGGTACTGATGAAGCCTATCGAAATCCACCGGGTGAATTAATAGAAAGAATATGTGAAGAAATTTTGGAAGGTGCTAATGACATCAGGTGCCCGCTTTGTGCTAATGAAATGAAAGTCTGGATTCAGGATGGTTTTGATTTAAATGGCAAATCAATTAAAACTCCTAAAGGTTATTGTAAAAATTGTATTTTTCAGATACGGTAATTGATAATCGTTTCAATTATCACCTTAATTTCAATAACCAGCTACATCCTGGTAATTAATTATTTAATTCCCAATGGTGGATCATTTGTGAAGTAAAAATTACAATAACTTTATCTGCCTCACCCATTCTTTAAGTTCAGGCAACATGTTTTCATTTGTCATATGAATGGTTACAGGTGTAATGGAGATTTGATTATTTCGTACCGCATAGACATCCGTCCCTGGTAATTCATGTTCTTCCATAGCTTCCCCTGCAAGCCAGTAGTAAGTTCTTCCCCGTGGATCAACTCTTTTAATAAAATAGTCATTATACGGTCTTACACCAAGCTCTGTAATTTCAATTCCTGCTATTTCTGAAAGTGGCAGGGCAGGAATATTTATATTTAACAAAGTTTTGTCAGGGAATTTTATCTGACCAATTATTTTTATGAGCTTATTTATAAAAGTTACAGCAGAAGTAAAATCCTGTGGTTTGTGATCAACTAAACTTATAGCAATACTTGGAATATTATAAATAGCACCTTCCATTGCAGCACTTACTGTCCCGGAATACAAAACATCTGAACCCATATTTGGTCCATGATTAATTCCAGACAAAACAATTTCCGGTTGTTCTTTTAAAATAGCTCCAATTGCAATTTTTACACAGTCACTGGGTGTGCCATCTGTAGAATAAGCAGCTTTTACACCGCTCAGATGGTCTGCTTCTTCAATCCTGAGCGGTCTGTGCAAAGTAAGTGAGTGTCCTGTAGCACTTCTTTCCCGATCTGGTGCTACTACATAAACTTCATTATTCTGAACAATGCCTTCAGCCAGTGCTCTTATTCCACCGGAGTATATTCCGTCATCATTTGAAATTAATATGCGCATCTGTTAGATTATACCGTTTTTTCACTGGAGTGGGTGTATAAATCTTTTACGGGTGATGCTGTTTTTATAGCTCTTGCCGCTTCCATCATATATCCCCGCGTTTAGTTTACACACCCCAAAACATTAAGTAAAATTATTATATGACAAAAACAAAAGAGACACTTTATTCTCACGAAACTAAAAAAGTCCTCTGGTTAATTTTGTTTTTAAATGCAATAGTTTTATTTATAAAAATTTTTGCTGGTATAGCGACTTCATCTCTAAGTATTTTAGGCGATGCTGCACATTCTGCTGCCGATACTCTGAATAATTTTGTAGGATTAATTGTCATGAGATATGCTACGGAACCACCTGACAGGCAGCACCCATACGGACATGGAAAATTTGAAACACTTGCAGCATTCGGAATTGTAATATTTTTAGCAGTTGCCTGTGTAGAAATAGTTCAGGGAGCTATAGGTAGAA
Organism: Candidatus Melainabacteria bacterium RIFCSPLOWO2_02_FULL_35_15; assembly: GCA_001784585.1. Classification (GTDB taxonomy): domain Bacteria; phylum Cyanobacteriota; class Vampirovibrionia; order 2-02-FULL-35-15; family 2-02-FULL-35-15; genus 2-02-FULL-35-15. The sequence continues at coordinate 10,201 of MFRN01000035.1, read as the reverse complement.
TTATCCACCCGGTAGAACTCCCTTTGTTTAAAAAAGAAATTGTCTGGCTTTTAATATTTACTTTGCTAATAAATATAATTGTCTGGATCTATGAAAGAAATAAAGGAAAGATTTTAAAAAGTGATCTTTTAATAGCTGATTCTTCCCATACAGCGTCTGATATTTTAATTACACTTTCAGTTCTGGGTTCACAGATTTTTATCGCACAGAAAATGTACTTAGTAGATCCAATAGTTGCTATCACAATAAGCATATTCATTGCAAAGGCAGGTTATGAAATACTTTCAAGAACCGTGCCAATTTTAGTCGATGCTGTATGGCTTGATCCAAAAAATATAAAAAAATCTGTTTTATCAGTACAGGATGTAACAGATTGCTATGATATTTATTCACGCAGAGGGCCGGACCTGGCATTTATAGAATGTAAGATCAAAGTCAAGCCAAAAGATCTGTATACTGCCCATCAAGTTGCTGATAAAGTAGAAACAAAATTAAAAGAAGATTTTGGAAGATGTAAGATAACAGTACACGTAGAACCATGATAATTAAAGATCTAAAAAAGGCAAAAAAGAAAATTAAAGATATTTTATCCAGATTTGATCCGTCTGAGATGAATAAAGAATATAAATCTGTCCAAGTTATAGTAAATAATGTTAAAAAAAATGGCGATAAAGCTTTAATTTACTACACTAAAAAATTTGACGAAATTAATTTAAAATCTATCAAAGTCTCACCCGTTGAAATTAAAAACTCTACAAACCATATTTCAAAATTGCTTTTGTTGTCAATTAAAAAAGCCATAAAAAGAATAATAATATTTCAAAAAACAAATGTTCCCAAAACCTGGATTAAAACCTTCAATTCTACTGAAAAACTTGGATATAAATATATACCTCTGGATTCAGCAGGGATCTATATTCCAGGCGGACAAGCTCCTCTAATTTCAACTGTTTATATGACAGCTACACTGGCAAAAGCAGCAGGTGTAAAAAGAATAGTGATTTTTACACCCCCGCCTGCAAATAAAGGCATCTTAGCCGTCTGTAAACTTTTAAGAATTAATGAGGTTTATCAAATCGGCGGTGCACAGGCTATTAGTGCAGCTGCTTTTGGAACAGAAAGCATACAGCCAGTAAATAAAATAGTAGGGCCAGGGAATATTTATGTAACACTGGCTAAAAAAATTGTATTTGGAAAAATCGGAATAGACGGTTTATACGGACCAAGTGAAATCGCAATTATTGCAGATAAAAGTGCAAATCCAAAATTGTTAGCAGTGGATCTTTTAAGTCAGCTCGAACATGGTTCAGGACTGGAAAGTGCATTTATGGCAACCAATAGTGAACAAGTTGCAAAAGCCACAGAGAAAGAACTTTTCAGACTTGCACAACATTTGCCAAATAAAAAAACAGTTTTAAAGTCCTGGAAAAATAACAGTGCCATAGTTATAGTCAGGGATTTAAACAGAGCCTGTAAACTGATTAATCTTTTAGCTCCCGAGCATCTGGAAATTATGACAAAAAATGCCCTTTCTCTTTCAAAAAAAATAAAAAATGCCGGTGCCGTCTTTTTAGGAGAATATTCCTGTGAATCAATCGGAGACTACATTGCAGGGCCAAGTCATTGCTTACCTACAGGCGGCAGTGCAAAGTTTTCAAGCGGCTTAACCGTAATGGACTTTATGAAAAAAATAAGTGTGATCTCATTTAATAAAAAAGATTTCAGAAGAATAGCTAAAGATGTAATTAACCTTGCTGATGCTGAAGGATTAAAAGCACATGAAAATGCAGTAAGGATGAGATTAGAATGATTAAAATCCTCCATCGCTTTTTTTATGCCTGGTTATTTCTAACCAGACTTCCTGCACCTCCATTACCTAAAGCTACAAAAGAAGACTGGGGAAGGATAGCGCCATATTTTACTTTAATTGGTTTTATTTTAGGTTTTATTCTCTATTTTTTTGGAAAAGTTTTAATTCCATATAAAATTCCTTTTATGTTTTCTGCTCTTTTAGTCTTGCTTGTATGGGTTTTACTTACAGGTGGTTTGCATATGGACGGCTTAATGGATACATTTGACGGAATAGGATGTCAGGATAAAAACAGAAAACTAGAAGCCATGAAAGACAGTAGAGTGGGGGCTTTTGGAGCCATGGGTGGAATATTTGTAATCTTATTTAAGCTTATTGCTCTTTGTACTATTTTACTAAACAAACTTTTTTTTATTATTGTAATCTCACTTGCATTGTCCAGATTAATTGCAGTTTATTCATTTACATTTCTAAGTAAAAATAAAGACTCAGGAGTTAGCTCATCACTTCTTTTATCGGGGATAAAAAAGCCAGAAGATTTATTAGTAAATCTTGTTTTCTTGATCGTTATCTCTTTCTTATTTATTTCTTTTGGTCACTTAAAGTTTTTTTATTTTTTCTTTATATTAATCTGTTTCTTTCTCTGCCTTATTTGGACTTATTGGTTAAACAACCATTTCAAAGGTCATACAGGAGATACGTTTGGGGCATTGATAGAACTTAGTGAGGTAACGGTGTTGTCGCTGGGGGTGATTCTAAAAAATTATTTGTGAATTTGAGCATATAACTTCTCTATTTCAAGAACAATTTCCTCCTGAGTTATCTCTTTATACAAATCAGCTGCCACCATTAATCCGCCTGCTCCAACTCCTTCTTTAATGTGCCCTTCTTCATAAGCATAAAGTTCTTTATATTTTGACTCTTTAAAGTTTATATTTGAAGAAATTAACGGAGCACTTACAAGCTCTGCAAGCCTTTTTGTCTTTGCATTTTTATCATTTGTAATCCATGAAGTAGTAGCTACAACGGTATCGTAAGGATTAAATCCGGTAAGCAGTTTTGAAACATAATAAACTGCAAGCATCTGTGAACCGCCAGCCAGCATAACCGGCAGATTAGCTTTTTGCGCACCTTTTATAAAGCCGCATAAAAAAACCTGCATCGGATCTCCAAAATGTTCAATGGCTTTTAGCGGGTTTTTCTTTATGCCTGAAAACTTATCAGCATTGTTCAGGAGAGCATCTCTTACAGTCTGATTTTTCCACAGATGATTCCCTTCCGGAAAGCTGCTGCTGACCAGATCAAAAGCATTAATCTCCAGTGAGCATAAAACACTTAGTGCTGTAGCAGTACCACCAGGGACACATTCCCCGATAACTACATAAGGGTAATTTGAAAGATTTAATCCCAGCTTTTCTCCTTTCTGGAAAAGAAAACTTGTTTTAACCGGACCCAGAGCTAAGCCAGTCGTTAAGCACTTTCCAGGACCCATGTTTAAGTCTATGTGAACTTTTTCAGGTTTTATAAAAGCTCCTACATCTATAATATTTATGTCCAAATCCAAAAGCTCAATCATGGCTTTTGATAAAATGGCAGGAGATGGAATACCACTTGGTGAGATGGGAAGATTCTTATTAAACTCACTGAGTCTGGAAACCAGAAAATCAGCATCAAGAGCTGGTGTATGTTTTAACTGTTCTATATTTTGTCCGGCAGCAGATATTCCGGGAATTAAAGCAGTTTCAGTACTCCCTATTACAAGGATAAAAAGTGGTTTTTTGCCGTTTACTTTATTTATAAAATTCTGACACTCTTTTGATTTTGAAATAAATGAATAAGATTTAATTTTTTTGTGACTAATTTGTTCAGTGGTTGTATTTAGCATATTCCCTGTTTGTCATTGCGAGGAGCGTTAGCGACGAAGCAATCTCACTTTGCATATTTTGATTATGAGATTGCTTCGCTTTGCTCGCAATGACAAATAATCTGTTATCATTTTATACCATGAATGGGAAGATCTTAAAAAAATTTAAGGATAAAGGAATTACCATCTTAGATCCAAGAAACACTTATATAGGAACAGAAGTTAAGATTGGAAAAGGTAATGTTATTTACCCAAATACCTTTTTAAAAGGAAAAATTAAAATTGGTCCTAAAAATGTTCTTGGACCCAATCTGTATTTAGAGGGAGCTGTTACCATCGGCAGTGGAAACAATATAACTTTTTCTCATATTACAAATTCAAAAATCGGAAATCAGAATCAAATCGGTCCTTATGCCAGATTGCGGAATAATGTAAAAATTAAAAACAATATTAAAATCGGGAACTTCGTAGAGATAAAAAATTCACAAATTGATGATGATACTCAAATAGCTCATTTAAGTTATATCGGAGATGCAAAAATCGGAAAAGGTGTAAATATTGGCGCAGGAACAATTACAGCAAACTATAATTCAGTTACAGAAAAAAAGAGTACAACCATTATTAAAGATGGTGCTTCTACAGGTTCAAATTCTGTTCTTGTAGCTCCGGTTACTATTGGTGAAGATGCTCTGATTGCAGCAGGCTCAGTAGTTACAAAAAATGTTCCAAATAAAGCTTTAGCTATTACACGACCTAAACAGGAAATTAAATTTGGGTGGGTAAAGAAAAGAAATTAACCCATACACAACTGCTTGCCGGCTTTAATGCTTAACTTATCTACTTTAATGCCGTCAGCACCTGGTCTAAAAATAAATGAATCAGGAAGTGATTTTGTAGTTATGTCCACAGACCTGGTAGACCTGACTGGTACCTTTTCATGATTTGAAATTCTGGTAAGTATTGTATAAGCAGGATTAAAAGTTTTACTGTCTTTTGCTATGCTTCTGTCCCAGACTGTCTTTGCTTTTGGAGTCGGAGGAACTGTTTTTTGTTGTACTGAGTTATTTGAGTTTAATTTATTTTTTAAAGTTTCAATAAGTTTTTTTAAATCATCATTTGCACCAGATTCTTTCTGTGCTTCCTGCGGTGGTGCTTCTTGCTCTTCACTAGCTGTGTACAGGGCAGTTTTAGCACTTGCTGCTGCACTTTTGCTAACAGTAGGATCAGAACCGCTTGGTCTGGCTTGTCTTTGCATTTGTCTTCTAGGGGGCATGTTTTCTACCTTTTTAGCCTTTAGTCATTAGGTTAAGAATCAATTAAGGCCTCTTACTTCTGATTTTAAACATTTTACAAAGAAAGTCAACTGGCAAAACATTAAGTTTAAGCAGAAGCATACCATGGCATGCTCCTACTTAACGTTTTTCATTGTATTTTGATGAAAACTGTAAAATGTTAAGGATGCCGGTTAAGAAAGCAGTTTTAGTTTTAGAAGATGGAACTACTTTTGAAGGTAAAAATTTTGGAAGTGAAGGTACCGCTATTGGTGAAATTGTTTTTAATACAAGCATGACTGGCTATCAGGAAATCATTACTGATCCAAGTTATGCAGGGCAGATAATTACTTTTACATACCCTGAGATTGGAAATTACGGTACAAACAAAAACGATTTGGAATCTAAAAAAACTTTTGCTAAAGGAGTGATTATAAAAAACTTAAGCCCGACTGAAAGCAACTGGGAATCAGAGATCTCGTTAAATGATTTTTTAAAGACTCAAAATCTAATCGGAATAAGCAATGTAGACACAAGAGCTATTACCAGAAAAATCAGATCAAGCGGTGCAATGAAAGCCGGGATCTCTACAGAAACTCTTAACCCTGATGAATTAACAAAAAAAATCCTGGAATCTCCGTCCATGCTTGGCTCTGACTTAGCCAGAGTAGTTACTACGAAAGAAAACTACCGCGGTCCAATGCCAAAGGTTCAGCCGGCATGGCCTATTGTAGCTATGGATTTTGGGATTAAGCAAAATATTTTAAACAGGTTGAGTAATTTTGGCTGTGCTCCTTTAGTAGTCCCGGCTACAATTACATTTGACGAAATTAAATCAATTAATCCGGTCGGATTATTTTTATCAAACGGTCCCGGGGATCCGGAACCTGTTAAGTATGCAGTGGATACTATTAAGAAAGTAATTGACAAATTAAATATTCCCATTTTTGGAATATGTCTTGGGCACCAGCTTTTAGCACTGGCATTTGGTGCAAAAACTTATAAGATGAAGTTTGGACATCGTGGAGCAAACCAGCCGGTTAAAAATCTCAAAACAAAAAGAATAGAAATCACTGCACAAAATCATGGCTTTGCAGTGGAAACTGAAACGCTTCCCAAAGAATTAGAAGTAACTCATATAAATCTAAACGATAATACAAACGAAGGTTTCAGGCACAAAGAACTTTCAATTTTTTCAGTCCAGTATCACCCAGAAGCCTCTCCCGGACCACATGACAGTGATTATTTGTTTAGCCGGTTTGTAGAATTAATTAAGAAAAATAATTATAAGTTATAAAAACAAAGCCCCCCAACACTTCGGGGGGCTTTTACATGAACTCGCTGGTTGACAGGGGTAATTGGGTGGGATTAACCAACAAGTTCAATAGCTTGCTGAACCAGTCTGTCAGCAACTTTGTGTGAGTTAATTGCTGCAGCATATTGTCTTTGAGCTTCAATAACATAATCAACTTCAACCTTAGTCCAGACATTCGACTGTTCTAAAGCTTCGTTAAGCACCAGAGCATTACACGGAAGTGGCGGACCACTTTCAGAAGTTTCTTTCCAGTAAGTACTACGGAAATTTTTTAAACCGTTTAGATTTTGAAAGTTACGTGTAGCTACTTTGTACAGTGAAACTTCACTGTCCCCATATTTCCCCCAGATAATTCCGCTTTTGTCAATTCTCAGTTTTTCATACTTTCCTAAATATAAACCATTTGTCGGATCCATTCCTAAGTTAACAGGCTGTGGTTTGCCAGCTTCCTGACCGGAGCCAACATTAGGATAATTTCTCTTTGAAGGATTACTGAGTGGATCTGCAAAAATATCAAATTCAAATTTTGGTCCAAGCTTATTGTATTTGGAATTTCCAAGTGGCTGGAGGTTTGACTGAAGCGGTGTTCCTAATACAAGAAAGCCTTCTGTTGACGTAAGGTATCCGTTTTTATCAAAATGAAAATCACCAAGTCTTGTATAAACTATTTCGTTGTTTTCCGGATTTAGTACTGTAAAAAATCCTTTTCCTTTTAGCATCATTTTGGTTGGCTCACCAACTCTGACCTGTTGTTTCCCTTGTCTCCAGGAACGTCCTGCATCTTCAATAGTGCCACCATATAAGTAATCTCTAAATGTAAATCTCTTTCCGTTATAACCTGGTGTTTCAGCATTTATAATATTCTCAGTTAAAAAATTAATCATTTCCAGTGTTGACTGGGCTGAGTTTGCGGCTATTGTAGTAGCATTCATAATATTTTTTTCTCCTGTCTCAATAGGATTTGATGTGCCCTTTTTGAGGTATGGATACATTACATGATCATCGTTAAGAGAAGGTTTTGAAAAAATGAATTTTTACATTATATCTAAAACTTGTTTATTTGATTTTACTGGTTTTTTCTTGTTTTTCTTTGTACCGGATTCGCTTGTAAATTCAAGCTCTGATCTATAAGCATTAAACTCTCTTAAGGATAAATGGTGGTGCTTCAAGTTTCTATCCAGTTTATCTTTATGTTGTTTGACTAATTCTCCCATTTCATATGATCCAAGAAGAGATGCAGTTATACTTCTGTCAGAGTGCATCCTAAGAACAATAGCCTGCACGTCATTAATCAGAGGTATATCAATTCTTACTGCTTTTTTAATCAGGTCTTCTGTAACTGTCGGTGCAAATTTTTCCCAGGCAGCTAACATCTGTGACTTAGTAGCTCTTCTTTGACCCTGATCAGCTACTGGCTGGAACATTGCCTGACCAGCAAAGTTCGCATTTTCCATGAGCTGTTGTCTGGGACCTTTTGGAAGCTCTTCATCCTGAGCTTTCTTTTTATCCTTAAATTTTTCTAATAACTGATATGTGCTTCTAACTTCACCGGATGAACCTCTTCCAACATTTTTTGTAATCTGAGTAATATCAGGTAAAGTATCCGGGTTTTCTTTAATTTTCTTTTTGCTTCCATTTGCTGAATCGTCTACAATTTCATTTGCTTTATCCTTCGCTGCCTTACCTGCTTCTTTTACCTGTGCTTCCAGAGCCTGTTCAAGAGTTTCATCAAAAGAAATCTGTGAAGGATTTCTTAGCAAAGAGTTTGCCTGGCTAAAAGAATCTAGTTCGTTGAATTGTATATAACCGTTTAGCATTTATTCCTCTCTGGCCTCCAGAAGTTCCCGGGCATGTTTTATGACTCCTATTTCATCCAGCCTGATTCTTTCCAGTCTGTTCTCTTCTTCGTTATAATTTTTTTGCTTCTTTTGTTTATGTCTTTTTAATGCTTCAAGTTTCATCTTGGCTTCCTTAACTGCTTCTTTTGCTTTTATTAATTTTTCCTGGGCAGTCTGTAAATCTTTTTCCAGCTGTGCAATTCTGTCATTAAGCTGCTTTATTCTTCTTACATACAGAGTCGCACGTGATATTCCTTCCTTAATAAGCTCTGCATGCAAATCATTTCTGTTTTCAGTAGTTGCACTTAAATCATGTGAAACCTTTCTTAGATGATCCTCTGCTTTTTTCATCTCAAGAATAGCTTCATCGAGTTCTTCTTCCCGAATCTTAAGTATTTTTTCTAAACGATATTTGAATACCATAACGTTCCTTATGCGGTAGGGTTAACTTACATGATAACGGTTAAGAGAAAGTTACATCAGGGCAGTAACATTTTTTTGTTAATTATTTCTTAACAATTTTAATAGTTTCTTTTTTGTTTGTTTAACCCTTTCATATGATCTCTTAATTCTCTCTGCAAGAATCCTATCTTTAGTAGTTCTTTTCTTTATATATTTAAAAACTTTTAATGTCTTTTCTTCATTATCATTAAATAAAAGCATATCTGCATCAGCAAGAATAGCCTTATAACCTGCTTTTTCTAATTTGTAATTTTTAGTTACTCCTTTCATATTTAATTCATCAGTGATGACCAAACCTTTATAATGTAGTTCTTTTCTTAGAAGATTATAAATAACATTTTTTGATAAGCTGGCAGGTTTATTTTTATCCTTTTCAATAGCTGGTAATTGAATATGTCCGACCATAATAGCTGGAACTTTATGTTTAATTGCATATTTAAAAGGCACAAGTTCAAAATTCTTTAATTCTTTTTTTGATTTAGAAAGAACAGGCAAATCCAAATGTGAATCAATTTCCAAATCACCATGTCCGGGAAAATGCTTTGCAACAGGAATTATTTTATTTTCTATATATAACTTTATTATTTTACTTCCATAACTAGCAACAATTTTCGGATCATTACTTATAGCTCTTTTTCCAATTACTGGATTTTCAGGATTAGAGTTAATATCTAAAACTGGCGCAAGATTCATATTAAAACCAAGTTCCAGAAGCTCTTTAGCTATAATGCTTTGAGCCTGCAAAAGTTCTTTTAATCCTACTTTAGATAAGTTCCAAAGGCCCGGGACGGAAGTACAAACTTTTTTAAGCCTTTCAACACGACCGCCTTCCTGATCAACTGCAATAAAGGGTTTTATTTCAAGACAGTTATTTATGTCATTAATTATTTTTTTTATTTGTTTCTTGTTTTTTATATTACATTTAAAAAAAATTATTCCGCCTGGTTGAATAGCTCGTAAAAAATGCCTTGTTTCTTTTGTTAAGGTATAACCCTTAAATCCTACAAAGAACATTTGGCCTAGTTTTTTAGATAAATCAATAGTCACAAGGAAAATGATAGCAAATATAACCGCTATGTCATTGCGAGCCCTTCAAAGAAGGGCGTGGCAATCTTATACCAGTGATTACGTTTCATGAGGCTTTAATTATTACCGTTATTTGCATTGTGAGATTGCTTCGCTTTGCTCGCAATGACAAATCTGCAAACAAAAAAAGAACCTTATCGGTTCCTTATATATCTTCTTTAATTTAACGTACAGATATTATTCCACGGAAGGTGGCCTTTATAACGTGGGATAAACCTAGAAAAAATAATTTTCATCTTATACACAGCTAAGTAATTTTACAAGTGAGGGTTGTCCTTCGACAACCCGAACGCCAATGAAAATCCGCCATAAAATAGCGACATAATATGCGTTAGCATTTATGTCGCGTTGTATAGAATAGCTTTCATCTCACTAACAGCTTCTTTAATACCTACCATTACCGCTCTGCTAATAACCGAATGTCCTATGTGTAATTGTTCTATTCCTGGTATTTTTGCAATAGTTGCTGTGTTTTGATAATTTAATCCATGTCCTGCATTTATTTTTAAATCTAGCTCCTTAGCATATTTAACTGCTTCTTTAATAATATTTAGT
>MFRN01000034.1 GCA_001784585.1 Candidatus Melainabacteria bacterium RIFCSPLOWO2_02_FULL_35_15 | reverse complement strand
TCTTACTCGTAATTTGCGTGGATACTATCAATATCACGTATACAACAGTCCTGGCGATGATTTCGATATGAACAGATATCAGGCTGATGTTTACGGAAGTAAAATCCCAGGTACTCTGGCTAATACTGCATTTTTTACTGAAACTAAAATTAATCCTATCGTTTTAACCCTTTCTTCTTTTTTACCTTATCGTTACCAGGATTCCATTGCTTCTATTCTTTCTCTTCCTAACTTATGCCTGTGGAGAAGCAGAATGGTTAATCATATAAACGTAGAAACACTTACTGATTTTGCCAGAGTAATTATTCATAAACCTCTGACTATCCTTGGAATTAAAAATAGTATTGAAGTTTTAGATGAAATTAAAGAAAAAGGAAATCTTGAACCCTCTTACATCTGGCAGAGGCATTGTGAAAATATCGGACTTACAGATAAAAAAGATCAGACACTTGGAAAGTTTGTTAGCACTCTTGTTAAATCAGTTACAGACAGCTTTAACAGAAAAGATTTAAAACTAAGTACAAGCTCTGCTAAGAAAGCAGGTAGTACCATTGCACCATTATTTGGATTTGACAGTTTAGTCTCAACCATTATTGGAATACCACTAAAGATTGGTTTAAAAGCACTGGATATTCAAAGCAAGATTGTTAACTTACTTCCAGCACTTGGAATCTTTAAACAACAGATTATTTATCTCTTTAAGATATTTATCCCTTTCTTTAATGACCTAAGAGAATTAAAAGATGATTTAAACAACCCTGAATTAAATAAAAAACGAACTAAAGAACAAGTTGAAAATTACAAAACTGTCTATAAAAAGAAAGTAAATTTATCTTTAATGATGATTAGTGGATTTACAATACACGGATTAAATGTGATTTTAAAGTTCTTTACTCCTGAGAATCCACTTTTACAAAAAGTACTTAGAGCTGTAGATGGATTATCAGGGGATTTGGTTTCAAAAGTGTTTTCAGACAGAAGACATGTAATTGGAAATGAGTTTAGAGCAAAGAATCCAGAGTTTTATTAGACTCACCTATTATAACTACATCATTTCTAAAATCACTCATAGCTAACTCTAATTCTTTTGAACTAAGAACCATTGGTTTTAGAAATGCCGGGTTGTAAATCGTAAAATTATCACCATCAACGGCTGTAATAACTATTGCATGACCACCGCTTGGAGAAGGTGCATACCTGGCAGGGTTGACACTGGCTATTATTTTCTTCCCTTCCTGCAATGCTTTGGTAATATCCTCAATAGTTGCTTGTATATTCTTAGCTTCTAAACCTAAAGCTTCTGCTCCATTTGTCAAATCACTACTTAAAACTCCTATAAATCGACTTGGATTAACGCCCATTAACTGACGCATTAGCTTAATTTCTTCATTTACATCTTTTGCTCCACCACCTATTTTATTAAACATCCTGGCAACCATAAGCAGACTTGTCGGTCCACAGTCACCGTTTATAAGCCCTGCATCATCACTGGTATTAAATGGTCCCGGACTCTGGCTTGCAAATATATCATCCGGACCGGTTGCAAGATTTTGAAAGTCTTTTAGTTCTAATTTGGATTCTTTTAAAATATCATACCTGAGTATATTTAAATCTTTAATGTCTACTTTTCCGTCACTGTTTAAATCAGCTGCTTTAATTCGATCCCTAACATTTTGCTCATAAAAGAAAAATTGCTTTGCAAGCAGCATAGCATATACATCCTGCTTATCCACTGTACCATCATTATTTAGATCTCCCTGCAAGGAAGAACTACTATTAAGTGAGTCATAAACTTTATTTCTAAGAATTTTTTCAAGATTTACCAAATCACCAAAATCTATTTGTCCATTCTTATTTATATCTGCAATTTCTAAAGAAACATCAATGAGTTTATCTTTTTTATCAGCACTGTTTAAGCTTTTACCTATTCTTTCCAAATCATCATAATCTACTTTTCCGTTACCATCTACATCTCCTGTTAGTGCATTTGCATCAGGTGGTCTGGGAGGCCTATTATTTGATCCGTTTAATTCCTGAGGCTGAATTTGTGATTTAAGAGCATTAACATCATCATTATTTAAAAACCCATCGTGATTTATATCAGCAGCGGCTTTTAATTCATCTGTTATTGTCCTGTCTGGTATATAACCAAGTTTTACATTTTCTATATCAATAAGTAAACGAAGATCCTGTTCATCTTTTTTTCCATCACTATTAAAATCACCTTCCAGATTGTGATTGATTCTTACAGTATCAAATTCCTGCTGACCCGTCTTAATATACGAATCAATAAAATCCCTGTCAGTTACTTTGCCATCCTGATCTATATCTGCATTTTTCTTTTGCTCGTCAGTTAATTCAATATATTTAAGCGGATCATGAAAATAATTATAAAGTGTCAATAGATCATTACGATCAAATGCACCGTCTAAATTTATGTCACCGCTGGAACCTTGCAGAGCAGAATTGTTAATTAAACTCTTTAACAAGGTATCCGCTTTATCCTGTTGGACCAGAAGCTCTTTGGACTGAAGATTACCAGACTGCACATGATTTATTCTGTTGTTTTCCAATATTAATATAAACATTGCTTTACCTAAACAAATAGATTGAATAGCGTAAATAAACACCTTAGTCGTTATCCTTTAATTAAAAAACGAACAAAGGAAAAATTAAATTTACTTAATATAGTAATATCCAGCCAATATAGTTAATGTTCTTCATAACCTTGTAAAATAAAATCTGCAATTGCCTGTTCTAATTCGATTTTTACAGTACTAATTCTGATTTTATCCATATCTGTATTTGCCAGACCCTGCTCCTGTTTCATTTTAAGCTCATCATAAACACTCTGTAATTCCATTACACGGTCTTCTGCTCTTCTTGATTCACATACAAGATTAATCATCAAGTTAAGGTCTTTATAATCCACTATGCCATCGCGGTTTAAGTCTGCACATTCAAGCTCTTTGTCATCCAGTTTTCGTTTTCCTTCCAAGACTTCTTTTAATATCAAGACATCTTCAAAATCAATCTTTCCATCATCATTTAAATCTCCTGCTTTTCGCAGCTTATCATAGGGTTCTTTTTTTAACCCTTCATTAATAATTTGATCCAATTTTGTTATTTCTTTTTGGGGATCTTTTTTATTATCCTCAGGTAATTGCTGGTTTACTTTTCTAAATAAAGGATCCAGATTCATAAAATTACCTGGAATAAATACTCTGAAAGATTGATTCTTTTGAAAGAGACTCTTTTACCGAACCTTCAATCTGTGACATAAGTTTTGAATATGATTTTTGCTGGATTATACTACTTAGCGATGCTTTTAAATCTGCTACTTTATCCAGAATATGCTTTCTGTCAGTTATATAAGTAGGACTATTGTTAATTAAAGAGGTTAATCTTCTTATTTCAGTTTCTATTTCATGTTTTATTGAAGCTTCCCGTGACTCCAGGCTTTCGACGCTGTCTCTATCACTCATAAAATCAAAAATTGCTTTTAAATCAATAACTTTTTTCTCAGTGCCTTTAACTATGGCTTTAATGGATGGTGAAGTGCTGCTTGCAAGCTGTAAAGTGTTTACTAGTTTGTTGTCAATCATTACTTGGTTCCAGTATGTTTCAAGCTGCTCCATTCCTTTTTTGTATTCTTGTATCTTTTGAATATCTAATCTGGTCGTAATCAAATTTGGATCTTCATAATAAAATGAATCGGGTGCCGGATAGCCTGCGGCCTTCAACATTTTATAAAATGTTTGATTTGCTTCAATTAAAAATTGTTCTGCATCTTTTAAATCAGTAATTCTTCCATCTACAATTTCATTCATTTTTTTTGCAAAAGTTAAATTAACTGCCGCACTGCCCTCCAGTGTTATGCCAAACTGATCTCTTAACTTGGCTTCATTTGCTTTGGCTGCATTAAGCGCTTCTGTTACTGCATCTAAATTATTCTCAACACCTGGAATCTTGTATGCAGGCTCTCCCCTGATCATTAAGATAGTTTCCAGTGCCTGCAGCTCCATCCTTCTGTACATTGCACTGGATACCTGTTCTGTCTGTAAAGATTTTTGCAGATCATTTGCTATACCTTTTTTAGCATCATCCAGAACTTTGGATTCACTGTCACTGTCTGCTGAGGCTACATTTTTAATCTGATTTAAAAAGCTTTTTTCATTATTCAGACTATTTAAAGAGTTTATAGTCTTTAGAATTTGATCCTTAATATCCTGATTGCTTTTATCAGAATCTCCTGCAAGTATTGAAATAAACGTCTGATTTAATTCATCTAATTGTTTTTGCAGAGACTGAGCTTCTTCAGTTATTTTAAAGATTGATTTTTCAGCATCCTCTAGAAATGTTTTAAACCAGGCTTCATTTTTTATGACAGGAATTTTATCCAGCAGCTCGGTTCTTATTTTAAGTTTTTGTTCTGCAGTCAGATTATTGTCGTTTAAACTTGAAACTGCTGCCAAGAAATCATTTTTTCTTTGTATACTCTCTTCGTATTCTTTTATTCCCTGCTCTGCAGACAATAGTCCATTTTTAATCTCGTTATATCTGACTAACAGATCATTCTCTAATGGATCTCCAAGCATACTTAAAATATTACTTTCTTCTTCTCTTGCAAGCGCTATTTGCTGCTTAATAGCATCAATACTGGTATTATCCAGGTCAGTAGACAATTGTAATCCTTCTTTATTTAGATCAGAATCATTTAAATAAAGACTTTTTAAAAGTGACTCCAGGCTTGTAATTTTGTTTTCTGTTGCAAATAAATTATTAAGAGCATCGGCTGGGCCCGTATTTGAGTTTCCGGAAATTATATTTAGTAAAAACATGGTGAAATAAATTAAAAAGGATTTCAGAAGAAAAGCTTTTTAGTTCAGTGGTATTTAATCTGGCAAGTGTTAATATCAGGTTAAAAAACGGGATTACATCAATCCATACAATTCAGGAATTAGGTATTTTAAAACTAATCCCGGCAATTTCCAGGGGTTTACTCCAGGCATTTTTTCTCTGCGGTTTCCAGGTTTCTAACTCCATTGAGTCTAGTTTTTTCCTGTTACAATCAATACAACAAGCAAAAAGATTTTCGTCTTCAAAATTAAACTGCGGCACTTTACTGGATGGCAGATAATGATCATAAGAAGCAATATGCTCTCTTAAAATATGATTTGTTATTTTTTGTCCTTCGTTATTTATATAAGTAATAAATGCATCTTTTGCTTTTGAAACAGATTTTTTTACAACTTCCGGAGCAAGCAGTTGTTTACCACAATAGACACATGTCCAGTTATCCCTTTCCCAGATTTTATAAAGCAATGAATCGGGTGGTTTTTTCCGGTTATTCTCTTTTATTTCTTTGCTTTCCAAATCATTACTAATTATCTTTTTTTGAAGAACAGTTTCATTGTTTAGATATGTCTTAAAAATTAAACTACTTAAATCTGAAAGATAATTAAAAAAATCTTTTTGATATCTTGACTCACCAACTATTTCACCATTAAAAATCACCTGTAAATTATCGTCAAATATAGAACCAACTTCAAAAATAGTCTTATTTCCAATCTTTGCCATATTAGCAATTGGTTTATCTGAATAAGTGATCTGACACTTCAGGTTACTGACTGAAAATAAGCCAGAAAGAGGCTTGACAGTATCTTCTAAAGGAGCATACAGTTCAAATGCTGCTTTAGTATAAGAAGAATCCGGAGGTTGTACCGCACAGTGCACCCTCTCCATATCCTCGTCTTTCTGTCTCTCCGGCTCATCCACTCTCCTGCTATCCTCACCTCCGGTTCCTTTTTCAACCGGTAAAGCATAGACTGATTTTTCTTTGTATCGTTCCTTATAATACTTTGAGACTGCATCCTGGATAGAATGTAAAATCAAATTATAAACATCATTAGGCTGTGTATACCGTACTTCTTTTTTTGCAGGATGAACATTTACATCTACAAGCTTTGGTTTAAATTTTAGATTTAAGACAATTACCGGAAATTTACCGGGTGGTAATAAACCTTCAAATGCACTGAAAATTGCTTTTGAAATAATCTGGCATTTAACCGGTCTCTTATTAATAAAAATAAAAATAAACTTTCGATCTGATCTGAAAACCTCAAGAGCACTTGCAAAACCTTCAAAGGTTAAAAAATCATTTTTACCGGAAAGAGGAATCAGTCTGTTTTGCAGATCGCTTCCAAGTAATTCTGACATCGTTTGTTTTAAATCATTTGAACCGCTTGATTTTAAGGTAATATTTTTATTAGTTCGCAGTGTAACTGAGATTTTAGGGTGAGAAAGCGCAAGTGAAACAGCTACATCATAAATATGCCCGTATTCCGTGGTTTCTGATTTTAAAAACTTTTGCCTGGCAGGTACATTATAAAAAAGCTCATCTATTTCAAAAACTGTACCGATCGAAACTGCAAAACTTTTTTTATTAATTTTTCCGTCAATTTCTTTTATTTCAAAACCATATTCCTGATCTATGTGTTTTGATCTGCATGTTACCTTACTTACAGCATTAACCGAAGCCAGTGCTTCTCCTCTGAAACCCAGACTATCTATAGTCCATAGATCATCAAAGCTTTTAATTTTACTTGTAGCATGCCTTGCAAATAATAAATCAATGTCACCTGGCTCAATACCCATGCCATTGTCAGAGACTTTTATATATTTCCCGCCTCTGTCAATTTCTGCTTCGATTTTTGTAGCACCGGCATCAATAGAATTTTCAATAAGTTCTTTCACTACAGATGCTGGTCTTTCAATAACTTCACCTGCTGCAATTTTTTTTATTAAATCTTCTGAAAGCTGTTTTATGTAACCCACGGTTACATTGTAACCGTGGGTATCAAGTTTATGAAAAGTCGTTTTTGCCTACCGCCCTCCTCGCTTCGTACCTCGCTTGTCGGGCTTTGCAAAGTGCTCGCAGTCTGTCTTTTGTATCATTTTTCAGGTTTTGCTGGATAAACCAGGCAAAACCTTTCTTTGTAAGCTATAATGTTGTTTATCATTTTTATTTTTTAGAAATCTATGAGCTTCATTAGGAATACTATTACAGCAACATTTGTAAATATGAGTTTATTTTTGATTTGCAGGGAATCTCAAACAAACCAACTGCCAAAAGTTACTCCACACCCCACACGATCTATCCCTAACCAGATTGTTAAACCTGTCTCTATTCCAAATCCAATATCACCAATTACAATCCAGGCTATTAAATCTAATATAAATTCGGGGTTTGACAAAGAAAAAACCAAAGAATTTATTTTTGAACTTAATCATGATTCATATTCTAAAAGAGCAGAGGCTACTAAAGGTTTAGAAACCATTGCTTTTAGTTTACAATCTGAAGGATTAAATAATTTTTTTTCTTACTTGCTGGATGAAGCTGCAAAAATAAATCCGCCTGAAAGAGAACGCAGACTTGATCATTTAATAAAAAAGATAGTTGGAAAAAAAAGTGTTTCTCTGGCTGGTTATGAAAAAGCCAGTCAAAATGTATTTAAATATTTAGCAAAGAATTCTGATTATCCTGTAAAAATAAAACTGCTGTTCAACAAGGGCTTTACTGATGAAGACAGTATGAATTTAATTCTTAGCGATCTTCCTGATGATGTAACACAACACCTGGTAAGTGTAACTAATAATTCAAGAGTTTTTGATATCTTAAGAAAAACCGGAAGAGCTGAAAAAATTGGTTTTGAAAAATTCCTTGCAAAGAATCAGTATCTTGATAAAAAACAAATGGAAGAATTTTTTAATAGTGAAAATTATTATTTTAAAGCTGGTATTGCAGGAAATAAAGGCGCTACGGAAGACTTGCTTGAAAAATCAGCTACAGATAAAGATAGTAGTATCAGAGCAACCGCTGCTGCAAATAAAAGCATTACAAAGAGAATTTATGAAAAGATAGCAAAGAATGAAAAGGAGCATCAGGTTTTATTTAATCTGGCATGTAATAAAAGTGTACCAAAGGAATTGCGTGAACAATTATTTCAAGTTTTAGTTAAAAATGCAGACTACCAGCACATTAGAGAACAACTTGCAAAATGTAAAGATATGTCAGCAGAGCTGCTTAAAGAGTTACTTCAGGATAAAGACAAATATGTCAGAGAAGCTGCTTATGCAAATAAAAATCTGCCTAAAGAATTTCTTAAATACGATAAAGGACTTTCCTATGCTGCTCTGGCTGGCATTGCAGCAAATGAAAACACCCAGCCAGAATTAATTGAAGAGCTATCTGAGCATAAAGATCCTTATATTCGTGCTTGTGCTGCAGGAAATAAGAACAATACAGCAAGAGCACTTAAAAAACTTAAAAAACTAGCCAGGGAGGAGAATGGTTATGTCAGAATGGTACTAGCAGGAAATGAAAGCATTACAAGAGAAACACTTATAGAGTTAGCTTTTGATATTGATCCTGGTGTCAGATACAGTACTATATACAACCCAAATATGTTTTTGGAATTACTTATAGAGATGGCACAAAATGATAGAAGTAATTATATCAGGGGAGTAGCTCGACTTGTATTAAGTAAACATCACGCTGATTATTTAATAAATATTATCAACTCAAATTTGAATTAATTAATTTTTTATCTGGATTTTACCTTTTCAGCTATTTTCGAAAAAACTACTTTATCTCCATCATAATCTACTTTTACTATGTCACCTTCAGTAAACTTTCCGCTTAAAAGCTCTTTTGCCAGCTCATTTTCAAGTTCTTTCTGGATAAGCCTTTTAAGAGGTCTTGCACCAAAAGTAGGATCATAACCTACAGTGGCTAAATGATCTTTTGCATCTTCAGTTAATTCAAGCTTTAATTTCTTTTCTTCCAGTCTCTTTTTTATACGCTCAAGCTGAATGTCTACAATCTTCTTTAACTCATCAGTCCTAAGCAGACTGAATACTACTATTTCATCTACACGATTTAAAAATTCCGGACTGAAATGTTCTCTTAAAAGCTCAAATGCTTTTTCTTTTATTTGTTCAGAATAAATTTCCTTATCTCCGCCTTCCATACTAAGTTTTAACTGTTGTTCTAAAATAATCTGACTGCCAATGTTACTGGTCATAATAATGACTGTATTTTTAAAATCTATTACTCTGCCCTGTGAATCTGTTAATCTCCCGTCATCCAGGACCTGAAGCAGAACATTAAATACATCTGCATGAGCTTTTTCAATTTCATCAAATAAAATTACAGAATAAGGTTTTCTCCTGACCTGCTCAGTAAGCTGCCCGCCTTCTTCATAGCCTATATATCCCGGAGGTGCACCAATTAAACGGCTTACAGTATGCCTTTCCTGATACTCACTCATATCAATTCTAACCATATTTTGTTCATCATCAAATAAAACATATGCCAGGGATCTGGCAAGCTCAGTTTTACCGACACCGGTTGGTCCAAGAAAAATAAATGAGCCAATTGGTTTTTGAGGATCGCTTAAGCCTGATCTTGATCTTCTTATGGCACTACAAACTGCTTTTACTCCTTCATCCTGACCAATTACACGTTTATGAATTTCATCTTCAAGTTTAATCAGTTTCTGCTTTTCACCTTCAAGCAGCCTGCTTATCGGTATATGAGTCCATTTGGAAACCACCTCCGCAATATCATCCTCATCAATTTCTTCTTTTAACATTCTGTCGTTTTTTTCAGGAGCACTGGCTTGCGAAATCTGCTTTAACTTTTTCTCAAGTTCATTTAATTTTCCATATTTTAACTCTGCTGCTCTTTGTAAATTTGTTTCCCTTTCTGCCTGTTCTACCTGTCTTTTTGTTTCTTCAATTTGTTCTTTGATTTGCCTGATTACAGAAATACTGCCTTTTTCCTTCTGCCATTGAGCTTTTAAAATATCTGCTTTTGTCTGCAATTCATTTAACTCTCCTTCAAGTTTTTCCAGTCTTTCTTTTGATGCAGGATCATTTTCTTTTTTTAGTGCTTCTCTTTCAATACCTAGCTGTATTCCCCTTCGTTCAAGCTCATCCAGCTCAAGCGGCATAGAATCAATTTCTATTCTTAATTTGGCAGCAGCCTCATCCACCAGATCAATAGCCTTATCAGGTAAAAACCTGTCTGAAATATATCTGTGGCTTAACAGGGCAGCACTTACCAAAGCTGCATCTTTAATGCGTACACCGTGGTGTACTTCATATCTTTCCTTTAAGCCGCGTAAAATAGAAATGGTTTCTTCTACTGTAGGCTCATCTACAAGAACTGTCTGAAATCTTCTCTCCAATGCTGCATCTTTTTCAATATGTTTTCTGTATTCATCCAGAGTAGTAGCACCTATGCAATGAAGTTCTCCCCTGGCAAGTGCTGGTTTTAAAAGATTTCCGGCATCCATGGCCCCTTCACCGGTAGTCCCTGCACCCACAACAGTATGTAACTCATCTATAAACAAAATAATTTCACCTTCATGAGCCTGAACTTCTTTTAAAACTGCTTTTAATCTCTCTTCAAATTCACCTCGGAATTTTGCTCCGGCTATTAATGCTCCCATGTCAAGTGCAATTACTTTTTTATCTTTTAAACTTTCAGGAACATCGCCCCTTATAATTCTTTGTGCAAGACCTTCTGCAATTGCTGTTTTACCTACTCCCGGCTCACCAATTAAAACCGGATTATTTTTTGTTCTTCTGGATAAGACCTGGATCACTCTTCTAATTTCCTCATCCCTGCCGATAACAGGATCCAGTTTCCCTTTTTTTGCAATATCAGTAAGATTGCGTCCATACTTACCCAGTGCGTCATAAGTAGCTTCAGGAGTAGGGCTGGTAATTCTCTGGTTTCCGCGAATTCTGCTTAAGACTTTTAAAACCTGTTCTCTTGTAATTCCTTCTTCACGCAAAATTTTCTGCGCATCACTTTTGATTTGAGGATCACAAAGAGCAAGCAGAATATGTTCAACACTTACATATTCATCTTTCATATTCATTGCTTCATCAAATGCTTTTTCAAGCAAGTTATTTGATTTTGAACTTAAATAAAGCTGTTCACCGCCACTTGCAGAAGCTCTGCCTTTTGGCTGTCTGGCTAAATACTCATGAAGCTTTTCTGTGATTTTTTTCTTACTTACACCAGTCTCGTCTAAAATTTTTGGCACAATACCATCATTTTGCTCAATCAATGAAATTAAAATATGTTCAGGTTCAAGCGCGGCATGTTCATATTTTTCCAGCAACGATCGACATGCTGCTAAAGACTGCTGGGAATTCGTAGTGAGTTTATTTAGATCCATTTGAATAAATTATCTCTCCATATTTTTTTATATATTCTACAAATGAGCCGTGCTCAGGAGTTTCCCACCTTTCAGTCCTAAAAAAATGTGGCTCAAACATGCAGTCAATATCATATAATCCTCTTAAAATATTTCTTGTTTTATCATTTAAGATCCCTTTTGGTAAATTATTAGAAACTATTGCCAAATCTATATCACTCCACTTATGATTAGTTCCTTTTGCATATGAGCCAAAAAGTACCAAATAATCAAGGTTTGTATTGTCTTTGATTAGTGAAATTGCATCTTTAACTTTTTTTACAACTTGTTCTTTGTCCATTTCACAAGCTCCTTAATATTATTATAAACTTCATATATGTTTGTCTCGGCAAAATAATCAATCACTTCTTGCTGACTTGAAGGATATCTTGTCTCTAAATACAAATAATTTAGATCTTCTAGCAATCTTATATTTTTTTCATCTAGTGTTAATTCTGAGAGATTAAGCAATCCTACTAAATTATGTATCTTTGGTGGCTCAATATCTAACTTTTCTTGGATATACCCTTTCAGAGCTTTTTCTAATGCTTGTTGAAGATGAAAAACAGAAAGATCATAAACCTTTTGGATATCAACAATTTTTTCAACCACTAAAAGATCCTGTTCTGCTCTTTCAAACCATTTTTTAGTAATTTCTTTCATACAGTTTATTATAATAAGATATAACCTTTATGCCCAAATTCAGAAGCCATAAGCCGGGTTTAAGATAATTGTAAACTAATTTAAAAAATCCAAACTCAACTAAATAGTTGAGTTTCTTTGTTGACTTTTATTCAGATCTCTGGTTGAAAAATACCCCTAAGATAAATTGAGTAACAAGAATGGAATAACATCTCCAGAAGACTGCTTAGTAGGTCGCTGTATTTCGCCCCTGATAATTAATGAAACATAAATTAAATAAAATACAAATTTTCAGGCCTTTAATCAGCATCATTGCTGTTTTCCTCTTTAACTTACCCATACTGGCTGCTTTAAATATTGATTATAAAAATTTGTTTGTTAATCCTGTTTCTAATAATAATAACAAAAATTTATTGGCTCAGGATTTTTCAATTAACACCCTGACAGATGACACAGAGAAAGCAACAGATCAAGACACAAGTACTAATATTCTTCCTGACTCTTTTTTGCAGGGAAGTCAATATTGTACACAGGAAGGAGATTCGGTCACATGTAAAAGTAATTCAGAAATTATGGTTAGTGAAAATGATATTCCTTATGCTGAAGGAGAAGTATTAATTAAATTAAAGCAAATAACTAATGTTTCTATTCTAAATGAAGTTACGCTGCCAGCTGCACTTGATCCAATCATAACAAACACAATCCCCATAATTATATCGACACCTGCTGAAATCCAGTCCTTAAGCACGGAGGAGTCGCAAGACCCCTTAAGCCGCTGGTATATAGCAGAACTTAGAGATGATGTAGAAGTGGCTGAAGCTATTGAAGTTCTCAAAAAAAACCCAGAAGTCGAGTATGTCGAACCGAATCTTAAACTTAAAGCTTTCCTGACTCCAAATGATCCTTATTACTCTTTTATGGGAAGCTGGGGGCAATCTTATGATGATTTATTTGGAGTTAAATTAATTGATGCATCTTCTGCATGGGATATTTCTCAAGGAGAAAATGTTCTTGTAGCTGTTACAGATACAGGTGTAGATTACAATCACGAAGATATAGCTGAGAACATCTGGACAAACCCAAATGAAATTCCAAACAATGGTATTGATGATGATCGCAACGGATATATAGATGATGTAAGAGGATGGGACTTTGTAAATAAGGACAATAATCCAATTGACGATCACGGACATGGTACTCACTGTGCAGGAACCATTGCAGCTATTGGTAATAACTCTAAAGGTATTATTGGTGTAGCTCCTAAAGCTAAAATACTTCCACTTAAGTTTATTGGCGGAAATGGCTTTGGAGACTTAGACGATGCAATATCTGCTATAAAATATGCTGCTGACAATGGTGCTAAAGTTACAAGTAATTCATGGGGTACAAGGGGCTACTCTCAGGCTTTAACTGATGCATTTAACTATGCAAGATCAAAAGGAGTAGTAAATGTAGCAGCAGCAGGAAATGATAGCTCTGATGTAGGAGACATTATACCAGCAAATATTGAAGGGGTTATTACAGTAGCTGCAATAGATAGCACAAGTAAAAAAGCTTACTTCTCTAATTGGGGAAGCAGGATAGATGTTGCTGCTCCTGGAGTAGATATTTTATCTTTAAGAGCATCAGGTACCTCTCTTTATCCAAAAAGCTATTTTGTTCCACCAAATGATGACAATGCGAAATACATAAGAGTAAACGGAACCAGCCAGGCATGTCCGCATGTAGCTGGTTTAGCAGCTTTAATTCTTTCTAAAAACAATAATTTAACTCCTAATGAAGTAAGAACTATAATAAGAGTTTCAGCTACAAAAGCTCCTACCTCAACCAAACTTATTGGACAAGGAATAATTCAAGTTGACAAAGCACTAGAAGTAGCTTCTGCACCAGATATAGAATCAATAATTATAAAACCTTTATCCGGAGATACATTTGGGACTTCTGAGATTATTGATCTTATTGGTATAGTAAAAGGAGATTCATACAGCGTCTCATATAATAATGAAGGTTATTATTCAAGCAACTGGAACCTCCTTAAATCTGGAAGCGGGAGTCTTGAGGGTTTAATCACTAAATTAAATGGTAATAATTTTATTTCTTACTTACCACTTTTTGTAAAACTACAAGCTAATAAAAACGCCTATAATCTAAACTCCATAATTAAACTATACTGTGGTAACAGCACATATCTAAAATGGCACGCTACCAATAGTCTAATATTAAACCTTATTGTAGATGACTTAGAAAATGATGGTAATAAAGAAATTATTCTAACTTCAAGTTACCTTGATGCCCGAGCTGGAACTAATATTTCAATTTGGGATAACAAAGGAAATATAAAAATAAAAAATCTGGTTCCAGATGATGCTGCATCAATAAACTCAACACCAGCAATTGCTGATTTAGATGGAAACAGAAAAAATGAAATTATAGTCCCAGGGATGAATGTTTTTTATATCTTTAATTCAAATGGAACAAATTACTCCGGCTGGCCACTTCTCTATCCGACATTACCACCACCTGCTTGGTCATCTACTTGTCCTAGCTATAGCACCCATAGAAATACAAACTCACCTTCAATAGCAGATATTAACAATGATGGGAAATATGAAATATTTGCTTCTCATTCGGTTAGTTATGGTTGTGGGGATCCATATATTCTGTCTTCTAACTCCATTATTTTAGGACTTTCACATGATGGGAAAAGTCTTTCTGGATGGCCTAAAACTATAGTTGGAATACCGGCTGGACAGGCTCTTGCTGACATTGATGGCGACGGTAATATAGAGATAATTGCAACAGTCGAAGATAGAAGTAATTATAAGAAAGTCATATATGCATGGCATATTGATGGAACATTAGTAAGTGGGTGGCCTATTGAAAAGCAGACTAGCCATCATTATGGAGCTCGTCCCCCAGTAGTAGGAGATCTAAACAAAGACGGGAAGAAAGAAATTATATTTCCGGTTGATGCAGATGTATATGTAGTAGACAAAGATGGGAAAGATCTCCCTGGGTGGCCTAAAAAAATATTGCCACCTCCTTTTCCAGCACCTAAACCAAATATATCAAATAATTTGTCCCTTGCTGACTTAGATGCTGATGGTGATTTAGAAATTATCAATAGTTCTGTATCTACCGGCATAGCCGAAGCTTGGCATCATGATGGAAGTACTGTTAGTGGGTGGCCTTTTAACTTTTATACTAACTTTGGCTCAGAAAGTAGAGGCACAGCAGGCTTATTTGGAGCTGCCGCAATAATAGGCAATGTGGATAATGACAACAGCCCAGATGTAGTGGTTTGGTCAAATGGTTGGGTTAGTAATGATTATCTTGGATTTTTAGTTGTCTTAAATAATAAAGGAGAAATTATAAGTGATTGGATTAACACTTTTCCAGATGCATGGACTCAGTACAGTGTTGCAACACCACAAATTGCAGACATAGATAATGATGGAAAAAATGAACTTGTTTTTGGTGGCCCTAGTGGAAACATTTCTATATGGAAAACACAAGGCAGCTCTACACAAACAAATCAATGGCCTAGAGCATTGCATGATGCACACAACACAGGAAATTATCACTATCTAATCTCATCAACAACAGGTTCATCTTCCGGCTCTTCCTCAAGCAGCTCATCAAGCTCATCTTCTTCATCAAGTGGAAGTTCTTCTTCGTCAAGTAGTTCCTCTTCCTCCAGCTCATCCAGCAGCTCATCATCGAGTTCCTCGTCAGGAGGATCATCTTCATCGTCTGGTTCATCTTCTTCAAGCTCGAGTTCATCATCAAGCTCATCATCGAGTTCCTCGTCAGGAGGATCATCTTCATCGTCTGGTTCATCTTCTTCTTCCGGAGTTATTCCACTACCTCTTATTGCTTCACCATCACAGGGATTAATTACAGTAAGCAATGTACCTTCAGATACAAGAGCCCTTGCCATTGAACTCTCTATCAATTCTTCAGTAATAAAACTTGGTCGACCTACAAGCAGTGTAAGTGGTGCCCTAGCTTTGGAAGGAGCTAAATCTAATGGGGTTGGAATTATTAGTACAGCAGGCTCATTACCATCAGGTTTTACACTTACTGTTCCTTTTATACCACAAAAAATCGGAACCTCCGATGTATCAATTGGCAAAGTGCTGGATATGTTAGGTGGTATCCAAATTGGTGGTGTAAGTGCTCGAATTGACACAAGCCGTGTGACGGTTACTCCTCCTAATGCTGATGGTGGTAATCCTGGCGGTGGCGGTGGTAATCCCGGTGGTGGTGGTGGTGGCAATCCCGGTGGTGGTGGTGGTGGCAATCCCGGTGGTGGTGGTGGCAATCCC
>MFRN01000033.1 GCA_001784585.1 Candidatus Melainabacteria bacterium RIFCSPLOWO2_02_FULL_35_15 | reverse complement strand
GTTTTTACAAATAATTTACCTCCCGGAAATCAATCCAGTGTGTTTTTTGATCCTGTGCTTTGTAATCTGACATTTGGTATTCCAGTTGGTTTTAATGGATATAATGGTTCAGATGGAAAAGAGGGAGCCGTAGGGGCTACAGGAGCCGCTGGTGCTAACGGATTAATTAGTTTAGTGAAAGTCAGCGATGAGCCTAAAAGTGATAATTGTTCAAAAGACGGGACTAAAGTTGAAAGTGGTTTAGATTCAAATAAGAATAATGTCTTAGATAGCAATGAAGTCACTTCCACAAGTTATATATGCAGGAAATGAATATCTCTCTATAATTAGATTTTAAAGATTATTTAATTATTGAACTTGTGTACTTAATTTTACTTCATTAAAAAAATATAAAAATCATCTTAATAAGTAATTAAAAGAATGATTTTTTTATACGTGAAATGTTTGACATGTTACTACTTTCGGAGGAAGAGTTAATATCAGAGATGGTTCATTATTAAAGATGTTAAAGGAAATAAATTAATGACTGATGGAAATCCAATAAGCATAACAGTGACACATTCTCAGATCCCACTTAATGAAAATGTGCAATCAAGTCGTTTTTCTGAATTCCGGAATAATTTAAAACCATATTCAGTTCAAACAAATAAACATCCCGATTTGGATTCTAAAAAACCATTTACAAATACACAAATTAAAACGACTAAATTTTTATCGACATTATCTTCTTTACTACCTGATCCGTCAGTTCTGGCAAGAGTAGAAAGAAGTCCATCTTTACGAGCAGCAGTATTAAGCAACCCGTCTTTGGCAGGTGTGATTATTAATAATCCCGCACTATTGACTGCAATGATAAAAAGTCCTGCATTACTGATGGCATTAATTAATAATCCCGGTATTTTATCGTCGATAAAAGAAAATCCGATACTTTTGTCTGAGATTGTCAAAAATCCGGATTTATCCATCAAATCTATTTTAGAAAAAGTTGCTAAAAATCCGGAAACTGTTTCTTTGCCTGAAGTGAAAAACAATTTATCCCGGGCTCCTCACCAGCTGGAAAAAAGTACAATTGCAGCAGAAAGAGCACGGCCGGCAATAAGAGCATTATTATCAAGGATAAAAACTGTAGGCGCCGAATCACTTGAAATCCAAAAACAACAGTCATCTCAGGTTCTTGCAGCAAAAATACTTGAAACAAAAGCTCCGATAAAAACTCCAATGACTCCTGTATTAAAACCAGTTCCTTATTTTGATTCCAGGTTACTTGCAATTAACCCGGCTTTGTTAGGTTTATTAAGTGCTGCAGCACTTGTCTCAAACAGAGGAAGAGTCGTACCAGCCAGTGGCAGCTTAAAAGATGTAGGTGTTGAGCTTGAAACTCAATCTGAAAGCCAACCCGATGCTATTCAGGAATCTGATCAGATCGAGGGTATTGGTGAAATTGGAGAAATACATTCTATTTCAGAAGCAACTATTTAATGTTTTTGCCTACCGCCCTCCTTGCTTCGTACCTCGCTTGTCGGGCTTTGCAAAGTGCTCGCAGTCTGCCTTTTGTATCATTTTTCAGGTTTTGCTGGATAAACCAGGCAAAACCTTTCTTTGTAAGTTAGTCAGATTAGACTTAGTAACATAGCCAGGCAGTAACTATTTAATCTTAAAATCCAAAGGATGATTTTTCTCAGAGCCAAAATCATCCTTAAGTTTGTCCTTCTGGCTGATGAATCAGTTAGTAATTAAGGGCACTATATAGACAGAGTAAATTAAAACAGGAGATAAAATAATGACAATAGCAACAGAAACAAAAGTTCAGCAAGTAATGCAGGTAGACCTTGTAACTGTAGCTCCAAAAACAAGTGTTTATGAAGCAGCTAAATTAATGGATGAAGAAAACGTAGGTACTGTACTTGTAGTTGGTGAACAGAAAAAATTACTTGGAATGGTAACTGACAGGCAAATAGTTACCCGTGTTATTGCACATAAAAGGGATTTAGGAACTACCACTGTTGATGAAATTATGACAAAGTGGCCTATGACAATATTTCCTGAGAGTACTTGTAAAGAAGCATTAGATATAATGGGGGATTACGGGTACAGAAGATTGCCTGTTGAAAAAGACGGAAAATTAGTGGGCATTATTTCTATAAGTGATCTTGCGCCTGTTGTTGAATTTGATGATGAATGCATTTCTGACATGGTCAAAGAGTTAAGTGACGATGTCAGATATAAATAATGGAAATAAGAAATTATACAAGTGATAAATTGGGGGGCTGATCATGAAAAGTATATTAATAGCCATGGATGAATCTAAATCTGCCAAGTCTGCTCTAAGTATCGGAGTTGCTTTAGCCAGGATTTGTGGTGCAAAAGTAAAGGGCCTTTATGTAGAAGATATTATGCGTTTACTTGAATGGCAACCTGCTGAACTTATAAGTGCAGGAATGGGCTTTTCTTCTGCTATCCCTGAGACAAAACCGACTGTTGAACAGGTAGAAGTTGAAAAAGGGTTTATTGCAGAGGCTAACAGACTTGAAAAGAGTTTTAAAGAGACCTGTAAAAAATTTGCAGTGAACCATACTTTTTTAACTAAGAGAGGCAGGGTTCATGAAATCATTAAAGAGATTACAAAAACTGTAGATATGACAGTAATAGGAAGAAGAGGGAAAACATATCCTGAAACTTCAAAAGAACCAGGACCAGTAACAGACAATTTACTCCGCCAGACTACCCGTCCTGTACTGGTTGTACCTGAAGATGCAAAGGTAAATAACAGAATATTAATAGCATATGATGGCAGTCAGAATGCTCAGCGTGCTTTAAGTATAGGAGCAGCATTTGCAAAGCTTTTAAACTTTGACGTAAGGGTTGTCAGCGTAGCAAATGATATTGATTCTGCACAAAAGCCTCTGGATGAAGCAAATGAATTTCTCACCCCATATGAACTGAATGCTACGTATGTGGTAGATTTTGGAGCTGCTATGCCCTGGAAAGCAATTATTGATCAAATAAAGATTTTTGATCCTGGATTAGTTGTAATAGGTGCTTTCGGTGAAAACAGGCTTGTAGAATTAATTTTTGGAAGCACTACAAAACAGGTCATTATGGAAGCTACATGTCCAGTGCTTCTGTGTAGATAAAGAAATATCGTTGTCCTTTGGAATAACACGCGTGATAAAATTAACTAAATTATTCTCAGGGAGAATAAAGAGGTATATATGTTAAAAAAGATATTTATGTACATTTTTATTTTAATTGCTTTTTTTTGTCTGAGTTTTAACAATTCATTTTCCCAGGATAATACCAGTGGTGATTTATCTGCCGGGGCACAGTCAGATACAATATCGCTTGCTTCGGGAGGGACTATTCAGGCGACTTGTACAGGTAATGTTCCATTTAGAAACTTAACAGTAAAAGATGGTTTTAATAATGTAGTTATTGATCCTGAAACAGGATTACTCCAGCTGACCATTGATATTAAAAAAACAACCGATAAAAATATACTTGAATTTTTATATACTATTTTGCTTGATCCTCAGGAGGTAATTAATAAATTCCTTCAGGGAGGAACAGTTGCGGTAGATACTGACAAGGTAAAACTCAGTCTTATGAGTACAAATCTTAAAACAGGTGAAACTATAGATGTGGCAAATGAAGTAAGAAAACTTATAGAACAAAACGGTCAAAATGCTATAGATACTATTAAAGAGGTGCCTGCCATGGCTTCACTAAAAATGACCACCATGGGCAATCTTGCTTCCGGTACTTTAAGAGTAGATTTTCAGAATACAAATAAAGTTATTGATAAGGCAGCAGACGTTACGGGAGAAGAAATTATTGTAAGTGACAATGGACAGGTATCTGCAATTGGCAGATTTAATAATATTCCAATTAATGGTAATTTTGAAAATCTAAGCGGACTGGATGTAAATAATCTCCCTAAAACAATTAACCCGGATTTACTGCCTGCCGGAATTGACTTAAACAATTTACCGGCCAAAATAATGAATATTACAAATTTTCCTTCTGTTTCAGACTTTGGAGATTTAATTAACATTCCGGAAGGGTTTGATTTAATGGATATAGCAGAAATACCAGACGGGTTTACTGTAGAGGATCTTATTAAAATACCACCTGGTTATACACCGGCAGATTTAGCAAAACTTCCCGCAGGATTTAATTTAAATGATTTTATTAAATTTCCGGCAGGTGTCAATCTAAGCAATTTACCACCAGGATTTACAATTCAAGATTTAATTTCATTCCCACCCTTAAGCAATATAAAAGATTTGCCAGCAGGCGTAACTCCACAAGATATTAAAAACTTACCATCAGGAGTAAATTTATCAGAGCTTGCAAATCTAAACCCAAGTGATCCAAATGCAGTAAATATTATCTGTGAAAATGGAGTGATCAAACCAGAACTACAACCATTTATGCCACCTGGTATTAGCAGTAATATTTGTTCTATGCTTTCTGGTGGCCCTCTTGATGTAAGTGCAATCTGTGAAAATGGAATGATTAAGCCTGGGTTTGAATCATATGTGCCGGCCGGGTTTGATTGTGATTTGTTGAAATAAGACTAAGAAGAAATAGAGCTTTTCAGTATTAAATACACAGGAGTTGGATCCTGAATGGAACCTTCGATACGATAGAGTTCCTGAGCTACACTCTTGGCATTTGGTCTGTCATATGAATTTTTCGATAATAACCTTTTAATTAATTCTATTAATCTGTCTTCAATACCAGGTAATATGTCCTTAAAAACAGGCTCCATTTCCCTGGCTCTTTTAAAAAGTTTAAGCATTGAATCTTTATCTCCTTTATTTTTATAACCAGAGCCTGGAGTGTTTTTTGAAATTTGTGTATCAGCTAAATAAATATCTGATTTAGCAGGTGCAGAAATATAATCAATCGTTTCTGCTCCTGGTTCTGGTGCAGGAATAAAATCAATAGTTTGCTCTGTGTTTATTTTTGATTTATTGTCAATATCAAACGGTAATTTTTTTGTCACTAAGTAATATAACATTACTCCTAAAGAATAGATATCAGATTCCGGACCCAGATCGTGCTTATCCCAGTCAGTAACTGCAAAATAGTGTGCAGTTCCTAAAACTTCATTTACATCAGTTAAAGCAGTTAGCGTACCACTTGATATTCCTGCAACGCCGAAATCTATAAGCTTAATAGACTTATTGCTTACAAGGACATTGGAAGGTTTTAAATCTCTGTGAGTTATAGCTCTTTCCCTTGTATGAAGATAATCAAGTGCTTCTGCAATTTGTGCAAAGTATTTAAGCATCTCTTTTAAACTAATCTTTTGTTCGTGAAATGTTTTAATCAGTGCTTCCATGTTACTTGACTCTGAATTAAAGGTGCTGGATAAATTTTCCATAATATAATAAGGTCTTCCCTCACTCATTCCAAAATCAATAACATTTATAATATATTGATGATCAAGCCTTGAAAGCTCTTTAGCTTCTCTGATAAATCTGCGAACAGCCTTTTCAGAGTGAACTGCTTCAACAAGTGTCTTCATTGCACAGACTGTTTCATTTTCAATATCACGAACCGCATAAACATTTCCCATTGAACCACTGTCAAGCAGTTTTTCCACTCTGTACTTATCATCAATAGTTTCACCGATTCTAATACCTTCAACGGTTAATTTTCTGCTTGGAATACATTTTTTTAAGTCAGAATCATTTATGCTTGGGTAAGATCTTTTTATTAATGACTGTAATTGTTCTCTAATTAGTTTTCTCTTCTCTACAAGCAATCTCTTTTTTTTATCAATATCATAAGCAGGCTTTTCATGCACTAAACCACTGGTAATTTTTCCGGTATTATTAAATCCTTTCTTAAAATTTTCTACAATTTCTAAAGTGCTCATATTTAGAAACATTATAATTTTATTTTCATAATAAAACAAATTAAATCAGTTCTCTTTTAGATAACTGAAATGATTATCTTGATTATGGTTTGCAAACCTTTGCATTTAAGGGTTTTATGTGCTTCTATAAGTAACAGTATGATAACTACCCTGGAAGTATTTGAAACAGATGAAGCGAATGAAGATATTTATGAATTTGTTTCCAGTTTATTTAACCTGGAAGAGAAAACCCTTTTAAATGATGAGTTGTTTCCTTTAAGCAGATTAGAAAACTTAAACAAGACAAGAGAAAAAGTATCTGAACAAATTTACAAAGAATCAAAAGAAGAACCTGAGAAAGAAGAAACTTACAAGAATGCTGCCCAAACTATAAGTCATAATTATTTAACAAGAATCATTCAGGATTTATTGAAAATAGCTCCTGCTGATTTAAATCCTTCTGAAGATTTAACAAATAACATCTTATATCTCATTCAAAGAAAAATAACCTACTTTGACACTATAAATAAAAATACAAAAACATTACTAAACCAGGAATACTTAAAAGAGCTGTTTAACAACAATCAGGAATTTAATTACACATTTTTAAACGATGAAAGGAATTGTAGCAAAAAAAGAGATTTAATAATAAAGGAAGTATTAAAAGGTAATAGCAGGAAATACTTGAATGTTTTTAAAGAAAAATTGCTTTCTGTATCAATACTGGTCTGTAAACAAATTTTATTTCTGGAATTACAAAAATTGAGTTATGATGAAATCTCAAAGATCCTTACTTACTTAATGCATACTAATGATTGTGCATATATTAATCTAAATAATAATCAAAGCAAAAATGCTGAATTATTTTTTCAAAGTAACTACTGGGGAAAGTTACTGACTAAAGACCAAACCCACTTTTACTCTTCAATTCAATCAATATATAACAAGCTGAAAAATCATGATTTTTCAGAAGAAATATTAACTGAGCACAATAAAGATCTAATTGAAACCTTGTTGTGGTTAAAATCTTCTCCAAAAGATGCCCTGCAGACATTAGAAATATTAACTAACTTATATGAAAGAGATAGTGCTTTTGCATTTGACAAACCCAATAATTTAATCCTTCACTTATATGCGTTAAAAAGAGAAATTGCCGGACTTATTGGAAAAACTGAAACTTACTTGGTGGATAAAAAAACGAGTGATCAGATTCTTCCAGATGAAACACTTACTGCTAAAGCATTTTGTGATAGTATTACTAAAAAAGTTTTAAATATTTGTCAAAAGATTTTACATGAAGAAGAATTACTCGTTAAAACTATTATAAAAACAGAAACCAGTAAAAGACTCAGGCAAATAGCTCAGAAATCGTTCTATATAATTTCAGTTATTTTATTTCTTGCTATATTAAAGTTTAGTCATTATTACTTCTTTGATATCCAGAGCATTTACAAAAATAATTATTTAAAAACAGCAAAGTCAGCAATAGAATCAACCCCGTATTTTATAGAACTAAAAGATTCCCTGGATCCTGTTAAGAATGAAACCAATCAAAAGCTCCGGCTTGATTACATAAACAATTTAAATGCCAGGTACTTTAAGGTTCTTACTATATTTCTAAGTCCGGATTTATCTGATGAGGTTATAAAAAACTCTTTGCCATCATTAATAATCCCAAAGAATATAAAAGATATAAATTCAATTAAAATTATCCGTGGTTCTTTAAGTAACATGTTCAGCAGGAATAAATGGAAAACAAATATAGAACCAATGCTTGGACCTAATGTTCTAACTGAACTTCGGGCATATGGTGCAATTTGCAATTTCTTAATTCCTTCACTGGCACATTATGTCACTTTAGACAAAAACGGGATGATTCAAATATCTGCCTCATCTGTCAAAAAAGATATTATAGGTACTGAACCCAGATACTACATAGATAAATTTGACACAAACTATAAAAATATAAGACATACTTCTCACATATTATTGTCAAAAATCATTAGTCTGAAGACAGACACAATTAACAAATACAAAAAAACATCTTCCAAAGAAGAAAAGATAAAATTAAAAACAATTTTACAGGGAATAGCAATTTTAGAAGTCAGGTTAAATGATCTCTTAGACAGGATTCAAAGCAGACATGACTTTATAGTTAAACACAATACCTATAGAGCTCTTATTGATTAGCTTCACGAATACACTTTGAAATGCAGGAATAATCAGGATCACTAACCGGGGAATAGTAACAGGTGTGCGGTACTCCATAATAGCTTTTACAACTACATACTAATATAATCATTAAAAAAGATAAAAAAATTTTCTCATAGAACATAGTAATACCCCTGGCAAGTTCTTAAAAAATTATCTAATTTAGTTATCGGTACTTAAGAAAAAAGCTCTAATATTATCCACCAATAGGTGGAGAAGAATTATTTCCCCATCCCTAACTTCTGAGCCTTTTGAAAAACCTTTCCTTCAGTAAGAATAGATGGAGCTATAACTGCTTCTACCTGCTGCATTTCTTTTATGTTTTGTGCACCAAGGGTTGACATAGATGTTTTAAGCGCACCGATTAAATTTTGTGTACCATCATCGAACCTTGCCGGTCCAAGTAAAATTTCTTTTAATGTACCAATAGAGCCTACTTTAATCCGGGTACCGCGTGGTAAAACAGGGCTTGGTGTAGCCATTCCCCAGTGATATCCGCCCCCTGGAGCTTCTTTTGCTTTTGCAAAAGGTGAACCTATCATTACTGCATCAGCTCCACATGCAATTGCTTTGCATATATCGCCACCGGTAGACATTCCCCCGTCACCTATTACATGAACATATCTTCCTGTTTTTAAAAAATAATCATCTCTTGCACCAGCACAATCAGCTATGGAGGTCGCCATTGGAACACCAATTCCTAAAACTCCACGGCTTGTACAGGCTGCACCAGGACCAATTCCTACAAGAACTGCACTTGTACCTGCCCTCATATGTTCAAGTGCTACTTCATAAGTCACACAATTTCCAACAATTACAGGAATTTTCATTTTTTGAATAAATTCCCTAAGATCAAAACATGCTGACTTATCCTGTGATTTATGCTCTACAGAAACAACCGTACTTTGAACCACAAAAATATCTGCACCGGCATTTTGTGCAATCACCCCAAAATCATTTGCTACATTAGGCGTAGAAGAAACTGCACATACCACACCCTTTGACTTAATTTCTTTAATTCTTTCTTCAATTAAATAATCTTTTACAGGTTCTGTATATAACTCCTGCATAAGCGGTACAAAGTTTTCATTGTCAACACTTAAAATCTTTTTTAAAACTTCTGTGTAGTTTTCATAGCGTGTATAAATGCCCTGGAGATTCAGGACGGCTAATCCGCCAAGCTTATTAATTAAAACTGCAGTTTCAGGACCAACTACACTGTCCATACTGGAAGCAATAATCGGAAAATCAAATTTGTGTTTGCCTAGAATAAAACTTGTGTCACATAGTTCAAGATCTAGGGTAACTTTTCCCGGCACTAAAGAAATTTCATCAAATCCAAAAGTTTTACGAGCAGCTTTTCTTCCACCAATCAAAATTTTTTCCTGTGCAATTAGATTTTCATCTTTTAGATAAACCATGGCACCTGTTCCTTAATTAGCTACTTATGGTACATCTAAAAATTCAAAATTGGCAAAATTAAAGAATTAATTAATTTTTAAGTTAGTAATAACAATGTGTACAGCTAGGCAGCTTTTTGCTGCGAAAACATTTCAGCTAAAGCATTATAAACTTCACCTGTCGGGTATGCTTCATAGAACTTTTTGTAGAGAAAATATACATAATTAAAAGCTGTTTGTGAGGGTACAGTCTCTAACATTTTTAAATCACTCTCCCCAACCTTACTGATAAAATCATTTATTAATTTTTGAGTTGAATAATTCATTTGTTTAGTCCCCCTTATAATAATGTAACTATATTATGTTAAAGGTATTATTAAGATAATAAAAATCAACAGTGAATTAACCAACCGTTACTTTATTAAGGAAAACTCAAATCCAAATAACCTTTGGGGAACATTTGCTTTTATAGCTTTTATAGCTTTTATAGCTTTTATATATATGCAAAAAATCTTACAAAAAGCCTAATGTGTTAAATAGCCTTCAAGTTTTGTACATCTGTCAGGTTGTCTGAGTTTTCTCATAGCTTTGAACTCTATCTGACGAACACGTTCTCTGGTTATACCAAAGAGTTGCCCTACTTCTTCAAGTGTTCTTTCACGTCCGTCATCCAGACCATAACGTAAGCGGATTACCTCACGCTCTCTGGGTAAAAGTGAATTTAACACCCCTTCAATGTCAGATCTTAAGAGTTCATCTGTAGCTGAACTGTCTGGCTGGGCAGACTCGGCATCAGCTATAAAATCTCCTAAGCGACTGTCTTCTTCTTTTCCAAGCGGGGTTTCAAGAGATACAGGGGTTCTGTTTGCAGCTACAATTTCCTTTACCTTCTGGACAGACACATCCATTGCAGCAGCAAGTTCATGTTCAGTAGGTCTCCTGTTTAATCCCTGTGACAGCTCCCGGGTTATTTTCTTAAACTTATTTATGGTTTCAACCATGTGTACAGGTACACGAATAGTTCTGGATTTATCTGCTAATGCTCTGGTAATCCCCTGTCTAATCCACCATGTTGCATAAGTAGAAAATTTATAGCCGCGCTCAGGATCAAATTTTTCCGCAGCACGGATTAAGCCCAGGTTTCCTTCCTGAATTAAATCAAGAAAAGGCAATCCTCTGTTTAAATATTTTTTGGCAATTGAAACTACAAGCCTCAGGTTTGCCTGTACTAATTGTCTTTTTGCAACAATACCGTCATATCCGCCATTTGCAATTCTTCTTGCTAAATCAATTTCTTCTTCTGCTTTTAAAAGCGGTATTCGGCCTATTTCTCTAAGATAAAGTCTTATGGAATCATCTGTACCTAATTCAAGCTTTGCATCGAAAAAGTCATCCTCTAAAGCACCTGCATCAAGATCACCTTCCAGATCCCCGCCAAGCAAAACATCACTAAACTCACTTTCAATCTGGGCCAGCTGTTCTACATCAGGCGAATCAGCATTTACTATAATATTCGCAATTGAATCTTGACCAGCAATATCTACCATTACAATCCCCTTCCTTTTCTATGTTTCAGACAAGCTGCTGCTTCCGTCGGCAAATTCCTTTTTTAAAATTATTTTATTTTACAAAGCATGTAATTTAATCTTGATGAAAACCTTAACCCTTATGTTCTTTTTACTGCCTTATAATTATTTTTTTGGCCTATTTGGCTTAAATCGGAGTAAGAGAGATTTTATATTTTGGTCAGGTATCTACTATTAATACTAACCTTTAGAAGTTAAATTTGACAGTATAGTTTCTTAAATAATTATTAATTTAAACAAGACTGCCTTGCCTTTACTTAACTTAGATTATGAGTTATCTGAAATGTAACTTCACGTCATTGGTTCAAAACCTGGACCTTAACATAAGAAATTCCTTGTTTTTTTGCATCAATTTTATCTGCAGCTTCTTCAGAAAGATCAATTATCCTGCCTGCCTTAAACGGGCCCCTGTCATTTACCCTGACTATTACTGATTTATTATTTTTTAAATTTGTAACCTTAACCATTGTATTGAAGGGAAGTGTTCTGTGTGCTGCAGTTAATTTGTTTTTGTTAAATGTTTCACCACTAGATGTAGTTCTGCCATGCCAGTGCGGCCCATACCAGGATGCATTTCCATACCAGATTTGCCCTCTCAATGCACCTTCCTTTCCATAATAGAGTATTTCCCGTACTTCATCTTTAAAATTTGCTCTGACAGCCAAGATGGTTAAAATAAAAAAAGATAATAAACAAAAAATCAAATTTCTTTTTAATTTGTTATTCATAGGCTAATTAATTTTTGTTCAATTTCTTTAGATAACTGCTCAACAAAAGTATCTAAAGATATCTTTCCAAGATCTCCTTTTTTTCTCATACGAACCGAAACATTGTTTTCATTTGATTCTTTATCCCCAACAATTGCCATGTAAGGAATCTTATTTATTTCTGCATCACGAATTTTTGCATTTAATGATTCCGCCCGATCATCAATCCCTGCTCTTATATTTTTTTCTTTTAACACGGTTTCAACTTTTTTTGCATACTCTAAATGGCGATCAGTAATAGGCAAAACAATAACCTGCTTATAAGAAAGCCAGAGAGGAAAATCACCTGCAAAGTGTTCGATAATAATTGCTGCGAATCTCTCCAGTGCCCCATAAATAGCACGATGAATCATAACTGGTTGCTGCTGAGAACCATCTTTTTCTATATATTGTAACTTAAATCTATCCGGTAAATTAAAGTCAAGCTGGATAGTAGCCCCTTGCCAGATACGTCCTAAAGCATCTTTTAATTTAAAGTCAATTTTAGGCCCATAAAAAGCTCCATCTTGTGGGTTAATTTTATATTCAAGCCCATACTCTTTTATTGCCTGCTCCAAGCCAGCTTCAGCAAAATCCCAAATTTCTTTTCCCCCGATTGCGTCTTTTGGTTTTGTAGAAAGCTCTGCTGTATATTCAAGTCCAAATTGTTTGTAAATTATGTCAACAAGTTTAATTACACCTTTAATTTCTTCCACATACTGATCTCTCCTGCAAAAAATATGAGCATCATCCTGAGTAAAACCACGAACACGTGCAAGTCCATGCATAACACCTGAACGCTCATATCTGTAAACAGTACCCAGCTCAGCAAACCTTACAGGAAGTTCTCTGTAACTATGCCTGCGGGAATTAAAAATTAAAACATGAAAAGGACAATTCATGGGTTTTAATACATAGTCCTGTTTATCTACAGTCATATAAAACATATTTTCTTTGTAAAAATCATTATGGCCTGAAATATTCCATAAGTCAGTCCTTGCAATATGCGGAGTATAAACAAACTCATAGCCGTTTTTTCCGTGTAAATCCTTCCAGTAATCTTCCACCTGTCCCCTGATAAAGGCTAACTTAGGATGCCAGAGTATTAAGCCAGGACCAGTCTCTTCATGCGTACTATAAAGATCCAGCTGGCGACCAAGTTTTCTATGGTCTCTTTTATCTGCTTCTTCAAGATTTTTTAAATACTTATCCAGTTCTTCCTGACTCCACCAGGATGTTCCATAAATTCTCTGAAGTGACTCTTTTGTCTCATCTGCTCTCCAGTAAGCACCTGAAACAGAAAGTAGTTTAAAAGCTTTAATTTGCTTTGAGTTTATAATATGTGGACCTCTACACAGGTCATTCCAGACTGGTTTTCCTGATTTATCTTCTAAAACATATAAAGTAGGATTGTCATTTTTATACTGATTAAGTAATTCAGCTTTAAATTTTTCTCCCTGTAATTGAAACTCTTGTAGCTGCTTGTCTGTGTCCTGTATATTTATCTTTATAAATTTTTGCTCTTCATCAATAAGTCTTTGCATTTCTTTTTCAATTTTTAAAAGATCTTCGGGGATAAGTTTATGATCAGGAATTTCAAAATCATAATAAAATCCGTCTTCTATAACAGGTCCGATTGCAATCTTTGCTCCTTTAAAAATATTCTGGACAGCTTCAGCCAGAATATGTGCTGTACTGTGTCTTAAAAATTCATAACTTCTCGGGTCTTCCTGTGTAATTATTTCTATCTTATCGTTATCTTTTAAAACAGTAACCAGATCCCTTAGTTCATTATTTAATAAAAGTCCAACACTCTTTTTAGCCAGGCTGTTACTGATAGCCTTAGCTAAATCAAGGCCTGTAGAACCTGATGGGATTTCTTTTTTTGAGTTATCTTTTAAGATTATTGAGATTGTGGTAGTAATTGGCATAGTTGGATAATCATATTAACGTGAAATCCTAGATCTCTCAATCACTTCATTAATATCAAACAAGAAATCATACTCCACGCCTAGTTTTTTAAATGTTTCCCTGCCACCTTCATTCCGATCTACTACTGCCAGAGCCTGTTCTACTTTAGCACCAAACTCTGTAACTTTTTCAATTGCTTTTTGAGATGAACCTCCTGTAGTAACCACATCTTCTAAGATTGCTACTGTCTCGCCGGCTTTAAGCGGCCCTTCAACCCACTTACTGGTGCCATGTTTTTTAGGTTCCTTCCTTACATAAAAAGCATTTAATTTTTTTCCAAGTAAATATCCTATCTGTGAAACACCGCTGCTAAGCGGATCGGCTCCTACACTTATTCCACCAACACTAGAAACATTTTCTTTTAACATTCTTAAAAATAAAACAGAAATTAGTGTCCCGCCTTCACTATCAAGCGAGGTCATCTTCCCGTCCAGATAAAAATTTGATTCTTTACCACTTACTAAAGTAAACTTTCCTTCTCTGTAGCTCTGTTTAGCAAGAATAGTTAAAAGCTTATCTTTTAATTCTTCTGTGTCTTTTTGCCAAAGAGTATTTATGAGTTGGTTTGTGGTGGTCATTTTAATTATTATATTTCATTCCAGGGAATAGCATAAATCCCTTTTTCTAATTTCAGAGCATTTTTGAATAATCCAATCAGATAGCCCTGTTTACAATTAAATTCTTCCATAAACACCTTCAGATGTCTTATATGTTTTGAATCAGGAGTACTGGTATATTTAATTTCAATGGGAATAAGTTCATCATCAGTCTGAATTACAAAATCTACTTCGATACCATGATTAGTCCTGAAATAAAAATATTTCCACGATGAATACTGATATTTAATTCTTTTTATAAGCTCTAAAGAAATAAAGTGTTCAAATAATTTCCCGCTTAATTCTGTTTTTAATATTTGCTTATTGAATGGCATTCCTGAAGCTGCATTTCTTATTCCCGTATCATAATAAATATATTTTGGAGTAGTTAAGATTTGTTTTCTTGACTTTTTTCTAAAAGCTGGAATCGAATAAGTAATCAAAGTATCTTCAAGAAGTTGAAAATAATTTTTAATTGTTGAGATAGGAATACCTGTTTCCTGGGATAGTTTTGACATATTGGGTGAACTATTTGACTCAAATGCAGACAGCTCAAGAAATCTGGAAAATAAACCCAGATTTCTACTTAGTGCCTCAGCACGAATTTCTTCTTCCAAGTAACTTAAAACATATGACTTTAGTAAATCTTCCCTGATTTCATTTTCTTTCTCTTTTAGAATGCCAGGAAGTGAGCCATAAAATAAAAGATCTTCAAGCGAAATATTTGTATCTGGGTAATTATCTGATTGAAATTTAACAGGGACAATTCTTTGTTCTTTCTTTTCTTGTATCTCTGGCAATATAAGCGAATGTAGATTTCTAATTATCACTCTGCCAGGAAGTAGATTAGTTCCTATTGTACGAAGTTTTCTGGCTGAAGAGCCTGATAGAATAACTCTTATTTTTTCTTTGTACGTATCAATCAAGTACTGGCAACTATCCATTAGAATAGGAATTTTTTGAACCTCATCTATAAAAAGTAATACTGGACCAGACTTAAGTTCAATCTCGACTCTTTGCTGTACAAGTTCAGGATTTTTTATTAGTTCCTGGTAATTATTAATATCCTGAAGTCTGTATATGATCTTTTTTTGCTTAACTTTAGCAAGGAAATTTTCTATCAAAGTACTTTTACCTGTTTGCCTGGGTCCAAATAAAAGTACGCTACGATTCTTATTTAAGAGCCTTTCTAAGTCGGATTCTATTAATCTTGGAAACTGCATGTAAATATTTTACCTTATCTTGCAAATTTATACGCTTTATTTGCATAATTATAAAGAAATATTACGTTTTGTCTTATAATGATAATCTATAATCATGAAAACCTACGAAAAAATCTACAACCTCGTAAAAAAAATCCCAAAAGGGAAAGTAATGACCTATGGGCAAATAGGACAAATTTTAAATTTAAATCCAAGAGTTGTAGGGTGGGCATTGAATAGGTTAGCAAAAGTGAATCGTAAATCGTGTATCGTATATCGTAAAAAAACAAACTCTAAATATTATCTACGAACGACGATTCACGATTCACAAATTCCCTGGCAGCGAGTAATAAATTCAAAAGGCACTATCAGCACAAACAAACTTATGAACATTCCGCTTGATTTACAAAAAAGACTTTTAGAAAAAGAAGGAGTTGTTTTTGATAAGGAAGAAAAAATTGATTTGAAGAAATATAAGTGGAGAGAATTTATTTAGGTCTAAAAGGAGGTTGTGGCATTGGTTCTGGTTCAGTCATGGCTATATTTTAACTAGCCTTCTTTTTGTCATCTAATTCTTTAAAAAAAGTTTCTAAATCCTTAACTGGTTTTACAGTTTTCCTAAATGCCTCAAATTCCTTAGCTTTTTGTTTTATATGTTGAATATATTCATTAGCAGACATATGTTTAGTTTCGTGATAATTTTTTTCACGAATTTTATGTAGTTCTCTCATTGGATCTGGTTCAGTCATTTATTTATTCCTTACCCAAGAATTGCTTTGGTGAAACCAGCTCTATTAAACCATATCCCTCACGATGATTTATTAAGTGAACTCCCCAAATAACCCTTG
Source organism: Candidatus Melainabacteria bacterium RIFCSPLOWO2_02_FULL_35_15 (assembly GCA_001784585.1). Lineage (GTDB taxonomy): Bacteria > Cyanobacteriota > Vampirovibrionia > 2-02-FULL-35-15 > 2-02-FULL-35-15 > 2-02-FULL-35-15. The sequence goes on along the minus strand of MFRN01000033.1, from coordinate 1,359 downwards.
CCTTAATTATATGCTTAAAATTCCAGGATAAAAGGAAATTGCAGTGATTTACAGTGGCTGTTGCTATATGAATAGCATCATCTCTGTAGTTTTCTGGAATTAGTCCTTCAGAAATATAAATTTCAGCAAGATTAAAAGCTTCTTCATTGGAATAAACTATTACAGGTTTAAAAATATCAATTAATTTTGTAAGTTCTTCTTTTCTTTTAGATGGAGCATCATTTATTTCTGCTTCTACTAAATTAGAAAAAACCAGTGAATATTCACTGCTATTATTTACACTTTTTAAAAATTCGTAAGTAATTATATAATCTGGTCTATCTGCCTCAAGCGCAAAATTCCAAACAGATGTATCAAGATAAAGTTTTATTGATTTTTCCATTTTAAGTTAATATTTTAGCAGTAAAAGAAGGAATCAAATTCGATAAAAATCAAAAAATTGATTTGAAGAAATATTTGTGGGGATATAATCAGAGCTAATTGAATTTAAGATGCTTTTTTAACAATCTTTATCTCAGAGACATATTTTGATTTGTCTGGATCCTTTTTTTCTATTTTACGCAAGTAATTCAGGATTTTTTTTGGATCATTTCCAAAACGAGCAGTAAAGGCTCTTCCTCTTGCCCTGGTTTCTTCAACTACAGGATCAGACCATTTATCATTTTTTTTCTTTTTCTTCTTCATAAATACATGGATATTATACCCGAAGTTCAAGAGGAGTAACAATTTCTGGAAGAAAAAGCCCCAAAGCTGCATTTATATTTTTCATATGCTCTTTTTTATTTACATTTGCTAAGTGAGCACAGTTCCATGTTAACAAAACATCAACTTTATAAACAGATGCAAAAGCAAGATGCAATGCATCTCTTGTATCCTTTTGTGGCATTAATTTATTCTTAAGATAGATTTCAACGATTTTATCAATCTGCTCTATGGGCTCTAGCACTTGAATACCTTTTGTTAATTTTATTGCACTCATTTGGTTTGGAAAACTTTTTGATTTAAGTTCTTCTGTAACAAAATTACTAATGTATAAATCATAGAATCGTTTTTCATTACTCCACCAATCCCTTGTTCTCTCAATATGAACACTGAGTTCTGGTCTCTCATCCACATAGTAGCTAAAAATTGTTGTATCTAAATAAACACTTTTCTTCATAAGATATTTAATTTTAACATCTTAATAATATTTCCATTTAATTAAAAATGATTAAATTCGATAAAAATCAAAAAATTGATTTGAAGAAATTTTTGTGGAGAGATTTTCAGGAACTGTTATAATGGGGGAAGACCTAATGGCCTGGACTTCCGCCACCTTCTATTTCATCACCGCCAAATGGAGGATAATTTTTCCAAGCT
>MFRN01000032.1 GCA_001784585.1 Candidatus Melainabacteria bacterium RIFCSPLOWO2_02_FULL_35_15 | reverse complement strand
GTAGGCCGAAGATTTATCTATTCCCTGGAATTAATCAGTTTTAAATGGATTTCCCTGAATTTTTTGTCAAACGTGCGCCAAGAAATACAGTAAGAGATTTTTATTTTTTAGACTTTTATTTTAATTAAATACTTACAGATATTTTTTCTTTGATCTGGCTGTAAACTCTTTCAGTATTTGGCACTGGAATGTTCTTCTCTTTTGCTTTTCTTATTACTACACCTACGAGTTCTTCTGTTTCTAAAGGTTTTCCTCTTTCAAAGTCCTGAAGCATAGAGGTTTTAAAGCCAGTAAAACCTTTAGATCTGTTTAAATTAAATTCCACAGTATCAGGTCTGATATTTAATCCATGTGCCAGTGCTACATCCCTGACCTCAGTCATAATAGCTTTTACAAGCTCATAATCTTCTTCTAAAAGTTTATCCACTGTTTGTCCTGTTAAAACACTGAGTGAGTTAAATGAGGTATTCCACACAAGTTTATTCCAAAGATCGCCTCTCATATCATCTGAAACTTTACAGTCAATCCCGCTTTGTATGAGGATTTCCTGAAGTTCTAAAACTCTTTTAGTCTTTTCATTTAAATAGAGTTCCCCGATCAATGCACCATTGTAGCCAAACTGCTCTATGACTCCGGGTGAAGTTAATCTGGAAGCTATAAATACAAGACCACCGATAACCATACTTTTTCCAATTACGCTTGCAATGATATCCTCGTTTTCAACACCATTTTGCAATGAAACAACAGAAGTTTGTTTATGAATATTATTTGTGATTAATTTAGTAGCTTCCTCTGTTTGAGCTGACTTAACACAAATTAAAATGTAGTCATATTGATTTAAGTCTGGTTTGTCTACAACATTAATTGGAATGATTTCTTTTTTGTTATCTCGTATTAGTGTTAAGCCATTTTCTTTTAAGGCTTTATAGTTCTCTCCTCTTGCAATAAAAGTAGCATCGAAGCCAGCTCTTACAATCATCCCGCCGTAGTAGCCGCCTACTGCACCTGCACCGAAAATTAAAAATGTTTTTTGTCTCAGGTTATCCACGATTAACATTTTAACACTTAAGTATTTCAGAAAGAATTTGTTCCGTCACAAGTTATTTAACTGTCCGGAAAAGCAAAGAAAATATGCTTGGTGATGCATTTATCGCAATAACCTTTTTGCTTTAAATTATTAAGAGCACCATGTAAGGTGCTAACTCTTTCTGGTTCTATTTTGGCAAGGCTATGAGTTTTCATATCTTTTCCTCTTTCATAATAAGTTCTTAAGTCCTGCAAAAAGAATTTTACTTTTTCTTCACTTTTTGTTATATCATAATCAATCATTCTACGTATAAAATCTTTCATTACATCAATTTTATCCAGATGTTCTATAGCATCTTTATCTGTGTTATCTATTGCCCAGGTACCAATACTACCTGCTACATTTCGTCTAAATTCTGTTCTTTTGTCACTATCTGAGAATCCATTTGACGGGGATAAAATTTTCTCCATTTTTTGCATAAAGTTTTCATCAGGTTGAGTGCTGCCCTCAGCACTTCGCCACTGTGATCTTAATTGTCGCCTTCCTATAGAAGCCATAATATGTTCAACATACTTTTTCAAATCAAGAACTTGTTCTTCCTTGGGTTTTATACAGTTTAGGGCTTGATAAACATCCAATTTTATCCTCCTTTTTTCGTGCTCTTTAACTTGATCCAGTAGCTCTCTCGTAGAAGGAATCTTTTCAGGTAAAACTGTTAAGTCTAAGCCGGTGGTTGCTCCACCTGACTTCATATTTTCTTTTCTTATTTTATTAAGTTTTTCACCTACATTTTTTATAATTGCGTCCCTCTTCTTTTCAAATTCAAATCCATGTTTTATTTCGTCACCTAAAATATCAAATATCTCTATTATTGAAAAACACTCATCTGATTTTGCCATTATGGCTCTTTGTAAAATCGGCTCTGCTTGCCTTACATCAAATCCTACGCTACCTTCATAAAAGAAAAACTTATGCCTTCCTACGCCCAGGTTATATTCATTTGCAATGGCATCAACAACAGACTCTAACATCTGCTGATCTTCTTGTGAATATCTGCCCCCATCTGTACTTAATCTGTAAGAATTAATGTCTTCATGTTGATATAGCAGAGCTTTTTCAAGAGCTGATAATCTTCCTGAGCTTAATAAACCAGTTAGTCGTGGTTTAACCTTGTCATCAATATGTGGAAGGGAATTATAATAGTTAGTGTTTTGAGCAGGGAAGAGATAAGTCATAGTTACCCATAACCCAAAAGCTTCAAGAGCATTTGGAGAAACATGTCTGGTGCCTTTAGGAGGTAATAATTGTAGTAATTGAGGTCTAAATATTTCTGTAACTGGTCTGTAATTTCTTGACATCCACATTGCTACTTTTAAAAATCTGGCATTAAGTGAAGGCCACTCAGAATAGTTATCTTCGAGTAGCATTAAAGTATCATCATTTGTAGTTCCACACATTAAAACATCAAAACCTTCATCTACTGCATGTGCACCACGGCCTTTTGTAGTAGTAGTAGAAATAGTAGTTTTCCCTTTTTCGGCAAATCTAAGAAGATGCAAAAACTCATCCATAGAACCAATATGTTCTCCCTGAACAGCATCTTTTAAAAAGTCATCATATACAATTACTCCATGATTTGCTTCTGCTTCATCTCCTTCTATCAGGTGAATCCCTGCATTTCTAAATGCAATTGCAAGTGGGCGAGGTAAGCCTTCTAAATCTGTTCTGGGTAAAACTTCTACAAGTCTTGTATTTGGAGTTACATTTGGCTGAATTAAAACAAGTCCTCTTCGTCCTTGAGCAGAATAATGCCATCTAACCACATGTACATGATTTAATACCTTTGCATCATCTCCTTCATAAATATTTTTGAGCACTTCATATGTTATTCTCGATGCATCATTCACTTCACTTGATAAAATATAGTCTGTATTTAGATCTTCCGGTATTTTACCTTCAGCATTTAATTTAGTTAAAAGATTCTCTCTCTCGATCTTGCTTAAAAGGAAAATTGGACTTGCATTTTTGCCAGCAAGGAAGCTTTCTTGAATATCATCTCTAGTAAGAATTCCCTCTAATTTTTTAAAATCTTTCATGCTGCTATGAAAGCCCATGTTATCACCAGGCACATTCCCAAAAACCCATTCATAAGTATAAAGAGCACCTTCATCGGTTTTTGAATATGCTTCAAGCATTCCAAACATGGTATCAAAGGCTAAGGATTTTCCAGTAGCATTTGGTCCATGAATCACAATCATTTTATTTGGATGCTTTTTCCTTGACATTACTTTTATCTGTTCCATTAAATCATTCCAGAAGATTAATTGATCCTGAACAAGTTCTTTATCAACTAAACCTTTTGGTTCCCAGGGCTTAGAAGTAAATGCATAAGGATGAACCCACTTACCCATTACTTTTATTTTTTTATCAGGTTCTACTCCGCAAACTCTGTCCCAATATTCGACTGCATCCAGAAAATATCTGGCTACCTGACGTAAATATTTTTTTGGATTTTGTTCTACTGCGGGAATATATTCGCTAAGAAACTGCATCCATGGTTTTTCAGCCATAAACTTAGCTTTATTAGCTTCTGCTCGCGCAAGAAAACCTGCTGAAAAATCTTCTGTAGCATCTGTTGCAATAGAATTTGGTACAGTAACAGAAGCACTTAAGGGAGAGTTAAGAGGGACAATGATCCCACCCTTAGTTCTGGCCCCATCAACTTCTGATACTCTTCGAATGATAGGCATTAATCTTTTTTATCCCCTTTGTCTCCGAGCATTTCATCTATAACCTTATCAAGATCCTCTGTACCTTCTGCTGTAATTTTTACAGCTCTGACATGACCTTGCTCTGAAGCGAATTCTTTTACATAGTCATAAAAGTCACCACTTCCGTAATGTGACTCTACCTGAACATACCCTACTTCATTTACTCTTTCTGCCAATCTCTTCATTAAATCAATTGAATGCGGAGTATCGTCTCCCCAATTATCCCCATCTCCAAAATAAAAAGAATATATATTCCAGGTATCAGGATCATATCTTTCATTTATAATTTTTTCTTCAAGCTCATATGCAGATGATATTTGTGTACCGCCATTTTCACGAGTGGTATAAAACTCTTCTTCTGTTACTTCTTTTGCGCTAGAATCATGAATAATAAATACTTCTTCTACGCCTTCTCCGAAGTGTTCGTTTGAAAATTTATCTCCTCTAAGCTCTGCCCTGACCAAACCAAACTGATACTGAATAATAATAGAAAGCCACCTGGCAGCTTTACGAACTTTTTCTTTCATCTCGTCAGTAACAGAACCTGAAACATCCATCTTATAGATAATTGCTACAGATACCTGTGGTTTTTCTATTTCTCTCCAGGATATAAAAACTTTATCTTGTTCTTCAATGGCTACCTGGTCTAGTAGTGCATTTAGTCCCTCATCTGTCTCAAGATCAAATTTATCTCCAATTTCAGCACCGACTCTTTTTATGGCATTAATTATGGTGGCATTAATATCTAAATCTATGCCTACTTTACTTTTTGTATTCCATTTAATGGACTTTTCTTTTGCAGCTCCATATCCTTTTGGTTTTAAGTATGGCAACTTACGATCTTTTATTATGGTTTCTGCTATTTCACTTAGTGTCATAGGAACATATATTTCCTGTATGTGTTCACCTGGTTCACTGCCTGCACCTTTACCTGGCTTTGCATCACCTGGCTCGCCAAGGACATCTCCTTCTTCACCATCACCCTGGGCTGTGCCACCACCTTTTCCACTGCCTCTTGTAAAGTGTGGTATCCCTATTTTTGGTACTGGAATGCTGACAATCTTTCCGCCTTTTACTCCGAACATTTCACCCGGGGTTTTAAATTTTTTTAAATCTTCTCTGACTTTACCCTTAAGAATGTCCTGATATCTTTGTAGATCAGGATCAGCAATGGAATTAAAAAGAAGAGACTGCATTAGCAATCTCGGTGAAAAAAAATGTGGTGTAGCAAGTGGAGTAGTTTTTGATTCTTGTGCATTTTCTAATGTCCCGAGCAAATCTCCTTGTGTAGCTAATGGAGGAGGAGTAACCACTTTTAGTGGAGGCTTTACTATAGGTGTTTTATCAGTAACTCCTATTCTCACTATGACTTCACCTCTTCCATAGTTTCATATAAAACATTAGTAGGAGTATAGTCAATTAAGCCGGTTTCTTTGTTTACTTCTTCAAGTGCCCGTCTGATAGTAATTTTTATACCAGCTTTTGCTTTGCCTGAATCTGCAAGTGTTATATTTTCTGCTATGATTCTCACCGGAGTAGGGTTCTCATCATCTGATGCCCAATAAAGCTTTGTATTTAAATGTATTGTGTTCCCCCACATTGATAAAAGATTTTTCATGGTTGCAAGTGCATAGTCTTGTTTTAAATCAAATCTAAAGTCATGATGTAAGAGCAATTCACCTTTATTATCGTAATTTCCATCTCTGACAGCAATACCAGTCCCCATAAAAAGCTGCTCAACAAATTTTGCTTTTACTTTTTCAAATTCTCTGCTTGCCAGTATATAGTTTTCTCCTTCTTGCTCCCAGGTGAAAAGCTTTAGTTTTTTTGCAACTTCAGGAGTAAGATATTTATCTATAAATGTCATATCTTTTTCCCATTTTCTTACTTCAAAGATCTGTTCAAAGCCTTTCATTGACTTGTCATCATAGTCTCTTCTTTCTCTTTCGTCTTCTATTTCTTCCCATTGTCGTCCATGGCGACCAGTATTCCAGCGCTCTTCAATATCCATAAATATTTCATATCCTACTTTATATGGATTCAATCTGCCACCAGACATAGCAAGAGTACCTGCATTATGATCTGCAAAAGCTGATGCATCCCTTAAATCTACAATTTCCGGATGGGACATAAGTCTTCTGTGCCAGTAGACAGCCCAGCCTTCATTCATTATCTTAGTAAGTCCCTGAGGAGCTAAATAGTATGCCTGTTCTCTTGCGTGCATAAGAACCTGCCTTTGCCATAGTTTTAAAACTTTAGAATTTTCAATTATAAATCCCATTACATCATAATCTGGATATTTTGGAATTTTTTGAGCTTCTCTGTCTAAACGCTCTTTTTCAGCATCTCTTTCTTCCCTAAGTCTTTCAGGATTATTAATCCTTCCCTGCATATGACTTGGTAGTTCTGACGCATCAATTATGCCGTAATCATCCGGTACTTTAGCGATAGGTCTGTTCTGATGGAGTTCATATTTAAGCTGCCTTGGTTCCAGGTTTGAATAGTCAATTAAATCGTCTATTGAATATGCTTTCTCTAAGAACTGTTCCATTTCAAGAAATGAAATACCTTCACTATCCATTACATTTCTTTGATATGAAGCATGTTCAGCTATTCTGTTTAGCATGCTTCTGTTTGTAAATCTAAAGTGAATGTTGTTTTTAAAAAAATCAGAATGCCCCATGCAATGGCTCATAACAAGTTTTTGATCAACAAGAGCATTCCCTTCAAGCAAGTAAGCATGAGAAGGATCATTGTTAATGATCATTTCATAGATTCTGGACACATTAAACTCATGACCTATATGCAGCTCATAGAACTCCATTCCATTTCTCCAGTGAGAAACGTTAACCGGGAAACCACCTCTTGCTGCAGCTTGAAGCAATTGATCTCGTTTGCATACCCAGTACACTACATCATATGGATCCAGCCCTTCTTTCTTTGCCAGCTCAAAGATTTTCTTATTCCAGTTCCAGTATTCAGGATTAGTTTCCGGAGATACCGGATAGCTTCTTTGCCCTGTTATTCCTCTTCCTATAGCTGCTGCAGCTTTGTACTCATAAGGTAACTCAATACTGGTTTGATTTGTAGTATTGGCAGTAGTTGATTCGGAGCAAACGAGAAAATCTCTTTCATTACCTGCAGAAGAACCGCCAGCTACTGTTTTTTGTGTGACTGGTGGAATAATCTGTATAACTGGTGAGATTCTTGGAACCATTACTCCTGCTCCTTATTATAATTATTTACTTCTATTTTCAGGAGCTTGAGTACGCCTCATAGCAATTTGTGCGCAGTGTCTGCAATAGCCATGTTCTTCAATTAACCTGGTTTTTACAGTATTAAGCTTTTGTCTTTGCTCCTCAGTTGCAAACTCCGTACTTAGTGTAGGCAGAGTAACATCTCTGTGTTTTTCAAGGAGTGCTTCTTCACAAGCTTGTTTTAGCTGCTCATCAGTATCATACTTAAATATCCTTCCTTCAATGCTCATCATGCCTATTGCTTGTATCAAACCGCTTCTAAAGTCATCGCGCCTTGTATCATTTATCCCTCTTTTTTCTTCAATAGATCTCATAAGCTTTTCATTTGGTGGTACAAGTTTACCTGCCTGAAGGGAATCTCTAACCTTTTCTTTTTTTACATAGGCCTTTATGTTCATTATGTAATTATCAAAAAGATTTTGAACTTCTTTTGCATCCCCACTTACAGCTTTTCTGACATCATCGGATAGTTTTCTATCCAACTCTTTTTCGACCTCTTCAAGTCTTGTAAGCCAGGCTTTTCTGTCTTCCGGAGTAGCTTTTGCAACAAGCTGTTTTAAGTGTTTTTTTAATGCATCAACAATAATAAATGGATCTACGCACCTTGTTCCCCTTTCTCTGTCAGTTACATCCGGGTGCTCAAGAGCTGATGCTAAGGCATCCTGAATATCTCTGGGAGAAACACCTTTAAGCAATTCCATCTCTTCAGGAGCTACATCCTTTTTCAGTTGAATTACTTCTTGCTCTGTGAATCCAGCTAACTTCTTCCCGCTGTATAAATAAGCCTTTTGTATAGGTGTAATATTTGCATGCTTGGGTTCTGCCAGGCGGGTGGTAATTCCCCACAAAGCAGCAAGCCATAAAGAATGAGGTGCTTCATGTATGTCAAGCTGCCTAGCTTTTACAGAAAATGTTTTTTGATAAATCCCCATTTCATCCTGGATTCTATCAAGATATGGAACTGTTACAGGCAGTATTCTGCTTCTAATAGCTTCCTGGTGTTCATCTCTTGCTATTTTTCTCCAGTCTGGCATATTAGTAGTAGCAATAAGCAAACTATCAAAGTCTACCATTGCATTTCTGGCTACTTTTACTGCCCTGTCTTGTGCACCGTCTAGAAGTGGATACCTGATTTCATTTGGAAGTTTTAAAAATTCACCAAAATGTACCCCGCCTCTGTTAGCTTTTAATACATCACCATCAAGTGTAATAGCTTGTGGATCGCTATCAGTACCAATTTGCAATAATTTTCTAACGTTTACACTGCCAGAAAGTTCATTTGCATTGTGACTTTTTTCATCTTTTGCACCGAAGAAAGTAATCCCGGTCCTTGTCTTTTCATTTAAGACTAATCTTTTTACTACAACATGGCTTAGAACTTTTTCCATATCTCCGCTATGATGTTCTACTAGCTTGTTAAATATGTTTTGGCAGCTAGGACATAGCTGTGAGTGTGTGCCAAGCAAATAGTCCACTGGAATACCTGTATTTTTAGCACCCGTTAGTCTTTTTTTATTTAAAGAGTTTATAATCTGTTTTCTGGAGTCAAGAGGAATTACATTTAACGGCTCTTCAAACATTTCACATGATTTATCAGGATCCACAAATTTAAACAGGAGTTGTCCATGCTTATCTTTGAGAGGCTCTCCTTTTTCATCTTTTAAGTTCCATCCAAGAGCAAACATCTTTCCTTCGTCTGTAGCAGAATACTCTTCAAGCCCTTTAAAGGTTGCTCTTACCATTGAAGTCTTGGCTGTACCTACCGGACCTGCAAGTAAAACAACTCTTTGATCAGGGCCGGTTTCTTTAGCAGCACCACCAATTGCTTCTACAAATGTATGGATTGCTTTTTTTGCGCCTGAAATTGCATCTCTTGGATCTGTTGGATGCTTATAAAACTCATAGTCATAAATTACATCACCATCTACTTCGATAGTTTTTCTGCCTTTAGACAAAATCATGTCATAAGCTCTTTGGGCTGATAGACGAACTAAGCCTGGATTCTGAAAAACCTGTTCTAAATACTTATCAAAAGAAATTTGCTCATTTCGCGCTGATTGTGATTCTACTGTTACAGAAGATTTTGCAATCCGGAGCAAATCTTTTAGTGATGCAACGTCATCCGCCAGCGTTCCAATTCCTACATTTGGACCTGTACTGCCTGAAACAGTTGTAGGTAATACAGAAGGGGTATTACCTTCTGTATTCACCGTCTTAGTGGTTTCTCCAAGATTTGCAGTTACTATTCGACTGGTTGGTTCAAGTGGCATTTTTTTTATCTCCTTTTGTATGTTTATTTTCTGTCAGGCATAGTTAAGATAATCAGCTGCGTTAGGTAATTGTATACTCTTACTACAGTTAATCACAGCTTTTTATAGCCTTACTAAAATTGGATGAATTTATTTTCTATGACCATACTAATCTTGTATGTCTTTCATTTAGAAAATAAAAAACTTTTAGAGACTATTTACTTAGTTAAAGATTATAAACCAAACAAGGACAAATAAAAAACAAATATAAAAAATAATTTTCAGATTTACATTTCTTCACGATCCTCTTAACCCAAAACATTTTCCTCTTGTTCCGGCTTTTATCCAGGTTTTCCTTAACTTTTCATTAAAAACCTTTTATTACTAAGTAAATTGCAGACTTACAAACACAGCATCCCCATAACTAAAAAACCTGTATTTTTCTTTTATAGCTTCATCATAAATCTTTTTTACACTTTTCCATTCTATAAATGAGCTGATTAAGACCAGAAGTGATGTTTTAGGCAGATGAAAGTTTGTAATTAAAGAATCAACGATCTTAAATTCAAATCCCGGAGTAATATACAGACCATTTAATCCGCTTAATTTATCTGAAAGAGCTATATATTCTAATGTTCTGGCAGTAGTCGTCCCACAGGCAATTATTCTTTTTTTATTTTTTTTAGCCTGTAGAATTTTCTCCCAGACTTCTTTATCTGTGTAATATCTTTCAGGAAGTAATTTATGTTCCCGAATATCATTTGTTCTGATAGGTAAAAAAGTGCCAGGTCCTACATGTAAGGTGATATATAAAATCTCTGTACCTCGGTTTTGAATTTTATTTAGAAGTTCTTTTGTAAAGTGCAGGGCAGCTGTAGGAGCAGCGACAGCACCAGACTCTTTTGCAAAGATTGTTTGATAACGATCCACATCAATTGTTTCTGATTTTCTTTTAATATAAGGCGGAAGAGGCATTGTGCCAATTCCGTTTAAAATGATTTGAAGATCATTGTAAGAATTAAGTCTTATGGTATCAGGATCGATTACGTTAATCGATAATAGAGACGTTGCATGCGGTGGAGACGTTGCATGCCGTAGAGACGTTGCATGCAACGTCTCTACGGCGTGTAAATGTTTTTTCGGGCTTGCCAGAATTTTCCACGTCAAATTATCCGGACTGACAGGGCTTACAAGTAGTATTTCAATCTCTTTATTATTTTCTGTTTTTGCATAAAATCTGGCAGGAATAACTTTTGTATTATTTAAAACCAGTACATCGTTTTCACCTAACATATCTGAAAGCTCATAAAATTTGTGATGAGATATTCTTTCAGTGTCTCTTTTGTAACAAAGTAATCTGGACTCATCACGTTTTTCACATGGATATTGTGCAATCAGCTCTTTTGGCAGAGAATAATTGTATGAGTTTAAGTCAAAAGAATTTGTTTCCTTCATGAATTCAAAACCACAAGTTGAACTTTCGGTAATTGTTTCGTCCAGAAACAGAGCAAAACAATTAGCCACGTTAATCCAGTGCCTTGGCTCTCAAAAAAATATTGAGAAATTAAACTGGGACATTGTCATTGTTGATAATAACTCATCTGATAACACAAAAGAAGTTGCATATGCATTTTGCGAAGGCAGCAACTTAAAAATAAATTACATTTTTGAATCTAAAACGGGACTTTCTTATGCCAGAAACACGGGTATTTTAACTTCTAAAGGCTCGCTTTTACTTTTTGTAGATGATGATGTTTTAATTCCCTGTGAATTTATAAGTAATGCACTGTTTGGTGTTCAGGAATTTAATGAGTTTCATATTTTTGGATTCAAAGTATTGCCGGATTTTGACGGACTTCACCCGCCTTCTTGGATGACATTTAAAAAACCATTTAATATTTCACAAAGTTTTTTACCTGTTCATGATCTTGGAGCAGAGCCTTTAAGTTATCCAAACAGAATTACAAATAATCCTCTGGGAGCATGCTTTTTAGTAAAAAAAGAAGTCTTTGAAAAGCTGGGACCTTTTCGGGAAGATATTGGTGCAGGTCAAAGCGGTGCACATGAAGATTCTGAGTTTTTCTGGTATGCACTATTAAACAAGTTTAAAATTCTTTACTGGCCTTATGCAGCACTTTATCATCCGGTTACTCCTGAGAGGCTTTCAGTAAAATATCTTCACAAGTGGTATTTTAATTCCGGCAGATCGCTCTATCTGGTTAAAAATACAGGACGAATTTTTAATATAAAAAGAAAACCAATGTTAGGTGTTGAAGGTTTTATCTCAAATAAACTCCCGCCAATATTTGAAACCATTTTACTGAAAACAAAAATATTTAAAGTATCGATTTTTTTGTGGATGAAATTATTTTTATTGATTTTGCTTTTGCCACTTACAATTTTTCTTGTGTTAATTAAGAAACCATTTTATTTAACAACCCTTTTGGCAAAAGCTCTTGGAGAAATCAGACAGGCTTTTTATACCTATTGATAATGATAACCCAGCTTCATTCCAACTCTTGTTATTAATCCACTGTTTTCTTTTACTAATGTAATTATATCCGGACTTACAGGAGTTCCATCTTCTGATTTCAAAGAATCTGCATAAACTCCTCCGATGGCGCTATAGCTGGCACTATATTCTTTATCATGAATTTTTAATGTAATTTTTGTTCCTGCAATCGGGTCGACTCCACCATCTAATACTTCAATGCCTTTTTTCTTAAGTTCTTCTACATCCTGATCAATTGATGGAGGCCCTACTGGTGGTATTTCCGGCAAACCTTCAAAACATCCCTTATTCCAGGTATCAATCAAGGTATTAAAAAATTCTTCCGGGTGTGATTTTACATCTGGCTTTTGCTCTTTAATTGCATTGAAAAAGTCCTGAAGTGCTTTTTGCCTTTCTTTGTTTGCTTCCTGTCCGGTATATTGTTCCAGATATTTAATTATCGCGTCTGGGCTTGGGTCCAGATCTCTTGTAAATAATTGCCCGGCTGCTCTAAGCATTACACGAATCAGTATCTGTTTTATTCTTGCTTTTTCAGGATCAATACAATCTGGACTAATGCTACCGGCTTGGTTTGGTCTTTCTGTTAAGTTTGCTAATAAAGGTTTTAAAATTGATTCAGGATTTTCAATTTTTGGTTTTTCTGACTGATTCTTCGTTCTTTCCGGGCCGGATGCAGGATCTAATAAAAAAATAAACATGTTTGCTCCTTGCTTAAAGTGGTAATTGTTTACTTACTAAATATTCTTCCCAAATTTTATTTTTTTGATACCAATTTAGGTTAAAAGGAGTAGTTATTGCCAAGGATATCCTTAACAAGTATTGATACTACAGGTAATTTGTTCTTAATCAGCTGTAAATTTTCCGCATATAACATTTCCTTGACCATAAGCCCTCTCATTGGTAACATAATTATCCGCCATTTAATTTCCTTGTTTAAAAAGTTATTCAGGGGCTAATTAAAATGAAGAAAAAGGTAAAAAGAAATTTTTTAACTTTTTCTTTTGGTGTTTTACGGCCTAGCGGTCACCTGAACTCTGAAAACTGCATATATTAGATCAAAAATCAGAGAATCATAAATATCTTCGAAGATATTTATAGATGTTATTGATAAAACCAAAAACGAAAAAACAGATAAATTAGAGAGAAATACATAGGCAAATACACTATGGGGACATCCCCAAAATGTAATTGCAGATGTAAAGCATAAGGATAAACAAGATCCTTTTGTAGTCTAGAGAAAATAAAATTTTACTTGCTGCGAGAAGCGAGGTTTGTCCAATTTATTTGGCAAACCGAGCGGTCTATGCAAGTCAAAACAATTTTTATTAGAAAAATTGTTTTGCGAAATAAATTGAAATAACAAGCTACAAAGGGCATACGGTGGATACCTTGGCACCAGCAGTCGACGAAGGACGTAGTAAGCTACGAAAAGTCGCGGTGAGCTGCTAACGAGCTACGACCCGCGAGTTTCCGAATGGGGAAACCCGTTTCGATTAATCTCGAAACATTGCTAGTTGAATTCATAGGTTAGCAAAGATAAGTCAGTGAATTGAAACATCTTAGTAACTGGAAGAAAATAAAACAAATCAGTGATTCCCAAAGTAGCGGCGAGTGAAATGGGAATAGCCTAAACCGATTAGCTTGCTAGTCGGGGTTGTAGGGCTGCATTTAGTACTTGCAAAAGTAATTGAACAAAGCTGAAAAGCTTGACCAAAGAAGGTGATAGTCCTGTAAATAAAACTTAAGCAAGGCGAGCAGTACCCTGAGTAAATCGGGACACGGGAAATCCTGATTGAAGCTACCAGGACCATCTTGGTAAGGCTAAATACTGACTGGTGACCGATAGCGTACAAGTACAGCGATGGAAAGGTGAAAAGAACCCCGGAAGGGGAGTGAAATAGAACATGAAACCGTATGCTTACAAGCAGTCAGAGCTCCTTCGTGGAGTGATGGCGTGCCTGTTGAAGAATGAGCCGGCGAGTTAGTGTGTCTAGTTGGTTAAGGAGTAATATCTGGAGCCATAGCGAAAGCGAGTCTGAATAGGGCGTTTATAATTAGACATATTAGACCCGAACCTTGGTGATCTAACCATGACCAGGTTGAAGCGCAAGTAACATTGCGTGGAGGACCGAACCAATTAGTGTTGAAAAACTACTGGATGAGTTGTGGTTAGGGGTGAAATGCCAATCGAACCAAGAGCTAGCTGGTTCTCCCCGAAATGTATTGAGGTACAGGGTTAGGTTAAAGCTTAATGGAGGTAGAGCACTAGTTCGGTAAGGGAGATGAATAATCTTACCAAATCGAGTTAAACTCCGAATGCCATTGTAGTGATACCTAGCACTGAGACGGTGGGTGATAAGATTCATCGTCAAGAGGGTAACAGCCCAGACCACCATCTAAGGTCCCTAAGTTAATGCTAAGTGACAAAGGAGGTGGGATTACTTAGACAACCAGGAGGTTGGCTTAGAAGCAGCCACCCTTAAAAGAGTGCGTAACAGCTCACTGGTCAAGTGATTCTGCGCCGAAAATGTCTGGGGCTAAAGCATTACACCGAAGTTGTGGGATTATATTTTTTAAATATAATCGGTAGGGGAGCGTTGTATATTAGGATGAAGCTCAATTGGAAAATTGGGTGGACAAAATACAAGTGAGAATGTCGGCTTGAGTAGCGAAAACATTGGTGAGAATCCAATGCACCGAAAGCCTAAGGATTCCCACGGAAGGTTCGTCCGCGTGGGGTTAGTCGGGGCCTAAGCTGAGGCTGAAAAGCGTAGGTGATGGATAGCAGGTTGATATTCCTGCACTATCAAATAATCGTTATAGAAATATTGGGAAGTAGAAGGTTAGATTACGGCGGTTAATGGATTCCGCTCTAAACGTGTAGGTAGTCACTGCTGGCAAATCCGCAGTGGCGCTATGACCTGAGACGTTATGGTAATTGTCTACGGACAAGAAGTAATTTACACCACGCTAACGAGAAAAACAGTGTTTCAAGATTATTTGGTACCCGTACCAGAAACCGACACAGGTAGGCTGGTAGAGAATACTAAGGTGCGCGAGATAACTCTCTCTAAGGAACTCGGCAAAATGCCCTCGTAAGTTTGCAAGAAGAGGGACTGTACAATGTGTAGGAAGTTTACTTTCTGAAGCAATGTACAGTGACACAAGGCAGACCCAAGCGACTGTTTACCAAAAACACAGGTCTCTGCTAACACGTAAGTGGATGTATAGAGGCTGACGCCTGCCCAGTGCTGGAAGGTCAAGGAAGTTGGTTAGTCCGCTTCGGCGGACAAAGCTAGCGACCAAAGCCCCAGTGAACGGCGGCCGTAACTATAACGGTTATTTAGCTACAAAAATGGCCGTTAAAAAATCTGGCTATATGCTGGAACAACTCAGTTATTTTATGTTACCGAGGAGGTGATAATACATGAATAGAGTCAATCAGCAGGAAAGACTATCTATTGAAGAAGCTAAAAAATGGTACCTAGCAGGTTTCATTGAAGGTGAAGGTAGTTTATGCGTTTCAATTAAAAATATGCCAAACAACAAATTTGGTTTTCTTGTAGATCCTGAATTTTTCTTATATCAACACAAAAGTGGAATTGCACAATTACACCTTGCAAGAGAAATATTCGGAACTGGAAGAATAGTACCAAAGGTTGGCAATGAAGATGTTCTAGTCTACTCGATAATGTGTAGGCGTACTATAAGAGAAAAGGTGATTCCTTTTTTTGAAAAGTATATGATCTTTTCTTCCAAGCGTGAGGTTTTTAAGCGCTTTAAAGAAATTGTAATTGCAATGGAAGATCGAAAAGAGCATCTTACTCCAGGCGGATTGGTCCGTTTGGTAAAGGAAGCATATGAAATGAATCCCGCAAGTAAAGGGAAAGAACGCAAACGAACACTAGAAGAAGTAACAGATAGAATCCTCAGAGACTATATGCCGGACATCAGTTGTATTGATGAAGATATAGTCCGATCTTCATGGCGACATGAAGCTAACACAAATGCCTAAGGTAGCGAAATTCCTTGTCGGGTAAGTTCCGACCCGCACGAATGGCGTAACGATTTGGGTGCTGTCTCAGAGAGGGACTCGGCGAAATAGATTTATCTGTGAAGAAGCGGATTTGGTGTGCCAGGACAGAAAGACCCTATTGAGCTTTACTGTAGGCTGGAATTGGCCGCGGGCGTTGGATACGTAGCATAGTTGGAAGACTTTGAAGCCTTGCTTCTGGGTGAGGCGGAGTCAACAGTGAAATACCAATTTTCTTGCACCTGCGTTCTAACCGAACACTGTTATCCAGTGTCGGGAAAGTTCCTGTTGGGCAGTTTGACTGGGGCGGTCACCTCCTAAAATGTAACGGAGGTGCGCAATGGTTCCCTCAGGTTGGTCGGAAATCAACCGTTGAGTGCAAAAGCATAAGGGAGCTTGACAGCGAGACAGACATGTCGAGCTGGTACGAAAGTAGGCTTTAGTGATCCGGTGGTACCACATGGAAGGGCCATCGCTCATCGGATAAAAGTTACCATAGGGATAACAGGCTGATCTCCCCCAAGAGTCCACATCGACGGGGAGGTTTGGCACCTCGATGTCGGCTCGTCGCATCCTGGGGCGGTAGTACGTCCCAAGGGTTGGGCTGTTCGCCCATTAAAGCGGCACGTGAGCTGGGTTCAGAACGTAGAAAAAAAGAGATACTGTCATCTCAACACTGCGTCTCTTCAGCCAAAGGCTGATCCGCCTCCGGCGGAAAGAAGTAATTCTTAGATGTAAATTGGCTTATATCGGTGAAGCCTAAGTAGAGTTAAAATACTCTATAAGGTAATACCGAGGGAAGGCTGGATAGTTGACTAAAAGTAATCAAGAGTGATCTTGGTTGTCAGATCAATTTAGATCAAAATTATCCTTGCCCCTGTAACGACTGAGGAAATGGGTAAAACCCCAAAGTACAAGGTGGTGCTATTAAAAGCACTACAATACGCCAACTCCTGTTTGCTTTATAACAGGAAGGAGATATAGTCTATGCCACTAGAAATAGTGGAAGTATCCAGTCTTTTTAAAGAAAGAACTGGAGAAATCAACATGCGTGAGACAGTTCGGTCCATATCCGGCATACCCGTAAGATATTTGAGAGGAGACTTCCTTAGTACGAGAGGACCGGGAAGTACAGACCTCTGGTTTACCAGTTGTCACGCCAGTGGCATACGCTGGGTAGCCATGTCTGGAGAGGATAAGTGCTGAAAGCATATAAGTACGAAGCCCACCTCAAGATGAGATATCTCATACTGTTAAGGTAGTAAGATCTGCCAAAGATTATGGCGTTGATAGGCAGCAGGTGTAAGTGTAGCGATACACTAAGCCAAGCTGTACTAATAGATCGAGGGCTTGTTTTTTTATTTTAAAAATTTTCTCTAGACCACAAAGGGATCAAAGGAAATGTAAAATGCGAAATGTAGAATAAAAAAATGTTCTGCATTCTACATTTTACATTCCACATTTTCTAATGTATGTAGTTTTCAGTAGTTCTGTACGCAGCGACTTAAGTAATTTTACAAGTTTTGCAGGTATGATGTTTTATCACTCTGGAATTCTTCTAATGGTTTTCTTGAAAATATTAAATTTCTGTCCAATAATTTACTGGAACAGCAGAATGGCTACAAGAAGATACCACAATTATTACTTCGCTCATTAGCTAAGTATACAAACATTGAAAATAATCCTGTTAAGGAAAAAGAATTAGAAAATTTCTTTAATGAGATTAAGAGTGATATAACTGGAGATGGAAAAGTTAATTTTGAAGATGTTATTGCAGTCTGGAATGGAAAACTTCCAAATTATTTGCTTGGAAAAATTCAGGACATGTCTGAAACTTTATTAGCAGAAAAAGATCCACTTAGCCAGACTAAAAAAATCTCAGAACTTGGCATGGCATTAGCCGAATACTTAAATATGGGATATTTTGATAAGAGAGGGAGCTTATTTGAATTCTTGGCTGATAAAAAGGACTTAAATGGAGACGGACAGATAGATTATCAGGATATAATTACAGCTTGGAAAAATTATCCTCCATTTGGCGGTGATGAAATAGAAGGTGGCGGAAGTCCAGGCCATTAGCGCACGTTTGACAAAAAATTCAGGGAAATCCATTTAAAACTGATTAATTCCAGGGAATAGATAAATCTTCGGCCTACACCATATTCATGCTTGGCAAG